>CAURNF010000001.1:0-227426 GCA_963526625.1 uncultured Saccharimonas sp. (SeqCode)
GTGAAGACCAAGGCAAGGACAAAGATAAGGAAAAACCTAATCCAACTCCAACGCCAACTCCAAACCCAGGTGAAGACCAAGGCAAGGACAAAGATAAGGAAAAACCTAATCCAACTCCAACGCCTGTTAAGCAATTGCCAGAAACAGGTGAGGAAAGTTCATCCGGCATAATCTTGCTAGGGTTGCTAACAGCTGGTTTAGCATGGTTCACGCTTCGCAAGAAACAATAAATAAACTCACAGTCTATCAACTAAAATAAGCCCCCTCATTTGAGGGGTTTTTAAATTATTGTAATATTTATATATGTAGGGTTAAATTTAGCATTTATTAAAATAGCTTAGCTTTATTTTTTGTGTATTTTATGGTATACTATTTTTAATGTTAGATTCATTTTTGCATAAAACTTTACGCATTCCATATAAATTAAATATTACAAAAATGCGAAAGTCTCAAAACCCAAAAGCTGTGGTGATTTTTATTCACGGAATTGCGAGTGATGCTGGAATGTGGCAAAAAGCCGAAAGCGAGATTCAAGGTGATTTTGATATTTATGCGGTTGATCTAATTGGACACGGAGAATCGCCAAAACCAAAATGGGCAGGTGTTCAACAACTTTCAATTCAGGCAAGGGCGGTTCGAAGAATGGCTTTTTTGATGAAAAAGTATAAAAAACCACTTTTCTTAGTTGGACATTCAATGGGATCTTTGGTAGCGGCAGAATTTTCAAAAAAGTATTCGAACGTAGTAGATGGAATTTTTCTACTTTCGCCACCAATTTATTCGTCAGAAGAAGCGCGCGGCTCGATCCAAGAATTTATATTAAAACAAAGCTATAAAAGGATTGTTACGAAACCAGAAAATTCAATTAAATTTATAAATGCGGTTATTGATACTGGTGCGGTTGATGTTGCTAAATTTGAATCTCAAGAGCAGTTTAGGCCGATTCGAAGAGCTTTAAAAGAAGCAATAATTGAACAAGATACTTTTGCGGTACTTTCAAAAACCAAAACGCCAACTAAAATTATTTATGGAGTCTTTGACCCCGTTGTGATTGGGCGAAATATTCGAAAACTTGGTAGGATTAATAAAAATATCACAACTTCAAGAGTTTTGAGTGCTCATGACCCGACGAGGTCAATGATTGAGCAGATTTCGAAAGGTATTGATAAAATTTTAAAGGAGAAATATGAGTAAAAAAGTTATTTTAACGGGCGACCGACCAACTGGGAAATTGCATATTGGCCATTATGTTGGCTCACTAAAAAAACGTGTAGAATTGCAGAACTCGGGCGAATATGAAACTTTTATTATGATTGCCGACACGCAAGCTTTAACTGATAATGCAAAAAATCCTGAAAAAGTTCGAAATAATGTTTTGCAAGTTGCTCTAGATTATTTAGCGGCAGGAATTGACCCTTCGAAAACTACAATTTTTGTGCAAAGTCAAATTCCGCAGCTACCAGAACTTGCGATGTATTATGCGAATTTAGTTTCGATTTCTCGCCTTGAGCGGAATCCAACCGTTAAAACTGAAATCAAGCAAAAAAACTTCGGTGAAGGTGTGCCGAGTGGTTTTGTATTTTACCCAATTTCACAGGCGGCAGATATTACGGCCTTTAAAGCAACTCATGTACCAGTTGGTGAAGACCAGATGCCAATGATTGAACTAACTCGTGAAATTTCTCGATCGTTCAATCAAACATACGAAACAGATACGCTTGTTGAACCGGAGGTTATTCTTTCGAAAGAAGGCATTGAACGACGTTTGCCGGGAATTAACGGAATGGAAGCTAAAATGAGCAAAAGCTTAAATAACGGTATCTATTTGGCGGATTCTTTTGAAGAAATGCGTGCAAAGGTGATGAAAATGTATACCGACCCTGAACATATTCGGGTTGAAGACCCTGGAAAGATTGAAGGAAACGTAGTTTTTGCGTATCTTGATGTTTTTGCTGAAGATAAAGAGAAAGTTGCTGAAATGAAAGCTCACTACCAAAAAGGTGGCTTGGGCGATGTTGCGGTTAAAAAATACTTGATCGAAGAGATGGATAAAGTTTTGAAGCCTATTCGTGAAAAACGAGCTGAACTAGAAAAAAATCCTGAGATAATTTATGAAATTCTTAAAAAAGGAAGCTTGAAGGCTGAAAAAATTGCAGCACAAACCCTTAAAGAAGTTAAACAGGCAATGAAGATTGATTACTTTGGAGATAAAAATGGCAAAGTTTAATTCTGGTGATATTTTAAAAATTTTGCGAAAGTTTCAAATTGCAGGCGAAGAAAATGTTCCGCGAAATATTGAGGAGCTAAAAAAGATTACCGCCGATGAATTTTCAGAAATTTTCACTTTTAAATTTAACAAACATAAGTTTTTTGCTGTAGTTGATGGAATGGCGGAAGATGATGAATTCTATATTCAAAACCTTCTTCGAAAGCATTTTGGTGATATTGAAGGTGAATTAATTAAAAATCCGCTCGATTTAATGATGAGTTTTGCTTTACCATTTGAAGGTAAAGATATTTATCTCTTTCGAAATATTGCTTCAAAAACAAGGCTTGATGTTTATTTGGCTGAAAATTACCCAGAATTTTCGCGGGCAACGATTCAAAAATATATTAAAAATGGCTTTGTAAAAGTGAATGGAAAAATCGCGAAAAAACCAAAAGATGCAATTGAAAAAGGCGATAAAATTGAGCTCGAAATTCCAGAAAAAACTGCTGAAAAAATTAACTTTCCAATACTTTTCGAAGATGAAAATGTTATCGTGATAAATAAGCCTCGTGGAATTTTAACGCATAGCAAGGGTGCTTTAAATGATGAATTTACTGTTGCAGATTTTTTTGAAAGTTGTGGCGCAAAATTTAGTAAAGGGACGAATCGTGTTGGGATCGTTCATAGACTTGACCGTGAAACTTCTGGTGTAATAATTGGCGCAAAAAATGATAAAACTGCTAAAAAGCTGCAAAAGCAATTTTCAGAACGGACAGCGAAAAAAAACTATGTGGCAATTGTTAAAGGTGTTTTGAATCCAAAAAAAGCTTTGATTGATCTACCTATCGCGAGAAACGGCTCAACTCCGAGCACTTTCATGATTCATGCAAAAGGAAAGTCGGCCCAAACTAAATATGAAGTTCTTAAGGAAAATGAAAATTTTTCGTTAGTAAAACTTATGCCAAAAACTGGTCGAACACATCAATTGCGTGTTCATTTAAGCTATCTAAACCATCCAATTTTAGGCGATAGAGTTTATGATAAAAATATTTCGAAATCTGAAAGTGAAGATAGGATGTTTTTGCATGCGCAAAGTTTAGAGATTACAATTCCACCAAAAAAAGGTGAGAAAGAATCGCAAAGAATGATTTTCGAAGCAGAAACTCCTGAAAATTTTGAGTTATAAAAATGAAAGATTTCTTTGAAAATATAATTTTAAATTCTCACGCAACGATCGTGGAGATCCCTCGTGGGTTCGGTTTTGAATTTGCTCTAAAAAAGTTAAAATTTTTGAAAGATATTCAAATAATTGAATTCAGACCAACAATTCACGGTGCACAAAAAACTGAAATTATCAATGTTGAGGATATTGAATTTTTGCAACAAAAAGCAAATGTTAAAAGTGTAAAAAAGCGTTGCTTTGTATTGATGAATGCTGAAAAGATGAATGAGTCTGCGCAAAATAAATTTTTGAAGCTTTTTGAAGAGCCAAATAAGAATACTTCTTTTGTACTTTTGACTGAAAACAAGAACGCCTTCGAAAAAACTATACTTTCACGAGCGCAGATTTTACGAATTCCACCAATATCGGAGATTGATTCGATTAAGATGCTTCAAAAATCAAAATTGAGTGAAGACGATAAGAAAAAAATTCTATTTATAGCGAACGGTTTGCCTGGTGAAATTGATAAACTTTCGAATAGTAAAAAATATTTCAATGAACAGATGGAAATTGCCGAATTTGCAAAAGGGTGGTTTTTGGGTTCGAAATTTGAAAAAATATTAATCGTGAAAGATTTAAAACCGGAAAGAAATGATATTCTAAAGTTTTTAGAAATTTTGCTTAAAATGGTTGACCAAACTTTCGCTCAAAATCCAAAAAAAGGAGCAATAACGGCAAAAAAAATACTTATAGCTTACGATAGAATCTCTAAAAATGGAAATATCAAGTTGGCTCTGCTTGATTTAATTATTGGCTAAAATTTGCCAAAATGCTGATTTCTATGCTATAATATATTGGTATGTTAGTTTTGATTTTAATTATTGTTCTTAGTGCTTATGTTTTTCTAAAAAATCCTGAAAAATTAACAAAAAACGCCCTGCCAGATAATTTTGCAAATAAAATTGATAAGTTGTGGCGTGTAGCACAAGAAGCAATTATTGATAAAAAATATTTGCGAGCAGAGAAAGTTTTATTAACAATTTTGCGATTTGATGAACGAAATGCTACGGCGTATAACCGTTTAGGGATAATATATGCGGGCCAAAAAAAGTTTGATGATGCTATTGAATGTTTCGAAATTGCTCAAAGCTTAGAAAGCAGTGCATCGAGTCTTCATAATGTTGGCTTAATCTATCTTGAAACCGAGAATTATCAAAAAGCTGCCCTAGCATTTGAGCAAGCTCTAGAAATTGAAGATTCTGTGCCGACTCGATATATTGCTTACGCCCGAGCTCTCGAAAAAATGGGTAAAGATAAATTGGCGATTTCAGCGCTAGAAAAAGCTATAGAGCTTGATGAAAGACCTCAAACTTTACGAACTCTCGGTTCGCTCTATCTTAAAGTTGAAAATATAGAAAAAGCAAAAGAAATTAAAGATAAATTGGAGTCATTAAAAGATAATAGAAGAGCGGTAAAACAAAATCGAATCTCTAATGAATCAATTTCAACCAAAAAAATTGCAATGTAAAATCAGGCTTAATAACCTGATTTTATTTTTTACTTTCTAAAGATAAGCACTCAAAGGATCAGAGCTAGAGATACCTGGCTTTTTGAAATAATAAAATAGCCTCCCGAGAGACTATTTATTTTTAGATCTGCTTGAAGCAATAAATAACTGGATAACTGAAACAAGAATAATCACTGAGCAAATAAACCAGAATTGACTAATGTTTGGCAAGTTGAATTCAAAAAATTCACGTAAGATTGGGGCGCTAAAAATTACACCAGTGAAAATTAAAGTTCCAATGATATATATTGTTCTACGAATTTTGTTGTTTTTTGAAGGCTTTGAACCAAGGAATATTTCGCTCAAGATTGTTGCAAAAACGCCGAACCAGGCAGTCACAATTACGACGGTTGCCAAGATTCCATGCATTATGTGCTTGCTTGCGAGACTGCCGTCAACTTTAAAATATAAACTAATATAAATAAATGAAATTGCTAAACCGCTTAAAATTGCTACTGGTGCAATTGAATAAAGTGTGTCCCGCCAGAAGTTCTTAGGGCTAATTTTAGCTTTAGGTATTGGTGGAAAAAGTGTGGTCAAAACTGTTGGCATTGTTACTAAAATAAAGTTCATATAAGTAATATGACGTGGTAGGAATGGGTAATTAACGCCGGCAAGCATTGTCGCGAAAAGAATTGTTACGCCAAGAATAATTTTATGGAAGAACAAAATCGCGATCATTTCAATCGAAAGCATAATTCTATTCCCAACCTTCACACCACTTGGTAGAGAAGTGAAAGAATTATCCATTAAAACTAAATCTGCCACACGGCGAGTTGCAGGAGCGCCATCAAACATAGAAATACCCAAATCTGATTTTTTAATCGCAAGAGCGTCATTTACACCATCGCCGATCATTCCTGTATATAGTTTGTTTTTCTGAAAAACACCAATAATTTTCTCTTTTTGTTCAGGTAAGACTCGTGCAAAAATTGTATTTTCAAGAACAGCCTTTTCGAAATCTTTTTTCGAAAGATTAGCAAGTTCTGCACCAGTTATGTATTTTTCAGCATTTTTAATTCCAGCTTCAAGGGCAATAAAACTCACAGTTCGCGGATTATCTCCGGAAATTACACGAATTGAAACGCCACGATTTTGCAAAAAGCTAACAGTTTCTTGAACATTTGGTCTCAGGGTATTTTTAAGTGTAATTATTGCAATTGGTTCAAGTTTTTCGTTTTCGAGAAGTTTTGAAATTTTACCAGATTTTTGAAATTTTGCTAGAAGTAAAACTCGTAAACCTTGAGATGCTAAATTATCAATTTTTTTCGAAATGCTTTCAGATTTACTATCTTTTGAGAGATTTTTTAGAATAAATTCAGGAGCACCGAAAACGATAGATTCTTCTTTGTCGTTGTTAAGAAAAGTCATTCCAGACAGCTTTCGTGAACTTGAAAAAGCCATGTAATCTGTAATTTTAAGATTTTTACTATCTTTAAATTCATTTAAAATAGCTTGAGCTGTGGCATTTTTTTCAGCGGATTCTGAGTTTAAAGTATTTAGAATTTGCGCAATTTCTTCTTTCGAAAAGTCTTTATTAAC
This sequence comes from uncultured Saccharimonas sp. (SeqCode), assembly GCA_963526625.1. GTDB lineage: Bacteria > Patescibacteriota > Saccharimonadia > Saccharimonadales > Saccharimonadaceae > Nanogingivalis. Next base: position 6,481 of record CAURNF010000001.1, read on the forward strand.
AACTTCGCAAGAATTAAATTCAATTTCAGGGGAGGTTAATGTTCCAGTTTTATCTGTTGCAAGAACTTCGAGCAAAGCCATATCTTCGATTGCAGAAATTTTTTGCGGCAAAACTTTAGCTTGAAGTAGCTTCAACGAACCGTAAGCGAAGAATAGTGAGCTCGCAAGCAACAGACCTTCCGGAACGACAACAACCGCAGCGGAAGTTATGGTTTTTAAAATCGTAGTTGGATCTTCTTTAAAAATAAAGAAATAAACCACACAAATTATTACAGCTAGAGCGAGCGCAAACCAGCTTAATCTTGAAATTAATTTTGAAATCTTTTGTTGAATTGGTGTGAGTTTTGGTTTGTAGTTTTTGAGTTTTGCCGCCATTTGACCGGCTTCAGTATTTTCACCAACAGCTAAAACCTCAGCTTCAGCTTCACCGGAAACTACGATTGAACTTGAAAGGATTTTATCACCAACATTTTTCGAAATAGCATCACTTTCTCCTGTTAGGATTGATTCGTTAACTTCAAAAGAGTTCGATTTTGTGATTTTTGCATCTGCGGGGATTTCGTCGCCAGTTTTTAGAAAAATCTTGTCGCCATTTTGAAGCTCGGTAAATAAAATTTCTTCAAGCTTTCCATCACGAAAAACCATTGCTCTGGGCGCACTCATTAATTCAATTTTTCGAAGGGTCAAATATGCACGAACCTCCTGAATCGTTCCAATAAAGGAATTTACTAGAATTACAAAAGAAATGAACCATGCATCACGAACTTCGCCAACAAGCAAAAGCCCGCCCGCAAGGATAAAAATTGCAATTGAAATTGGGGAAATAAAGTTTCGAAAAATGATTGTTTGAATGTGTTTCATGGTTTATATTATATCAGTTTTTTAAACAAGAAAAAACCCTCAAAATGAGGGATACAAAAATTATTTTTTGACATTAATACCAGCTATTAGACCATAGTAGTATGCATATGGCTCTTTACTTTTTTCAATAAATTTTCTATTTTCACTGATAATTCGAAGTTCTCGAATTAAAGATTTTGGCATTTGTCCTTTTTGAAAAAGTGTTTTGCGAGATTGCTCCTCTGAGCGAATTTTGGCAAGGATTTCACTTTTAGAAAGTTTTTCTTCTGAATTGAGAATAATATAATTCGACAATTTATTTATAATACCCGAAGAATGAAAATAGCTATTTTTGAAAAGTTTAGCGTTGAAGCCAGCCCTTGCGAGTGGCCTAGCGTTTATTTTTTGTGGAATCGCACAAACTAAATAATCAATTTTCGAATTATTTTTAGCGTATTTAACAACTTCTAAAAATAACTCAGTTAATTCATTGCTGTTAGCTTTAGGTATAGTAGTGGTAGTATTCACAAAATCAGATATTGCGTAAACATTTAGGGCTTTTTTATTAGCTTGTATTTCTTTAAAAAATTTAAGCCCAACCGCCGTGGTTACTTCGTCGTTTTTTCGAATGAAAAACCACTCTTTCTTGCTATGAAATTCTTCTGGCGAATATGACCCGCGCGTGAGAATTTGCAAACTCATGATTTGTTCTACGATTTTATTTTTGAGCTCGTCGCTCCTAGAATTATATAGAGCTTCGATATTATTAGTCTTAAATAATTTAAACATAAAAGTACCTCCAATATGGACTGAATAGGATAATATTGTAACATTTTTAGAATCGAGAGGCAAGAATAAGCTTTATTTTTATCATAAAATATGGTAAAATTTGAAAATAAATATTATGAGACTACTAAAAAACTTCAAACAATCTTGGGATTTTTTCTATAAAAATAAATATGGACTTTTGATTGGTGCTTCAGTTTTGCATTTTGCGATGTCGGTGATTGGGGTGAATTTACTTTTTTGGGTTTTTAAACTAATTTTATTGTTTTCGAACCAAGAAAATATAACCAAAGATAATTTTTATTTGATTTTTTCAAATCCGTTGAGCTTGTTTTTATGTGTAATTTATATTTTGTTAGTTGCATTTTTAACCTTTGCGGAGTTTTTTATTCTAATCAATTTCATCAATTCCAGAAGAGAAGGCTCAGCTTTTTCGATAAAAACTACTTTAGCAAAATCTTTCATGAAATTAAAAGGTTTAATAGGTTTTCAAGTCTTCTTTTTTATAATTTATTTTATTTCGATGGTGCCTCTTGAAAATCTTGGGCTTTCGAGCACAATTACTGAACGACTTCGAATTCCTGCATTTATTACGGGTGAAATTTCTAAAACACTAACAGGAACTTTGCTGTATTTTATTTTAATTTTCACGATTTTTTATATAAATTATCGCTTAATTTTTACTTTACCACGCACAATTTTAAAAGATGAGCCGCTTTCGAAAAGTATTAAAGAAAGCTGGAAGGCCACTAAAAAGAAGATGCCACAAATTTTAATTCCAATTGGCATTTTCGAAATTATCTTTATGTTTGCAGGATTGCTGCTTATGCTTATTGTTGCTGGGATTTTGGGAATTTTTAAACCTTTTATGGGATTTTTACTTTCGAAGACAATTCTTCAAACAATGTTTGATGTGGTGTTTTTTGCTTTTTCGGTTTTTACGAAAATTTCAATTGTAATTATTTTGCTAGATAACATTGAACCTCAAAAATCGAAAACTATTGAAAGCAAAAAAGAAAAAAGAAAACGATCAAGTATTCTTATGCTTTTGATGATTTTATTTTTGGTTGGCTCAACAGCTATTAACGGAATCCAGATTTATTACAGTAAGATTGATACAAAAATTTTTAAAATTGCGCACCGTGGTGATGTTCGCGGTGGGGTTGAAAATTCGCTTGAGGCGCTTGAATCGGCCAAGAAAAAAGGCGCAGATTATGCCGAAATGGACATTCAGCTAACGCGAGATAATCATTTTGTGGTTGTTCATGACTACAATTTGCGTCGATTAACAGGTCGAGATGCACGCGTTCGAGATTTGAATTTGAATGAAATTAGAAAATTAACTATTTCTGAAAATGGTTTCGAAAGTAGAATTCCGACTTTTGAGGAATATGTAAAACAAGCAGAAAAATTGAAAATTAAGCTTTTGGTTGAATTAAAGCCTAGTGGTGATGAACCAGAAAATTTTGCTGAAATATTCGTGAATAAATTTCGAAAACTTGGCGTGGAGCAAAAATTTAAAACGATGTCGCTTGATTTGAATTTAATGCGAAAAATTGAAAAAATTGCACCAGAAATTGAAACTGGTTTTGTGATTCCTTTGCAATTTGGGGATTTTGATGATTCTGAAATTGATTTTTATGTAATTGAAGATTTCTCGTATCGGCGACATTTGGCTTTAAAAGCTCATAAAAAGCACCGAAAAATTTTTGTTTGGACATTAAATACTAGAAGTGAAATTTCAAAATATCTACAGGAGCCAATTGATGGAATAATTTCTGATGAGCTTGAAATGATTAACGAAATTGAGAAAGAAGACCGTTCAAAAGAATCAATTTTTAAAACTTTTATACGAATCTTAAAGCTTAAAGTATAACTATTATTTTATTATTTAAACCAATATAAATTTTATGAAAAGCTTATTTTGAAATATATTTTAAACAAAAAATCTAAAAAAGCTTGAAAAATAAGAATAATTATGATAAAATTACAAGGTTAATATTAAATGCGAGTGAAATTTGGGAGATTTTGCGCCTCATTTCGAAAGAGATGACCAGCACGAAGCAAACAAACACTCTTTAAATGAAAGGAAAAGTTCAATGAGTCGAATCGGAAAACTACCTATTGAGGTTCCGGCTGGTGTGACAATCACGATTGACGAGAACGAGATTTCAGTTAAAGGCGCTAAAGGCGAACTAACTGTGCCTCATTTGTCAGATGTAACTGTCGAACTTGACGGCACAACTTTGAAGGTTATTCGAAAAAATGACGAACGAGTAGCGCGAGCGCAACACGGCTTGCAACGAGCTCTTTTGAATAACGCTGTAGTCGGCGTCACAAAAGGCTTCGAAAAGAAATTAGAAGTTAACGGAGTTGGTTTCCGTGTACAAACTAACAATCCGCAAGAGCTTGAAATGCAACTTGGATTCTCACACCCTGTAATCTATAAAGCAAAAGAAGGAATCGCTCTTTCTAACGATAAAATGGTTATTACGGTTGCTGGAATTGACAAACAAGCTGTTGGTCAAGCTGCGGCTGAAATCCGCGCATTGAAGAAACCTGAACCATATAAAGGTAAAGGTATCAAATATGTTGATGAAGTTATCTTGCGAAAAGCAGGAAAGGCAGGTAAATAATGTCTAAAGCATTAACACTTAAGAAGCAAAACTTAGCTTTGCGAAAAGGTCGTGTTCGAGCAAAAATTTCTGGAACTGCTGAACGCCCACGATTAACTGTAACTATTAGTAATTTGCATGTTTCAGCTCAAATTATTGACGATGTTGCACAAAAAACTCTTGTTTCAGCAACAACTGTTGGTTCAAAAGTTAAAGGAACAAAAACTGAACTTGCTGCTAAAATTGGTGCAGAAATCGCTAAAAAAGCTAAAAAAGCTAAAATTAATACAGTAGTATTTGACCGAAATGGTCGCCAATATGCAGGTCGTTTGCACGCTTTGGCAGATGCTGCTCGTAAGGAAGGATTGGAGTTCTAAATATGGCTGAAGCTCAAAAAACTCAGGCTCCACGCCGAAATAACGACCGAAACAATGGTCGAAATGGTCGAAAAAATGACCGCCGAAATAATAATCGACGCCAAGAACGCGAAGAAAAACAATTCGAAGAATTAGTGATTAACATTGACCGCGTTTCCCGTGTTGTTAAAGGTGGACGACGCTTCCGCTTTAAAGCTCTTGTTGTTGTGGGTGACCGCAAAAACAAAGTTGGTGTTGGTGTAGCTAAAGGTCAAGATGTGACTGCAGCTATCGCTAAAGCAACAAATGTTGCAAAGAAAAACATGATTGAAATCGCGCTTGAGAGCGACACAATTCCGCATGAAGCTGAGAAAAAAGTAACTGGCGCTCACGTTCTTTTGAAGCCTGCAGCTCCTGGTACTGGTATTATCGCTGGTGGTGTTGTTCGACAAATTATTGGTGTAACAGGAATTCGAAATATGCTTTCGAAATCACTTGGTTCAACAAATAAAGTTAATATTGCTTACGCAACTATAGATGCTTTGAAGAGCCTTGTTCCTAAAGAACAGTGGTTAAATGCACCAAAAGCTAAAAAGGAGACTAAGTAATGAAATACAATGAACTCCAAGTTTCTGCAAATAAAGATAAAATTCGTGTTGGTCGCGGTATTTCAGCCGGTCGTGGTAAAACTGCTGGTCGTGGTACTAAAGGTCAAGGAGCTCGAACAGGAAAGAAACTTCGTGCAACTTTCCAAGGTGGTCAAAATCCACTTGTTCAGGCAACTCCAAAAGCTCGTGGATTCAAGTCTTTACGAAAACCAGCTCAAGTTGTATATCTTGACCACTTGAACGATTTAGCTGGTGAAGTTGATAACTTCCGACTTTTTGAAGAAGGCTATATTTCAACACCTTTCCATAAAGTTAAGGTTATCTCACGAGGTGAATTGAACGAAAAAGTTACTTTAAAAGTTCAAGCTGCTTCGAAATCTGCCATTGAAGCTATCGAAAAGGCTGGCGGAAAATTCGAAAAAGTTGCAACACCTTTGAAGAAATCTGCAAAAGAAGAAAAATAATTCTTCTTGAAGTATTTAAAACAGCTCAAAACGAGCTGTTTTAGTTTTAGATAAAAATACTTAAAACTGTTTTTTTTTTTTTTTGATTTTTGTGCTAAACTATATATATGACAGATAAAGATATAATTTTAATAAAGAACTTTAAGCTGTCGTTTGGTAATAAAGAAATTATTCGCGGGCTAAGTTTTAATGTTAAAAAGGGCGAAATTTTTGGTTTTTTAGGATCAAACGGAAGTGGAAAAACAACAACAATTCGAGCTTTGCTGGGAATTTATCAGGCAGATTCGGGTGAACTTTTAATTAATGGTGAAGAATTTTCGCCCGAAAAAGTTGGTGCGATTGGATATTTACCAGAGGAGCGCGGTCTTTATAAAAAAGAAAAAGTTATTGATGTGATGCAATATTTTGGGCGACTTAAAGGTCTTTCAAAAAAAGAAGCTCAAGAGTTCTCTAAAAAATATTTGAAACGTGTTGGACTAGAAGATAAGGCAAACTTAAATATTGATAAACTTTCTGGTGGCCAACAGCAAAAAATCCAGTTAGGAATTACTATTATGGGTAAACCTGAACTACTTATCTTGGATGAGCCAACAAAAGGTTTCGATCCTGTTAATCGCCAGCTTCTTATGGATATTATCGAGGAAGAAAATGCTCGTGGCGCCACAATTATGATGGTAACTCACCAAATGGAAGAAGTTGAGAAAATTTGTAACCGTGCATTGCTTTTAAAAAATGGTAAAATGGAAGCTTACGGCACGGTTGATGAAATTCGAAATAAATTTGGTAAACAGCGAATTATTCTTGAATTTGTTGGTGAGCTGCCAAAGAGCGATAAATTTGAGATTATAAAAAAAGAAGCAAACTATGCCGAACTCTCATTAAAAGCCGATTCACAAGAAATTCTGAAAGAATTAGTTTCAAAAAATCTGCAAATTATAAACTTTAAGGTTCAAAAATCAACTTTAAATGAGATTTTCTTGAATATTTATGGCGAAGAAAATGAAGTGGAAAATGAGGTAAAAAATGTATAATCTAGGAACAGTTTTAAGGTTCGAAATCTTCCGTGCATTGAAAAAGCCAACTTTTTGGATTGCGATTTTTGCAATTCCTGTAATTTATGGCGTAATGTTTATGTTTGGCGCAATTTCAGGCTCACAAGCGAAGGAGAATCAAGAAAAATTAGCAAAAGAGAGTTTTTCGTTCCAGGTTCAAGATGAAAGCGGCTTAATCTCTAAGGAGCTTGTTTTACAATTAAAAGGCAGTTTTTCGAATGATAAGCAAAAGGCAATCGAAGCCGTAAAAAATGGAAAACTTAGTGCATTTTATTTTATACCAAAAGATTTAACCGGTGAAAAGATTGAAATTTATGGAAAAAATACTAATATCAATGAAAACGGCAAATATTCAGCGGTTTTAAAAACTATTTTGAAGAATTCTGGCGTTCAAGCTACGAATAAAAATCAGTTAGCGTTGATCAATGAAACTTATAAAACTGAGCAAACATTTTTCAAAAATGGTGAAAAGTATAACCAATTCCCAGAAATGATTGTGCCGGGAATTTTCTTAGCGATATTCTACTTTATTACCGTTTTTCTTTCAAACCGAATGCTTACAAGCACAACTGAAGAAAAAGAAAACCGTGTTACAGAGATGATTTTAACCAGTATTTCAGCTAAAACTTTAATTTTAGGTAAAATTATTTCAATTATGGTTTTGGGGCTCGTTCAAATTTTAACAATAATTCTACCAATTGTCATTGGACTTATAATAATTTCAAGTATTGGAACGCTTGCAAAAGATTTAAATTTACCAGATTTAATGCCAATTATCTCGGCTATTAAATGGGATTTTGGTACAATTGCAATTTCTGCTGTAATTTTAGTTGCTGGATTTATGATGACAACAGGATTTATCGTTGCGCTGGGTTCGGCAATGCCGACCGCACAAGAGGCTTCAAATTATTTTGCAGCAATTATTATGCCACTAATGATGCCACTTTTTGTGCTTCCTTCATTCCTTTCAAGCGAGCCGAGCGCCTTAACTGTTTTCTTGAGCTACTTCCCGCTAACTTCACCAATTTCCCTGCTTCTTCGAAACACATTGGGGACTTTGAGCTTGGCAGAAGCTCTTATTGGAATCTCGCTTCTTGTCATTTTTGCAATTTTTGCCGTGTGGCTCGCTGTGCGAATCTTCCGCTTTGGAACAATTTCTTATGGTTCAAAAGTAAATCTCAAAAGTATTTTTTCGAAAAAGAAAATTGCTTAAATTAGCTTAAAAAACTAACAAGAGCTGTTCGAAAAAAAGGCGGCTCTTGACTTTTATTATAAAAAGTGGTATAATCTAAAAGATTTTCAAAATCAAAAAAATTTTTTTTTTTGGGGGGGGGTAGAACCTTATGAGATTTAGCAAGGATGCTTTAAGAAAGATATTTGAAGAGTCTTTCGATGATGAAGTTGATAATATCCACAACGGAGGGCATACAGTATCTTTTTATGGTGAAGAATATTCAATGGAATATAACTTTCTACGGGGAGATATAACTTTTAGTGGAATAGATGAGAGCAGAATTGGGACTATTTTTATAGTTGAGTCTAATATCTCCTCTTACGAAGTCGATCCGTCAAGCCCTTTCGGCTATTATGTTGGGCTTTTTGAGGTTAATCTTAGAAGGCATATAGAGTTAAGCCAAAAGAAAACTCGTCGTAGATTTATCACAAAATAATTTCTCATTTCAAGCCCCATTTCGGGGCTTTTCTTTTTTCGAAAAAATAAATTTTCAGGATTTTTTAAGTAAAGCGTGATAAAATAAAAATATGAGAATTTTGATTGTTGAAGATGAACGAAAAATTGCTCGAGCACTCGGGCAAGCTTTGAAAAATGAAAAATATGCAGTGAATATTTCGCACGATGGGACTGATGCTTACGCGATGGCAGGGATGATTGATTATGATTTATTGATTCTTGATCGAATGATTCCAGGTGATTATGATGGTTTGAGCTTAACTAAAAAGCTCCGCGAAGAAGGTAAAAAAGTACCAATTTTACTTTTAACGGCATTAGGCAAAATTCAAGATAAAACCGAGGGTTTAGACAGCGGTGCAGATGATTATTTAACGAAACCTTTCGCTTTAGATGAGCTTTTAGCGCGCGTTCGAGCGTTGCTTCGAAGGCCGCAAACCCAAGCTGAAACTATTTTAAAAATCGCAGATTTATCATTAGATTTAAACGCACACGAAGTTTTTCGAAATAATCAAAAAATCGAACTTACAAATAAAGAGTTTTCGCTGCTTGAATATCTAGTGCGAAATACTGGCCGCCCAGTTTCGAAAGAGCAAATTATTGCGCATGTTTGGGATTATGATGCAGATATTTTGCCAAATAATATTGAAGTTTATATAAGTTATTTGCGCGAAAAAGTTGATAAGCCTTTTGAGAAAAAACTAATTAAAACTGTGCGAGGAATAGGATATAAAATTGATGAACGGTAAAGAGCGAAAATTATTTAAATTCGGTGGCGATATTTTTAAAAGTGCTCATTTTAGCCTTTCGATGCTGTATTTCTTGATTTTGCTAGCGATTGTTGGAATTTTTAATATTGTAATTTTTTATTCGATCAACACTAATACTATGGAAATTTCCACACCACTCATTGAAACAAGCTTTTCGAAAGACAAAAATAGCTATGGAACAGATGAGCTTCGCGAAAAAATCATTACGGCAAGGAACAAACGAGCTAGCGAACAGATTACCGAATCAATTCTAATTTTAGATTTTTTAATTTTATTGGCTGGCGGTATTGGTAGTTTTTGGCTGGCACGCCGTGCTTTAGAACCTCTTGAAAAAGCTCACAAATTACAGTCTGAATTTGTTTCGAATGCAAGCCACGAAATTCGAACACCGCTTGCGGCGATCCAGCTTGAAACTGAAATAATCCTAAAAGACAAAACAGCTTCAAAAGATGAACTTCGTGAAGTTCTGGAGAGCAATTTAGAAGAAGCAAAAAGCTTAACCGCGATGGTGAAAATGCTGCTCAGTCTTTCAAAAATTAATGAAGAAATTCCACTTTCAGCTGTGAATTTGAACGAAATTATTAAGGCTAGAATTTCAAAATTTCCAGATGCAGAAAAGAAAATTAAGTTCGAAGATGGCAAAGAATTCATTGTTCAAAATAACGAAACGGCAATTGATGAAATTGCTATGATTCTAATTGATAATGCGCTGAAATATAATATTTCGAAAGAGCCGATTGAAGTGAAGATTTTTAGGCAAAATCGACAAGCTGTTTTATCTGTCTCGAATTTTTCGAATGAAATTCCGCAAGATGAGTTAAATAAGTTTTTTGATCGATTTTATAGATGTGATAAAGTTCGAAGTTGTAATAATCACACAGAAGGCTATGGTTTAGGGCTTGCAATTGCAAAAAAGCTGGCGGAAGAAACACATAGTGTAATTTTAGCTAAAAATGAGAGAATTCCGAAAACTAAAAAATTTAAAACTACATTTTCAGTTTTAATGCGATTTTCGAGATAGTTTTTTTGATTAAAACTCTTGATTTTTAAAGATATTTGTGTTAGAATAATTGGTGAACTTTATTTACGTAAATATAAAACTTGGCCATGCGAGGGTCGTAACAGGGAAAACCCGCTTTCGAAACCGCGCGAACGCCAAGCTTTAATCGTGGAAAGTTTAACTAATATTAAATTAATTGGGAGCATAAGTGAAATGAAAACACTTCTCGGTACCAAAATTGGTATGACCCAAATCATCGGTGAAGACGGCGTTGTTACACCAATCACGCTCGTTCAAGCCGGCCCTGTAACTGTGACTCAGGTTAAAACCGTTGAAACAGACGGCTACAACGCAGTTCAAGTGGCATTTGGTGAGGGTAAGAACCTGAGCAAGGCCGTGGCTGGACATGTAAAACCAGCAGAGGTAACTCCGAAGCATCTTCGTGAGTTCCGCGTTGACGAAATTCCTGCGGATATAAAAGTTGGCGCTAAAATTAATGTTGAAGCTTTCGAGCTTGGCGACATTGTTGATGTAACTGGAACAAGCAAAGGTAAAGGTTTTGCTGGAACGGTTAAGCGACACAACTTTAACACAAGCAAGAGTTCGCACGGTGGAAACGGAAACGTGCGTCGTGTTGGGTCAATCGGCTCAATGTATCCACAAAAAGTCTTCAAAGGTAAAAGAATGCCTGGACGAATGGGTCACGACAAAGTTACTGTTAAAAATCTAACAGTTGCTTACATCGATGCAGAAAATAACTTAATTGGGCTAAAAGGTGCTGTGCCAGGACCAAAGAAGGGTCTTATCAGCATTGGAGGTAAAGCATAATGGCTGAAAAAACAACTCTTCCAAAAAGCGTTTTTGCAGTTGAAGTTCGAAATCATGAACTATTAAAGCTTGCCTATGACGCTTATCTTGCTAACAACCGCTTGGCAAGTGCTACAACAAAACAACGCGGTGAAGTTCGTGGTGGTGGTAAAAAGCCATGGCGACAAAAAGGAACTGGTCGCGCACGATTTGGATCAATTCGAAACCCAATCTGGCGAGGCGGTGGTATTGTTTTTGGACCACGTGGTAACGAAAACTACACTAAAAAGATTTCGAAAACTTCAAAACGAGTTGCTCTTCGACAAGCTTTGACAGTTCAAGCTGATAAAGTTCTTGTTGCAGAAATTAAAACAACTGGTAAAACTGCTGAAGTTGCAAAATTCTTGAAAGAGAATAACTTGAATCGACGAGTTCTTATTGTTGCTGAAAAAACAGATGAACTTATCCGTGCAACCAATAATATCAGTGAAGCTCTACTTGTTTCGCCAATGTATCTAAACGTATTCGACATTTTGAACGCAGATCACATTGTTATTGCACCAAAAGCAATTGAAACAATCGAAAGCTGGCTAGGAGGAGAAAAATAATGGCGATTAAACCTATTACTCCACGTGCAACTGAGAAAGCTTATGCTCTTTCTACAACAAAAAATGTTTACGTATTTAATGTACCGCTAACTTTGAACAAGAATCAAATCAAAGAAGCGATTGAAAAAGAGTTTGAAGTAACTGTAACTGGAGTTCGAACTGTTGTTCAAGCTGGTAAAACTAAACGAATCAACAAATCTCGAAATCCAAAACGATACGTTGCTGGTTCAACAACTCAAAAAGATATCAAGAAAGCTTACGTGACTGTAAAAGAAGGCGATAAAATTGCAATCTTTGAAAGCACTGAAGCTGAAACTGCTGAGGAGAAGAAGTAATGGCTATTAAGAAATATAATCCTACGACTCCTGCTCGACGCGGTATGACGACTGAAGACTATAGCGAAATTACAACTCGAAAACCGCTAAAAAGTCTTTTGAAAGCGAAAAAGCAAAATGCTGGACGCAATAACTCTGGTCGAATTACGGTTCGACACCGAGGTGGTGGTGTTAAACGACATTACCGAATTTTGACTCATAAAATGCCAACAGGTTTAACTTTAACCGTTCGAGAAATTGAATACGATCCAAACCGAAGTGCACGAATTGCTCGAGTTCAAGATCAAAATGGTAAATTCTACTACGTTTTGGCTGATACATCAATGTTCCAAGGTAAAGTTTTCCAAACTGGTAAAAAAGACATTGAAATTGAAGCCTCAAACCGAATGCCACTTTCAGAAATTCCTGTCGGTTCATTGATTTACGCAATCGAAATCACACCAGGAAAAGGTGCGCAGATGGTTCGTTCAGCTGGTGCTAAAGCTCAGTTGATGGCGAAAGAAGGTGACTACGCTCAGGTAAAATTACCTTCAGGTGAAGTTCGAAAATTCCGATTGGAAGCAGAGGCAACTCTTGGAACAGTTGGAAATATTCAGCATCAAAACGTTAAACTTGGTTCTGCTGGACGCAAACGCCGTAAAGGTATTCGCCCAACAGTTCGTGGTGTTGTTATGAATGCTGTAGATCACCCACACGGTGGTGGTGACGGTGGACGACACGGAATTGGTCGCTCAACTCCACGCACACCTTGGGGTCAACCAACTCTCGGCTACAAAACTCGCCGACGTAAGAGTACTAATAAATTTATCGTGAAGAGTCGTCACGAAGCTAAGAGGAGAAAATAAATGAGTCGTTCATTGAAAAAAGGTCCGTTTATCGACTTCAAGCTTGCTAAAAAAGTAGCGGCTCTTGGAGCTGATGACCGAACAGTGATTAAAACTTGGGCTCGCTCAAGTACAATTACACCAGAAATGGTTGGTCGAACTATCGCTGTTCACAATGGTCGATTACATATTCCTGTATATATTTCAGAGAATATGGTCGGACACAAACTTGGTGAATTTGCGCCAACACGTAAATTCCGAAAACACGGCGGAAAGGATAAAAAATAATGGCTAATGTAACAACTCGTGCCTACATTAAAGGTATTGGTCAAACTCCACGAAAAGTTTCGATCGTGGCAAGTCTTGTTCGTGGTCGAACCGTTGCTGACGCTTTAGTAATTCTTGATCACACTCCACGCCGAAGTGCTTTGGCTGTGAAAAAAGCTATCCAATCAGCTGCAGCTAATGCTAAAAATAATGATAATGCTGATCCAAAAACTCTAGTAATTACAACTTTATCAGTTACTGCTGGATCACGATTGAAGCGATTTAAACCTCATATGCGAGGAATGGCGCTTCCTTTCCAAAAGAAAACTTCAAACATTTTAGTAGAAGTTTCTGGCGTTGTTAAAGAGAAGAAAGCTCCAGCTAAAAAAGCTGAAGTTAAGAAAACTACTGCGAAAGCAGAGAAAGAGAGCAAATAATGGGTCAAAAAGTTAATCCGATTAGCTTCCGTTTGCAAGCTCATAAAAACTGGGATTCACGATGGTTTGCCCAGAAAAAAGATTTTGCGAAATTCTTAATTGAAGACGACAAAATTCGAAAAACTATCGAAAAACGATTCGAAAGTCGACCAACAATTGATCGAATCGAAATTGAACGAACAGAAAACCTTATCACTGTTTCAATTCATACAGCAAAAGCTGGTGTCGTAATTGGTCGAGGTGGTGCTGGCGTTCAAGAACTTAAAACTCAACTTGAAAAAATGGTGAGTTTACCAGTTCGAATTAATATTGAAGAAGTTCGCCGACCAGAGCTTTCAGCTAAATTGGTTGCTGAAAATATTGCTAGACAATTGGAACGACGAATTAACTTCCGCAGAGCCGTTAAAATGGCATTACAAAATACAATGCAAGCCGGTGCGAAAGGTGTTCGTATCGAGGTTGCTGGACGATTGAATGGAGCTGAAATGAGCCGCCGCGAGAAATTCTCCGAAGGATCTGTTCCTCTTCATACAATTCGTGCAGATATCAACTATCACGGTGCACGTTCACAAACTCCTGCTGGTATTATCGGCGTAAAAGTTTGGATTAATAAAGGTGAAAGGAACGATAAGTAATGGCTATTTTGTTACCAAAGAAAACCGCTCACCGAAAAGTTCGAAAAGGTAAAAACCCAGGCCGAGCAACTCGTGGAAACACTATTGCCTTCGGTGACTATGGATTGGTTAGCCTTGAGAACGAGCGAATCAACTCGCGACAAATCGAATCAGCCCGAACAGCTATGACTCGTTATATTAAGCGTGGAGGTCAGGTTTGGATTCGAATATTCCCGCACACACCAGTTACTCGAAAACCACAAGATGTGAAAATGGGTAGCGGTAAGGGAAACCCAGAATTCTTTGTGGCTAAAGTTAAAGCTGGAACAGTCATGTTCGAAATGAACGGTGTTTCAGAAGAAGTTGCACGCGAAGCTATGCGACTTGCTGGTCACAAACTTCCAGTAAAAGTTAAATTCGTAAAGAAAGGTGAAATCTAATATGGCGACTACATTGACAGGTGTTGTTTCGAGCGCTAAAGCCGACAAAACTATCACCGTAACAGTTCATAGCCGTGAAACACACCCAATTTACGGCAAGCAATATACTGTAACTCGAAAATATACTGCTCATGATGAAAACAATGAAGCTGGTGAAGGTGACAAAGTTATCATCAAAGAAGTTCGACCAATTTCGAAAACTAAGAGTTTTGCTTTAGTTGAAATCGTTGAGAAAGCTCGAGGTTCAGTAGAATTGAAAGAGGAGGCATAATGATTCAGCAAGAAAGCCGACTTAAAGTAACAGATAACAGTGGCGCAAAAGAGATCCTTTGTATTCGTGTACTAGGTGGTTCAAAACGCCGATATGCAAGAGTTGGTGATATCATTGTCGCTACTGTTAAAGATGCTAACCCAACTGGTAATATTAAGAAAAAATCAGTTGTGAAAGCCGTTGTTGTGCGAACTCGTGACCAAATTCGTCGAAAAGATGGTTCAACTATTTGTTTTGATGATAATGCGGCCGTAATTATCGCCGACGACAAAACTCCAAAAGCGACTCGCGTATTTGGTCCAGTGCCACGCGAACTTCGCGATTTGGGATATAACAAAATTATCAGCTTAGCTCCGGAGGTGCTATAATATGGCGTTAAATGGAATCGTTAAGGGTGATAATGTTATAATTATCAGTGGAAAAGACAAAGGCGTTACTGGTGAAGTTGTAAAAGTTTTACCAAAGAAAAATGCTGTTTTGGTTGAGGGTGTTGGTAAAAAGCATCGTCACATTAAACCAAATCAATTCAATCCGCGCGGTGGAGTAAAAGACATTCATGTTCCAACTCCAGTTCATAAAGTTAAAAAAGTAGAAGCTAAAAGCGCTAAATCAAGCAAAAAAGGAGATAAATAATGGCTAAAACTACTGTTTATGTTCCTCGCTTGAAAACTCTTTACAAAGATAAAATTGCTAAAGAACTCCAAAGCGAACTAGAGCTAACAAATATCCACCAAGTTCCAAAGCTTGAAAAAATCGTTGTTAGCGTAGGAACAGGTAAGAAAAAGGAAGACAAGCGTTTTCAAGAAGTTGTAAAAAATACAATTACAAAAATCACTGGTCAAGTTCCAGTAGAGCGTTTGCCTAAAAAATCAATTGCAACCTTTAAAATTCGTGGCGGAATGGGCGCCCCAATCGGCCATAGTGTAACTTTGCGTGGCGATCGAATGTATGAATTTCTTGATCGCCTTGTAAATGTAGCTTTGCCTCGCGTGCGTGACTTTCACGGTGTTGGAGCAAAAGGTTTTGATAAAGGCGGAAATTACAATTTGGGAATTTTAGAACAATCTGTTTTCCCAGAACTAACTTTTGAAGAAACTCAAATTCTTCACGGTCTGCAAGTAACTTTCGTGATTAAAAATGAAGGTGAAGCTCATAGTCGAGCGTTGCTTGAAAAATTCGGAATTCCATTTGAGAAGAAAGGAAAAGCGTAAATGGCTAAAAAATCAATGATTGCAAAAGACTTGAAACGCAAAAAAATGATTGAAAAATATGCTGCAAAACGCGCCGAATTAAAAGCTGCTGGCGACCAAGAAGGTCTTCAAAAGCTTCCACGTAATTCAAGTCCTACACGACTTAAGAACCGCGACAATTTTGATGGTCGACCACGCGGTTATATGCGACGATTTGGTATGAGCCGAATCACTTTCCGCATCAAAGCCTCAAAGGGTGAGATCCCAGGCGTAACAAAAAGTAGTTGGTAGAAGGAAGGAGAGACTATGTCATTACAATCAACTGACCCAATCGCCGACCTTCTAACTCGCATTCGAAATGCGGCATTGGTTGGCAAGAATGAAATTCGTGTTCCTTCAAGCAAATTGAAAGAAGTTGTAGCGAAAGAGCTTGCAAAAGCTAATTATATTGAATCTGTTAAAGTTGAATCAGCAAAACCACGTGATATTTTGGTAGTAAAAATCGCCAAAGATGGTGAAGCTGTGCGCTTTAACGAACTTACTCGAATGAGTAAGCCAGGTCGCCGAATGTATGTTGGCGTAGAAGAAATTCCACGCATTAAAAGTGGTCGTGGAATGGTACTACTTTCAACATCAAAAGGTGTTATGAACGGTTTCGAAGCCAAGAAACAACGACTTGGCGGTGAACTATTGCTAAAAGTTTGGTAATCTGAACTTTAGAAAAAGCAATAAAAATAAGCTTTCTACTGAGAGCTTATTTTTATTGTAGATTATTTTATTTTTACTATAGGCAGATTATTTTAGAAAACAACCTTTAGCAAAATTAAGTAGCTCTTTAAGGAGTTAACTAGGCATTTATAAATGTAAATTTTTGCCAGATTTTTTGAAACTATTAGCGCTAATAATTATGGATCTTTTTTATTCTTCTTCAAAAGCAACTAAATCTAATAAAGCTGAAACATACTCTGCTTGAGACCAAGTTAGCGGTGCAACCGAAAGATGTTTTAAATCGCGTGGATCAATCTGTTCGGGTAGAATTCCCGTTGAAGTTTGCTGCTTTAGAACCCATTCAATAATTTCCTCCGCTTTCGAAATTTCACCAAGAGCAATATAAAATTCCGCACGCCAAAGTGTCGTTATCGGCCAAATATTTGCTTCGTAATCATCGCTAAATCTATAGTAAATATCGTTTTCGAATCTTGGAAGTCCAATATTGTCATTAGCTGTAAAACGATTTTCAAGAGTTTTAAAAGCAGTCTGTAACTTTTCGCCTTTAAATTCAAAAAGGTTAAACATAAATGCACCATAAAAACTTGACGAATCAATTTTTGGATCTTTATTGCCATTAGCCCAAATTCCACGATAGAAGTAATTGCTTTCTTCATTAAAAAGCTCGTTTTGTGCGGTAGAACGAATTTTTAAAGCTTGCTCACGCCATTTTTTTGCATCATGCACGCGATTTGCAGCTTGAGCTAATTTTGAAGCAGAGTATAATGCTGCAAAAACAACCGAAGTCGAATAAGTTGTTGAAAGAAAATCCATCTCCCAAAGCTCATAATTTGGTTTTGGTAAATCATTTTCACCACAAAAATCTACTAAAAAATTAGCAGTCGGCTTCACTAAGTCGTCATAAAATTCATTCAAAATTGAGTTTTCACGAAATTTTTTATAATATTGAGCAAACAAGAAAAGGATTCCTGCGGTTTCATCAATCTGAATAGGTAGATTTCGAGTATCGCCACCTTGTGAATATGGGTGCCAGCTTGGACCAAGTTCGCCATTCGGTAAATATTTATGCATCATAAATCCTCCCGAAGTTAACGATCTTTTGCAAAATTCAAAAAATTTTTGAGGTTCATCACGATAGCCAATACGAATTAATGGCCAAATTGCAAAAAGAGCATCGCGAGGCCAGCAATAAGAATAATAATCTCGCGCATAATTCAACATTTCACTATCATTGCTAGCAATCGGTGCACCAGTTTTCGCAAGATGAGATTTAACTAGTATTAAACTTTGAATAAAACTTTTTTGATATTTTGAATCAAGTTTTTTCGAGACTCTTAAAGCAGGTGAGAGCCATTTTTGCCAATATTTTTTGGTCTCATTTAAAGCTTTCGAAAAGCCATTATTTCTAACCTTTTGAAGATTTGTACGAGCAAGCTCGTGGCCATCGGCACAAGAAATTGAATATTGAAAATTTGCACTCTCAAAAACACCAAGAGAAAAATCAAACCCAACAACCGAATCAGTCTGTCCATGCTCAACATTTGAGCCCGAGAGAATGCCATCTTCAGCATCTACCCAAGAACCAAGCTTATTTTCAATTCCGAACAAGCCAACCGTATGCTGGTTAAAATCCTCAAAAATATCCTGAAGAGGTTTTTCGAAAATTCTTTGAGCAGAAATAATAAAAGCACGTTTTCCGCGATAGTGCAAAATTGCCTTTTCATTATTTTCGAAAGGCAAGAACTGAACGGTATCAGCCAAGTGAAAACTACTGTTAATTGCAAAATTTTGATGCAAAAAAAACTGAACTTCACGTGGATAATTTGCAAGATTTTGAACTTGGATTTTTCGCCCAAAAACATCAAAATCACTCGCTACAAAATCAGTAAAAGTTATTTTGATTTGAAGTTCTTGATTAATAGCTTCAGTTTTTGAGATTAAAGCATTTTCAAAATATTCAACCGAGAATTGCCACTCACCAGAATGGAGCCAAGAAAAATTATTGCCAATTTTAATTCCAACACGATGAAAAAGGTCGCGGCCAAGTGTATGATTCTCATAACCATTATCTGGAAAATAAAAATCACTCACCAGACCAAATTCATTTAACCCGACATTCAAATTGCCATTGCTTAAAATTGCTGTTTTCGCCATTCTAACCTCGCTTTCGTTTTGTAAACATTAAGTTCCTATGAAGCATTCGCGCAAAAATCTTCTTGCGTTTTGTATTTTTTGGAGTTTTAAAAAGTGATTTTTGAAGAATTTTTTGAGTTTTTCGAATATTTTTTTGCTTAAATGGAGGAATATCTTTTAGCCGAAAATCCATATCTCGCAATGTATCCATAAAGTATAAAAATGCATCATAGGGAGATTTATATGGTGAAAAATATGCATGAACATCGCCATCATTAAAATATTTCGTGCACATATAATAGGGGTGATCACTAGTAGTTAATCGCCGCCAATCTTCAACCAAATTTCCATTCTGTGAATTATAAACCCGCGATTTTAAAGCATAGAGGTATTTCATTGCTTCTTGTTGCATTGAATTACCGAGCCAAGCGGTCAAGTCGCGTTCAGTATCTGCCCAAGTTACTGTATTTGGCATAGAAATTTCCGCAACAGGCTCGCTTTGAGCGGCCTCAGTAACAGTTTTGAATCCGTGCTCTGGTTTTTTTAACCAATGCGAAACCAAGCTTTCGAAAAAATCAAATATCCCAGATTCCGCCCACTGATGCTCGCCAAATGTTTCGTAATCCATAAAAAGATTTATTACATCACTATGACAGCTTGAGGATTCTAACCAACTGATATATTTTTGAGTTGTGAGCGGATATTCTTGCCAATTTTGATTCGAAAAACGAAAAGCAAGATCGTCAGAAAGCTTGTAGTTTTTAAGAAGTAGACGAATATTTTTTGTACCTTTTGGCTTATAAATATGATTCGGCGTGCGCCATTGCAGAATCGGATCCCATCCCTCGGCTAAAATTGCTTTAAAGCCAAAATCGTCCGCCCATTTAGCAAGTTCATCATTATATGAAAGCTCGGTATTTCGAAAAGCAGTAGTTTCAACATTAAAAACTTCACGAATTTTTGCCTGATGCGCACAAACTTGAGCTTCAAATTCTTCACGATCAAAAAAGAAGGCGAGGCTGTGATAATATGTCTCGGCAACAATTTCTGCTCGCCCAGTTTGAACAAGGCGCTTAAAGCTTTCTAGAACTTCTGGCACAAATTCTTGTGCTTGATCAATGAAAGTTCCTGTAATCGAAAATGAAAATTTAAATTCTGGGTGAGTTTTTAATAGTTTTTCGAGCAAATTATTCATTGGGATGTAAGATTTTTCAGCAACTTTTCGAAAAATCTCGCCATTACTTTGCCGCTTTAGGCCTTTTTCTTCGCTAAAATAATTTTTATTTGTGCCAACATCAAAAAGCGTTTGATCGTCACGAACGCGCCAGGGCTGATGAACATGAAGGTAGAGAACAATCGACTTCTTAGCCATCATTTGCCTCTGTTAAACGTATAAATTCTTCCATAATTTGCTCGGCGATATCACTCCAAGAAATCCGATCATATTCCTCTTGAACACCATTTTTTAAACTCTGTAAGAGATTTTTATTGGTTGAAACCTCATAAATTTGATTTGCTAGTTTTTTAGTATCCCAAAAATCATAACGTAAAATATTTTGAAGAACTTCACCTACCCCAGATTGTTTCGAAATTATTAATGCATTGTTAAAATGAGCCGCCTCTAAAGCTGTTAGACCAAAAGGTTCGTTTACTGAGCTCATCACAAAAATATCGGCCACACCGTAAGCATCACGCCATTTTTCGCCTCGCAAAAATCCCGTGAAGAAAATCTTGTTCGAAATTCCAAAATCACTCGCCATTTTGATAAGTTGATTACGCTGTTCGCCATCCCCAACAAGGAGTAAGGCGATTTTTGGGTTTTTCGAAATAGCCTCGGCAACCGCTTGCATTAAAAAAGTTAAACCTTTCTGAACAGTAAAGCGAGTTAGAGCCATTATTACAGTATATCCCTGTGATTTTAGGTATTCAAGATAACGGTAGGTTCGATCATCGTAATCTTGCAGATTAGCGAGAGCTGAAGTTTCAATCGCATTATAAACTACTTCAATCTTTTCGGGCTTAATTTGATATTTCTTGATAATTACATTTCGAGTATTTTTCGAAACTGCAAAAACCCTGTCAGATGCGCAAATTCCAGCATATTCGATATTATGAATTTCTCGATTGCCAGAAATTCCACCAGAACGATCAAATTCGGTAGCGTGAATATGAGTAATTAGTGGCGCACCAGTAAGTTTTTTGGCAAGGATTCCAGCCTCCATAGTTAACCAATCGTGTGCATGAATCACATCTGGTTTATTTTTTGGATTACTTAAATATTCACGAATAAATTCACAATATTCTTTCTGAATCGAACGAATATCTGGTAGAAAATTACTAGCGTTATGACTTGAACGCACCCAATGCGGAGAATCGTAAGCTCCAGCACCAAATTTATGAATTTCAGAAAAATTCGTAGCATTCAATACTTTCATGAAATCAATTTCGGTATGCTTGTCTTTATACGGAACGACAAATTCAATATTAGCGCCACTATTTGCAAGCGCCTTAGCCATATAAAAACAAGCTACACCCAAACCACCACTGTTATGAGGAGGAAGCTCCCACCCAAGCATTAATATTTTCATTTTTTGCCTTTACGATTAAAATTTACATCTCTATTTTAGCAAATTTAAAAGAAAAGCGCAAGCGGCTTAACCAATTATCTGCTTCGACCTAAATACTTGGCGAAAACTGTTTTATTTCTTGAACGCATTCCTTATAATCAGGGCAATATTTTTCAACTTCTTGCCAAAATTTAGGCGAATGATTCATTTGCCGAGTATGACAAAGCTCATGAATAATCACATAATCAATCAAATGGTGTGGCAAATTCATCAACGCAATATTTAAAGAAATTGTTCCACTGGAAGAGCATGAGCCCCACCGCGTGCCCGTGTGCGAAAAACGCAATTTTTTAAAGCTAAAACCATATTTTTCTGCCAAAAAATCAATTCGGCGGGGTAAATACGCCTTAGCTTGCTTTCGAAGAATTTTAGCAACGATTTTACGAATTTCCGTCTGCACAACTTGGCTTTCAAAAGCTGACTCTTGCGGGATTTGCACTAAAATCTGGTTGCCGTCAAACGAAATTTTAATTTCTTCGCCCGAAAATTTTCGCAAAAAAAGTGTATGCGTTTTACCAATTAAATCACCATTTTTATAAAGATTTTTAGCATTATGCAAAGCAAGCATTTCGCGAATTTGCGTGCGATTATGATTAACTAAACGCTGAACAGCGAACTCCGGCGAATAATAGGGAATTGACGCCCGCAAGCTTCCATCAACACCAACAGAAAGTTTCACAGAGCAAGCGAGTTTGTTTTTTCGAATTTTAATTTCACCAAACTCTTTATCAACAATAGCCATAAGTATATTATAGCATTTTTTGAAAAGGTTGGCGAGAATTATTCTTAAATTTTGGAGATTCTAATTTTTGAAGCTTTGACTTTTTTCTTGAAATGGCAAAGATTAGAGCAAGAGCGAAATGAACTGGGTAAAACCAGAAAAATAAATTTAGAAGTATTGATGCACATCTATAACCAGCCACCTCGCCATAGCACACACTGTTTAATAAATGTATAATACTACTAATTATAACCAATAAAGATGGAATTATAAAGAATAAAATAAGCATAAATTTTACAAAAGTAAAGTTTTCTTTTTTAACTTTTTTAGCTATAAAGAAGGATATAATCCACAAAATAAATCCACCAAATATAAAAGATGCAAAAAATTCTACAATTAAAGTTATTATATAAGTTTCCATAACATAACCACTATACACTAAAATAAAACAAAAAACAATGACAAAATAAAAAACACC
Source organism: uncultured Saccharimonas sp. (SeqCode) (assembly GCA_963526625.1). GTDB lineage: Bacteria > Patescibacteriota > Saccharimonadia > Saccharimonadales > Saccharimonadaceae > Nanogingivalis. The sequence goes on from CAURNF010000001.1 coordinate 29,140, forward strand.
GTTTCCGGTGCAAAAAAGGCAAATTTGGCACGGGCAGAGAGACTCGAACTCCCGACACCAGGTTTTGGAGACCTGTGCTCTACCAACTGAGCTATGCCCGTATGAAACTATTTTAACATAAAAATTTCGAAAAGTGAAGAGTTTTTGAAAAATTTCTACTAAGTATTGACAAAAAAGCTTTTTTATGATAGAATAATAACAAGTTAAAAGCTTCAACTATGAAAATTGAGCTTTTAGCTCGAATTTTAAGAAGTTGGCTTTTGCTGGAAATTCTATTTTATATAAAGGAGGCCATAAAAATGGCTAAAGTAATTTCTTGGGTTCAAACCCAAAATCAAGAAAATCTCGCTGGGATCGGTAAGTATCTTGAAAGAAAAGTGACGCCAAAGACACCTCTGTCTAAAGTTATTGATAAGCTTGAAAAAGCTTATCAGAAAAATAATATCGAAGAGTTAGTCTTTTGGCTAGCTTATGCTAAATTTTACGATTTTACCGTAACAGAAGGGCGCAAGTTCTTCAAAAAGATCGAAGAATTATGGCCTTCATGTCATCATCGCAAGTTAGCGAACGCGTTTCATTTTTTAAGAAAGATTTATGCTAAAGATCATTCTGATCGCAACGATAGCGCTCAAATTTATAATCACTGCGCTTTAGCTGCAGAATTTTCGCAAGTATAAAGCCAACAAATTAAGCCCGAAATAATCGGGCTTTTTTATTTTTCGAATTTTATTCAGCAAATTGCGAATTGTAAAGTTTCGCATAGGCACCATTTTTCGAAAGTAATTCTTTGTGAGAGCCTTGCTCAACAATATTTCCATGTTCCAGCACTAGAATCAAATCAGCATTTCGAATCGTTGAAAGTCGGTGCGCAATCACAAAACTTGTACGGCCGTGAGTTAAATTATCAATCGCAGATTGAATGGCTGCTTCTGTTCGCGTATCAACAGAACTGGTTGCTTCATCAAGAATTAGCATCGGCGAATCTGCCAAAATTGCCCGCGCAATTGTGAGAAGCTGTTTTTCACCAGCCGAAATATTATCAATATCCTCAGAAATTGCCGTATCATAACCTTTTGGCAAGGTTCGAATAAAGTGGTCGGCATGAGCGGATTTTGCGGCTTCAATAATTTCTTCGCGAGTGGCATCAGGTTTTCCATAAGCCAAGTTTTCAGCAATCGTGCCATTAAAAAGCCACGTATCCTGAAGAACCATTCCAAAAAGTGAACGAACATCATGCCGCGACATTTTCGAAATGTCAATTCCGTCGATTGTAATTTTTCCGCTGTCAATATCATAAAATCGCATTAATAGATTCACTAGTGTAGTTTTTCCAGCTCCAGTTGGGCCAACAATCGCCACATTTGAACGTGGCGCAATTTTTGTGCTGAAATTCGTAATAATTGGCTTATTTTTTGAATACGAAAAATTAACTTTTGAAAACTCCACAGAGCCTTTAATTTCTTTTGGCAAAGTTTTTGAAATTTCAACAAAAGTTTCTTCTTCGGCATCAAGAAAGCCAAAAATTCGCTCACAAGCTGCAACCGTTGTCTGAACACTTGTCATTGAGTTTGCGATATTCGAAATTGGTTGCGTAAATCGGCTCATATATTGCATAAAAGCAGTAATCTCACCAATTGTCATCTGACCATTCAATGCACGAACACCACCAATGACCACAACGGTTAAAGTTGAAAGGTTATTAATGAAACCCATAATTGGGTAGAGAAGTCCGCCAAAAAACTGAGACTTCCAAGATGAAATATACATTTTATTGTTGATTTTTTCAAAATTTTCAACTGATGATTTTTCACCGTTATAAACCTTAATAACTTCGTGCGAAGAAAGCATCTCCTCAGTATGAGCAGTTAAACTTGATGTAAATTTTTGTAAATCCGTAAAATAAACTTGACTAAACTTCGAAATAATCATAATAATTCCAACCGAAATTATTCCAGTCGCAAGAGCAATCAAACTCATTTGCCAACTAATTGAAATCATCATAATAGTTACGCCAACAATCGTAATTATTGAATACGAAAGCTGGTTTAAGCTCTCGCTCAAACTGTTGCTAAGCATCTCAATGTCGTTCGTAATAATTGAAACTGTATCACCAGTTTTATGCTTATCGAAATACGCAAGCGGCAAGCGAGCAATCTTTTTCGAAGATTCATCACGTAATTTAAAAACAATTTTTTGCACCATCTGACCCATAATCCAGTTTTGAGCATAACCAAAGATTCCCGAACTAACATAAATTGCAGTCAGTAAAAAGCCAAATTCAGCTGTTTTCGAAAAATCAGGATTAAAATGAACAGTACCGGCACGAATTTCAAAATTTTTAGTGATTAAATTTATCATCTCACCTACAATTTGTGGCCCAATAATTGCCGAAATTGAGCTTAAAATTGCCACAATCGCAAAAAATATGACAGAAATTTTAAAAGGCACAAAATATCGCAAAAGTCGCCAAACTGTTTTTAATGAGAGTTTGTTTTTTTGATTTTTCGACATTATTTTACTCCTTTCTTAGATTTTTTTGCGACCGCTTTTCTTAAACTTTTTTTAGCTATTTTTTTCGAAACCGAAACCGCTTTTTTGGCCTCTTTTTTAGTTTTAAGAGCAGATTTTTGCTTTTCAAAATCCTTAATTTGCGTTTCAATTTCCTCATCAGAAAGCTGCGAAGATGCAATCTCGCGGTAGATTTCATTATTTTTAAGAAGTTCGCCATGTGTACCAATTCCAACAATCTTTCCACCGTCTAAAACAATAATTTTATCGGCCTGCATAATTGAAGTTACTCGTTGAGCAACAATAAATTTAGTTTGAGATTTAGTTTTTACAGCAAGTTCGGCACGAAGCTTAGCATCAGTTTTATAATCAAGCGCAGAAAAGCTATCGTCGAAAATTAAAATTGGAGCTTTTGAGGCGATCGCGCGAGCAATTGAAAGACGCTGTTTTTGACCACCAGAGAAATTTTTGCCGCCTTGCGAAACTTTCTCGTTTAAATCTTCAGGCAATTTTTGCACAAAATCCCAAGCTTGAGAGATTTTTAGAGCTTCAATAATTTCTTCATCACTCAAGTTTTTCGAAGAACCATAATTAATATTTTCACGAATATTCCCAGAAAAAAGGCTTGCTTTTTGCGGAACATAGCCGATTAGATTGTGCAGTTTGCTTTGTTCTAAATCACGAATATCCACTCCGCCTAGTTTGATTTCTCCTTTCGAAACATCATAAAATCGTGGAATTAATTTTGCAATAGTAGATTTTCCTGAACCAGTTCCACCAATTACAGCAATAGTTTCACCTTGCTTTACTGAAAAATTGATATTTTCAAGAACGGCTTCTTCAGAATCTGAATAGACAAAACTAACATTTTCGAAAGTTAAATCGAAAGTTTTTGGCATTTTTTGCGTTTTAGTTTTATCTTTCACCGAAATTTCTTCATCAAGAACTTCACTCAAACGTTTAATCGCAACATTCATTCGTGGAATTGACATAAAAATCATCGAAAGCATCACGAAAGCAAAAGTAACTTGAGCAAGATATTGGGTAAGGGAAGCTACATCACCAATTGAAATTTCGCCAGATTTTACAAAATATGAACCAATCCAAGCAATCGCTACAAGACCAAGCCCTGAAACCATCGTCATATACGGCGAAATCAAACCAAAAATCCTTTCGAAAAAGATATTCATTTTGAGCATTTCATTATTAATTTCGTCAAATTTTTCTTCTTCAACTTTTTCTTTTCTATAAGCTCGAATTACACGCAAACCAGTAATTGTCTGGCGGGTTTGCATATTTAATTTATCTAGTTTTATTTGAAAAATCTTTAGTTTTGGAACAGCAAAAATACCAATAATCGTAGTCAAAGCAATGATAGAAAAAATCGTCGCAACCATAATCCAGCTCATTGAACTGGAAATTGCTAAAGTATTAATAATCGCACCAACACCAACAATTGGGGCATAAATCCCCATTCGCATAATCATTGTGAAAGTTTGTTGAAATTGCCGTGCATCATTCGTAATTCGTGTCGTAAGGCTTGAAACCGAGAATTTACCAAACTCGTTCATCGAAAAGTTTTCAATTTTTTCGAAAGTTGCATGGCGAATATCGCGCGCCATCGCCCCAGCTGAACGGCTCGCGAAGAAAATTCCCGCCAGCATTAAAGCTCCACTCAAAAGAGAAAGCCCAATCATATGAAAGCCGTTCGAATAAATAGCTTCCATATTTTTCATGGCTACTCCTTCAGTAATAATTTTTGCGGTATATTGTGGCAAATCAAGATTAATTTTTGCCGAAAGAACCGTAAAAATAAGCATAAGAGCTAAACTTAGCCAATATTTTTTAGCAAATTTAAAAATAAATTTTAGCATAATTCCTTTCGTTTTTATAGTTTATAGATTTTAATCGGTTCTAATATTTTAACATAATTTTTCGAAAATTAAAAGAGCCGCAAATTGCGGCTTAACAAAAAATATTACAAATCATTTTATTGGAGTTTTGATAGATTTATTATATTGTTTGTAATACTTTTTTAAAAAGTGCTCCTTTCTAAAAGTCATTCTTTCACTCTTCCAGTTTGGCCACACTCCTTACATGGAAAAGGGGTAGCCCCTACGAACACTTGAACTTTTTCCCATCCAGTACCTTTACATTTTGGGCACTCTTTGGTTTTTTCGTAAGGTTTTGGAAAAACCATATTCTTTCTCCTTTAGAAAGTTTAAAAGCTCATAGTCGTTTCCGCGACCCTTGAATTTAAGCTTCGAAAAAAATTATACTATATTTTTATATTTTAGTCAAGTGTGTCATTATTTCGAAAAATATATTGACTTTAGTTTTTATATAAGATAATATTTATAATCGTGGCATAAACAATTCAGTAACAATTAAATTAGGTATAAACCCTGCGAAGCTTAGGAGAAATATTATGGAATTTAAAATTAAATTTTATTCATTTTTTGCTTTTTTAACTAATCGAAGAAAGCATTTATGGTTAAGCTTTTACCCAAAAATTAGCGACAAAATTTGGCTCATAATTTTTAAATTATTCTTTTCGAAAAATATGATTATAGCTTTGAAAGAAAATAAAGCTAAAACTAAAGTTAGAACTGACATTTTTCTGTTTCGAAACCCTAAAAATGCCGAGAAATTTAAACAAGCACAAAAAATGTCTTGGAAAGAAAACGAAGACAAAAAAAATCGGTTGTATGGCGAAGCTCTTGAATATCCAGAATTTGCAATTTTAGATTTTTCAGAATTATCAAAAGAACGCAAAAAAGATAATGGCGGAAAAGTTAAGATTGGCGATAGATTAGGCTTTAGCTGTTTAAAATATGGATATGAAGGTTTTATTTTTAAGCCAGAAAATCTTTCGAAAATTATAGATTGGTATAAAAAGCTAAAGATACCACAGAGAAATGTTAAAATTGAAATATTTAATCACCGAATTAAAAAATGGCAAAGCCTTTCGAAGAATGAAATTGAGGAAATTTTAAAATCAAAAAATCCATTAAAAATTTCTGAAAAAATAGCAAAAAATAGAGAATAATTTTTGTTAACTTTTTAAAAATGTGTTATACTATTGAAGATGAACGAGGAAATTATTTATCTTGACCACGCCGCCACAACACCGGTGAGCGAAAAAGTTTTGACTGCAATGTTACCATATTTTAGTGAAAAATTTTACAATCCAAGTGCGCCTTATGTGCAAGCTTTGGAAGTTCGAAGAGATTATGAAGACGCAAAACATCAAATTGCGCAAAATATTGGTGCAAAAAGTGATGAAATTGTAATTACAGCTGGAGCAACTGAAAGCATTAATTTAGCATTTTCAGCAGCTTCAAAAGAAAATGGCGATGAAATTCTTGTGGGCGAATTTGAACACCACGCGGTTTTGAATTCAGCCAAAAAATACGGTATCCAAAAACTTGTAAAAATTAAAAAAGATAGCATAATTGACCTTGAAGATTTGCGTGCAAAAATTTCACCAAAAACAAAGATTGTTTCAGTTATGCTTGCAAATAATGAAACGGGCGTAATTCAGCCAATTTCGAAAATTGCTGAAATTGTGCGAGAGGAACGAATGCGACGGCTTTCGAATAACGAAAAGACACCAATTTACCTTCATTCTGACGCTAGCCAAGGTGTTGGTCAACTTGATATTTCAGTCGCAAGACTTGGCGTAGATATGCTAACTTTAAACGCTGGCAAGATTTATGGGCCAAAACAAACTGGTCTTTTATGGGCCAATCGCGAAATTGAATTTAATGCACAAATTGTGGGCGGTGGCCAAGAGCGAAATCTACGGAGCGGAACTGAAAATGTGCCAAGCGTAATTGGTTTTGCAAAAGCTATTCAATTGGCAGAGAAGCACCGTAAAAAAGAAAATGAACGCCTTCGAAAATTAAAGGAATTATTCAAAAAAACTTTAAGCGAAAACTTTTCGAATGAAGAAATGATTTTTCTTGGAAATCCAAAAAAACAGCTTGCAAGCCACATTTCAGTATCTTTCCCTGGAATTGACGCCGAGCGGATGGTTTTTGCGCTCGAAACGCAAGGAGTTTTAGTGGCAACAGGTTCAGCTTGTGCAGCAAATAAAGGTACGCGTTCGCACACTTTAACCGCAATGGGCTTGAGCGATTCTGAGGCCGATGGAAGCTTGCGAATCTCGCTAGGAAAACTTTCAAATGAAGAAAACATAAAGCATGCAGCTGAAATAATTTCGAAAACTGTGCGAGCTGAGTTTGAGAGGATTCAAAAGTAAATGATAAAATTTATTGCTTGGATTTTAGCCTTTGTGGGTTTAGTTGTAGTCTTTATTATTAGCACAACTTTAATTATTAGTGATAAAAATCGGCTCGCCGAAATTTGCCCAAACTACAAAAAAGGCGAATGTTCTCAAAAAATTGATGCAGTTATAGCGATTTCTGGCGGAAATACTGCTTTAAGAACTCATGAAGCGATTGAAATTTTTAAATCGGTTGAAGCTAAAAAGTTAATTTTTTCAGGTGCAAATTCTAACCCTAAAGTTTTAAGCGACGCACGCCAAATGGCAAATTTAGCCCGAAAACAAGGAGTTTTAGAAGAAGAAATTCTGCTCGAAGAAAAAGCTCAAAACACTCACCAAAATGCACAATTTACTGCAACAATAATCAAGCAAAATGGCTATAAGCGCGTAATTCTAACCACTTCAAAATATCATCAAACTCGAGCAAGACTCGAATTCGAAAAAGCTTTAGAAGGTTCGGGCGTAGAGGTGATTTCGGCACCAGTTTTGAATGATCCAGATTGGAATGGATTTTGGTGGACAAATTCACGCGGTTGGTATCTCTCGATGAGCGAGCTTTTTGGAATTTTTAGATTTTATATAGGAGAATAAATGGATAATTCAAAAATTAAAGTATATGTTGGAATGAGTGGTGGCGTAGACTCATCTTTAACCGCAGCGCTTTTAAAAGAGCAAGGATATAACGTTGTAGGCGTTTATATGAAAAACTGGACGCAAGATTTACCAGGAATGAAATGCCCTTGGGCAGAAGATTTGGCCGACGCAAAAAGAGTTGCAGTTCAGCTGGACATTGATTTTAAAGTTTTTGATTTCGAAAAATACTACCGCGAAAAAGTTGTGCAATATATGCTTGACGAATACGAAATTGGCCGCACACCAAACCCCGACATAATGTGTAATCAAGAAGTAAAATTTAAGCTTTTCTTAGAGGCTGCACTTGAAGATGGAGCCGATCTAATTGCAACAGGCCATTACGCTGGCGTTCGAAATGCTTTTACTGAAAATTCTGACGAAAATTTCAACCTTTCGAAAAGCGGAAAAGGCGAGCTACTTCGTGCAAAAGATGAAAATAAAGACCAAACTTATTTTTTGTATCGTGTGCGAGGTGAGGCTTTGGGGCGAACTTTGTTTCCACTTGGTAAATTTACTAAACCTGAAGTGCGCGAGATGGCGAAAGAGCGCGGGCTTTTTACTGCTCGAAAAAAAGATTCACAAGGAATTTGCTTTGTTGGAAAAATTGGAATTCGTGATTTTCTAAAACAATTTATCCCCGAACAAAAACCAGGAAAAATCATTAACAAAAATACAGGCGAAGTTCTCGGTTGGCATGACGGTGCGATTTTTTACACTTTAGGTCAGCGCCACGGCTTAAATATTGGTGGCGGACTACCATTTTATGTTTGTGGTAAAAATATGGAAACTAACGAAGTTTTCGTAACAACTGACATCAATAACGGAGAACTCTGGTCTAATAAAATCGAAGTTTCAGCACTTCACTGGATCAACCAAAAAGTTGAAAATGGGGCAGAAATTCAAGTTCGAATCCGCCATCGCGCGCCACTCGTGAATGCAAAAATATTTTTTGAAAGTGATAATTCGGCGAAAATTGAATTGCAAGATGAACAACGCGCAATTACTAGTGGCCAAAGTGTTGTATTTTATTCTGGTGAAGTTTGTTTGGGCGGCGGAATCGTCATTTAACAATTGACATCTTTATATTTTTATGGTAGAATATTGAAGCTAAATTTGAACTTTCTAGTTTAAATTTAAGTATTTACAAAACAGAGGTACATTAATATGAATATGTTGATTTTAAACTGTATTGAATCAATTTTTAACACTGATAAAGCAAATCAAGAGCTTTATCGAAAGAACTACTTCTCAAAACAATTTTTGATAGACACCCTTCAAGATGTTGGGTTTCAATCAGTTAAGGCCTTAGCACCAACTGAAGAAGGGGTAACTATTTTAAGCGCAAAGATTCATGATGAACGGGGAAATTTATTCATAATCTCAGTTCATCATCTAGGTAATATACTAAAACTCTCAGCTCGCCCTGTCAATATTAATGGAGGAGTTCCCAGAAATGCAAACTGCATTTCTATAACGAATATTTATTCGCGAAAATATATAAAGAGTGAAAAAAAGGATGGTTTAGCTTTTGGCAATAAAACCCATACAAACCTCTTGCGAAAGTGCAAGAGTAGCGCTAACTCATTCTTCGAAGAGCTAGAAGATGAGTTCAAACGGCGCAATAAGTTTATTTAATCAAAATATCATCATTAACCCAGCAAAAAGCTGGGTTTTTTCTTGATTTTTCCACTCTTTAAGTATATAATTAAAATCTAGTTCTTTTCACGGAGGTTTAAAAAATGGATGATTTAATTTTCACGCAAGAAAATGTAGAAAAGCTACTATTGGAGGCTGGATTTTCAAATGTTGAAAGTAGGGCATTTTTATCTTCCGAAGATCCAAATACTTTTCGAACAGAAGCTTTTCTATATAAAAACTCTTCACGAGAAATTTATATTCTAATCGAATGTTTAGGCAATGTAATTGCGATCTATATGCGAAATAATATTGATTTTAAAATCTTAAAAAACCAGCGCTATATCATCTTAACAATCGAAAATGGCGAGATAGATGAGCGGGGTGATTTTGAGTTAAATGCCTTCAACTCAAAAAGCGTATTTTTAAAAGCAAGCGGAATGCTTACTAATTTTATTAGTAAGCTTAAAAAAATAACCCTCCAGTAATTTTCTCCCGAGTTTTGCTCGGGTTTTTATTTTAGAGAATCTTAAAATAGTCACAAATGATATTCTCTACTTAAATATGTTTTAATTATGTAACGCGATTTATTAGTCTGAAACGCTTGCATTTTGTTTCGAAATCTGCTAAAATATCTAGTGAGTTTCCTCTTTCTAGTGAATGAACCTGTGTGTTGGTGATTTCAGCTAGAAAGGTAAAGACATTTTTCGAAAATGCTGTTTCGAAAAATATGAGGTACTTTTTTGAAAACTTTATCAACTTTCGAAAAAGTGAAAATATTAAAATAATTTAAGGGGGAATTGATGCCAACTATCAATCAATTAGTGCGAAAACCTCGTAAAACTGCTGCGAAAAAATCAAAATCGCCAGCACTTGGTCGAATTCACAATGCACTAAAAACTAAATATTATGCACAAAACGCACCACTAAAACGTGGAGTTTGTGTTAAAGTTACAACAAAAACACCTAAAAAGCCTAACTCAGCTCTTCGAAAAGTCGCTCGTGTTCGCTTGACAAATGGTCACGAAGTTTGGGCTTATATTGGCGGTGAAGGCCACAACCTTCAGGAACACGCCGTAGTTTTGGTTCGTGGTGGACGCGTGCCCGACCTTCCAGGTGTGCGATATCATATCGTTCGTGGTGCGCTTGACCTTCAAGGTGTTGCAGATCGTAAACAAGGCCGTTCAAAATACGGTGCGAAGAAGGAGAAATAAAGATGCCACGAAAAGTTACTAAAAAACTACAACGAGAACTAAAACCAGATCGAAAATATCAATCAATTTTGGTTCAACGTTTAATTAACAAATCTATGCTTGACGGCAAGAAACTTACTGCCGAAAAAGCTGTCTACAAAGCTCTTGAAACTGCAGCTAAAAAACTTGATAGCGAAAACCCTCTTGAAGTTTTTGAAAAAGCACTAAAAAATATTTCACCAGCTTTTGAAGTTAAGTCTCGACGCGTTGGTGGTGCAAACTATCAAATTCCATTCCCAGTTCAAGGACACCGACAACTCCACTTTGCGTTTAGCTGGTTAGTTCAATCAGCGCGAGCACGAAGCGGAATGCCTTATAGTCAACGCTTGGCGCTTGAAATTGTTGATGCCTACAATGAAACTGGCGCAGCTTTCAAAAAGAAAGAAGATACTCATAAAATGGCAGAAGCCAACCGAGCTTTTGCGCACTTTGCACGAGGCTAATCTAAATAAAATCACTCTTTTCCGAAAGGGTGATTTTTGTTTCTATAAAAATACATAAGCTGCTTGGAATTTTCGAAAAGATGTGATAAAATTGTACGGAAAGGGGAAAATGGATAGAACGAGAAGTGCATATAGGCGACTTGGTCGAATACACAAAATTTATCACGGAGGAAGAATTTCGAAGGATCGTCTTGTTGGCTTAATTGATGGAGCCACCGCGATTATTATTACGCTTATGGTGCTTGAAATTCAATTACCAAAATCAGTTAGAGATTTGGCTCAGCTGGAAAGTTTTGGATTTGCAATTTTGATTTACTTTGCGAGTTTTGTGATCGTTGGAATCCAGTGGAATCGTCATCATCACATTTTAGATAGAGTTGAAAAGGTTACGAATAGCTTCATCTGGAAAAACATGATTTATGTTTTCTTTTTGTCGCTTATTCCACTATTTATGCGCTGGGTACTCTCTTCACCAACAGAGGTTTTACCCGCTTTCTGTTATGCAATGGTTTACCTTTTTACAGATTTAAGTATGCGCTGGATTACTGCGAGCGCCTTAGGCGAAAATACAGGATTCTTTCACGGTGAAAATCGTAAAGTTCAAAGAAACTACCATTTAATTCGCACAGGAATGATGGTTTTATGGATTGCGGTTGTTGCATTAATATCTATTTTTCTGCCGCAGGTTGAAATTTTCTTTTTGATTATTTTACCAGTGGCAATTTCACTATTTACAGTTTTTGAAGATGAAAAGGAGGAATTAGAAAATGGTAAATAATATGATTGGTGGAATGCTCCTAATGGGAGTCTTCCTAATGATTTTAGGAATTGCACAGATCGCATTTTTTGTCTGGGCTATTGTTGAAATTATTATTTTCAATAAAAAAGTTAAAGAACAAACTCTAAAAATTGGTGACGTAAAACGAGCTTCAATGGCTCTACCACTCGGCTTAAATATACTGGGATTAATTTTATTCTTCGTAATAGTTAAGCCAGCTATTAAGAATGACCCTGTTGCAAATAAAAAAGCAAATCTTTTCTGCTGGTTGTCGTATATAATTTTTACCGTCTTATCCGTTACAATTTACGGTTTAGCAACAATAAATACACTAAATACAGTAAAAAATATAGCTAATGAGACCAAGCATTATAAAACAACAGGCTTAGCGGAAGATGACGAACTGTTTGATAAGGATAAGATTAAAGAGCGAACTAGAAAAGCTAAAAATGCAGGTAAGTTCATACCTAAGGAAGGCGTTTTTGCAATCAAAGCGAAAGGATGTGATAATTTTACAAAACAAAATACTGGTGATAATTCAGTTGGCTATGTTTGCGCATCATCAGACTCCACAAATAATGCAATAAATGCCTACATCATTGGTTATACAGACACGGATGAAAATTATGAAGACACTCAAAAACTTAGCAAGGAGGAATTAATCCACTCTGCGATCAATGGTGTCGGCGGTAATTTTTCAAGTTATGTTTCAGAAGAAGATTTCAAAGTAATCGATTTCAAAGGAGCTCGGGCAGTTGAAGGAAATATATCACACAACAGTCAATTTATAAAAATATTAGCCCTACCTACTAAAAAAGATAAGTCTGGGAAGACTCGAGTATTCTTTATTGCGATGGTTTCAAATAATGATGGAGATATTCTTGATAATAATTTTGCAAATTTCGCCGATTCTTTTGAAAGATTATAATTTAACCCAATAAAATAACCCTTCTCCTGAGGGTTATTTTATTATTTTGCACGAAAAAATAAGATTTTTGCGCCAGAATATAACTTTTTACTAATTAAAATTAAATTTTCTGCTTTAAAATTTTCAATTTCTTTAGGTTGCGACAGAACTAATATTCCATCAGATCTTAACCTTTTCGAAAGCCTTTCGATAGACGGAAATTGAGGGTCGTAGTATGGTGGATCGGCAAAAATTATATCAAAAGTTGGAATTTCTAAAATTTCACCGATTTCGAATTGAGATTGGCTTGACCCAATCCAGCCCGAAACACTACTTCGAATTATTTTAGCTTCTCCAGCATTTTCATTCTTCTCGATAATTTTTAAATTTTCGGCTAATATTTTTTGTGCTAATCTATTCTTTTCGATAAAAACTACTTTTTTAGCACCACGAGAAATCGCTTCAAGACCCAAAGATCCAGTTCCAGCGAAGGCATCAAGAACTTCAGCATTTGGAATTTCCGCCTGAATCGTATTAAAAATTGCGTTTCTTGCTCGTTCGCTCATTGGGTGAGTTTGGCGAGAATTTGGAGCTGTGATTTTATGATTTTTAAAAATCCCTGAGATCAACCGAATATTCATTTTTTATCCTCAGATTTATTTTTTGCATTTTCGAAATCTTCTTCAAGAGCTCGACGAATACCTTCAAACCATCCAAGTGCCACAATTTTTGATATTTCAGGCAAAAGATCATGTTTAGTTTCTCGTGCTAAAGCAGTCGTCCAGCCTTTCTCTAAATATCTTTCATAATATTTTTGGTCGGCAACCCACTTAATTTTTTCTTCAAAAATTTGCATAAATTCACCCTTTAAAACTCGCAAAATTTCTTCATCTGTTGGGCTCTTTATGATTTTCTTTGCAGCAACTGAAGTTATCATTGTAGCAACACCCATTTCATAAAGCATATGCGAGCTCATTACACCTTTCGGTCCAATATATTCCCAGTTCTTCAAAATCCGCTCGCGCCAATTTTTCCCAGAAAGAAACATCTTTTTAATCAATTTATCGCGTTCTTCGGGTTTTTTTCCAGAAATTTCAATAATTTTATCAGTCATCGGGAACTGATGAGCTGGCGTTAAAGCATCAGTTATTGCATGCGCCATCCAACCGGCTTCAAAACTTGCTCGTACAAAATTTTCTTCGTTCAAAGCTTTCGAAATATTAAAAAGATGATTTTCAACGTAGCTTCGAATTGGCGCTAAATCGCCATAAGGCTCAACAAAATGCCAAGGCTCATCTTTTCCTGGTGATTTTGTTTTAATCCCATCTGGACCGCCATTTCCCTCAAAAACTAAAATTTCATCAATTTTAGGGAAGTGAATTTTTGAAAATTTTGGATTTTTCGAAATAATTTCTCGCAAAATTAAGCGAGCTGCACGATCAATTTTTTGATGCGTTCCAGCAATTTTGTCTGCTTTTTGAAAAGGAGTTGCTCTTGAATACATATAAACTATTTTACCATTCTTCGTAATAAAAATCAAAAGTTGAAATTTAATTGTGCTTGTGCTAAAATGGAACAAATGAGTAAAATTGCGAAATATCTAAATGGACACATTATTGGCGAAGTTTCGGCGCGCGAAACTCGATTGAAGCAGTTTTCAACCGACCGAAGTTTTCTTAAAATTCAACCAGAATTAGTGGTTTACCCGCGTTTTAGTGAAGATATTCAAAAAATTATGCGGTTTTCTTGGCAATTAGCTGAAAAAGGTCATATTTTTGGCGTTACAGCGAGAGGCTATGGCGGAAGCACCGACGGTTCTTCAATTGGAAAAGGAATTATATTAGATATTTCACGACATCTTGATAAAGTTAAAGAGCTTGATTTACGAGCTAAAACCGTTCAGGTTCAAGCCGGGGCGAATTTTCAAAAATTGAATCTTGCAATTGCATCACAAGCGATGGAGATTCCGCAAAGTCCAGCTGGCGAAAGGCTCACAGTTGGTGGGGCGATTGCAATGAATTTGCCAAGCGAAAAATTTAATTATGGCGACTTAGTAAATTCCGTTAGCGAAGCAGAAGTTATATTGAGTAATGGCGATATTATTAACATTGGAAAAATTTCTCGCAAGGAATTAAGCGAAAAAATCGCACTTTCTAATTTCGAAGGAGAGATTTATCGTAAAATTGACACTTTAATTGAAGATAATTACAGTTTAATTCAACAAATCGACAGCGATTCTAGCTTCGGCTATTCTGGAATTGCAAATGTGAAAAGTGAAGATGGAACGTTCAATTTAATTCCGTTGTTTTTTGGTTCGCTCGGAACGCTAGGAATTATTACCCAGGCAAGAATTCAAACAAATTACATAGTTAACGAGACCAATTTTATGGTTGTAAGTTTTTCGAATCGCGACGACGCACGTGATTTTAACGATGAAATTGCCAAATTCGTACCAGATATCGTTGAATTATTTGATGGCAAAATGTTTGAAGCTGCTGTTGCTTCTGGTAAAAAATACCAATTTTATCTTGATAGGAATTCACAAAAATTAGCCACAAAATTAGTTTTAGTTGTTGGAGTTTCAGATAAAAACGCAAAGAAAATTGCATCAAAAATACATAAAATTGAAAAAATTGCCAAGAAATTTGAAGGTACAACTGTTTGGATTCCAGAAGACGATGAACGTTCGAAAGCTGAACTTGAAGCAATTCGTGATGTTCGTGAAATTTTGCGAGCGAGGAGCGGTGTAATCAAGCAAGAAATCTACCCAATTCAAGGTGTCTATGTGCCAATGGAGCGTTTCGAAACTTTCTATCTAGGGCTTCAAAAACTTGCCTTACAACACAGCATTCCCGCACCAATTCAAGGTTCAGCACTAACCTCTATTTTTGAAATTCTAGCTGAATTTGACTTTTCGAAAATTAGCGACCGTCAAAAATCACTAAAATTTATTGCCGACCTTGGTGCTTTACTTGCAAAAGTTGATGGTGAATTTGCGTATGGTGCAGGTGAGGGGCGAATTTATGGTCATTTTGTTGCAAGAAATATCAGTGAAGAAATTGAAGAATTATATTCGCAAATTAAAGACATTTTCGACCCAATGCATATTTTAAATCCTGGCGTAAAAGGTCGCCCAGATACTAAAGAATTAGTGAAATCGGTTCGAAATGGAAAATAAACCAAATTTCGAAACTGGCGAAGGTTTAACCGTTCAAAACGATACCCGAAATGTGATTGATAAATACAAGGGTATATCGGTTGAAGAAATTAAAAAAGACCTTGAAACTTCACGGCATGATTTTCATATTGCTGTTGAGAACTTTCAGCACGATTTTAATATTGGTACAATCGCTCGAAATGCCAATGCTTTTAATGCTGCAGGAATTCATATTGTTGGCAAAAAACATTGGAATCGGCGCGGCGCAATGAAGACCGAGGCTTATATGAATGTTTTTCATCATAAAACCGTGGAAGATTTCATAGATTGGGTAAAAGAGAACAAATCTAAACTTATTGCAATCGACAACCAGAAAGGTGCAAAGAATCTAAACAATGCACAACTTTCAAAAGGCTCTATTTTCGTTTTCGGAAATGAGAGCGATGGTCTTTCAGAAGAAATGATCAAGGCCTGCGAAGAGATGATCGCAATTGAACAATTCGGCTCAACAAGAAGTGTTAATGTTGGGGTGGCTAGCGGCATTTTGATGTATGAATTTGTGCGGCGAAATTATTTGACAAAATAATTATTCATTAGATAAAAATAGTTTGTTTTTATATCTTTTTAATTTTTATAAATGAGGACTGCATATTTATAAACTATTGAGCATTTATTAGTACTCTTTTTGCATAAAAAAATATGGTGTGTTATAATTATATAGATATGAAGACAAAGTTAAAGAATATTTCAGATGTAAAAGTTGAGCTCACAATTTCTCTTGGAGCTGAGGAATTAAAAGCTGCTGAGCAAGTTGCACTAACAAAGCTCGCTAAAGAAGTTAAAATTGAAGGCTTTCGAAAAGGAAAAGCACCACTCGAAATGGTTGCTGCGCAAATTGACCCAATTTTACTCAATCAGGAAACGCTTGAAAATGCGCTTTCAAAATCTGTTGCTGAAGCATTTCTAAAAGAAAAAGTTCAAGCAATTAATCGACCAGAAGTTGATGTCAAAAAATTTATTCCTGGAACTGAGCTAGAATTTACCGCAACTACCGAAATTATGCCAAAAGTTGAACTTGGCGACTATAAAAAATTAGGCGTAAAAAAAGAAGCTGTAAAAGTTTCGAAAAAAGAAGTTAAAGAAACAATCGATCGAATTTTGAAGAATTTTGCCGAAAAGAAAAAAGTTGAGCGTGAGGCAAAAAATGGCGATGAAGTCGTCATCGACTTTTTAGGCAAAAAAGATGGCGTAGCTTTTGATGGTGGAAAAGCTGAAAAATTTCCTCTTGAACTTGGCTCGAAATCTTTCATTCCTGGGTTTGAAGAAGGTTTGATTGGTAAAAAAGCTGGCGATGAACTTTCACTTGATTTAGAATTTCCAAAAGATTACCACGCAAAAGACTTGGCTGGTGCAAAAGTTGTTTTTGAAGTAAAAATTCACGAAGTTCGAGAAAATGTTGAGCCAGAAATCAACGAAGAATTCCTTTCGAAATTAGGTGATTTCAAAACTAAAGAAGAATTCGAAAAACAGATTGAAGAAGATTTGAAAACTCAAAAACAAGCTGAAGCAGATGAAAAATTTAAAGACGAACTTATTAAAAAATTAGCAGAAGTTTCGAAAGTTCCCGTGCCAGAGATCTTACTTGAAGATCAAAAGCGCAGCATTGAAATGGATATGCAACAAAATTTGATGTATTCCGGGCTTTCACTTGAAGACTATCTTGAGCGAATGGGTAAAACTCGTGAAGAATGGCTCGAAAAAGATGTTAAAGAAGCAGCTGAAATGCGCGTAAAATCTGGATTGGCTTTAGCAGAGCTTTCGAAAGTTGAAAAAGTTAAGTCAGACACTAAAGAGCTTGATGACCGAATTGCACAGATTAAAGAACAATATAGAAACAGCAAAGAGGTTCAAAAACAGCTTTCATCTGATGATATTCGCCGAAACTTGGCAAACCAAATTTTAACCGAAAAAACAATTGATTTATTGGTAAAATTTAATTCATAGTTTTAAAAATTTTATAAAAACAGGCTCAAAAGGGCTTGTTTTTGCTTATGCTTTATTTTATAATAGTTATAGTTAGTACATTTGGAGGTGGTTTTATGATTTCTTTAGAAGAAGCCGCAAAGGATACAACGCTTAACTTGACGCTTGTTGTTCATAAGCAAATTATTTTGTCAATTCGAGCAATTGATTGGGAAGGTTTATTTTCTTATACTCTGCGAGATAGTTTTACAGCTAAAAATTTAGAGCTTGATTATTCGGGATTGTTAATTCCTGAAAAGGGAGTTTCTCCTGACAACCCATCGGTTTCTTTTAGTTTTTTAGTCAATAACAATAGTTTTGAAATAACAGAATGTTCAAAATTAAAAATCAGTAAGATTATCAAAAAAATCCTTCACGATTGTTTGGGCTACAACCCTTTTAAGCCTATCAAAGAAATTAAAATTGGTGGAAAGTATAGGCACTATAAGGGTGGAGAATATGAAATTCTAAGTATTTCTCATCACACAGAACAAGATGAAGAACTCGTAAATTACTGCGAAGTTGGTAATAGTAAAATCTGGTCACGACCGAAAGGAATGTTTATGGACGGTAGATTTCAACCAATAGATTAAAATTTTAGCTCGCATTGCGGGCTTTTTTCGTTTTCTAAATATTGTTTTTTCATTAAACTTATGCTTTAATTAATATAAAATTACGAGAAAGGAATTTATGAAATTTTTCGAAAAAAGAGATTTATTGATTTTACATATTATTTTAACTATTATTATTTTTACTGGGTTAGTCACAAATAGCGTCATTCTTGGGATTTTTTATAGCGATTATATTAAAAATTTCGATGGTCAACAAAAAATTGAAAAAAAATATCAAGATAGAATTGAATCACTCGAGAAAAAGCTCAACCTTAAATATTCACCAAACGAAAACGGAGAATATTCACATAAATCACAAAGCGAGCTCTAAACAAGGTTCGCTTTTTATGATAAAATAGGAGAATGAACGACTTTCAAAAGATTTTCGAAAAAAATTACAAAATGTTAAACGCAGAGCAGAAAGAGGCAGTCGATACAATCGATGGGCCAGTTTTGGTGATTGCTGGGCCGGGGACAGGAAAAACTCAATTGCTTTCAACACGAATTGCCAATATTTTGCAAAAAACCGACACAGCACCAGAGAATATCCTTGCAATGGCCTTTACTGAAGCTGGAGCCTCGAATATGCGCGAGCGACTTTTGCGTTTTATTGGTACGGATTCTTTTAAAGTTGGAATTTTCACTTATCACGGTTTCGCGAATGAAATTATTCAAAATTATCGCGAATATTTTACAGATAAAAACCTTAACGAGGCTGCCGATGAATTAATCACAAAAGAAATTATAACAAAAATATTAAAAGAATTACCGAGTTCTTCAAAACTCAAAAAAATCCCTATTTCGAACATCGCCCCAACGATAAAAGAAATGAAAAATGCTTATATTTCGCCAGATGATTTGCGAAAAGTTGCGAAGGCAAATATTTCTGAGCAAGAAATTTTTAACGAGAGCATTAAAGGATTACGCGTTAACGGGCAAACTTTTGCGCAGGTTCAGCCGTTTTATTTAGAAATTCGCGATAATTTAAAAAATTCAATCTCAAAAGATTTAAACGATACAAAATTTAAAAGTAATCTGTATTTTTATTTCGAAAAATTGAATGAAGCTTATCTTGAGGCAGAAGAAACCGGAAAATCAAAACCTTTAACAGATTGGAAGAATACTTTTCTTAGTTTAAAAGATTTCGAAGATAATTTTCAAATCAGCGACACTTACGCAAATAAAAAACTACTTGAATTTGCTGATTTTTATGAAAAATTCAATAATGAAATGAAAAATCGTGGGCTTTACGATTTTAATGATATGATTCTGGAAGTTATCGAAACACTTGAAAATAACGATGATTTTCGATTCACACTTCAAGAAAAATATCAATATTTATTATTAGACGAATACCAAGATACTAATGATTCGCAGGCGAAAATTATTGAACTACTCACAAATAATCCTGTTATGGAGGGTAAGCCAAATGTCTTAGCAGTGGGCGATGACGACCAAGCAATCATGGCTTTTCAAGGTGCAAGTAAGTCGAACATGATTGATTTTTATAATCGTTTTGGTGAAAATACAAAAGTCATCAACTTAACTAAAAATTACCGCTCGCACGGCGATATTTTAACTGCTTCAAAAAATGTTGCAAATACGATTTCAGGGCGACTAACTAAAAACTTGCCAATTAAAATTGAGAAAGATATTTCAGCAGAAGGAAACTTTATTAACCGAGAAATTCAGCTTGAACGAACGAATTTCGAAAGTCAAATCGCAGAATTTTCTTGGGTCGCAGAAAAAATTTCGAATTTAATTCAAAACGGAGTTGCACCAAAAGAAATTGCCGTAATCGCGCCAAAGCACAAGATTCTGCAAGCTTTTGTGCCGTATTTAAAAAACCAAAATGTACCAATTTATTATGAGAAACGTGAAAATATTCTAAAAAATGAAATAATTTCGCAGCTAATTAAGATTTCGAAGCTAATTTTGGCAATTCGCGATAAAGATGAAGAAAAAATGGCAAACCTTTTTCCTGATGTTTTGAGTTTTGATTTTTGGCGAATCCCAACAATTGAAGCCTGGAAAATGAGCTGGGCGGCTAAAGACAATCGTAATTTCTGGATTGAAGCTATGATAAAAAGTGAAGTTGAACAAATTCGAAATCTGGGCGAAATTTTAGTTACACTAGCTGAATTTTCATATGAAAAGACTTTCGAAGAACTCCTTGATTATATTTTAGGTTCAAGAGAAATTTGCGAAGGCTTAAAATCACCAATTCGAGATTTTATTTCGCAAAAATCTGACGAAGAATTTTATGATACAATTTTAAACTTAACTATTTTGCGAGACAAACTGCGAGAATTTTCGAACGAAGAAAATAATAAGCTTGATATTCTAATAAATTATGTTGAATTATGTGAAGAATTTGAAATTCAAATTTTGAGTACAAATCCGCATAATACAAGCGAAAATGCAGTTCAAGTTATGACACCGTTCGTAGCAAAAGGCTTAGAATTTGAATATACTTTCCTAATTTCACTCAATCAAGATAGCTGGAATTCTGCGAGAAAAGGTAGTGGGGGCGAAAATATCACAATGCCCGCAAACCTTAAATTTACAAATATTGAAGATGAGGGTGAAGATACACGCAAACGCTTGATGTTTGTAGCAATGACGCGCGCCAAAACTCAACTTTATCTTACAAACCACAACAGTGATTTAACCGGAAAAACCAAAAAAACACTGTCATTTTTAGATGAACGAGAAGAAGACGGAGTTTTAAAATCAAAAATTCTACCTGAAAAATGGCAAGAAGTTTCAAAAATCCAAAGAGAATCGCTTGAAGCTGATGAAATTGAAACAAACTGGCACGAATTTTATACCATCAAAAATGAAGAAATGCGGGAGCTTTTGAAACCAAGAATCAAAAGCTACAAATTAAGCCCAACAGATTTAAACTCCTATACAAGCCTCCAATATAAAGGTCCGCAATCCTTTTTCGAAAATAAAATTTTATGTTTTCCAGGAGCTTACGGTCCAGCTCTAACGCTTGGAAATATTGTTCATGAAGGCTTTAACTACATTCAAGATGAAATTAATTCTGGCAATACACCAAATATTGACAACATTAAAAAATATGCTATTGAAAGATTTTCGAAATACCCACTCTCAGAAAAAGATAAAGAAGAAATTTTAGAAAGATTTAATCAAATTTTTGAAAACTTTTTCGAAAATAATTTAGGTGAATTTAAACCTGGAAATATAGCCGAAAAAAACTTTAGCGGTGTTGGCGTAACGGTTGGAGATGCGGTTCTAACGGGAAAAATTGATCTAATTCGATTAGATCGCGAAAATAAAAAAATCACAGTCGTTGATTATAAGACCGGTTCAATTCCTTTTAATCCTAAAACTAATAAATTCGATACAAATTCAACAAAAATCCACGAATATACACAGCAGCTATATTTTTATAAAATTTTAATCGAAAATGCACCAGAATTTTTAGGTTACACGGTTGAAAAGGGTGTTTTGGAGTTCATTGAGCCAGATAAACGCACTGAAAAAACTTATAATTTTGAAGTTGTATTTAAACCTGAAGAAGAGGAACGGTTAAAAACTCTAATTCAAGCTGTTTGGGCAAAAATTAAATCATTTGATTTTATGCTAGATGAAGAAAAATATTCGAAAGATATAAAAGGAACGCGAGCCTTTGAAGCAGATTTAATCGCGGATTTTAAGGATTTAAATAACTAATGAATAAAGATTTTTTTGAAAAAGATTATCTTTTAACCCGTGTCGATTTCGATAGAAACCAAAAACCACGTTGGAGGTTGGCAGATTTAGATTCTGGTGAGATTTTAAGCTTCTCGCCAGAATTTGAAGAACCAATTTCAATAGAAATTGACCTTTCAAAACGATTTTGTATTGGTTGGCATAGTTTGGAAACGGGTGAAGATTTTGTCTGCCCAGAAAATTATGAACTTGACAAAAAATATGAACAATGTCAAAATTGTCAAAAGAGAACCGGCTTCAATCCAGCATTTTACAATGTAAAAGATGGGGAAATTTCAAAGCAACAGATTGAGCGAAATTTGCAGCCACATTTTGTTTATTTGGCATATTTTTCAGATGAAACTATCAAGGTTGGAATTAGTTTTGCAGGACGAGGAATTGCAAGACTACTTGAGCAGGGGGCAAGAGCCGCGTTGATTTTAGGTGAATTTTCGAGTGCAAATATTGCTCGAAATTATGAAGAGAAAATATCCAAAATGCCAGTTTTTTGTGAAAATGTCAAGGCAAGTGCAAAATTAAAATTGCTTGAACAAGATTTTGTTTTTTCGAAAGCAGAAAAGGCGCTTCTTGATGCTCGCAAAAAAATAGAAACCGCTCAAAAAGTAGTTTTCGAAAGGCAAGATCCAATAGATTTAAATAAATTTTATGCAAAAAATGGTAAAATTCCAAGCGGAGAAATGCTTGAAATACAAAATTGTCCGCAAAATCAAAACGGTGAAACTTTGATTTTTTCAGGTATTTTAAAAGCTCAAGTTGGTTATATTTTACTTGCTGAGCAACAGGGTGAGATTATTTCAATACCGCTTAAAAAATTTACGGGGCGAAAAATTCGAATTTCACCAAAAATTATTGAACTCAATTTGCCAGAACGACAGGCTAGTTTGTTTGATTTTTAAGTAAAAAACTGATAAAATAGAACTAATGAGTAAAGCATTATATCGCAAATATCGGAGTAAGAAATTAAGTGAAGTTGTGGGTCAAAAACACATCACAACAGTGCTTGAAAATGCTTTAAAACAGGGGAAAATTGCCCATGCTTACCTTTTTACTGGCCCACGCGGTGTTGGTAAAACTTCTATTGCGCGAATTTTAGCCCACGAAATTAATAATCTGCCGTATTCTGAAGAAGATAATCACCCAGATATTATTGAAATTGATGCTGCTAGCAACAACGGAGTAGATGATATCCGCCAGCTTCGAGATAATGTGCAAGTTGCGCCGTTTTCCGCCAAATATCGTGTTTACATTATAGATGAAGTTCATATGCTTTCGAAAGCTGCTTTTAACGCGCTCCTCAAAACGCTTGAAGAACCACCAGAACACGCCGTTTTTATTCTTGCCACAACCGATGCCCACAAATTACCAGCAACAATTATCAGTCGAACCCAACGGTTTGTTTTTCGATTTATCTCAAAAGAAGACGTTTGCGCTCATTTAGAATTTATTGCCAAAAATGAAAAAATTAATATTTCGAAAGAAGCAATTAAAATTATTGCCGAACGTGGCGAGGGGAGTTTTCGCGATAGCATCTCGCTACTTGATCAAATTTCAAGCATTACAAAAAAAAGTGAAGAAATTACAGCAAATTTGCTTGAAGAAGCCCTTGGATTGGCGCCAAAAACGCAAATTAATGCTTTAATTTCAGCTTTCGAAAACCAGAATTCAAACGAAATTTTGCAAATTATGCGAGACGTTCGCAATTCTGGCGTAGATTTGAAAAATTTTGCTAGCCAGCTTTTAAATTTTATCACTGAAAATGTTGGCGAAAAACCATATCTTTCGCAATTCTTAATGCCACTAACACGAGCAGAAAAGTCAAATTTTATTGAAATGGAGCTGCTTTCGATTTTTATTCAGCCAAGTTTTACGCCGCAGTTTTCAATAAATCAAAATATTTCGACACAAGTTCAACAAAAAACAATTTCGAAGCCAAAAGCCGAGAATCAAAAAATGACAGAAATTTCAAAAAGTGAACCAGAAAACCAGCCGAGCTCACAAAAAGAAACTTTCGAAAATTTACAAAAAAATAAAAACCTTGAAGACAAGATAGAAATTCCACAAAAAGGTGACAAAAATGAATCTTTAAAAAGTGAAAATTCAGAAAGTTTGAATGAAATTCCACCGAAAGATGAAAATAAAAATCAAGATCTGAGTGAAAAGAAAGAATTTAAATGGGCAGACTTCTGGGGCGCGATTGATGAGGGCGACAAGGGAGTTCAAACGATTCTAAAACAATCTGGCCATATTTTCGAAAACGGTAAAATTAAAATTTATACGGGCAGACCTTTTAACCAAAAGCAACTCGAAAAAGCAAAAGCTCAAGCTTCAATGGGAAAAGCTTTAAAGAAAATTGGCGCAGACGGCTGGGTGATTGAAGTTTTTGGAACGGCAAAGCCCGCGAGCGACCCAGCGATTGCGAGTGTTCAGGATTTAATGGGGGGTGGAGAAATGGTAAAAATTGATGAGTAGCGAGAAAACCGGCGGTAAAATTCCGCCACAAAATTTGGATGCCGAGATGAGTTTGATTGGTGCTATTTTGATTGACGAAGAAGTTTTAATTGATATTGTAGAGATCGTGAAAGCGGTAGATTTTTATGACAAACGCCATGCCACAATCTTTGCGTCGATTATTCGACTTTACGAACATCACCAGCCGGTCGATCTTCTAACACTTACAAACGAACTCAAAAAAAGGGAAGAACTTGATGCAGTTGGTGGCTCAAGTTATTTAGCAGAATTAACGAACTATGTTCCAACAGCTTCGCACGCAGCAAGTTATGCTGAAATTGTTGCTCAAGCAGCAGTTCGAAGGCGACTAATCAAGGCTGGCGGTGATATTACTGAATTGGCTTTTAATGAAGAATTAACTGTTCCGCAGCTTTTAGGCCAAAGTGAAGCTGAACTTTTCAGCGTTTCAGATGCAAGCTTAAAACAAGATTTATCTTCAATGGAAGATATCCTGAACGACTCTTTCGAAAGATTAGATGAGCTCTATAAGAACAAAGGGGCGATTCGTGGGATTCGAACAGGCTATCGTGATCTCGACAACAAAACAGCAGGATTGCAGCGTTCAGACCTAATTATTCTTGCTGCCCGGCCAGCGATGGGAAAAACAACTTTCGTAACAAATTTAGCTTATAATATTGCTACGATTGAAAAAAAATCAGTGCTTTTCTTTAGCCTTGAGATGAGTAAAGAACAGCTTGTTGACCGTATGCTTGCAGATGCCGCTGGAGTTGATTCATGGAATATTCGAACGGGAAATTTGAGCGATGAAGACTTCGCAAAACTAGCTGATGCGATGGGCGAAATGGCTGAAGCTCCGATTTTTATTGATGATACACCGGGCGTAAGTGTTCTCGAAATGCGAACAAAAGCGCGGCGCGCGGCGCATGATGGCGAACTTGGCTTAATTGTTATTGACTACCTCCAGCTGATGCAGGGAAGCGGATCAGCAAAATCTTCAGCAAACCGCGTTCAAGAGGTTTCAGAAATTTCCCGTGGTTTGAAGTTACTTGCACGTGAATTAAATGTGCCCGTAATTGCGCTTTCGCAGCTTAGTCGTTCCGTTGAAAGCCGTGACCCTAAAATACCGCAACTCGCCGACCTCCGTGAGTCTGGTTCTATCGAGCAAGATGCAGACATCGTGATGTTTCTTTATCGTGAGGCTTATTACAATCCTGAAACTGAGCGTGAAAATATCACTGATCTTATTCTTGCCAAGCACCGCCATGGCCCAGTTGGTACAATTGAGCTCTATTTCCACCCAGAACGCCTCCGCTTTATGTCGCTCGACCGCAAGCATGGTGAATAAATTTTAAAACCGCATTTTTTCCCTTATTCTTGCGGTTTTTAAAATTGCTTTTTCATTTTCTTTAGCGTATAATTATGGTTATGGATAAATTTCATAATTGCAAAAATGAGCTTTTAATAAGATTCATGCTCGGCACAATGATTTTTCTGTCTGAAATTGCAATTATTTTTATTACTAATCCGCTAATTTTTAATAATTTTATAGTGATATTTTTTGCACTTTTTACTTTAAATTTAGCTTTTATAATTTTTGGAGTTCGTCAAAGACAAACTCGCCAAAAAATGTT
The DNA here is from genome assembly GCA_963526625.1 of uncultured Saccharimonas sp. (SeqCode). Lineage (GTDB taxonomy): Bacteria > Patescibacteriota > Saccharimonadia > Saccharimonadales > Saccharimonadaceae > Nanogingivalis. The sequence continues at coordinate 55,216 of CAURNF010000001.1, forward strand.
TGAAGCCCGCAAAAATGCTGAAGATTCGCGAAATAGAATCTTAACGATCATCAACAGCTTAACTGATGCAGTTTTAGGTATTGATTCGCGCGGAAAAATCGAATTATACAATTCTGCAGCACTTGAAATTTTAGGCGAAAATGGTGAAATTTTAAATAAGAACCTTTCGAAAATTTGTAAGCTTACAAAAATCAACACACAAAAATTCGAAATTCAAGAAATTCTTAAAGCAGGAAAGCCATATTTCTCAACCAACGATTTAATCCTTCAAAAAGAAGATGAAACACTACGAATTGAAATTGAAATTGTTAAAATTAAAGAATCTTTTTCGAAAAAATCAAGGTCTAATTTAAAAAAATTCGTGGTAATTCTACGCGATATTACCAAACAAAAAACGCTCGATGAAGAGCGTGATGAATTTATTGGTGTTGTAAGCCACGAACTTCGCACACCAGTAGCAATTTTAGAAGGTTCTTTGAGTAATTTAAAACTGCTAATTGATAAAAAAGCACCTTTTAAAATGCTTGAAAAATCTGCTAAAACTGCCTACAGCCAAAATAATTTTCTCGCAACAATGGTAAATGATCTCTCAATACTCTCACGCACAGAAAGAGGAATCGGTGAAGGAACGGAAGAAATTAGCCCAAAAGAACTTGCCGAGACACTTTTCAAAAAATATCACAAAACAGCTTTCGAAAGAGGACTAAGCCTCAATTTAAATATTGACAATAATCTTAATCATGTTAAAGCTAGCAAACTTTATTTAGAAGAACTATTACAAAATTTTATCACAAATGCCTTAAAATATACGCGCGAGGGCTCAATTGAAATTTGTTTTAAAAATTCACAAAAAGGTGTAATTTTTGAGATTAAAGACACTGGGATTGGAATTAGCTCAAGCGATCAAAAACGGATTTTCGAAAAGTTTTACAGGAGTGAAGATTGGCGAACGCGAGAAACTGGCGGCACAGGCTTAGGACTTTATATTTCTTCAAAATTGGCGGCAAAAATTGGTACAAAAATTCAACTCGAAAGCAAATTAAACCACGGTTCGAAATTCTTTTTTGAACTCCCAAAAATTAAAGAATAGATTTTTGCATATTTTTTGCTTTTTTAAAAATTTTATGGTATACTTGACATATCAAGCCTAATAGGCTTTTTAATTTTGGAATAGGAGAAAGATGGCGAAGAAAGAAACCAAAATAACTCGCGTTAAAGCAAAAAACGCAAAATCGAAGCCTGAAAAAGAAGTTTCGAAAGAGCTAAAAATAAGCAAATATGCTGCAAAAGTTGCTGGCATCAAAACAGATAAAAAAGCTAAAAAATCAGCACCAAAATTTGTGCGAATTTTAATGAAACCGTTTAGATTCGTTACAATTCCATTTGTTGCACTTGGTAAATATTTGGTAGCTTCTTGGAAAGAACTAAAACTCGTTCGCTGGCCAACTCGCAAAGAAACTTGGAAAATGACTAGTGCCGTAATTGCATTTTCTGTAGGATTTGCAACATTAATTTTATTGCTAGACGGCTTGTTTAACTGGATTTTTAAAACACTAATTAAGTAATTTTGAAAGGTATTTATGGCAAATAAACGATATGATGATTCCCGAAACTGGTATGCGGTTACAACTTTAGCGGGATATGAAGACAAAGTTGCGGAAAATCTTCGCCAACGAATTGAAGGTGTAGATATGGCCGACAAAATCTTCGACACGCTTGTTCCGAAAGAGAAGCAGATTGAAGTTAGGAATGGAAAACGCAAAGTTGTTGAACGAAAAATTCTACAAAGTTATGTTTTGGTTGAAATGAAATTAACCGAGGAGACTTGGTTTGTTGTTCGAAACACACCAGGTGTGACTGGATTTATTGGTTCAGATTCACCAACACCAGTTTCTGAAAAAGAAATGCGTGATATTCGCCGCCGAATGGGCGCCGAAGAGCCAATGTTTGAAATTAACTTTTCTGAAGGTGAAATTATCAACATTATCGATGGTCCATTCAAAGGTTTCGAAGGTGCAGTTTCTGAGATTGACGCCGTGAAAGGCAAAATCAAAGTGATGGTTTCAATGTTTGGCCGCGAAACACCAGTTGAGCTTGATATTCTTCAAATTGAAAAAATCTAATTTTAAATTTCGAAAGCTAAAAACGCTCAAAATTGAGCGTTTTAATTTGATTTAAATTAAAAATCTCGCCAAATTCAGCGAGAAAAAAATTACTTTTTGGAAACAACGTTTTTATTAATCCTAAGAGCTTTATCTATCATATACTCAGGATTTGATAAATTATGATTAATAAGTTCAAGTTCTTGCGTTCGAGAATATTTGTGAAATTCAGGTGTTGCTAGAATCATCCCATCTTCAACGCAAATACAAACCTGGTAAAGATTGAAACCGAATGACGAAATTAGATCTGTAATATTATGATACTTTCGTTCAAAGCCTTGTTCAAAAATCGCATCCGTATCTTTGATTCTCCAAATATCAAAAAGTTGTCCGCGATAGTTAATTCGAAAGCCTTTGTGATTATTATTTTCGACAAAAGTTCCGCCCAGATCTTCAAGCCGTTTACGAATTTTTGAGACAGCTATATTTGTTTTTACCACAATATCAATATCGTTATTTTGAGCAGAATCAATGCAGAGAGCTTTATATATTGCAAAACTTCCCACAATATAAACCCGCCCAAAATCTTTTAGAACTTCAAGTACTTCACGATTTTCCATTTTTAAACCTCCAAAGCGTGATTTTAAAATTATAGCATAGTTAAAAATTAAAGACAAGAAAAAGCATAGCAAAGCTGGGGGCTATAGAGGTTTATATTAAACTAATGCCATTTCTTACAAGCAATGTATTTTAACAATATTTTTCATGCTAATCACATTTTCATATTCGTAATTTTCCGTCGAACAATCTTCACAAAATTTTACACAATGAGTTAATAGTCCTAAAATAAACGAATTGAAGCTTGAAATTTTAAAAAAAATATGCTAAAATTATTACGTTACGCACTTGAATTATCAAGTATAAAATTATTTAAAGGGAAATTATGGCAAAAAAAGTTATTGGAAATTTGAAACTTCGAATCCCAGCTGGCCGTGCAACAGCAGGTCCTCCAGTTGGTTCAACACTTGGTCAATGGGGTCTAAATATGATGGACTTCATCAATCCATTTAATGAAAAAACTAAAGATATGATGGGTAAAGATGTAATTGTTCACCTTCAAGTTTTCGAAGACAGAACTTTCACTTGGAAATCACTTGGTCAACCAGTTGATGATATGATTCGAGACCGAGCAGGAATCCAAAAAGGTGCAGGAAATTCAAAAACTGACAAAGTTGGTAAAATTACAAAAGCTCAATTGCAAGAAATTGCTGAAGCTAAAATGGAACACTTGAACGCAGTTTCGCTTGAAGGCGCTATGAAAACTATCGCTGGAACAGCTCGTTCAATGGGTGTTGAAATTACTGAATAATATTCTTAAAAATCGCTCTTCTGGGCGGTTTTTAAATTGCAAAAAAAACTTTTCTATGTTATACTTTAACAGATGAAAAAAGCTTTAAGTTTCGAAATTAAAACTCGCCTTAATGGCACTTTGGCGAGGACTGGTGTAATTCAAACTCCACACGGTGAAATTAAAACTCCAGCTTATATTGCAGGCGGAACTAATGCAACAGTGAAAGCAATGACGCCTGAGCAAATCCGCTTGACTGGTGCACAGGCCGTGCTAGCAAACACCTACCATTTAATGCTTCGACCTGGTGCAGATATTCTAGCGAAAGCTGGCGGAATCCATAAGTTTATGAATTGGAACGCACCAACTTTTACTGATTCAGGCGGTTTTCAAGTTTTTTCACTTGGAATGGCTTACAAAAAGGGAATTGACGCAACTTCACACATTTCGAAGGGAGATTCAAATTTAGCGCGCCATAATTCAAATCAGCTCGTAAAAGTTGGCGAAGACGGAGTTTGGTTTAAATCTCACATTTCAGGCGAAAAAATTTTTATGAGCCCTGAAATTTCAATGGAGCTTCAGCATAAAATTGGCGCTGATATCCACATGGCTTTTGATGAATTGACTTCGCCGCTAGCGGGACGCGCACAAATCAAGTCCGCATTAGATAAAACTCACTTTTGGGCTGAAAAATGCCTGAAACGCCACGACGAATTAAATACCGAGCATATTGCAAAAGGTGAAAATCTGCAGGCACTTTTTGCGGTGGTTCAGGGTGCGCGTGAAGAAGATTTTCGAAAAGAAAGTGCGAGTTTTTTGGGGTCGAAAGACTTTGATGGCTTTGGGATTGGTGGAATTTTTCAGCCAGAAGAAATTCCTGAAGTTCTAACTTGGGTAAACACAACCCTGCCAGAAGAAAAACCACGTCATCTATTAGGGATGGGCGCCCAACCTGCCGACCTCTTTTTGGGTGTGGAATTCGGTATTGATACATTTGACTGTGTGGCACCAACTCGCCAAGCTCGAAACGGTGCAATCTTTACTTATTCTGGGCGAATTAATATTAAAAATGCCAAGTTTAAAGAAGACTTTACACCGATTGATAGCGATTGCAATTGCTACACTTGCCAAAATTTCACAAAAGCCTACGTCAATCATCTTTTCCGTGCGGACGAGATTCTTGCAAGTACGCTTGCTTCAATCCATAATGAATTTTTCGTAATTAATACAGTTGACAAAATCCGTGAAAGTCTTGAAAATGGCACTTTTTTTGAATATAAACGCCAATTTTTAACAAAATATTATGGCGAAGAGCGAGCAAAAGATTTCGAAACTAAGCAAAATGAAGATTCATTGCAAAATTAAGCCAAATTCAAAAAAAGGGAATCTCATTCAAAAATCACAAGATGAAAACGGTGAGTTTTTTGAGATTTTTATTCGTGAGCCAGCAATTGAAGGTAAAGCAAATCTGGCGGTAATCAAATTATTAAGCGAAGAATTTGGCGTTTCGAAAAGCAAAGTTTCCTTAAAAACCGGTGTAAAATCACGATTTAAGATTTTCGAAATTGAAAAATAACAATTTTACTTCCATAAAAGCAATTCTATTTTAGTCAGAATTAAATGGAAAATAGAGATTAATACTTCAATTTTTAGTTGGAAGATTTAATTTATAGCACAAATAACTATAATATTTTATATAATAATTTTACAATCAGTCCATTTTATAGTATAATTTAGTTATGTTTAAAAAATTATCTCAATCAATTAGAGATTACGCAAAAAACCAATCAACTGATTCAGTGAAGCGATATTACAATGACATCGCAGACGCCTTGGACAATGAGGAATTTCTTCAGACTCTATCAAACACAGAAACTTTAGAGCGATTGAAATATCTTCAGAACAACTTTAATTATGGAATATCTGGGACAAGTAATTTTAATGATGCGCTAAATACAGTTTATATCAACTATGCTACATATAGAGCAGAACCAAAGCAGATTATCAGTAAATTTTCGCAAAAAATTAGAGATTTTGAAGAAAAAATTCAAGAAAGTGAAGAAAGAATAGATGAAATTAACAGAGTTGCGGTTATTCTATCTGGCGCCGAGATGTTAGAAGCTTATGCTAATGATTTTAATGAAGAAGCTGAAGAACATAAAGAGAAAGCAAGAAAATGGTTGATAGGATTAGCTATATCTGTTGGTATATTTACCGCTATTATTGCATTTCTTCTAAATATTCAAATCTTTGACTTCTCAACAATTGAAGGATTGCTGGCTAACGATATAAAAAAGGCCGCAGCAGATAATTTGAAAACTTTAGTACTTATTATAAAAGGCTCAATAGTTATAGCCTATGTTCAAATTCCGTTATTTATTAGAAAAAATTACTTTGCAGAAAAACATTTAGAGCAGTCCTCGATTCATCGCAGAAATGTATTAAGGGCTCTACATGCCGTCTATAAAACAATAAGTAATGCAGAAGAAAAAGACAAAATACTCACAGTAGGAGCAACTATTGCATTCTCAGAACCAGAAAGCGGATTTATTACTAGAAAAGAAGGTGCTGGCGGAGATGACAATATTGAAGCTATTTTAAAAGTAATCAGTAAATAAAAGTAAACAATTGCAGTAATGCCATAATCAAAATCTGGTGTATTACTGTTCTTTTATGCTTTAATAGCGCTACAAAATAAAAAAATCAATATTATCTAATTGTTTTGCCGGTTTGAGTTTTACCTTCGAGCTCTTGATTTTTTCGAGCTATTACTCAAACTTAATTTCGTTAGTATTTTGCATAAATTGTTCCTTTTTAGTGAGCGGTTAAAGCCGAATAGTTAGGAGAGAAAAAGTCTTCTTTCTTCAGCTCGAACCGCCCACTAAAGGTTATGTTTTGAAGTTTCCTAATCTAATTGCTTAAGCTCTAAATTATTACTGATTAGCTCGCTTTCGAAAGGGAAGACTTCTGTTAAATAATGCCAGATTGTTAAAGTATGTATTTTTTACGCGGTTTTATTAATCCTCGGAGGTAATTTATACAGAAATTGCCTCGATCGGAACAATAAAAAGAGACTCACCATAGCTGGAAGTGAGCCTCTTTTTATGTTCTTTTACTAAAGAAAAAAACACGAGCATATTAACTCGTATTTTCATCTTGGCTGGGATGGAGGGATTCGAACCCCCGAATGGCGGGACCAGAACCCGCTGCCTTACCACTTGGCGACATCCCAAGATTCTTCAATTATATCAAAAAAAATAATGCTTTTCAAGAGCCTTTCGAACACCTTTTATTGACAAAACTTATATTTTCTGCTATAATTTAATTGTCTAAGCTTTTGCTTAGAACTTTTATTTAGGAGGATTCAAAAAATGAATCAAGATTTATTATTACAAGAAGCACTGCTTCAAGCAATTCAAAAAAATTCAGAATTAAGATTTGAATCAGGTGGAAATAATGTTATATATGTAAAACCAGATTCAGCATATAATTTGAACAAAAAATTGGTTGAGGTTCGAGGCTCTGCAGAGATTGTTTATCTTGGCGGTGTTTCATTAAAAAGATCCATAACGCATCGAAAAGTTAAAAAAATCGCCGTGTGGGCTAATTTAGATTTCAAAGTCGTAAAAATGCTTTGCGGCGAAGAAATTCCACATCGGATTGAAGAAGATCTTTCAATCCCAGAAGAATTTTTCAGCGATAAAATCAGTAAAGAACCTTTTGGAAGAGATTTCTTAAAAGATAAACTCGAAATTCCTCCGTTTTTAAAGAATAAAATTCTCTAAACCTCAAAGTCGCAAAAACGCGGCTTTTTTATTTCGCTCAAGCTTGCATTTTGAAAAATCTTGTTATAAAATTTAAACAATAAGCTCCTCGGTCCGCCGAAATTTGTAGCTTATGGAGGTATATTATGGTTATTTTCCTTAAAATAGCTGATAAAGCCGTAAGCGAAAAACAGCTTTCGGTCGAACTCACCAAAATTCAACCCATTAAGATTGAAGGATCTTCAGCAGAAAAAATCGTAGAAAATCTCGAAAAACTGCTGGATAAAAAAGATTCCTTGAATCTAATCGCTGGTGCCAATATTTTTAGTGATAGACTAGTGCTAATGGAAGAAGTCTTCGATATTTTCGAAGAACAGAACATTAACGATTCAGCTTATTACTACAAAATATTTCAAAATTCAGGCGAAAACAATGGTTTCCAAATTTACTGTCGAAGAGGTGACAGTATTGAAATCAAAAGAATTCGTTCGAATTAAATTAATGTGGAACCTCGCAATTTTGCGGGGATTTTTTAACCTTGATTTTTCTTTAAAAAAGTTGTATAATATCAAAAGCGCTCGTTTGAGTAGCACATTAGAAAGAGGAATTAATTATGTATTATAACCTTGTTATTCGCACTTCTGCTGGTAATGAACTTCTTTATGAAGATGACGGCGACAAACTCATGCGAGACTTAAAAATCGCAATCAATAGTCCAAATCACATGGGAACGGTTTTGGTTGAGGACGAAAAAATGCCAATTCGAAAAGAAGTTTTCGAAGAATTATCGCGAATCCGCAGCTTATTCAAACAAAATGAAAATATTACTGGGTTCGAAATATATGATAGCTTTCAGCATTCAAAAGAAAAAAAATTCAGTGTTGAGTTTTTAGAGAATGGCATAATTGAAGTTACAAAAATAGAGGAGGAGGAAGAAAATGAGCTATAATATTAGCGGAAGAGCTTTAAAAGAGCTGAGAAAACTAACAAAAGAAAACCCTTCAGGAAGCTTTGATAAAGGAGAAGCTCCAAACCTCTGGGCCTACATCCAAGAATATTGCCGAATCGGAGCCAATAAAAATAAAACGCACTTTCTTTTTGAGAGTGCGGGAGAAGTCTACGAGGTCGACATAATTGGCAATTCGTTGACAATCTACAAACATAATTGGAAACCCTCTTAAAATAAAACCCTAAAACAGGGTTTTTAATTTTAAATAAAATTCAATACTAAGATTTTATTCTTAAGCATAAGCATTTCTGTAAAAATTACAACATCCCACACTTAACAGATTGAAAATTGTGGAAAACTTAAAATTAGCTTAAAATTATATAAAAATATTGACTTTTAGGTTAATTCGTGATAGAATTTAAAAGATAATATCAAAAGAAAACAGACAAGGAAAATGCGAGGAATATGTCTGAATTACCAGAAAAACAAGTAAAACGGCTAAAAAGCTTGATTCAAGAAGCGGAAACGAATCTTGCGGCAGCCAAAGAATTGCTAATAAGCATTAGCGGTGAAGATAACACCGTGACAGCTCCAAGCAATTCCATTATCGAAAGCCCTCATGGCAAAGTTATTGAAGGTGTTTTCGATGGTCAAAATATGATTGGTCCAGATGGCAAAAATTACCCAGTTCCAGCAAATTACGCTTCAAAATCAAAGCTTGTGGAGGGCGATATTTTGAAGCTTACAATCAATGAAGATGGTGGGTTTATTTATAAGCAAATTGGTCCAGTTCCGCGAAAACAAATTATTGGAACGCTCATCAATCACGACGGTTCGTTCTTCGTTGAAGCGGGCGGCAACGAATATAAAATTTTGCTTGCAAGCGTGACTTATTTCCGCCTTCAAGCTGGCGACCAGGTCACAATTATCATTCCAGAAGACAACACCGATACCACTTGGGCTGCGGTCGAGGCTTCATTCTAAAAAATTTGAGAGATTTATATTAGTTAAAAATCGTGCGAGACTATTGCGAGGTCGCACGATTTTTAATTTGTTTGCTTTTTCGAAAACTTGCTAAATATAATCGCTTATGTTAAAATAGATAAGTTAATTATTAACCTTAAGCACATTGACAAAAGTAATATATATTTTAATATTACAACATAAAAAAACCGCCTAAGCACGGGTGGGCATCGCTTAGGCGGTTTTTTATCTCTTCGACGCACCCGCTAAGGCTCGAAAAATTCGAAGCTGAAAACCCACCAAAATTCAACAAGGGTCCGCCGGTCAAAGAGGTTACCATGTGCAATATTTATAATTCTTATAATATATAAAGGAGGGATAAAGAATTACCAATAACATATTGCACATTATAACAATAGATTTAAGTTTCATTGACAAATTTTTAAATTATTTTATCAATATTTATATATTATCATAAACTTACAATAATGTCAACAATATTTTAGAATTTTATGGAAATTATTAAAATTAAACCTATATCATTAGATTATTTAAAAGATTTACAACATATTCCAGACTCACCAAAGCATCTTTTTATGCGAGGGCAGTTACCTTCAAAAAGGATTAAAACTGTAGCGATTGTGGGAACTCGCAAGCCGAGCGCTTATGGTAAAGAAGTTGCGACCAAAATTGCCAGCGAATGCGCAAAAAACGGTATTGTGGTTGTGAGCGGTTTGGCTTTAGGGATCGACTCAGTTGCACATCGGGCAGCTCTTGATAGTGGAGGAATTACTCTGGCAGTTCTTGCGAATGGCGTTGATAAAATTTATCCGCGTTCACATGAAGCCTTAGGGCAGAGAATTCTTGAAAATAATGGCGCAATTTTAAGTGAATATCCAAACGGAACGCCAGCCCAACCTTGGCAGTTTTTGGCGCGTAATAGACTTGTTTCAGGCCTTGCTGATGCCATAGTTATTATTGAAGCTGCAGCCCGTAGCGGGACTCTCTCAACTGCAAATCATGCCCTCGACCAAGGAAAAGAAGTTTTTGCTGTTCCAGGAAATATCACCTCACCACTTTCTGCGGGCTGCAATCAGCTTATTAAGAACGGTGCAAATCCTTTAACTTCAATAGAAGATCTGCTCGATTTCTTGATTCCAGACCGTTTCGAAAAGCAAACAAAGCTCTTCCAGGGTGACACACCGGCCGAAAACGTAATTCTCGAAATTCTTTCAAAAAATGGCACAACAGCTAGCGATTCTATAATTAAGAAATCTGGGCTTTCTGTGAGTGATTTTAATCAAGCTGCAACAATGCTCGAAATTAAAGGGCTAATTTCAAATAATGGCGGAAATATCTGGAGCTTGAAGTAGATTTTTAAAAAGAAATGTGATATACTAAAAAGAATGAAAAACTTAAAAATTAGCGATTTTTGGATCTATAAATTTCGTTACCAAATTGGAGTTGGGATTTTATCACTCAGCTATCTTGCAATAATTATCTATACTTTATTTTTTGCGCCAAATGGATTAACCGCCGGTGAAATTGAGAGCGCTAAAAGTTCAATGAACTTAAACTTTTCAAATATTTTTTCGAAGAACATTCTAGATTTTCCATTTAGATTTTTGCAAAAAACTAGCATTGATATTTTTGGTTTAAGTAATTTTGCAATTAAATTGCCATCAGTTTTTATTTCTCTATGCTCGATATTTTTCATAACAAAAATATCAGGAATGTGGTTTTCGAAACGCGCCTCTATTTTATCTTCTATTATCGCAATCACATCGAGCCAGTTTTTCTTTATTGCTCAAAACGGAACGAGCGAAATTCTTTATATTTTTTACCCGATTTTGCTAATTTGGAGTGGAATGGAGTTTATAAAAGAGCCAAAAAAACACCAAATTTTCACTTTAATTTCAATTTTAGGGCTTAGTTTTTACACACCACTCAGTTCTTACATTGCACTAGCATTTTTAATTACAATTTTAGCTCATCCACATTTACGGTTTATTATTAAAAAATTACCAAAATACCAAAAAATCGCGGCACTAATATTATTTTTAATAATAACTTCACCACTTTTAGTTTCGATCTTTTTTGATCTTTCAATCTTGAAGATAATTTTCGGAATTCCAAACTCGTTAAAACTTTTCGAAAATCTCAAAAGCTTAGTTTTAGCACTTTTTGGTTTTTCGAATCCAATTAGTAACGGAATGATTTCGCCAATAATTAATCCAGCAACTTCAATTTTAGTCGCAATTGGGCTATATTTTACATTTATTGCAAAACATTCCGCAAAAAGCTATTTAATCAATATCTGGACAACAATTCTAATTTTAGTTTGTATCATCAACCCCACAACAATCACAATTCTTTTTACGCCAATTTTAATTTTAACGATTACAGGACTCCAAGGTTTAATTAACACTTGGTATGCGCTCTTTCCAAAAAACCCTTATGCTCGAATTTTTGGGTTGATTCCAATTTCGATTTTTGTTTTCAACCTATTAATCACCAATCTTTCAGTCTTTGCTTTAAGCTATCGATATTCACCACAGCCGCTCGCTGCTTTTAGCCAAGATTTAAATATTTTACTTGAAAAAACAGATTCAAACCGCATTTTAATGGTTTCGAAAAATGAAGAAGATTTTTATAAAACACTTGAGCGTCAAGGAAAGGCAAAAGTAAAAAATAAATTCGAAGATTCTGAAGTAATTCTTTCGAAAGAGACCTACCAAAACGCAAGAATTCCAGCAAATTATAGCGTAAAAAGAATTTTAGTTTCAAACCGTAAATATAATGCTGATAGATTTTATGTTTTGCGGCGAGGTTGATTTTCAAGCATTTTTTGATAAAATTAAAAGAGTAAATTATTTTTAAATGGAGGAATTATGGCAGGAATTAAAGACCAAATGAAAATGGTGCGCGAACTACAGAAAGCGCAAAAAGAACTTAAAAAAGAAATTATTGAAGTTGAAGCTGGCGAGGGCGCAGTCGTAATTCAGTTTACCGGTGAGTTAAAAGTGAAAAGTGTAAAACTCAACCCAGAATTGATCGATTTTGAAGACACCGAAGAACTTGAACATTGGATTCAAATTGCGATTCGTGATGGTTTGGAAGAAGCTCAAAAAGTTGCAGCTGAAAAAATGCAACCTTTAATGGGCGGTTTGGGAAACTTGGGACTTTAATCTTTTCGAAAGAGAAAAATGTCACAAATTCTACCTCAAGCATTAACCGAAACTATTGAAAACCTCGGCAAGCTCCCTGGCGTAGGCTCACGAACAGCCGAACGCTATGCTTACTATTTACTAAAAAATAATACTACTGTAAGTGAAAAAATTGCCGATAGTCTTTTAAATTTGCATAAAAATGTTAAAAGTTGCCCTATAACTTTTGCATTGATTTCAAAAGATGAAGAAATTTCACCACTTTATGCTGATGAAACTCGCAATAAAAAACTAATTGCGGTTGTTGAGGAGCCTCTAGACATTATCGCCCTTGAAAAAACAAAGCATTTTAACGGAACCTACCATGTTTTAGGTGGGGTTATTTCGCCAATTAACGGAATCACACCCGATCAATTACATATTCGTGAGCTTGCTGAAAGAATTTTGAAAGATGAAGTTCAAGAGATAATTATTGCAACAAACGCTAGCGTTGAAGGCGAAAGCACAGCACTTTATATTCAGAATTATTTACGCGAAAAAGGTTTCGAAAACTTAGTAATTTCACGACTTGCACGCGGTCTACCAGTAGGTGTTGATCTGGAATATGCCGACCAGATCACTTTGAGTCATGCTTTAGAAGGACGAAAGGCAATTTAATGAATTTCGAAAATGCCAAAAAATTAGTCGAAAATGCAGAAAAAATTTGCGTTGTTCAGGCCGAAAACCCCGATGGCGATAGTTTAGGATCAGCTTTAGGATTGGAAGAAATTTTAAGCGAATTAGGTAAAGAAGTTAAACTTTTCTGTCCAGTTGATATCCCTAAATATTTGCGATATTTTAAGGGCTGGGATAGAGTGGAGAGTTCAATCTATGAAAAATTTGACCTTTTTATCATTGTTGATACAACCAGCAGTATTCTACTATCAAAAATAATTGAAGACCCACTTTATAAAAACTTGCTTGAAAAAACGCCAGTTTTAGTTATTGACCACCATACCAATGCAACACCGGATTTGTTTTTTAAACACGAATTAATTTTAGAAGAGGCTAGCTCGGCAGGTGAATTAATTTTCGAAATTGCAAAAGCAAATCGCTGGAAAATTAATGAAAACGCTGCACAAAATTTACTTGGGGCAATTTTTAGCGACACGCTTGGGCTTTCAACAAGTAATACTTCAGCCAGAACTTTTGAAGTTGCGGGCGAATTAACAAAACTTGGTGCAAATTCAGCCAAGCTTGAAGAGGATCGCCGTGAACTTTCGAAAAAAGCACCTGAAATTTTAAAGTATAAGGGAGAACTAATTCAGCGAATTGAATATTTTTTAGATGGAAAATTGGCAGTTGTGCATATTCCATGGAGCGAGATTAAAGAATATTCTGATAAGTATAACCCAAGTGTTTTGGTGATTGATGAAATGCGAATGGTTGAAAGAGTAGAGGCGTGTGTGGCTATAAAAACCTACCCAGACGGTAAATTGACAGGGAAAGTTCGCACAAACTCACCAATTGCGGCTGATATTGCTGGCTATTTTGGTGGCGGCGGTCACGCTTATGCTGCAGGTTTTCGAATTTATGAGAATTATGATGAAACTTTGCAGGAATTAATCAGTTGCTGTTGGAAAATTCTGAGTTAAAAATATATGAATCTTTAAACTAAGATTATTGATAAATATTTTTTCAATCTATTAGTTAAGATTTTTATTCTACATAAGATTTCTTATTTTCGAAAATATTCATAAAGAATTATTTGAAATTAATAGATTGATCATTACTGCTTTTATATAATTGAAACCCATCTTTAAGCTAAGGAGCTAAGAAATAATAACTAAGTTGGTTTTATCATGTCTGAATAAAGATTTTGTGCCACTATTTCCCGAAGTGGTTCGATAAAATATATTAGAATGCTAACTCCTTCCGCCAGAGGAACGAAAAAACAAGGATGAGTTTCCTAAAGCGTTTAAAAATCCACCCGCTATGGCAGTTCAGATCTTGAACACTGGTATAAACCCGCTAACAGTGTTTAGCATGGTAGTGACTACGATTTATGTTGAATTTACAATGGTGTCTTTAGCAAGAGTTAATCAGGAGCTTGATGTTACGGTTTTGATGATTACAACAGGGGAATTAGCTTAGAGGTAAGCAGGAAAAATGAGAGAATAAAAGAACCTGTTTTGGGTTCTTCTTTGAATCGCTTCTAGATATAATTATAATATATCATTTTTTTACCTTAAAGATATGTTTAAAAAACTAAAAAAGTATGGTATACTTTAAGTAAATAAAGGCTAAACAGGAATACTTTTATGAGCAACAATGAAAGAATAGAGAATGCTGAAAAAAAATTAAAACAAAAAATTGAAAAAAAACGAAAGGAAATAGAGGAAGACACCACTATGTCTGAAAGTGAAAAGATTGATTTTCTTTTTTCTGAGGCTAAAAAAATAGATGAAAAACAACCTATTATTCTCGACAAATAATGTAAAAATAGATAATAAATTTGTATTCCTGGATACTAATATTTTTGTTTATGCTTCAGAAAATGATGCATTTAAAAACTGGCTAATAAATAATAAAGAGGACAATAAAGTCTCTTTTATCACTATTGATATAGTTTCTTTTGAGTATACTAGAAACTGTAAAAATAGCGTACAAATAGCTAAAAAACGTGCTTTGATAAAACTTCTTGCACCAACGTCTATACCATCTAGTCAGCTGTTTGATCTTGAATTTTCGATGATTATGTCTAAAATAGTTTCAGACAAGAATTGTCAATTTGCAGACTTTCTGCTAGCTTCTGCATTAATGAAATATTCAATAAAAAGAGAAGATGATCTATGCTATTTATTGACTGCAGATATTAAGGCTTTCACCTCTAATCTTTTTAAGATTGAAGGAATTCTAAATATTTCAGTAAAATCAAATATGGTAGCTATATATTTAATTTCCTTCAATAAGGAAGAATATATTGAAGAGTTAGAAAACATAACGTAATTTATAGAATTAATTAATAAAATGATATAATGGAATTATGGATGAAATACGAAAAATATATCATGATATATCAAATATTGACGATATAAATAAATATCTATCTGACACCGATGATGGCGAATCTGGGATTATTGAATTTAAAGCAGTTGATCATTTAAATGATGAAAAGGATAAAAGTAAAAAAGCAAACTTTAGGGCAAAAATAGCTAAGGAAATGTGTGCTTTTGCTAATTCTGAGGGAGGTATTTTAGTTGTTGGCGTTAAGGTTGAAAACGGAAAAGTCGTGCCATCATGTAAAGAACCAAACCTAGAGGATTTTTTAGAAAAACAAAAGATAGGTACGTATCTTGAGCCGTCTCTTAAAGGTTTGAATTTTAAGTCATTGGATGTTGAAGACGGAAGTAATAAACCTGTTATCATTATGATTCCTAAAAGTGATTTTTTGCCCCATAGAACTATTAATAACTATAGTGGCGTTGACGGTAAAAATAAGGATATTGTTGGGGAATATTTTGTTAGAGAAGGTAGTGATAGTCACAAACTACCCGAACAGCTTGTGCGAGCAATGTATTTATCTTTGGGAAGAGCTCCAAGGTTTGAAATAGTGCCTGTAATTAAATTCATAAAAGATCATAATCGTAAGGTAATAGATATTCAGGCTTTAGTCTATCCTGATAAATATAAATTTATAGATAAATATTATTTTAGTGCTAAACTGAAAATGTATGATGAGTTTTTTGATAGTATAAGTGAATATTCCTCTGGAAAAGATATTTTTGATATAAGTATTTTAATGGATGGCGAACGAAACAAAAAAATGCCAATCTACCCTTCGGGCGAAGATAAATATGCTGCAGATTGTATTATTAAGATTAGACCAATGTCCGAAATTGATATATATGCAGATCCCAAATAATGAAATAGCTCTGGATTCAAAAAAATATGATACTATTAAGTATATAATCATTGATGTTGTTTATGCTTGTGAGGGCATGTATGCAGTAAAACGTCGATTTGGTTATGTTTTTGATGCGAAAGATTTTAGATATTACAAAAATGGGATAGGGATGTATAAATTTAAACACCTGAAGAACATTTTTTTAGATGGTAGACTTACGAATAAAATTGTAGACATAGATTCTTTTAATGAGTTTACTAAAATAGGATTCAGCAATAGAGACGAGTTATTTAAGGATAAATTTGGTTTCACTGAAGAAGACTAAACTTTTCAAAATTTTTAGTGTATGATATAATCAAAATAGAATATACGGCTCATCGCGAAAGCGGTGGGCTTTTTCTGTTGGTTAAAAGATGTTTGGAAATATATATACTTAACTATTGTCGATCATAACTATACACTCCGACTCGATAGGGTTCTAAGAAAAATAACACTCGAAAGTGTTATTTCAAATATTATCGTTAGTTTATATATTCGTTACCTATCGTCACCACTACCGTGAATCTTATCTCGCCGTTGTCGGCTAGCTAATTTCTCAAGGTTAGTTTTTGCAATATCTTCAAGTTTAATATCATTATAGAAGGCTAGGGCGGAAATATACCATAACACATCTCCAAGTTCTTTTTTAAGTTTTTCACGGTCTTCTTGTGTAGTTTCGAAAACTCCGCCTTTGTCTCGAATCATTTTCTTGATTATTTCTAAAACTTCACCCGTTTCACCAGCCAAACCTAAGGCTTTTTCCATATAGCCATTGTAGCGAGCAGAGTCTGTAGTAGCGTTATACGCAACGTCTGTTTGAATTGCTTGGTTTTGATATTCATTAAAATTCATTATCGCTCCTTATTTTATCTTAATTTCTTTACCTTTATGATAACATTTATCGTCGATAAAATCTATATCGTTCTTCATCTTCTTACTTTTTAAAATTCCATTTTCTGTCTTACATATATATCTATAACTGCCTCTCCATATCTTTTTAAATCGTAGATAATTTGCCTCAATTGGAGCAACAAAAATATCCCTGCAGAATCGTACCACTGCGGGGATATAAAAAAGACTGCTTCGCTATCGCAAAACAGTCTCAATTATCAAATTGGTGACCTCACGGGGAATCGAACCCCGATTGCAAGGATGAGAACCTTGTGTCCTAACCGTTAGACGATGAGGCCAATGTTATAATTTTACCAAATTCAACCAAAAAAGTCAATTATAGTTTTTAAAACAAAGACTATTGTATTTTAGGGTTACTTTTCATTTGCCTTATTTGAAATAATCTCAATCGCTTCGGTTAATAGATTCAGTTCTTTTAAAGAAATATCACCAAAGGTTTCTTCACACCATTTAACTAGAATTTGCTGCCGAATGTTCAGTTTTTCTTTACCTAGTTTTGTAATTTCAATTTCACGAATTCGCTTATCTTTCTGTGAGTTTTTCTTTAAAATTATTTTTTTCTCTTCCATTTTAACTAAAACTCGCGAAATATAGGCCTTATCAACACCAATTTCTTTAGAGATTTCATCTTGCGGAGCAGAAGAATTATAAATTTTGGTTAAAATTACAGCCTCAATAGCCGAAATATCATTTTTTGAAAGCTCGCGTGTTGCATATTTTTGTGCCGAGCGATAAATTGTATTAATTTTTTGTAATAAATCAAGAATCTTTTCTTCCATAAAATAAGTATACCAAATATTGTTGACTTTTACAACAATATTTTATACAATAGAGTAATCATTGATAAATACAACTATTTTATTAGGAGGAAGATGAAGAAATGTTTTAGAAAAATAAAGCAAAATCGTGTGCTTCTAGCCACTCTATTTATAATAAGTTTTATTCCTGTTATTTATGCTGGAACTTTTTTGGCATCAATCTGGGATCCTTATTCAAAAATCGAAAATCTAAAGATATCAGTAGTAAACGAAGATGAACCTGTCATTTTTAATGGTCAAAATATTGAACTTGGCAACAAGATTAGTGACAATCTTAAGCAATCAAGAACTTTAAACTGGCAGTTTACGGATTTAAAAACAGCCGAGAAAGATTTGACCGATGGCGACACTTTCATGATTGTATATATTCCAAAAGATTTTTCGAAAAATTCAGTTAGTTTTTTGGGAGAAAATCCACAAAAAGTAAATATTTCATTTAAGACAAATATTTCGAAAAGTAAATCTGGCGAAGTGATTTCAACCAACGCCGCACAAAAACTGAGCGAACAGGTTCGAGCGCAAATTAGTGAAAACTACAGTAAGATTTTACTTTCTCAACTTTCAAATGTTCAAAACGGTTTTTCGAAAGCGGCAAACGGTTCAGAACAAATCTCAAACGGGATTGGTAGTTTAGAGAATGGTTTAAATTCAGCAAATTCTGGAGTTATAAAACTAAAAAATGGCGGAGAAAAATTAAATTCAGCAAACCAGAAAATGGCCGAAGCGAGCAATAAACTTGCTTTTAGCGCAACCGAAATTTCAAACAAAACCAATCTTTTAAGCCAAAATAGCGAAAACTTGCAAAAGGGATTGCAAGATTTTTCAGCCAAAAGTGAAGAATTTTCGAATGGTTTAAGCACACTAAACTCTGCAATAAGTGATAATTCTGACGCAAAAAATCAAAGTGAACACTTATTGGAATTAAATCAAAAAGTGGCAAAAATGCACATTTTGGCTGAACAAACTAATGACCAGAATATTAAAAATATTGCCGACGAGTTGGCGGTTTCGGCAAAAAATATTACCGCTGATGCCCAAAAAAATTCTAAAAAATCGCAAAACTTACAAGCGCAATTTTCGCAAAAAATTGTTCCAGCCGCACAAAGTTTGGCGCAAAATTCACGCAAAATACAAAATTCGCATAATTTGATTCTAGCGGGCGAAAAACAGCTTTCAGCTGGAGCTGCGGCCTTCTCGACAAAAATGAATGAATTCAATGCTAATGAACAAAAAATCCCTGAAAATACAGCTCAACTTTTGGACGGAATCAATACTTTAAATTTAGGAATAAGCACACTAAATTCCGGCGCTGCAAAACTACAAGATGGTTCAAATCTATTAACTTCGCAACTTTCATCTGGGGCAGAAAAACTTTCGAAAATCAATTTCTCAGATGAGTCTGCTAAAAATATTGCAACACCTGTTAAAAGTGAAATTTCAAATAATTCTGGAGATGCAACATATGGAAAAGCAATGGCCCCATATTTCATCGCATTAGGTTTGTTTGTTGGGGCGATTTCGTTTAATATTGCGTTTCCGATCCAAAATAAGCCAAAAAAGAATCGTTCAGCGTTTAAATGGTGGCTTTCAAGGGTAGGGATTATGGCTGGCTTTGCTGGAGCTGAAACTTTAGTTCTTACAATTATTTTTAGCGGGATATTCAACATTTCGCCTGCGGATATAAATTCTTTTGTTTTGAATTCTTATGTTTCGGCATTTTCATTCCTTTTGATTGTTCATGCATTAATGTTTGCTTTAGGCAGAGTTGGTCAGTTTACTTCAATTGTTTTCATGATTTTACAGCTTGCAAGTAGCGGAGGAATGTTCCCAATTGCAACAACACCTCAAATTTTCCAAAACATGGCGCCGTTTATGCCACTTTACTATTCACTAACAGCTTTCAGGCAAGCAATATTAGGCGGATTGTCTCAACAAATTTTCGAAAGCTCCATCTTTAGTTTAATTATTTTTGGTTTAATTTTTAGTGCTATAAGCTTATTGGCATATTACGTTAAAATGAGCTCTAACGAAAACAAAACTATTTCTAGTAATAAAATTTAGTTTTGACTTTTTCTCAAAAAATTGTTATAATTAAAAGGTTAATAATCAATGTTGGGAGGCGCAAGCCGTTATTACCACAGAAAGGATAAGAAAATGGCAAAGAAAAAAGCTGATCTTATAGAAGAAGCTAAAGCTCTTGGGCTTGAAGTTTCTGAAAAAATGACAATCGCTCAAATTAACGAAGCAATCAAAGGTGCTAAAGCTGCCGAGATTGCAGAAGAAATTATTGAAGCAGTTGAAACTGCAGAAGTATTAGAAGAAGTTGTCGAAGAAATTGCTGAAGAAAAATTCGCAAAAAGCGGAAAACGCAGTAAAAAACACGCCGAGGAAGTTGCTGAAAAAGAAGCAAAAGAAGCTCGAAAAGCTGCTGGCGACACAACTCCACTTGATGGTTCTGAAGCAGTTGTTAAAAAAGGTCCAAAACCAATTACACGACCACGAATTGAACGACGAGGTAAAAAATACCAAGAAGCTGCTAAAAAAGTTGAAAAAGATACTGTTTACAACCTAAGCGAAGCTCTTAAACTTGCAGCAGAAACTAATCCAGCTAAATTTGACGCTTCGGTTGAGATTCATGCTCGACTTGGCGTTGACCCACGACAAGCTGACCAGAATATTCGTTCAACAGTTATTCTACCAAACGGAACAGGTAAAGATGTGAAAGTTGCTGTTTTTGCTCCAGAAAATGAGCACAAAACTGCAAAAGATGCTGGCGCAAATATTGTTGGTGATGAAGAATTCCTAAAACAACTTGATAAAGAAGAATTGAATTTCGATGTTCTTATCGCAACTCCAGCATATATGCCAAAACTTGGTAAATACGCACGACTTCTTGGCCCACGCGGATTGATGCCAAATCCAAAAGCTGGAACTGTTGCCGCTGATGTTGCTAAAGCCGTTTCTGAAGCTAAAGCTGGTAAAGTTGAATACCGCGTAGACAAGCAAGCAATCGTTCATCTTTCAATTGGTAAAGTTTCATTCGGAGCAGAAAAACTCGAAGAAAACGCAAAAGCATTCTTTGATAGCCTTGCTTCGCAAAAACCATCTTCAATTAAAGGCGCTTACGTGAAAAGCGTTTCAATCGCAACTTCACAAGGCCCAAGCATTAAAACTGAAAGCCCAATTGCTTAATTTTAAGCCTTTCGAAAAGCTCGCCCGTTCGGGCGGGTTTTTCTTTTTGATTTCGAAAGCTAAATCTGATATAATAGTTTCAATATGTTAAAATTCTACAATACGCCAAATCGAGAACTTGAAGAATTTCACCCAATAAACCCAAAAAATGTTAAAATTTACACTTGTGGGCCAACAGTTTACGCCAGCCCACACATTGGCAACTGGGTAGCATTTATCTATTGGGATATTTTAGTTCGAACTTTGCGTTTGAACGGCTATAATGTTACTCGCACGATGAATATTACTGATGTTGGGCATTTAGTGAGCGATGAAGATGACGGCGAAGATAAACTAGAAAAAGGCGCAAGGCGAGAAGGAAAAACGGCTTGGGAAGTTGCTGAATTTTATACGGCAGAATTTTTGAATGGAATGCGAGAACTTAATTTAGTTAAACCCGAGAATCTTTCGAAAGCTACCAATTTTATTCCCGAACAAATTAAAATTATTGAAGAACTTTCGAGAAAAGGTTTTACTTATGAGACCAGTGATGGAATTTATTTCGATACAGCAAAATTCCCTCGTTATGCCAATTTTGCACATCTCGACTTAGATAATTTAAAAGCTGGCGCACGCATAAATTTCAACCCTGAAAAGCGAAATTTAAGCGATTTTGCACTTTGGAAATGGTCGCCAGAAGGCCAAAAACGCGACATGGAATGGGAATTTCGTGGAAGAATGGGTTTTCCTGGTTGGCATTTGGAATGCTCAGCGATTGCGATTAATACTTTAGGTGAAACGATCGATATTCACACCGGTGGAATTGACCATATCCCAGTTCATCACACAGATGAGATTGCTCAAAGTGAAACTTTCACGGGCAAGACTTTTTCGAATTATTGGCTGCATTGCAATCATATGAAAAGTGAAGGGCAAAAAATTTCGAAATCACTTGGCAATGGCTTCAACCTTGAAGAGCTGAAGTCTCGCGGGTTTTCGCCAATAGATTTTAAAATGTTTGTTTTACAAAGCCAATATCAAACCGAAAGCAACTTTAATTTTGAAAGCTTGCAGGCAGCTAAGAATCGGCTCAAAAATTGGCAGAATATTGCAAATATGCGTTGGCAAATTAAAGGAAGCGAAGGGGAAATTCCAAGCCTTGCTGCTAAAAATGCAATTCTTGAAGAGATTAATGAAAATCTTGACACGCCAAAAGCTTTAGCGAAAATTGATGAGGTTTTTAGTGAAATAATTAAAGCAAACCCCGAAAAACTAAATCAGCAAAATCTAATTGAACTTTTAGAATTTATAGACGACCTTTTGGGGCTAAATCTACTTGGTTCAACGCCAGATATTTCAGACGAAATTAAACAGAAGATTATCGAAAGAAATGCGGCTCGCGCTGGAAAAGATTGGGCGAAAAGCGACAAAATTCGCGATGAATTGTTTTCGAAAAATATTGTTTTACGCGATACTCCAAAAAAGAGTTTTTGGGAATATAAATAATAAAAATCAGCCTTTGAATTCGAGGCTGATTTTATTAGTTGTTTTTAATTACCGATTTTCTTAAGAAGTTCAACAAATTTTTCTGAGTTTTCTTCACGCGTGCGGCGTTTTCGAGATTTCAATTGTTCTTGAACGAGAATTTTTATGCAAGCTGCTAAAGGAATTGCAAGTAGTGCTCCAAGTAGACCAAAAGCGTAAACACCAATTGTAAGTGCCACAAAAATTATTAGTGCTGATAGTTGATTATTTCGAGCTTGAATCATTGGCGAGATTACATTATTCTCAACTTGTTGGTAAATTAAGAAATAAATTAGAAAGAACAATCCCGCAGTTGGAGCATTTAATCCTAAAATTACGGCGGAAAGCAACCCAGCAATTGTGGCACCAACCATAGGAATCATTCCAAAAATGAAGAGTAAAACTGCAATTGGTGGAACTAAAGCGATTGGCAATCCAAAAATTAACGCTAAAATTGCCGTCGCGATCGAGCCACAAGTTGCACTAATTGAACAAATTGTAACGATGCTTGAAACATAGCCTGAAACTGTTCCATACATTCGAGAAAGAATTCTGCGATGATCTTTTTCGAGCGTTTTATCTGTATAAAAAACTTTAAAGATTTTATCTATTAAGTCTGGGCCCTCAACGAGCATTAGGAATGCCATCGCAAGAATCATAAACAGTGAAATCAGCCAACCGACAATTGAAGCAATGCTTCCGAAGAAGAAGTCGCCAAGCTTTGAAACTGAAGAATTAATTGATCGCGTAATTGAATCGACTGCTTGCGAAATCATTCCTTCAAGATGGTTTTCAACAATAAATCTGCGGATTCCAGATTCCTCACCAGTATAATTTTTTACAATTTGCGGTAAATCTTTCGAAAAATGTTTAACTTGGTCAGCAATAATCGGCGTAAGGAGTGAAATTAAAGCACCCAAAATTAGAACAATTGTAAGATATGCGACTGCGGTTGCTGCCACGCGGTTTTTATTTGAACCGGGTAAAATTTTTGTGATTCTCGCCACTGGATCATTTAGAGCAAGAGCCAAAAAGGCCGCAATTATTATCATAATCAGAACGTCTTTTGCAACCCAAATTAATCCTGCAAAAATAATAAAGCCAAAAATCACCAGCCAAAAGCGAATTAGTGTTTTTGTATCGATTTCAATTTTAACTTTCATAAAAATAATTATATCATATTTTTTAATTTTTCGAAAGTTGGTTTTTGTGTTATACTATTATCTATGAAAAGTGAATTTTGGAATAAAATTATTAAATCAGCTGGCGAAGAAAACGGTAAAAAATTACCATTTTTCTCGTTAGCGCCAATGGAAGCCGTGACTGATGTAGTTTTTCGACACGTAGTTTCGAAAGCGGCACGACCTGATATTTTTTATACCGAATTCACTAATTCTTCAAGTTTCGCCAGCCCAAAAGGAATCCATAGTACACGCGGGCGACTAACTTTCACGCCAGACGAACAACCAATTATTGCTCAAATTTGGGGCTCACGACCAGACGATATTAAATTTATGTGCGAAAAACTGCCAGAACTTGGGTATCAAGCGATTGATATCAATATGGGTTGCCCAGATAAAGCCGTAATTAAAAGTGGTGGCGGAAGTGATTTAATTCGAAACCCTGAGCTTGCTGCCAAAATCATCAAAAACGCAAAAGCTAGCGGTTTGCCAATTTCAGTTAAAACGCGACTTGGTTTCTCTAAAGTGGAGGAGTGGCGAGAGTGGCTCAAATTTTTGCTCGAGCAAGAAATTGCAGCTCTAACAATTCATCTTCGAACAAAGAAAGAAATGAGTAAAGTTCCTGCACATTTCGAATTGATTCCTGAGATCTTAGCACTACGCGATGAAATTGCGCCAGAAACCCTAATTCAGATTAATGGCGATGTTAAAACTCGCGAGCAAGGCTTGGAACTTTGGCGAAAATTTCCAAAAATTGATGGAATTATGATTGGCCGTGGCGTTTTCGAAAATCTATTTTGTTTTGAAAAAAATCAGCCAGAAACCGCTCGAACTTCAAGTGACTATTTAGACCTGCTCGAACTTCAACTTGATTTATTCGAAAAATATTCTCGCGAGCTTGAAAAACGCCGTTTTGAGCCTTTAAAGCGATTTTTCAAAATTTATGTGCGAGAATTTGCTGGCGCGAGTGAACTTCGGGCAAAACTAATGGAAACAAAATCAGTTAATGAAGTTCGTGAAATTTTAAAGGACTTTCGAAATGCCACGCAAAAATAATAAGCAGAAAATGAAGTTTGAACGTTTCGAAATGCGGCTTTCAAGCTCAAAAAAGAAGAGATATGCTTCAAAGTTCGAAGCCGAGAAAGCTGCGGATTATTTGATGATGGTGGATTTTTCCCTTGAACTTAAAGTTTATCAAGATTTAGATGGCGGATGGTATTTGACCAAGAAAATTTAATATTTTGTAAATTTTAATGATTTTTTAAGCTTTTTATGCTAAACTGTATTTATGGATAAAAAAGTTATTGTTTACTCAACAAGCTGGTGCGGATTTTGCTCGGCTGAAAAAGACTGGCTCGAACACAACGGTGTAAAATTCGAAGCTAAAGATATTGAAGAAGATGCTGAAGCTCGCGATGAGCTCCTTGCAAAAATGGGTGGGGAATTCCGCGGCGTGCCAGTAACAGATATAAATGGCGAGATTGTACTCGGTTTTGATCGCGCAAAACTTTCAAAATTGCTTGATATTAAACGATTTTAACTAAAAAATTGTAGCGAAGGGTTGAACTTTCGCTACTTTTTTATTTTTAGTATAAAGTAAGAACAGTTTCCATTTTTAATTTCCACGAATTTCTACAGTCTTAAAATCCTTTTCGGTAGATTTCATTACTTTTCGAAAATAATCATCATGGCTCACAAAAATAATCGCACCTGAATAATTCTTCAAAGCCCGTTCAAGCTCTTCAATACTTGGTAGATCCAAATGAGAAGTTGGCTCATCTAAAATCAAAATTTGCGGTTCATTCGAAAGCATTTTAATCAGCTGAAAACGCGCCTTTTGCCCACCAGAAAGCTCGCGAATAGGTGTTTCGAAATCTTCGGCAGAAAAGAGGTATTGATGCAAAATTCGATAAATTTTTTCCTCCGTGATTGAAATATTTTGGTCAAGGTAGATTTTCTCAATTGCATCTTTTAGATTCATTTCGAAAAAATCAGAACTAATTTCTTGACTATAAATTCCAACTCTCGCGGCTTCATCAAGAAAAATCTTACCATCGTAGATTTCTGCTTTTTCATCTTCTGCACCAAAAATCGTTTTAATTAGGCTGGTTTTTCCAACACCATTTCGGCCAAAAATTTCCAAAATTCCACCAACTTTTAAATCAAAATTTACATTTTCAAAAAGAATTTTTGCACCATTTTTATTTTCAAGCACATCTTCAAGCGAACCATAGCCGAGCGCAAGATTTTCTGCCCGCACCAAACTTCGCACCGAACGCGTTTCTTCATTTTTAATACCAATTTTAACATTTTTTGCCTTAAATTTTTGATAAGATTTAGCTGCTTTGAAACCAAGATTTTCAACATTTTCTTGATCAATCCAAAAACTTGGCTTTTTAATCTCTTCAAGGCTGGCAAGTTCTTCGCGTGATTTATTTTCGAGCCGTTTAAACCGTTGAATCGTACTCGGATCGCGAGCTTTTTCCTTCATTCGTTGATATTCACGAACTTTATCTTTCAAATTTGCGATTCGGCGCTGGATGCTTTCAAAATCTTGAATTTGATTGGTTGTCGAAAACATATTTGCTCGCAAATAATCGTCATAATTTCCTTTAAAAATATAAGTTTTACCGTCACGAATTTCAATAATTCTATCAACTTTCGAAAGTACATCACGGTCGTGCGTAATTACTAAAACTGCCTCGTTAGAATTCTTCATCCAGTTTAAAAAACGATTCTTTGCGTGCGAATCCATAAAGTTAGTTGGCTCATCAACGAGCGCCAAATCAGCTTTCGAATGGATAATTTTAATTGTATCAACCAAGCGCTTCTGACCACCCGAAAGCGTTTTCATCTGGCGACTCTCAAAACCACCAAGGCTAAAATCACGAAGTTCAGCTTTAATTTTATCTTCAATAAAGTGGAAATTTTTCTCCTGAAAGCGATTCAAGGCGTCGGTATACTTTTCGATCAGTGCCATATTTTCGCCCATTTTTTCAGGAAGTTCACGCAAAAGTTTCGAAAGATGAGCGTATTCCGGCAGATCGTTCAAGATGAAATCAAGCACAGTTTGCTCACCAACGCTGGAATATTCCTGTTGCGTGCTAGCAATAATTGAGCCTTTTCGAAAAATTACTTCACCCGAAAAATCTTGGTCACGGCCAAGCAAAATGCCAAAAAGTGTGGATTTTCCAATCCCATTTCTCCCGATTAAACCAACTTTTTCGCCTTCATCAATACTAAATTTTACGTTCTGAAGAAGTTGTTTGTTACCAAAAGATTTTTCAGTAATTTCTACGCTAAGAATCATATTATTTCTTTAATTTTCGCGAGAGTTTTTCGAACCAATTTCGCGGTTCCTGTTTTTTCTTTTTGATCACAAAATTATAAATTTCTTCAAATTTCGAAATTGTAAAATTCAAATCGTGTTTTTTAATAATTTCAAGCCCATTTTTTGAAAAATCTGCCGCAAGCTTTTTATCGTTTAAAATCTTTGAAATACTTTCAGAAATTTGTTCAACATTATCAGTTTCGCACAAAAAACCATTCACACCATCTTGGCAGATTTCTTTAACTGCACCAACATCAACACCAATCACGGGCTTACCGCAAGCTGCAGCTTCGAGAAAAACAATTCCTTGAGTTTCAGTTGGGCTAGCCGACACAAACACACTAGCTGCACGGTGAAAATTCACCAAATCTTCGCCAAGTTGAGTGCCCATAAAGCGAACATTTTTCGAAATTCCCAGTTTATAGACCAAATTCTCAAGATTCGGGCGATCAGTGCCATCACCAACAATCACGAGCTGAGCTTTTTTGTTGTTTTTCAATACTTCATTAAACGCTAAGATCAACGTTGAAATGTGTTTTTCGGCATCAACGCGGCCAATATTCATTATAATTGGCGAGTTTTGTGGCAAATCGAATTTTTCAAAAAATTCTTTTGGTGGTTTTTCGGGAGTAAATCGACTTAGGTCAATACCATTCGAAACAGCCTCGATTGGCATTTTAGCTTTTTCTGGATTTCGAAAATGGCGCTCAATTGCTTGCTGAGTTGGCATTGTGGCGTAATCAGCCTGAAGAGCAAAGCGTTTGGTATAAAGTAAAACTGTGCGATTGATAATAGGCGAGAGCGGCGCAAGCATTTTTAAATTATCGAATAAGTTCTCGGGGCTAGAATGATTAGTAATCACTACTGGAATATTATGCTTTCGCGAAAAATCGATCATTGCCTGACCCACAAAAAGTTGCAATTGAATGTGCGAAATATCTGGCATAAAATTATTTTCTTTGCAAAATTTGCGGATTTCACGGATTGGTAGAAGAGAAAGTCTATACCCATTGTGAAGATAGATTCGCGGAATAGTAATTCGGCCGCCAGCGATCTTGCGAGGCTCAGGCAGAGTCTCGGTTTGATTTGGGTAAAAAGGGAAGTTAGTTGAGCTTAAACGAACTACACGGTAGCCGTCAACTTCTTCAACATAATATTCACCAGTTTGACTTGGTGCAAAAACCACAACTTCATGCCCGCGTGCCGTCATTTGTTCAGCTAAATTTTTCGAAAAGACCGAAATTCCATTAATCATCGGCCAGAATAAATCAGATGCAATTGCAATTTTCATAAGCTTGATTATATCAGATTTCACAGCAGATTTCAAACAAAATTAGTTATGCTTAAAAAATCAAAACAACCTTTAAATTTTCTTTGTAAAAAATCCATAATTCTATCAAATTATAATTTTAAAATTTGCAGAAAAACTTTGAAAGTGTTAAAATAAATTAAGCTTATGAAGAATTTAGTAATCGTAGAGAGCCCCGCCAAGGCTAAAACTATCGAAAAATATCTCGGCAAAGACTTTACAGTAATGTCCAGTGTTGGGCATATTCGCCAGATTGCCAAAAAAAATAAAGACGGCGGGCGACCAATAGAAACAAACAATAAATATAAAATCACTTTTGAGGTTGACCCAGGCAAGAAAAAAGTAGTTAGCGAGCTTCGAAAAGCCGTCAAGTCTGCCGAAGAAGTTTGGCTTGCAACCGATGAAGACCGCGAAGGAGAAGCGATTGCGTGGCACCTTTGCGAGGTTTTAAAATTAAATCCAAAAACAACCAAGCGAATTGTTTTTCATGAAATTACTAAAAATGCAATTGAAGAAGCAATTAAAAATCCACGAAAAATTGACATGAAAATGGTTGAAGCTCAACAAACTCGCCAAACTTTAGACTGGCTGGTTGGTTTTGATTTAAGCCCTGTTGTGTGGCGAAAAGTTCCTGGTGGTAAGAGTGCTGGTCGCGTGCAGAGCCCAGCAGTTAGATTACTCGTGGAGCGAGAGCGTGAAATTGAAAAATTTGGCACAAAAAGTTCGTTTAAAATTACTGGGGAATTTATTGTGCCAAATTCTGGTGAGATCCTAAAAGCTGAACTTAATAAAAAATTCGAAAGTGAAAAAGCTGCCGCTGATTTTCTCGAAAGCCTAAAAACGGCAAACTTTAAAGTTGCAAACATTTCGAAAACTCCTGGCACCCGCAACCCAAGCGCGCCGTTCACGACCTCAACTCTTCAGCAAGAAGCTAACGCACGGCTTGGATTTTCAGCCAAAAGCACCATGGCTGCTGCACAAAAGCTCTATCAATCTGGTAAAATTACCTACATGCGAACCGACAGCGTAAATTTGAGTGGATTCGCAATTAAATCCAGCGAAGAATTTATCAAGAAAACCTTTGGCGAAAAATATCACAAAGCACGCAATTTCGCCACGAAATCGGCCGCAGCGCAAGAAGCGCACGAAGCAATTCGGCCAACTGTAATAGCGAATGAAAAAGTTTCAACCAGCCAAGATTTACAAAAGATTTATACGCTGATTCGAAACCGAACACTTGCTAGCCAAATGAAGCCAGCGCAAATTGAAAAAACCACTATCAAAATTGAAATTTCTGGTCAAGAAAATTATTTTGAAGCTAAAGGTGAAGTGGTTGTTTTTGACGGATTTTTAAAAGTTTATTCAAACGGAAAGAAAGATGAATTCTTACCAGAGCTTACAAGTGGTGATAGTTTGAATTTTAATGAAATCATCGCAAAAGAAGTTTTCTCGCGTCCGCCAGCTCGCTACACTGAAGGTTCTCTTGTTAAAAAACTCGAAGATCTCGGAATTGGCCGCCCATCAACTTATGCTACAATTCTAGATACAATTCAGGCTCGTGGCTACGCTCTGAAAGGTGAAGGCGAAGGAAATCCACGCGACACAATTCAAATTTCACTTTCGAAAAATAAAATTAACCGCGAAGTTATTCAAGAAAAAACTGGTT
The DNA here is from genome assembly GCA_963526625.1 of uncultured Saccharimonas sp. (SeqCode). GTDB lineage: Bacteria > Patescibacteriota > Saccharimonadia > Saccharimonadales > Saccharimonadaceae > Nanogingivalis. Next base: position 85,346 of record CAURNF010000001.1, read on the forward strand.
CAACTAAAGGAAAACTGCTGCCAACTGCTAATGGTGAGGTTTTAAGTGATTTCCTAAACGATTATTTTAATCAAGTTGTTGATTATGGCTGGACAGCAAATCTTGAGAATGACTTTGATAAAATTGCTATAGGTGAAGAAAATCGCCTCGAAGTTCTTGACGACTTCTACAAGCCCTTCCATAAATTAATTATGGATTCGGGCGAAATCGACCGCAATGCTGTAGCGCCCGCTCGCGAAATTGGAGTTGACCCAAAAACTGGACGAAAAGTTTTTGCACGATTCGGTCGTTTTGGCCCAATGATTCAGCTTGGCGACAATAAAGTTGAGGGAGAAGAAGTCAAATTCGCACCAATGCCAGCCGGCGAAAAAATTGAGACCGTCTCACTCGAAAGTGCTTTAAAAATGTTCCTTTTGCCACGAAAAGTTGGTAAAACCGCCAATGGTAAAGAAATTACAGCCAACATTGGCCAATATGGCCCATATATTAAAATTGAAAATACTTTTGTGAGTATTAAGCCAATGTCTCCTTTCGAAATTACTGAAACTGAAGCGCAGATACTTTACGAAGAAAAACTGAAGGCTGATGAAAAGCGAATTTTAAAGAAATTTAAAAACGGAATTACAATTTCTCGCGGCGGATTTGGAAGGAAATATATTACCGATAACGAAATTAAAGCAATTCTACCAAAAGATTTAGACATTGAAAAAATTACCGAAAAACAAGCCAGTGAATTAATTGAAGTTGCAAAATCTCGAAAATCTGGCAAAAAAACTACAACTAGAAAATCGACTAAACGAAAAACAGCTTCTAAAAATACTAAAAAATCCGTTTCGAAAACGAAAAAATCTTAAAAATAGTAGTTAATATTTTATTATAAGCGCAAGCATAATGACATAAAAGTTTTAAAAATAAATTTTTATGTCATTTTTTGTTGTTTTTTACAATTTTGTGGTATAATATAAATAAAGAAGAGATAAATGGTATTGACAATACTCAAGTGTTATTGAAAAATAATACTTGGTTTTTATAAAGTATTAATTTTAATCAAGGGAATTATGGAACAAGAAACTCAGATTCAGAATGAAAAAATCCAGTTGATTCAAACGGTTATTTCGAACGCTTTGCAAGTTATCGACCAACCGCGAGAACGCGAAATTATCAACCGCCGCTTTGGGCTTGGCGAGCAAAAAGAAACTCTCGAACAAATTGGCGAAAGGCTTGATATCACTCGTGAGCGAGTTCGTCAGCTTGAAAAAGCCGCGCTTATTAGATTAAAAATCGCTGCTGAGAAGGGAAATATCGAACATCTTGCTGAAATCGAAAAAACTATAATTCGAAATCTTGCCGAAGTTGGGCGAATTTCGAAAACTAAAAATCTTGTTGAAAAAACTATTGAATCTGAGTCGAGCGATCAGCAAATTTTTAACTTTTTATTTATTGCTGAAATTAGTTCGAAATTAGTTTTAGTCCAGGAAAACGATAAATACAACAGTGCAATCGCTAACGCAGAATACGGCGACGAACGAAAAATTAAAAAATCAATCGATGAAATTGTCAATATCATCAAAAAGAATAAAAGTCCAGTAACCTTAGAACAATTAGACGAGCAATTGAGCTATGAACATCCAAGCCAAATTAGTGCGATTGCCAGTATTTCAAAATTACTCGCAACCTTAAACGGGCTTTGGGGTCTTGAAAAATGGCCAGCGGTGAATCCGAAAAATATTCGCGACAAAATTTTTGTGATTTTAGAAAGCCAAAAAAAGCCAATGCATTTTTCAGAAATTGCTGAAGAAATTCGAAAGAGTGACTTTAGCCGAAAAGCGGTCACAACTCAAGCAATTCATAATGAGCTAATTAAAGACAAACGTTTTGTTTTGATTGGCCGCGGAATTTATGCACTCGACACTTGGGGTTTCAAACGTGGAACTGTGGCTGATATAATTACAGCGGTTCTTAAGGAAGCGGGCGAACCACTTTACCGAGATGAAATCGTAAAACGCGTGCTTGAAAAACGCAAAGTTAAAGAGACAACTGTTCTACTAAATCTTCAAAGTAAAAAAGAATTCAAACGCGTAGCAAAAGCAACTTACACTTTAGCTGAACTCGCCTAAAAACTGAGATTCGCTCAAAAATTTGGGCGAATTTTACTTTCGAAAAACCAAAAAGCATAACCACCATCTTGATTTTTTTGCAGTTTTATGCTATTATTTAAACACTATGACGGCATTTTTTTCAATCTTATTTAACCCTTTAGTTTGGCTAACTATCGTAGCGATTTTAGCTTTTCTAACTTGGCAAAATTACAAAAAAATCGACAAATTAACTGTGATGAATACCGACAGTGTTCTTTTAGCGTTGGAAATTCCAAAAACTAACGATAAATCTGAGCTTGCTGCCGAGCAACTCCTTGCCAGTTTGCACGGAATTTTGCGAGACCCAACCGAGCTTAAAAACAACAATGGCGTTCAGGAACATTTAAGTTTCGAGATTGTATCTGTTAATGGCGCAATTCGGTTTTATGTTTGGATGCCGAGAACTTTACAAAGTTTTGTGGAAGGGCAAATTTATTCACAATATCCAACAGTTCAAATTTATGAAGCAAAAGAAGATTACGCAGAAAATCTCGAAAATAAACACGTAATTTATTCAACCGAAATTGATTTGATTGAAAATGAAGCCTTACCAATTAAAACTTTTGATGGTTTCGAAGTTGACCCACTTGCAGGAATTACTGGAACACTTGCAAAATTAGACGGAACAAATGACCAACTATGGATTCAAGTTTTAGCACGACCAGTTGCCGATGATTGGCATAAAAAGTCAGATGAATGGGTGAAAAAAGTTAAATCTGGCAAAAAAGCTTTTAAAATCAATTGGAAATATATTTTGCGAATTTTAGAAGCGCTCTGGACACCGCCGGAAGGCTCAGAAAATGCTAAAAAAGAACCGTCCGACCGCGATAAAACTCGTATTTCGAAAGCTGAAGAGAAGGCCACGAAGCTTGGTTATCAAGTTAAAATTCGCTTGGCGTATTTAGGTGAAGATGAAGATACTGCGCGGCTTCAAATTCAAGCTTTAACTGGAACTTTTAAACAGTTTAATAGTACAAATTTAAACGGTTTTAAGGCTTCAAATTCTTCACTCGATAAAGATAAAATTCGAGATTTTCAGTCACGAATATTCTTTGATGACGGCTTTATTTTAAATATTCAAGAACTCGCCAGCATTTGGCATTTACCGCACACAAACGTAGAAACTCCAAACATTGTTTGGGCTTCAAGTAAAACCGCCGAACCACCTTCAAAATTACCAATAATTACCGGTGACCGCGCGCATGATGAAAATATTTCAGCTTTTGGTTTAACAAACTTTCGTGGAATTAATCACCAATTTGGAATGCTTCGCCGAGACCGTTCGCGCCACCTTTATATTATTGGTCAAACGGGAACTGGAAAATCTGGATCGCTTGAACTTTTGGCACTTTCGGATATTTTTCATGGTGAAGGATACGCAATTATTGACCCGCATGGCGATTTTGCGCAAAACAACATGCGCTTTATTCCTGAACATCGTCTTAATGATGTAATTTACTTTAATCCTGCCGACACAGAATTTCCGCTCGGTTTCAATCCGCTCGAAGTAACCGACCCAAGTCGAAAATCAAACATTTCTTCCGAGGTTATCGGTGTTTTAAAACGTATGTTTGGTGATTCTTGGGGTCCTCGCCTTGAATATATCTTGCGTTTCACGCTTCTGGCACTTCTCGACCGCCCAGAAACTACAATGCTTGATATTTCAAGAATGCTAACAGATGGCGATTTTCGAAAAGAAACTTTAACTTATTGTAAAGACGACTCCGTACTTCAATTCTGGAAAAAGGAATTTGGTCAATGGGGTGAAAAACAGGTAAATGAGGCAATTGCACCGATTTTAAATAAGGTTGGGGCTTTCACGGCAAACCCAATTATTCGAAATATCATTGGTCAGCCAAAATCGACCTTTAATATTCGCGAGATTATGGATGAAGGTAAAATCTTGGTTGTTAATCTTTCGAAAGGTTTGATCGGTGAAGATAATGCCTCAGTTCTTGGTTCCTTTTTGGTAACTAAAATTCAGCTTGCCGCCCAATCGCGCGCAGATATTGAACGGCTTGAAGATCGCCGGCCATTTCATCTTTATGTTGATGAATTTCAAAACTTTGCCACCGATTCTTTCGCGGTGATTCTTTCAGAAATTCGAAAATATGGCTTAACTTTAACCGTTGCTAACCAATATGTTTCACAAATGACCGACAGCGTTAAAAATGCAGTCTTTGGAAACGTTGGTTCGATTATCTCGTTCCGTGTTTCGGTTGAAGACGCACCAATTTTAGCTGAACAATTTAAACCACAGTTTGATGCTTCAGATTTAATGAGTTTAAATAACCGCCATTTTGTAATGACGATGATTATTAACGGCGAAAAATCAACACCATTTAGCGCAACAACTTTAACTTTGCCAAAACCTTTTAATGATTTGAGCGCGAAGATTATTGAAAATACGCGCCGAAATTACAGCACGCCACGGGCCGTCATCGAACAACGTATCCGCAATATTCTAGTGCCACCAAAAGAACTAATGACAAAAGCTTGGGCGGAACGAAATGGGGTAGAATTTTCGAAAAAGGTTGCGGAAAATGTTTTTGCACCAGTTAAAAATCAAGGAGTTCCGAACCAAAAATCCCAGAGCACAAAACCAACAGCAAAACCACAAAATTTTACGCCAGTTCAACCAATGTTTGAAGCGAAAAAAATTGATTTTTCGAAAGCACCAATTGATCCAAAAAAGATTAGTCCAAATTCTGCTGAACAAAAAGAGCCAAGTTTAGGCCTTAAGGATCTTTCGAAAGCTTTTGCTGAAAAAGGAATCGAAATTCCGCAAGTAAAAAAACGCCGCAAACCGCGTTCGCGAAATTTAAAACCGCAAACTCGAGAAGCTCAAAATACAAATAATCTTAAAATTGAGCATTAGAATTTGACAGCGAAGATTATGATTGATAGAATTAAATAGTTACAGGAAAGGAATTTAATGAACAAAAGTAATTTAATAGAAGTTAAGAATCTCGTCAAAGTTTATCGCGACGGCAATACGTATTTTAAAGCACTAAACGGCGTTTCTTTTAGCATTCAAAAAGGTGAAAGCGTTGCAATTATCGGTAAATCTGGTAGCGGAAAATCAACACTTATGCACCTTTTAGCGGCGCTAGATAAACCAAATGAGGGCGAAATTTTAATTAATGGCCAAAATATTGCTAAAATGAAAAAACGCGAGCTGAATAAACTTCGAAACCAAACTTTTGGCTTTGTTTTTCAACAATTCTTTATGAATCCAAAAGACACAGTTTTGCAAAATGTAATTCTACCGCTTAAAATTGCTGGAGTTAGTTCTAGAAAGCGCAAAGAAATTGCTCTAAAAGCTCTCGAATCTGTTGAACTAACCGATAAAGCTAAAAATAAAGCCTCAAATCTTTCTGGTGGCCAAAAACAGCGTGTTTGCGTGGCTCGCGCAATTGCAAATTCACCAGAAATTATTTTTGCCGATGAGCCAACAGGAAATCTCGACTCAAAAACAAGCAAAAAAATTGAGGATTTACTTTTTGGTTTAAATAAGGAAAACGGAATTACACTGATTATTGTAACGCACGATGAATCTTTGGCTGCAAAATGCGACCGCCAGATTCGAATTCAAGACGGACAAATTGTTTCAAAAGGAGAAAAATAATGAAATTTTTAGATATGGTTAGAACTTCAGCATCAAATTTGTGGCGAAATAAAGGCCGAACTTTCTTGACAATTATCGCGGTTTGTATCGGCTCTTTCACCATAGCATTAACCTCTGCTGTGAATATCGGAGTTAACGATTATATCCAAAAACAGCTTTCAGTTTTTGGTGACGACTCTATAATTTATTTTAAGCCAAAGCAGGATAATGGCGTAGCTTTTGGGCCTCAAGAATATAAAGAAGGTGATTCGAAAAAACCCGATTCGCGGTATACACAACAAACCTTGAATTCTAAAGATCTTGAGAAGATTAACAAAATTTCAAATGTTAAAAATGCCCGCTTCTATAAAATGGCGACACCAGATTATATTCAATACAAAGACGGCAAGAAACTTACAATCACATCTGTTATAGTAGAAGTTGAAGGACAAAAATTTGACTTTGATTTCCTAGCTGGGGGTAAACCAAAAAATAAAGATGAGGTAACAATTTCTCAGGATTATCTTGAACCTCTAGGCTTTAAAAATGCCCAAGCTGCGATTGGTGAAAAAGTAACCTTTCAAGTTTCAGATTCTTTAACTGGCGAAATTAAAGCCTTTACTCAAAAAATTTCAGGCGTAACAGCTAAGAGCTTGATTCAATCAGCAATGGTGACAATTAACGAACCAGCCTTTAATGAAATTTATGACTTTCAAACAAAAAGTCTACCAAAAGAGTCTAAAGAAAAAAGTATTTCTGCTCTAGCTCAAATTGAAGGAAAAGTAACCGAGGATAAGTTGAACCAAATCAAGGAAGACGCTAAAAAAGCGGGCTATTCAGCATTTACAGCTAAAGATCAAGTTGAAACTATTATGAATGTTATAAACGGAATTACTGGCTCTTTGATTGTTTTTGGGGCTATTGCACTTCTTGCCGCTAGCTTTGGAATTATTAACACACTTTACATGAGCGTGCGCGAACGAACTCGTGAAATTGGTTTAATGAAAGCAATGGGACTTTCAAACCGAAAGATTTTCCAACTTTTCAGTATTGAAGCAATTCTAATTGGTCTAATTGGTTCAATTTTAGGAATTATACTCGCATCTTTAGCAGGAGACGCCTTAAATAGTTTTGCTTCAAAAGATTTCTTGAAAGGGCTTGAAGGATTTAATTTAACTAAATTTACAATTGAAAATAGCATAACTATAACTTTAATTATTGCGGTTGTAGCATTTTTGGCCGGCGCTTTACCAGCACGCAGCGCCAGCAAAAAAGACCCAATCGAAGCTTTGAGATACGAATAGATGGCACGAAAACACCGCATTTCGCAAAATTTCTTGCGTTCGCCACGGATTGCACTAATGCTCGTTGGGCATAGCAATATTCGAAAACGTGACTTTACGCTAGATATTGGCGCTGGAAGCGGTGTTTTTACTTATGCTCTCAGCAAGAAGTCTGCGCGAGTTTTAGCAATTGAATTTGACCGCGAAACTTTCAAAAAACTTCAAAATAACACTAAAAATTTAGAGAATGTTGAAGTTTTATGTGCAGATTTTTTGCGCTTCAATCTTTCGAAATTACCAAAAAATTATAAAGTTTGCGCAAATATTCCTTTTCACTTGAGTTCGCCAATTATCCAAAAGCTTACAAATGCTCAAAATTCACCAAAAAGTATTTATTTAATTTTACAAAAACAATTCGCCCGCAAACTAATTGTGAGTGATAAAAATTTCACTTCTGCGCTTGGCGTAAAAACATTTCCGTTTTTTGAAAGTAAAATTAAAAAACCTCTTCAAAAATCTGATTTTACACCACCGCCCGCTGTCGAGACCGTATTTTTTGAGATGAAACGGCGAGAAACTCCACTAATTTCGAAGGAAGAACAGCCAATTTTTAATGATTTTATTGAAAAAATGTTTGCCGTGCCAGAATTTTATAAAAAAAATTGCCAACCAAAATTTAAAACTAAAAAGCCAAGCGAATTAAAAGGTGAAGAGTGGTTGGAGATATGGAATTTTTGGAAAAATTCTGATAAAATAGAATAATTATGGCACGAAAAATTAAGTTCGAAATAGCTAAATTTGATAAAATTACGCCTGGCGGGCAAGCCTTAGGCGCGCTTGAAAATGGCAAAAAAATCTTTGCCTGGGGAGTTCTACCAAATGAAACCGCAAAAATTCAAATTACAAAAAGTAAATCGAGTTTTGTAGAGGGTTTTGCGGTTGAAATTTTCGAAAGTTCGCCCGAGAGAATTGAACCAAAAGATAAGGAGAGTTTTCTTTCAACTAGCCCGTGGCAGATTTTTAACTTTGATTTCGAGCAAAAAACCAAACAGGCACTAATTTTCGAAAGTTTTCGCCAAGAAAAAATTGAACTCAAAAACCAAGAAGATTTTTATTCTAATGGTAAAATTTTTGAATACCGCAATAAAGTGGAGTTTTCATTTTGGTGGGAAAAATCTAAAGAAAATGAAAATGATGGCGAGCTAAATTTAGCGTTTTTTAAACGTGGAGGAAAAGGAAAAATCCCAGTTTTTGGTACAAGTTTAGCTACTCCAGAAATCAACCAAGCAGGCCAAAAAGTGCTTGCAATTTTACGAAATAGAAAAACTGCAAGTCGAGATTTGAAGACTTTATTAATTCGCGCGAACCAAAAAGGTGAAATTTCAGCCCAACTTTATGTAAAAGATGAGAGGTTTAAGCCATTTTCGAAAGAAGAAATAACTAGCCTTGGATTTAAAAATTTTGAGATTATTTTTTCAAACCCAAAATCGCCAGCCAGCGTGATAACTAAAAAGATTCAAAGCCAAAACCAAGAAAATCTGCAAGATTCAGTTCTTGGTGTGAATTTTAATTATGCAACCGAGAGCTTTTTCCAGATAAATTTGCCAGTTTATGAACAAGCTTTGCGCGACATGAAAAAATTCATCGATATTTCAAAACCAACAGTCGATCTATATTCTGGTGTAGGATCAATTGGTTTAACAATCGGTGCAGGTGATCTAACTTTGGTCGAAATTAACGAACCAGCAGTCAAAGAAATGCAAAGAAATATCACAAAGCTTGGGCGAGAAAAAACTGCAAAAGCCATCTTGTCACCAAGTGAAAAAGCTTTAGACTTTATTAAAAAAGGTACAAATTTAATTGTTGACCCACCACGAGCCGGAATGAACCGTGAAGTTTGCGAAAAGATTCTTGAGATAGAGCCAGAAAAGGTGATTTATTTGAGTTGTAACCCAACAACGCAAGCACGCGATGCAGCAATTTTAAGTAAAAAATATGAGATAATTTACACTCGTGGCTATAACTTCTTCCCACGAACACCGCATATTGAAAACTTAATTATTCTAGAACTTAAAAATCAATAAAATATTTGAAAATATTGATTTTTTATCTTGCTTATGGTTTAATAATATCATACAGATAAATAACAACAATAATCGTTCATTAGAAAGGTGGATTTTCAGTATGAACTCAATTAATAAAAACAATAAAAAAGGTTTCACAATCATTGAAGTTGTGCTCGTGCTTGCCATTGCCGGACTTATCTTCTTGATGGTATTCTTAGCACTACCTGCCCTACAACGAAGCCAACGAGATACGCAACGAAAGAATGACCTAAGTAGAATATTAGCAGCGGTAAATGAATATCGAGCCGCCAATAAAGGAAAACTACCTTCCAATCAAGGAGAAGCTACTTTAGGAGATTTTCCAAAAGAAGATAAAGGTGCAATAGGATTTGTGAAAAATTATTTGTTCAAAGATGGCGAAGAAATGAAGGACCCAAGTGGGCGAAACTATGCAGTATACGACAGAACTCCGCACAAGCTAGAATACAATGATTATTTTAAATATGTAGATATTGAATGGTCAGCAAATGGAGTATGCGATCCATCACAACCAGACGGAGTGAGAAGAGAAGAAGGAAACAAAGGTAAAGTAGCACTTCGAATAGTTCTAGAAGCCGGTGGATTCTACTGCGTAAATAACTAGATATAATCTTAATAAAATAAAAACAGCTTTTCGTTAAGGAAGCTGTTTTTATTGTGGCGCAAAATGTGTCTTAGTATCCGGTCGTCCGATAGTTCTAAAATAAACTCATTATCAAAGCCAATAGAATAGAATAAGACTTTCATAAAATTAAATAACTCCCCAAAGAGAGTTATTTAATTAAGTTTTATGGATTAAATACTAACCTTCAACGCAGTTTGCAACGCCGTTTTCAGTTTTAACAGAAACAGCAATTCCACTACCAGCTACGATAGCTCCATCTGTACCACATTTAGCTTGGTTAGAAACCTTCATTTGTCCAAGCTCAGTTGGCGCATCTGTAGCTCCAGTAGCAGCTGTAAGTTTATATTCAGAATTTGTTGTAGGATCGTTAAATGTTGTTGTGTTATTCGTTGTGATATATTTGCTAATGAAGTCGCTATTTAGACCACCTCCATCCCAAGGTAATTTTCCTCGGTTGTTTGAAGTGTAGTCTGTTACTGCTGCACGCAATCGTGAAGCATCATTCTTTCGTTGCGTATCTCGTTGACTTCGTTGTAGAGCAGGTAGTGCTAAGAATACCATCAAGAAGATAAGTCCAGCAATGGCAAGCACAAGCACAACTTCAATAATTGTGAAACCTTTTTTATTGTTTTTATTAATTGAGTTCATACTGAAAATCCACCTTTCTAATGAACGATTATTATTGTTATTTTTATTTACGGTCTGTCCGTATGCAACCATTAAACCATAAGCATAATAATTTTGCAAGCATTTTTTTGAGGTTTTTTCAGTTTTCCACAATTTTAATTTATTTCATTAAAATTTTTTTGTAAGAATACCTTTGAGCTGTTCGCCACGAACCGATTGAATCAGCATTAAAACAGCGAATTTCACCATCGCGGATTTCAGAAATTTCAACAAGGGCAGGGTTATAAAGCACGCGTTTTTTATAATATCGCAATTCTTCATCTTTCACATCGTGGCGCCCCGGAAATACCTCTAAAAATTGCACCTTGGCACGGTCATAAAAATAGTTTTCGAAACCACTTGGAGGAAAGAAAAACGCAGGTTTTAAATTCATTTTTGAAAGAATATATTGAATATCGCCCAAAGTTGCACGAGCTTCAAGCGAAATAAAAGCATAAACACGACCTTTTTTGCTTTTGAAAATTGTAGCTTCGGCTGAGTATCCAACCGAAAGATTACGTGAAATAACTTCTTCAATTCCAAAATTAACACCAAAATGTTTTTGCAAAAATTCTTCAAGATTTTTATCAGAATAAGCGTGATTTTCCATAAAAATATTTTAGCACATTTTCGAAAAAAATGGAAATTTAAAAGAAAATTTGTTATAATCAAAAAATGGAAATTACGGCAGGATTAAATAAAAATCAAAAAGAAGCGGTGGAAACATTAAGTGGGCCGATACTAATTTTGGCTGGCGCGGGAAGCGGAAAAACCAAAACCTTAACACACCGAATTGCGAATATAATTGCGCACGGCGTAGCGAGCGAGGAAATCTTGGCGGTAACTTTTACCAACAAAGCTGCGAGAGAAATGCGTGAGCGACTTGCCGAACTACTTGATCGAAACGCAAACGACAGATTTTTTATGCCCTGGATGGGAACTTTTCACGGAATTTGTGTGAAGATTTTACGGCTCAAAGGTGAGGCAATCGGTGTTGCGAATAATTTCGTAATTTATGACGAAGATGATCGCCGAAATTTAATTAAAAAAATAATGAAAGATCTAAAAATCGACGAAAAAAGCTTAAAGCCACAAAGTGTTTCAAGCGCAATTTCGAATGCTAAAAACCAGCTCTTAACGGCCGAAGAATTTTCGAACGGTGCAAATTGGGGTTTTGAACAAAAAGTGGCTGAAATTTTCTTGCGTTATGAAGAAGAACGAAACAAAGCTAACGCTTTAGATTTTGATGATTTACTTTTCGAAACGGTAAAACTACTTCAACAAAATAAAGAAGTTCGTGAATTTTGGCAAAATAAATTTAAGCATATTTTGATTGACGAGTATCAAGATACTAACGCCGCGCAATATGCAATTATTAAAATGATTGTAAATACTGATCAAAATATTTGCGTGGTCGGCGATGATTGGCAGAGTATTTATTCTTGGCGTGGGGCAGATTTTACGAATATTTTAAATTTTGAACGCGATTACAAAGGTGCAAAAGTGATAAAATTAGAACAAAATTATCGCTCAACTGAAAATATCTTAAACGCCGCACACAATGTGATTTCAAAAAACCACAACCGAACCGATAAAAAACTCTTTACCGAACTCGGCAAAGGTGAGCCAGTTTTAGTACAAAGTGCACGAGATGAAAGCGAGGAAGCAGCAAAAATCGCAGGCCAGATTTTTAGTTTCAAAACTGTTGGCGCACGAAAATTTAGCGATTTTGCAATTCTTTATCGCACAAATGCACAAAGTTATAATTTCGAAAAAGCGATGATTCGTTTTCAAATTCCGTATAAAATTTTTGGCGGAACACGTTTTTATGACCGCAAGGAAATTAAAGATATTTTAGCTTATTTGCGAGTGATTTATAATCCACTCGATCGTGTGGCTTTTGAGCGAATTGTGAACGTACCGGCACGCGGTTTGGGCGCGGTGAGCCTTTCGAAATTCTTGGACTGGCAAAGTTCGAATGGTTTAGATTTGATTTCAAGCCTACTTCAAGCAAGCGAACTTTCAACTTTAGCAACGCGGGCGCGAAAATCTTTAGAAAATTTGGGTGAAATTTTTAGAGAATGTCAAATTTTAAGCGAAAATTCTTCAAACCCGAGCGAAATTATCGAACGAATTTTAGAGCGGACAAATTATGGCAAGAACGAAAAACTAACCGAAAACGAAGCAACTGAACGCAGTGAATATCTCTCTACATTAGTGAGCGAAGCAAAAAACTACGCAGATTTAGCAAGTTTTTTGGAGGATGCAGCACTGATGAGTTCAAGCGATGCGCAAAGTGGCGACGAAGTAAACTTAATGACACTTCACTCAGCAAAAGGTTTGGAATTTCCAGTCGTATTTCTTGCCGGAATGGAAGAAGGCATCTTTCCACACAGCCGAGTTTTTGATGCGGGCGAAGATGATCTAGAAGAGGAACGCCGCCTTTGCTACGTGGGAATGACGCGCGCTAGAGAAGAATTAATTTTAAGCTACGCTGAATCACGAGCAGTTTTTGGGCAAAGGAATTATTCAAGCCCGAGCCGATTCATTACAGATGCCGAGCTGGAATTACCGAAAAAAGATTTTGGCGGATGGAATAATTTTTCAGATGATTACGAAGATGATTTTAGCCAAGAAGTTTCTTTTGATGATTTTTATTATGACGAAGCAGGATTACAAATTGGCGACCGCGTAAAAAGTCCAGCTTTCGGTGTAGGGAAAGTGCTTGAAATCGATGGAATGGCAATTGAGATTAAGTTCGAAAATGGCAAAATTCGCAAATTAAATGCTGAATTTGCACGCCTTGAAAAGCTCTAAAAATTTGACCTTTCGAATTTTATTTGCTAAAATAGATTTAATAATGCGAGTTTTACAACCAATTTATTTTTATAAAAAACAGATCACAATTGCGGGATTTATCTCGCTTGGATTTTTACTTTTATTAAACATTTTTGCAATTGCTGGGCGAAATTCCGCCAAAGCTAGCGGTGAAGGAAATAAAATTTTAACTGTTTTCGAAAATGGCCAAAGATTTTCTTTTAAAACTAATGCAAAAACTGTTCGAGAAGCATTAAATGCGCAAAAAATTAGTTTTTCGAAAGAAGATACGGTTGAGCCAAGCCTTGATGGCGAGCTAACAGGCACGGAATATAGTGTAAATATTTATCGCGCAAAACCAGTAATTATTGAAGACGGCGATTCGAAAATAAAAGTAATGACAGCCGCTCAAACTCCGCGACAGATTGTTCAAAAATCTGGAATTAAAATTCATAATGAAGATAAAGTTGCCTTCGAACAATCTGGTAGTATTCTTGAAGATGGAACAACAAACTCATTAAAAATTACACGAGCAAAAGAGATTTTGGTTGAACTTTTTGGTAAAACCGAAAGTTTTCGAACACAAAGCAAAACCGTAGAAGATTTCTTGAAAGAAAAGAATATATCGCTCACAAAAGATGATGGAATTTCAATTGATAAAAAAACCATAATTTCGAACGGTTTGAGTTTTCGAATTTGGCGAAACGGCAAGCAGACAATTACAACCGAAGAAGAAATTGCTTTCTCAACCGAAATAATTAAAGATGCGAATAAAGATTCTAGCTATAAAGAAATAAAAGAAGCTGGGGAAAAAGGCTCGAAAAGCGTAACTTATGAAATTGAAATGCAAAATGGTAAAGAAGTTTCACGCAAAAAAATTAACGAGACAGAAATTAAAGCTGCTAAAAAACAAGTTGAGATTGTTGGTACAAAAGTTAACCTACCAGCTGGCTCGCACAGCGATTGGTTGAGTGCTGCAGGAATTTCTTCAAGCGACCACGGAATTGCAAATGCAATTATTGGTCAAGAATCTGGCTGGCGAGTTAACGCAACAAACAGATCGAGTGGAGCTTATGGTATTCCGCAGGCTTTACCTGGTTCGAAAATGGCTTCAGCTGGAGCTGACTGGCAAACAAACCCAATCACGCAGCTTAAGTGGATGAATTCTTATGTACTTGGTCGCTATGGAAGCTGGCAAAACGCTTATGCCCATAAAAAAGCAAAGGGTTGGTATTAGTGGTAAATTTGAAATTTAATCAAAAATCTGGTAAAAAGTTTTCGAAAAAATCCAAAAATAGCGAAAATTTAAACTTAAAAAATAATAAATCACTTGGTCAGCACTGGTTGCGAGACAGGGTTGTTCTAGATGGAATTGCAGAAGAAGCTGAAATCAAAAATGGTGATTTCGTACTTGAGATCGGTCCAGGGCTTGGAACTTTAACTTCTTCACTTTTAAAATTCGCAGGTAAAGATGGTGAAGTTCTCTCAATCGAGTTTGATGAAAATTTGGCAAAAAAACTACCAGTGCAATTCCCAGGGAAAAATTTAACCGTAAAAAATACGGATTTTTTGGATTTTGATCTTTCGAAATTACCAAAAAATTATAAAGTTGCTGCGAACGTACCGTATTATATTACTTCAAAAATTGTTGAAAAATTACTCACTAGCGAGAATAAGCCAAGTATTGCCGCACTTTTAGTGCAAAAAGAAGTTGCTGAGAGGATTTGCGCAAAATCTGGCGATTTAAGTGTTTTATCAATTGCATCACAGATTTATGCCGATTGCAAACTTGGCCAATTTGTACCACGAGAGCTATTTACGCCGCCACCAAAAGTTGATTCGCAAGTAGTAATTCTAAAAATTCTAGAAAAGAATAAGCTTGAGTGTTTTAATGAACAAAATAATGCTAAAATATCAGAAAAACAATTTTTCCGTATAGTTAAAGCTGGTTTTACCGCTCGACGAAAAAAAATCCTAAAAGCATTAAGTGCAAATTTGGCATTGAGCAAAGAACAAACAATTGAGATCCTCACACAAGCCAAGGTTTCACCAGATGCGCGCGCACAAGAATTAACTATCGAAAACTGGCTTGAAATTACTCGATACTATTTTGATTCTAAATAAATAATTTTTATTTATAAGCTTAACAATAATTCCAACTTTCTCTTTTTCGAAAAATATGTTATACTATAAGCAGTATGACAAAGAAAAAACTTTATATAACAACTGCGATTCCTTATGCAAACGGAGCGCCTCATATTGGAAACGCTCTTGATTACTTAATTGCTGATATTTGGGCGAGATACCAGCGCCAGCAAGAAAATGAAGTTCGTTTTCAGGCTGGAACAGACGAACATGGTAATAAAATCGCTGAAAAAGCCGCCGAAAACGGTTTAACTCCACAAGAATACGTTAATGGAACTGTCCAGAATTTTAAAAATTTAATGGACAAAATGAAGACAACTTATACAGATTTTGTGCGTACAACCGATTCTCATCACATTGGAGCAGCTCAATATATTTGGATGAAACTTCAGCCATATATTTATAAAAATACTTATGAAGGATGGTATTGTACAGGTTGCGAGAGTTTTTATACTGAGAAAGAAGTAACTGAATTTCATGGCGTTTGCCCAAACCATCAAAAACCTTTCGAAAGGCTTTCAGAAGAGAATTATTACTTACGAATTTCAGAATTTACACCAAAAATTATCGAAGCCATTGAAACTAACCGAATGAAAATCGTGCCAGAATATCGCAAGAAAGAATTTTTAAACTTTTTGAAAAGCGGACTTGAAGACGTTTCAATTTCACGACCAAAAAAGAATTTAACTTGGGGCGTGCCTGTTCCTGGTGATCCAGAACAAGTAATGTATGTTTGGATTGATGCGCTTGCAAACTATTTAACCGTAATCGGATATCCAGATATTGCAGGTTGGCAAGAATTTTGGCCAGCAAATGTGCAAGTTATTGGGAAAGATATTTTACGTTTTCATGCGGGAATCTGGCCAGCAATGCTGCTTGGGCTTGATTTAGCTTTACCAAAAACTCTGCTTGTTCATGGCCACATCTCAAGCAATGGTGTGAAAATGAGTAAATCAATCGGCAACGTAGTTGATCCGAACGAAATTATTGATAATTACGGGCTAGATGCTTTTAGGTATTATTTCTCACGGCACGTTGCAACTCAAGATGACGGAGATTTTACCTGGGAGAAGTTCGAAAACGCCTATAACAACGAACTTGGTAACGACCTCGGTAATTTGGCTTCACGCGTAGCTAATATGGTTAAACGTTATCAATCTGGTGTGGTTGGTGAAATCCCTAGCGATGAACATGACCGCCACACCTATAATGAATATATGAAATCTCTAGAATTCAATAAAGCGATTGATGAAATTTGGGGATTGGTTCGTGCCCACAATCAATATATTGAAGGTGTAAAACCTTGGGAAATTGCCAAAAAAGCAAAAGAGAATAAAGATGAAGAAAATCATCTGGCAGAAGTTCTTGCACACTCCGTTTCAGGTTTATTGCAAATCAGCAAAATGCTTGAACCGTTTATGCCAGATACGGCCAAAAAACTCCAAACTATTTTTGGTAGTGGCGTAATTCGCGACGAAGAAATCGGCTTACTTTTCCCAAAAATCTATCTTAAAACCGAAGACCCGCGTGCCGCAAAAATCGCAGCCACACAAAATAATCAAGCTAAAAAATAATTAAAACCTCGGCTTTAATGCTGAGGTTTCAACTTTCGAAAGGACAAAATGAAAATTATTGATTCACATTGCCACATTCACGATGCGAATTTTCCAATTCCGCAAGAAGAAGTTTTTGAAAATATGCAAACTTCAAAAATCTCGAAAGCAATTTGTATTGGCGAAAATCTTGAAAATTCTAAAATTGGCGTTAAATTTGCTGCTGAAAATTCGGGCGAAATTGAACTTTTTGCAGCGATTGGCGTTCATCCGCATGAAGCTGAAAAATACAATCCAGAAGAGTTAGTTCATGAACTTGAACAGCTTTCGAAAACTCCAAAAGTGATAGCTATTGGCGAAATTGGTCTTGATTATTTTTATGAAAATTCCAACCGTGAGGCGCAGAAACAAATTCTAAAAGCCCAGCTCAAGCTTGCTCAAAAGCTAAATCTACCCGTGAGTTTTCATGTTCGAAATGCTTTCGAAGATTTTTGGCCAATTTTTGATGAAATTTCAAAATTCGGTAAAATTCGTGGAGTTTTGCATTCTTTTACAGATTCGAAAGATAATTTAAGCAAAGCTTTAAAGCGCAATTTATTTATTGGCGTAAATGGGATTTCAACTTTTACAAAAAAGCCCGAAGATCTTGAAATGTTTGCAAGTATTCCACTTTCAAAAATATTAATTGAAACAGATTCACCATTTTTAGCACCAAAAGGCAAGCGCGGAAAACCAAACCAGCCAGCTTTTTCAAAGTTAATTGTTGAAGATTTAGCAGAAAAACGGCAAATTTCAGCTGAAGAAGTTGCTAAAATCACAACCAAAAATTGCGCAAAACTGTTTAAAATTTAATTTACCAAATATTGACAAAAATATTAAAATATGATACAATTTAATCATATTTAAGGTTTAAAAATGAACAATTCTGACAAAAGTTTATACCAAATTCCATATTTTCCAGAAGCTCAGAAAGAGCCAGATTTCAAAAAACCAAAAATCCAGATTGCTTATGATACGCCAAAACAAATGCCTTTAAAGCCTACTCAACAGGTTAAAAAACCGGTATTCCAGCCAATATTAAAAAATAATCAAATTGATATTTTTGGTGAAATGTTTGCAAAGAGCGCTCAAATTTTACAATTTCGAAATATTGCCGAAGAAGAAATTCGTCTTTCGCACTTAAAATATACTAGAAAATCTTTTTTGAAAAAATCAAAAAAACACGAAAGTAATCAACTCTATTATAAATATCTTTTTGCGAAATTTAAGAAAAATCCACAAGACATTTCGCGAGCACTAATTAATCTTGAAAGCAAAGTTGGCGCACAAATTTTTGGACCAACAACGAACGGTATTCGGCGAGAATTTTTCGTGCTTGACCATAATTCTTGGATTTATCATGAAGAATGGATTGACGGTAAGCGAAAAGTTCACCAAAATACAACCAGATACGAGCTTCGAAAAGACCAAGTGATTAAAATTGAAGCTGGGCCACACTATTTTGATTTAAAAGGAACAGAACTTCAAAATTTTCACCATGCAGTGCAAGTTTACTACCAGAATGTCTCACGATTGGTTTATGGCAGATAGTTTGAAATTCTTAAAAAAGTGTGCTATAATTGTTCAGAATTGTTTTATTTTTTAACGAAAGGAAAGAAATGGCTAAACATAAAAGTTGGCATGGAGCAGACCGCAAACGAGCTTTGCGCGCAAAACTAAAAATTGAAAAACGCCGCGAAGCAAAACGCCGCGAACGAATTGCAGCAGCTTTGGCCGCAAAATAATTTTTTTAAAAAATCGCTTCTATCAAAAAGGCGGTTTTTATTTTAATATTTTTTAGATTATTGCTTTTTTATGAATTTTATGATATAATTATAAAATCTATCGAATTTTCGAAAGAAAAAACACTTTGGAGGTGGAAGAAATGGAAATGAAAATAGAAGATAGAGGAATTTTAAATATTCAAAAAAAGGTTGAGAACGGTGAATTGATATTTTGTTTTCTGCACAATCTTGGATTACACAAGCAGGGTGAGATTTCGGTTCAGCTTTCAAACTTAACGCATAGCGATGAAACCGTTCTAAATATGTCACCAGATGACATTATGGAGAAAGCTTGTGTAGCTTTACTTTTCGATAAAAAAGGTAAGATGATTGCTTCAGCTTCAATGATGCAGCCGCAGCTAAACTCTTTCGGTCAACGTTTGGGTGAAATTGGCTCAATGTTTACCATTGAAGGATATCAGCGACAAGGAGCAGCGAGCTTTTTGGTTCAGCAAATTGATGAATGGGCAAAAGCGCAAGACGATATTCACGGCGCATACGCTTTTTTGAACTCGAAATCTCCGCGTTCATTTGCGGTGAACGGCTATAGCGGTGAAATTGAAAAAGATGGGAAAATTTTGAATGCTGCAGAAATCGTTCCGGCTTATGCATTTAATCTTTGCAGAACGATTTGCTGCGATGCGCATGCTATCCACCTGATGGATCTGGAGCTTCGAAAAAAGGAGCTTCAAGACCCAGAGTTAGAAGAAGGACACGGAGAACTTCGTAGAATTGAGGAAGAGCTTAGTAGCGCAAGAATTGAACGGCGGAATCGTTTCGAAAACTTAATCAACGAAAACAAGCTCAAGATTAACACTATTGCAGCTCGAAAAGATCTAAGCACAGAGCAAATTGATCATGACATAGATGTACATTACAAGATTATCGATTTTTACATCGATAATTTCAAGAATAATTTGCACTGCTGTGATGTAGTAGTTGCAAAATTGTATTAAACCAGAGCGAGTTAAATGCTCGCTTTTTTATTGATTTTTGAAAGTGATTATGTTAAACTATTTACATCAAGGAAGTGGGCAATGTTTAACTTAAAAAATATTTTTAGCGAAAACTCAGAAAATAAAAATTCGAAAAATACTTCGAGCAGCTTTTTAGGCGACGGAAAAGCAATTTTAGATGCTGTTGATGATGGAGTTTTAGCGGTTGATTCAAAAGGGAATATCTTAGCAATCAACCCGGCAGCAGAGCAAATTACGGGCTGGAATGGCAGTGATGCGGCTGGATTGGTTTTTAATTCAGTTTTAAAAATTACGAATAATGAAGGCAGCGAGATGATTGAAATTTCCAACCCAGTGAATCGTGTTTTACGAACTGGTGAAAATTTCACAACACGAGATTTATTTATTAAAACTCAAAGTGGGAAAATTGTTCCGATTTTCTTGGCTGTAAACTCGATTGATAGTCAAAATTCTGGCGTAGTTGTAGTTTTTAGGGATATTTCGAAAGAGCTAAAAGATAACCGTGAACAAGCTGAATTTATATCAACTGCAAGCCACGAAATGAGAACGCCAGTTGCAAGCATTGAGGGATATATTGGCTTAGCCCTCAATCCAGCTACTGCAACGATTGACGCACGCGCAAAATCTTACCTTCAAAAAGCCCACGAAAACACCAAGCACTTAGGCCAACTTTTTCAAGATTTACTCGATATTACAAAAGCAGAAGACGGACGGCTCAAAAATGAACCTGTTGTTTTAGATGCAATTGAATTTTCGCGAAACATTTGGGAAGGACTAAAGCCAAAAGCTGAAGCAAAGGGCTTGAATTATATTTTTGAACCAGATAACCACAAAACAGGCGAAAAAACTCTAACGCCAGTGTTTTTTATTCATGCAGACCGCGATCACTTACATGAAATTTTAAATAACCTTTTCGAAAATGCCATAAAATATACGCCGAGCGGAATGGTTTCTGTGAATGTTATGGGCGACAACAACAATGTTCAAATTTCTGTTAAAGATAGTGGAATTGGAATTCCGGCCGAAGATATTCCACATTTGTTTCAAAAATTTTATCGTGTAGATAATTCTGAAACGCGAGAAATTAATGGTACAGGGCTTGGATTATTTTTGTCGCGCAAACTTACCGAATCTATTGGCGGCTTTTTAGATGTTGAAAGCGAATATAAAAAAGGTAGCACTTTCACTGTAAAATTGCCAAGAATTACGCGCGAAAACGCCGAAAAATTAAAAGCCATTGAAGATACTAAAAAAGCTGAGGAATACCAAAAAATTGAACAAAAAAATAATCAACGTGAAATCGACGAGGCCGACCGCGATATTACGGCAATTCTTGAAGACCCTAAAATAGAAAATCCAAGCGAAGAAGTTTTCAAAATCACCCAAGAAATTCAGCCAGAAACTTCAATTAGTATTCCTGAAACTATTCCGCAAAATACACAACCAGAGAATTCGCAAGCTCAACAAGCTCCGTATACACAAAATACGACTGAATCAACTCAACAACAAGAACAACAAATTTATGACAATTTCGTGCAAAATACAGCTCCAATTCTACAATCAAATGGTGTAATTGCTGAGCAAAACCAACCGGCACAAAAGGTAATTCAAGCACAGCAAGACTTTTCTAAATATGGCGCAATTAAAGGTTTCAGCCCTCTAGCGGGAGTGCAAAATCAGAATAGCCAAAATTCTGCGCAAAATCCTCAAACAGTACAAAATTATAATACTCAAATAGCGGATAAAAATTTACAACAAAATACACAAGCTGTTCAAAATAATTACTCGCCTCAAAGTTCAATAGACGCAAAAAATCAGCAATTTCAGCCGCCTCAGATGACGGAAACTACGCAGAATATAGCACCACAGCTGAGCCAACATCCATCAAATCAGCCAACTTTAAATGATATCGAAAGAATGAAAATTGAATACGCTCAAAAAATAATGAATCAGCGGAAAGATTAAGCATAAATAGTATAGATTTTTTCGAAAAATAATAGTATAATAGGAGCAATATGACAAAGATTTTATTAGTAGAAGATGATAAAAGTTTGCGCGAGATTTATGGCGTTCGATTATTGGCGGAAGGATATGATATCGTTTCGGCCGGTGATGGAGAAGAAGCGCTCGCAATGGCGATTAAAGAACGCCCAAACCTAATTGTAAGCGATGTAATGATGCCAAAGATTTCTGGCTTTGATATGCTTGATATTTTGCGCTCAACAACTGAAACGCGCGGTATTAAAGTTATTATGATGACAGCTCTCTCAAGTGAAGAACAGCGTCGTCGCGGTGAAGCACTTGGTGCCGACCGCTATCTAGTAAAATCTCAAGTGGGAATTGAAGATGTCGTGCGAACAGTTCACGAGGTTCTTGAAGATGGAGACTTAACAGTGGAGCAGCGAACCGCACAAAAACAAGCACCAATATCTACGCCTGCTGAAGAAGCTCCAGCAATGCAATCGCAAGAAATTAAAGCACCAGCTGAATTATATTCTACCGCGCAAACTCAGGCAGACCAAGCGCCAATTCAAAATTTCGAAAAACCAGCGCCAGCACCAGTTCGGCCAATTCAACCTATTCAATCTCCAGAACGTGCCGCAGCACCGAGTTTAGCTCAATTCGAAAGAGAACAGCCAATATCTTTTTCTACAAACCAGCCAATTCAGCCAGCGCCTCAATCTGTACAGCTTGAACAGCCTTACGCTAAAGTAGCACCAGCTCAAAATTTTAGAACACCAGAATCACCAACAATTGAAGCTCCGGCTCATCCAATTAGTGATTTTGTAAATCAGCCTCAAGCAGCTGTTCAAAATAATCAGCCAGTTACGCAAACTGTTTCTGGCGAACGAGTAGTCCAACCGATCGAAAATAGTCGAAGTGATGAAGAAATATTATCTTTTCAAATTAATGATATTCTAAAAGGTGGAACGGGCGAAAACCCTTTAAATAATAATCCTCAACCTCCTTTTGGAGCCCAATAAGTTGTGGAGCAAAAAACAGAACGCTTAAATAAATTCCTGGCATTACAGCTAGGAATTTCGCGTAGGCAAGCAGATGAACTTATCGAAAAAGGGCGAATTTCTATCAACGGGAAAACTGCTCAACTCGGCGAACGATTCAAAGAGGGCGATGAAATAAAACTCGGCGAAAAAATAATCTCAAAAACTCGTGAAGAAAAAAAATATGTAATTTTTAATAAGCCTCGCGGTTATGTTTGCTCGCGGAAAAAACAGGGTGAAAATGAAACAATTTATGCTATTCTCCCAAAAGAATTTAGTGTGCTAAAACCAGTTGGTCGGCTTGATAAAGATTCAAGCGGAATTTTACTCTTAACAAATGATGGCGATTTTGCTTTTCAAATGACCCACCCAAAATTTCGAAAGGTAAAAGAATATCTAGTTTCTCTTGATATGCCACTTCAGCCAATTCATCAACAGATGATTGCCGATTTTGGAATTAACCTACCAGACGGAAAATCACAGCTTGGGCTTGAACGACTTGATGATTCGCGAAAAAACTGGAAAGTTATCATGAGTGAAGGGCGAAACAGGCAGATACGCCGAACATTTTCAGCCATAGGCTACGAAGTCGAAGAACTACACAGAACAGTTTTTGGCTCATATATTTTACCGAAAGATTTAAATTTTGGTGATTTTCGAAAAGTTGAAAAGCTGTAATTTAAAAGAAGAAAAGACCTCAATTGAGGCCTTTTTATTAATTACTGCAATTCAGCAAGATCAGCAAGGTTAATTAAATAAACTCATTACATAACCGCTCGAAATTTCAACTCCTTCATCAAGCATAATTTGATAAAAAATATCCAAAATATCTTCAAAATATTTTTGAATTTCAGCAGGAATTTTATCCTCATTGTCAGAATTAGATTCAAACTCGCAAGCCCGAGCAAGTTTCTCAATATTGATTTTTATTTTGAAAAATTATACAATAATTGAATATGCTAAAAACTAAAAAAGAACTTCGAAAAATGTTCTTCGATAATTTTCTCGGCACGATTGCCGATAACCTTGTCGAAGCGAACTGGGCGCTAGTAATGGCCTGGTATCCAAATGTAGCTTATGCTCAAAAATCATTAACAATGTTCGCAGTATCAGATACGCTGTGGGTGGTACTTTCGTGCGCTTATTATGCCGTTCGAACAGCTCTAGTCGCAAATTTGCCGGCTTATATGGTGGGCAAAAGCGCCGAGAAAGCTTCGAAACCTTTGAAGAACGCATTTTATTTGGTTTATTTAATTTTAACACCCGCCGCTCTTGTTTCTTTTATTTTTGCGGGCGAAATTCTCGGTAGCCTTGGGGTTTCGAAAGAACTACTTTCAATGTATGTGCCTTATTGGCGAATTTGCGTAGCGACAATTTTCTTGATTTGCCCAAGCCAGTTTTTAATAACTTCTTATCTGAAAGCAACTTTTCGAACACGAGAAGCAATGATTCTTGATCACGCCACAACTTGGTCTATGGCGATTGGTTCTTTTATAGCACTTTGGGTTTTAAATTGGGGAGCAAATGGAATGATGATTGCTTGTTTTTTGGCTAACGCAATTCCATTGATTTATTTTTTAATTGCTAAACCTTGCCCGAACTTCTTTAAAAATGGTTTTGAATTCGATCAGAGATGGATTAAAAAACTTTGGTTAAATACAAAATGGGAAATTATCCGCAGATTAGCTCCACGAATTGTTGCTATTTTCACAACATCATCGTTATTATATCTTTCACCATCATTTGTTTCAGCCCGATACTGGATTTATACGATTGGTGCTTTTCTTGAAGGCGTAGTTGATGCAAGCGCAAGTCTTGCAAATGTTGATGTTTCTTACAACTCGAAATTAGGCTTCAAAACACAAAAAGAAGTTTATCAAAATAATAAATTTATTTGGCGATTAGCTTTAAAACTTTTCCTTGTTCTCACAGTTTCGATTGGATTTTCGGCGCCAATTTGGGTGAATATTATTTCAAACGATTCAGCAGTAAAAAACGCAATCCTCAATCCGATGATTTTGATTTTATTCGCGATCGAAGTTGGTTCAAAAATTCGCTATTATATTTTGCTTTCAATTACGCGTTCATTTTTGAAAAAATACAATGGCACTATGCAAGTTATTTATGCAGCGGCAACCAGTATTCTAACCCCAATTGGAATTTTAATTTTTCTAAAAACTCTAAACCTTGGCTTGACCGGTGTATTCTTAACCACTGCAATTGTTGGATTTTTGCAATTCTTTTTATCTGAAATTTATCTTCGAAAACAAAAAATTAAAGTTGGATTTTAATTTCGAAAAGTTTGAATTTTTAGGCATATTGTGTTATAATTAATAAACTATGTCTAAAAATCTCCCTAAAGTTGCAATTATTGGTCAGGCGAATGTTGGAAAATCTTCGCTTTTTAATCGAATGATTCGTGCCCAGCAAGCCGTTGTTGCACGAGAAGCCGGAACCACGCGCGACAGTGTTCTTGGTAAAGTTACTTATAAAAAACAGGCTTTTTGGCTAATTGATACAGCCGGTTTAAAAGACCCGAATGATGAATTTGAGGCTACAATTCAAGAACAAATCCAAGACGCAGTTGATGCCAGTGAATTGATTTTGGTAGTTCTTGATAGCACTAAACCTTTTTCGAATGAAGATCGCTTAATTGCAAAAAAGGCTTTAAAATCTCGAAAGCCAGTAATTTTAGTTTTAAACAAAACTGACTTAAAAGGGAATTTACCAAATGAAGAATTTTTGCGGCTTGGTATTAAACCGATTATTCGAACTTCTGCCGAGCACAATGCTGGCGTCGATGAACTCTTAACCGAAATTGCTGAAAAAATTCCAAAAGTTAAAGAAGAAAAACGCGATGAAGATATAATTCGTGTAGCTTTGGTTGGTCGCCCAAATGCCGGAAAATCTTATCTTTTCAATACGATGGCAGGTAAACAGCAGGCGATTGTAGCGAATGTTGCTGGAACAACGCGCGACACCAACAAAACGCAAATTCGCTTTAATGAAAAAACCATCGAAATCATCGATACAGCTGGAATGCGAAAACCTGGCAAACAAGAAGTTGGAATTGAAAAATTCAGTGTGCTTCGAACTTTAAATGCGATTGACGAAGCCGATATTTGTTTGCTTTTAATGGACGCGAACGAACTTAATACTCAGCTTGACCAACGAATTGCTGGCTTAATTAATGATGCCGGAAAAGGGATGATTATCGTAGTTTCGAAATGGGATAGTGTTGAAGGGAAAGATGCTTACACTCGCGACGCTTTGGCGCCACGAATCGCATATTATTTTAAATTTACTCCTTGGGCTCCGTTAATTTTTACGAGTTCGAAAACTGGCCAGAATGTGACCAAAATTTATGATTTGATTTTGAAAGTTCACCGCAACCGTACAAGGCAAGCAAAGACTTCAATTTTAAATCAGCTTCTACAAAAAGCAACTCAAGCTCATCCGCCAGCAGGTTTAAAGAATACACATCCAAAATTGCGTTACATTTCACAAAGTGATAGCAATCCACCTTGGTTTATTATTCACGGCTCAAATCTAAAATTTGTTCACTGGAGCTACAAACGATATTTGGAGCGCTTAATTCGTGAGAATTTCGATTATTCTGGCACGCCGATTAAGTTTTCTTTCAGAGATGAAAAGCAAATCAAAGAAAACCGCGCAAGAATTTCTGCTGGCAAAAAAGTTATCAATAAAGCTTCGGGCGCTCTTAAAAAGGCAACTGATACGCAAAATAAACGCGAACGCAAACGCGACGAAAAACTTGCTCGAATTCAAAAAAATCAATAATTTTCGCCCCGCGCTTGGGGCGATTTTCGAAAGGATAAAATGAAAATCATACTTTTTCAAGGTAATTTTCCCGAAAAATATAATGGAACACGCCATAATATTGGCTTTGAATTTGCAGATTTTTTAGCGAAAAAGTTCAACGCAAAATTCCAAGAAAAGCCAAAATTTAAAGCTTTTATTGCTGAAATTTCGCTTTCTAATGAAAAAGTTTTGCTCGTTAAACCAACAACTTTTTATAACGAAACGGGTTTTTCGGCACGGGCAATTTGTGATTTTTATAAAATTGATTTTCGAAAAGATTTTTTAGCTATTCATGATGATTTCGATTTGGACTTTGGCGTGGTTCGCGTTCGAAAAAGTGGAAGTTCAGCTGGAAACAACGGTTTGAAATCTTTAATTTCAGTTTTTGGCGAAGACTTTCCAAGAATTAAAATTGGCATCGCTAATGATTTTTTGCCAACAATCGGCGCGATGAATTTTGTTCTTGCAAAATTTTCGAAAAGCGAAAGCGAAAAACTGCCCCAGATTTTTGGAGTTTGTGAAGATTTTGTTGAAGAATTTGCGAAAGATTCACTCAAAAACGATAAGCGCTCAATCTAAAAAATATTCCTATTTGCTTTTATATAAATAATAAAAAATAGCCATGGGCAAGTTCTGGTATTTCTCAGCTTCTTAACCCCCATCAAACACTACTTCAAATTTAGAAGATCTTTCACTTATTGAAATTTCTATAAAAATCTACCAAATTTCATATTCATTTCATAAAACTATCATAAAATGTAGTTAAGTATGAGACTAAAGTGAAAGGAGATAGATTGAAAATCATACAAAAGTCGCTGGCTTATGTTACGCGAAAGAAAAAAAGAACTACGATCGTTTTTTTGATTCTTACTGCAGTACTTTCAAGCCTATATGCGTGCTTAAGTGTAGTCAATTCTAGCAGTAATCTAGAAAATTCACTATATAAAGCGTCGAATTCATCTTTCTCAATAGTTAAGAAAGATTCTCAGGGATATTTTAGCTACAAAGATGTTGAGAAAATTCGTAATATTAAAGAAATCAAAGAATCATTACTTGAATATGAAGGCTTAGCCAAACCTACAAATACTAAAGCTATATCTGCTAATCAGCAGGTTCAGCGAGACGATCTTGGTGAAGAATTAAAAAATACAGTTACAATTCACAGCACTAACAATACCACTAAGAATACACTATTTAGTAGTGGCGTATTTAAACTCAAACAAGGTCGCCATTTGGAGCAAAACGATAGGGAAAAAGCTTTGATCCACGAAGCTTTTGCTCAAAAAAATAATCTAAAAATTGGTGACAAGATTGAGCTCAGCTTAATAAATACAAGCGACAAAAGAACTGAATCTCAAAAAACTAGGTTTGAGATTGTGGGGATCTTTAGCGGTAAAAGGCAAGAGAAATATACTGGTTTATCTTCTGATTTTAGCGAAAATACAATATTTTCAGATTTCAAAACAACTATGCAAGCGCTTAATCTACCAGAAAATGAAGGCCTTTTAAGCAAAATAACTCTATACACCGAAACAGCAGATCAGCTAGATAAAGCCATCACAAAAACTGAAAAGCTCAATATTGACTGGTCTAAATATAAGATTGAAAAAAATAATGCTGCTTTCAAAGATACTTTAGAGTCAATAGCGGGAGTTAAAAATATTATTAATTTAATGACCTATTTGATAATAATTGGCGGAAGTGTAGTGCTTAGCTTAATTCTAATACTTTGGTTGCGTGAGAGGATTTATGAGATAGGAATTCTACTATCGATCGGCGCAAGCAAGATTCAAATAGTATTGCAATTTATTACAGAGCTAGTTTTAATTTCAATCCCAACAACAATCAGTTCTCTCATTCTTGGAAATTTAGTTTTTAGCTTAATCACAAAAGGGCTTAGTGAAGCCGAAGAAACCTCATCTATAGCATCAAGTTTTACAAACAATATTTTTGGATTAGACAGCTTAATAGTTTTCACCCAAAGTTACGGCATATTAATCACAATATTTATTCTGTCCGTGGTTATTGCATCAACGATGATTTTAGTTAAAAAACCAAAGGAAATTTTATCAAAAATTAGTTAGGAGAATATTATGAAAATATTAGAGATCAAAAATTTAGCTTATAGCTATAAAGATTCGAAAGAAAAAGTTCTAGCAAACGTTAATGAAAGTTTCGAAGAGGGAAAATTCTATGCGATTATTGGTAAATCTGGCTCCGGAAAATCCACACTACTCTCATTGTTAGCTGGCCTAGATGAGCCAGATAGCGGAAAAATACTTTTCAATGGAGAAAATATTCAAGAAACCGGCTACACAAATCACCGCAAAAACAATATCTCATTAGTTTTTCAAAATTACAATCTCATTGATTACCTTTCACCACTCGAAAATATTCGCCTAGTAAATAGTCAGGCTCAGCAAGATATTTTGTTAGAACTTGGCCTTAGCGAACACCAAATTAAACGAAACGTAATGAGACTTTCAGGCGGTCAGCAGCAAAGAGTAGCGATTGCGCGCGCACTAGTTTCGAGCGCACCAGTTATTTTGGCTGATGAGCCAACTGGAAATTTGGATGAAAATACAGCTAGCGAGATTATCGAAATTCTCAAAAAACTAGCCAAAGAAAGAAATAAATGCGTAATTGTCGTAACTCACAGCAAAGAAGTTGCGCGCGCTGCCGATATCGTGTTCGAACTCAAAAATAAAAAACTAATTAATAAACGTGGGCAGAAAGGAGTAAAATAATGTTAAAAAATGTTTTTGCATACGTAACGAGAAAAGGCTTAAAATCACTAGTGATTTTACTGGTCATCTTGACTATGTCGGCCTTAAGTTTAATTAGTTTATCCATTAAAGAAGCTACCGACAAAGCTTCAACTAAAACTTTTAGCAATATTACGAATAGCTTTTCAATGGAAATAAACCGCCGAGTTAATCCTGGCACTCCAAGAGGCGGAGGAAACGTTAAAGGCCAAGATATTAAAAAAATTGCCAATTCTGAAAATATAGAAAGCTACGTAAAAAGAATCAATAGCGTTGCTGATTTAGACGGCCATGACATCATCGAAACAGCTGAAACCGCAGCCAACCAATCGCCCGAACGAGCTAAGAATTTCAAAAGAGCCGTCATGCTTACTGGCGTTAATGATTCCTCTAAGGAGACTAAGTTTGTTTCAGACGTATATAAATTAGTTGAAGGCAAGCATTTAACCGCTCAAGACAAAAATAAGGTTTTGATTCACAAAGATTTAGCCAAAAAGAACAATCTCAAAGTTGGCGATAGAATTAAGCTAAAATCAAATTTATTTGATGCAGATAATGAAAAAGGCGCTAACGAAACTGTGGAAACTGAGATAAAAGGCCTCTTTGATGGACACAACAAAGGTGGCGTAACTGCTGCACAGGAACTTTATGAGAACACTTTGGTTACAGACATTCACACTGCAGCAAAGGTTTACGGAAATACCGAAGACACAGCAACCTACCAAGATGCGACTTTTTCCGTTAAAGGAAATAAAAACCTTGATCAAGTCATAAAAGATCTAGGAAAATTAGACATAAACTGGCAGGAATACAGCCTGATTAAAAGCTCTTCGAACTATCCTGCACTCCAACAATCGATTTCAGGAGTTTACTCTATAGCCAACCAGTTATTTATCGGATCATTGTTATTCGCCGGAATTATAGTTTCGCTGCTATTGTTCTTATGGATTAACGCTCGCAAAAAAGAAATTGCAGTGCTACTTTCATTAGGAATTTCGAAAGGTCAAATTTTAGCTCAGTTTGCAGTAGAGCTAGCCTTCGTAACAATTCCAGCTTTCATTGGTTCATATTTCTTAGCTAGTTATGCCGGAAAACACATTGGAAACAACATCTTGCAAAGTGTTACTGGAAATATCACTAAGCAAATCGCCAAACAGTCAGCTTCAACAGGCTTAGGCGGTGGCGCCGAGGTGGATGGATTTAATAAAACTCTCAGCAGCCTCGATATGACGATCAATCCAAATATGTTACTCTGGGTAATCATATTTATGGCTATCGTGCTCGCAATTTCGCTATACATCGCTTCATCTGGCATTCTAAAGAAAAACCCTAAAGATTTACTATCAGACACAGAATAAAGAAACGATATCAGTGCCGCAATGGTACTGATATTCTCTTTGAAGTAGACGCTATAAAGTGATATAATATTAAAAGATGACAATGAAATTACTTATTACCGAAGATGACGCAACAATACGAGAAGGAATTTGCGCATACCTATCTGAATTTAATTATGAAACAATCGAGGCTCGCGATGGGCGAGAGGCTTTGTTTAAATTCAAATCAAATAAAATTGATTTAGTAATTTTAGATATTCAAATTCCATTTATAAACGGTCTAGATGTCCTTCGAAAAATCAGAGAGAAAAGCGATCTGCCAGTTCTTATTTTAACCGCCTTTAGCGATGAAGAATTTAAAATCACCGCCTTTTCGAACCTGGCGGATGGCTATATTGAAAAACCATTTTCACTCCCAGTTTTAAAAGCTCGAATTGACGCACTAATTACAAAAAATTATGAAAAATTCGAAGTTTTCAAATATAAAGATCTAGAAATTAATTTTAGTAATTTTTCTGCAAAAATAAATAATTCCGTGGTAGAAATTAGCGCAAAAGAGATTGAGGTTTTAAAATACTTATTACTCAACGAAGGCAGAGCTTTGACCAGAAATCAGATTTTAGAAAATGTCTGGAAGGAAAGTGAAAATATACCATTTGACCGAGTGATTGACGTTTATATAAAAGATTTACGCAAAAAATTCGGGCTGGACTGCATTAAAACTATCCGTAATATAGGTTATAAACTGGAGAGAAAATGAGAAATTTGAAAATTTTTCCAAAGATGTTTTTATATACGTTTTCTACGTTAAGTATTTTAGCAATTTTAATTCATGCGTTGATTTACTTTATTTTCCCAAAAATCTACCTTGAAACCCGCAAGCAAGAAATCACCCAAAAAGCAGACCAAAT
Source organism: uncultured Saccharimonas sp. (SeqCode) (assembly GCA_963526625.1). GTDB lineage: Bacteria > Patescibacteriota > Saccharimonadia > Saccharimonadales > Saccharimonadaceae > Nanogingivalis. The sequence continues at coordinate 116,922 of CAURNF010000001.1, forward strand.
CACCAAGAATATCCACGGCAAAAATATCGAAAGCATCAAGCAGATGCTTGAACTATATTCTAAAAGTAGCAAAGTTAAAGCTTTTGTGAAAGATAATGACCATTTAAATGAAATTAAAATTGATAATCAGATTGAGGCAGATTTAACCAGCAATAATAACTCTTTAGTTATCGAAGATAGAGAAGTACAGACTGTCTCTAACAAAAAAATACTGGTTAAATTTATCTCAACAACAGATATGAATAAAGACGCAAAAGAGCTAACTTTCCAGTTCTTGCCAATTTCAATTTTGTTTTCTTTCATTTTTTCGATTATCGTTTCATTAATTTATGCCAAAATCATTACCAAGAATATCAACGAAATCAAAACTATAACCGCTCAAATGATGAAACTTAACCGAAATGCCAAGCTGAAAGTTAATTCCACGAATGAAGTTGGCGCTCTAAAAAGCCAAATAAATGATTTATATTCAACACTCCTAGAATCAATTGACGGCCTAGAAATCAAAAACCAAGAAATCACTAAACTCGAAAAACTAAAAAGCGAGTTTTTTAGAGGCGCTTCCCACGAGCTAAAAACTCCTTTAGCGAGCCTTAAAATAATTCTTGAGAATATGAAATATGGCATTAGCAGATATAAAAACAAAGAGAAATCTATTGAAGATTGTCTTGATATTGTTGATCAACTGGCTCAAAATATCGCTCAAATATTATCAACCTCTTCATTCGAAAACCTAAAAAATGATGAGAAGTTTATTAATATCAATAAAATACTACAAAAGGTTCTAGATAACTATAAATTATTAGCCGAACAAAAAAATATCTCAATAGATAATCAGCTGAGCCAAGAAGAAATTTATATTGGTGAAACAGCGCTAGAAATTATTCTCTCAAATTTAGTGAGCAATGCTGTAAAGCATTCCGACCAAAACGGTCAAATAAATATTGGCGTCAAAAATAACTGGTTTTATATTGAAAATTCAAATCAGAAAAAAATTAAAGATAGTAGAAATACTAAAATTTTCGAAACAAATTTTGACCTAAATAAAGAAAAAGGTAGCGGATTCGGACTTTACATAGTTAAAAATATTTTAACAAATTATAAAATTAAATATAAAATAGAAAAGAGCAAGATTGGTGTAAAATTTTTAATTGATTTGTCGAAAAAATGAATTTATAGTAAAATATTACTAACATGTTAAAATTCTACAATACTCCGCACCGAAAAATAGAAATATTTTAGTCAATCGATCCATAGAATGTTAAAAATTACATTTTGTAGTCCAATTGTTTATGTTGAGCTGCATATCGGAAACTAGGCAGTATTTATTTATTGGGATATTTTAGTCCGGTAAGACGGCATGGGAGGTGGCGAATTTTTATACTAATAAATTCAAGCAAGGTATGAAGGGTCTAAATTTGATAGCTCCGAATCATCTCACCAGAGTAGCTGATTTCATTCAAGAACAGATAGAAATCATTGACACCCTAACAGCAAAAGGTTACACCTATGAAACTTCTGATGGGATTTATTTTGATACTGCCAAGTTTCCTCGCTATGCTAATTTTGCAAAACTAGATCTAACAGGCTTAAAGTCTGGAGCGCGAGTCAATTTTGATCCAGAAAAGAAAAATATTTCAGATTTCGCTCTGTGGAAATAGTCTATTAACGAAAATGGCAAAAAGCGCGATATGGAATGAAAGTACCGCGATAAGATGGGTTTTCCTGGTTGGCATCTAGAATATTCAGCGATCGCTCTTAAAGCTCTCGGTGACAAGCCTGAGAACGCTTTTGTCTAAAAAAGCTAGAGTTCAACAAAAAAACACGGGTTTACATCCGTGCTTTTTCATCTACAAAGCAATTTTAAATTCTGCGTATTTATCGGCAAATGCATCTTCGATTTTTTTATTAGTTTTTTCGAGATACTTTTTGACTAGATAATATCCAAGTGAATAACCCGACCAGCGTGGTAGTTCATCGTTGCCATTGAAGAATATAGTATCGTAATCGTAATAATTGGAATCTAATTGATCGAAAAGCTTCTCAAGAATCTTTTCATTCTCATCGTCTGTTCGTTCAAGAATTATTTTAATAAAGACTGTTTTTTCTTCTCGATCTTTGACAAACTCTGCTTCAAGATAAGTTGCAATACCCTCGCTAATCATGCCATCGAACAAAGAGTTAATCCACTCATCATTTTTGCCCCAGCGAGCGGCATGGCAAAGTTCATGCGCCACCATTTCGGAAATAAGATTTTTGGTTGCTTTTTCTTCATTGATGGCAAATTCAATAAAATCGGAAGTCCTAGTACGCCCACCGACTCCATCTTCCGGAATAATAATATCGTATAAGCGGTTAGTTACTAGCAAATCGATATCCCAATCGACTTTAAACTTTGAAAATACATATTCTTCGGCAGTCTTTATGGCGTCCATAATCATCTTTCTGCTATTAGAAAGATTGCCATTAGCCTCAGTAAGTAATATGTTTACCTTATTCATAAATATATTGTACCATATATAGCAAAGAATCAGCTCAATATTAATCATGATTAGCTTACTTTTTTTATTGAATGAGGAATTTATAATTATTTCGGTGGGATACCCCGCCCGAGCGACATCTGATCGCAAGGGGGATTTTAAGTTCTAGAGACACGATAAAGTCACGCCAAATATGATATTCAGTCTTCCAAACGGATGTTTTTTATAAATTTTAGGAGGTCCTTAAAAACAAATATTCTCTCGATAGAGTATGTAACCAATCGGGATCTCGACAAAGTCATTCGACAACATAACAATCGATTATAAAAACGCTACCAGCCTAATCAGATGAAATATTACTAGTCATTTTATAATTTTTTACTATATGATATAATTAGTTTATGAAACTGAGAGATATAAAGATTCGAGGTTACAAATCCATAGATAAATTGGATTTTCCTGTGACAAAATACGGCGAAGATAAAAATGAAAGCTATACTACAATTTTAATTGGCAAGAACGAAGCAGGCAAAAGTAACATACTTGATGCTATAGCGACACCAGGCCATAAAGGAACAGTATATTTTCACAAGATACAAAACCAGCAAAAAGAACCAGATAGAGTATCTATATTTTTTGATTTCAGCACCGAAGACTCCGATAGCTATAGAAACGCTATTAAGCAAGCAATCACAATATCTGACGAGCTTGCTGATGAAATAAATATCACAAAAATGTCAAAAGAAATATATCTTCAGAACGATCTAACTAAATATGCTGTTGAATATGATTGCGAGATGAGTAAAATAGCAGTTGGTAAGTACAGCTTTACCGAGACTGTAGCTGAACCCACAACACTATATACCATAAAACTTAATAGCGAGCTAACTGATGAAGAAAAAGAATATTACACGCAACTTACAATTGAAAAATTCAAAGATATTATAAAATCGGCATTACGGGACCTTGTAAACACAATAAATATTCCTGTAGACTACTGGGCTTACCAAGAAAAATACCTTATTAAGGGGAAAATTAATCTTAAAACTTTTGCCGATAACCCAAATATCAACATACCCTTAAAAAATATGTTTTATCTAGCTGGCTGTAAAGATCAATCTGAAATTGAGTCTAAGATTAACGAGATTGATAATTCAGATAAGAAACGTAAAAAACTGATGAAAAAAATTAGCTCGGAGACAACGAAATATCTAAATGATAAGTGGAAAGAGCATGAAATAGAAATCGATGTAGAAATAGAAAGTAGCACACTAGAGCTATCAGTATTAGTTAAAGACAAGTGTGATACAGATAACTATTACGATATGGCCGACAGAAGCCAAGGTTTTAAACAATTCGTTTCTCTACTACTCAGTCTATCTATTAGTAGTACATCTGGTGATATCGAGGATCATTTAATATTGATAGACGAACCTGAGATTCATTTGCACCCTTCTGGTGTTCGTTGGATGCTTAAGGAGCTTATAGAAATTGGAAAACACAATTATTTGTTCATCTCAACTCATTCTAATTTTATGCTTGACAAGAATACGCGAGAAAGACACTATCTACTTACCAAAAATAAGTTAGGTCTGACGGAAGCACATCATATAACGAGCAATGAAGATATAAATGATGATGAAATTTTACAATCAGCTTTTGGCATAAACGTAATTACCGACTTTTTAACACCGCACACATTACTTGTCGAAGGTGCAACTGATAAAAAATTGCTACAGAAAGCCTTAAAACAAGTTAAGAGCGATAATGATGTCTTGATAACAAATGGAAACGGTGCGAACATAGTGGCCGTTTCTTCGTATCTGCTTTTAAACGGCGTTACTCCTATGGTTATTGTCGATGATGACAAGGACGGAAAGGAATATAAGAAAAAAATCGTCAAGATAGGTGATGACTTTAAAAGTAAGACATTTACCATTCGCGATCTTAATGGAAACATTACAGCGGATGGAACTATAGAAGACACACTTCCGAAATCTTTTGTAGAAAGTAAGACCAAAGAAGTGCTTAATAGCCATAATCTAGACAGTACCATAAAACTTAATGCTACCGAACCTTTCTGTCATCAGATAATCAAACACTATAATAATATTACATCAGGAGATACGGCTATCTCAAAAAAAGATAAGAAATCAAAGCTAAATATCGTTATGACCGACATAAAAACTAAGATTGCCGAATATGACCAGAAGTCAATCACCGAAGAAGCGCCTAAACTTTACGCACTAGCAAAAGGGATATTTGATAAATTTAATATTGACTAAATATCCATTATTAACTAAAAATAATCTTATAACTTTTTAAATATAGAATCAGTTGTTTTACAATCAATCTGCTAATAAAACCCTCTTATTCATGAACGTTCTTCATGAAATCGACCTTATAATTGAAATATTAAATTCAGTCTTAATATTTGGCATAATTCTCCTCGTAATTTTGAACATACTCAAGTTTATTAAGTTTTTTTCAATGTACTCAATTGAAAACATCAACTAAAAATGGTATAATTTTTAAGATGAAAAAGCCAAAAACTTCTGTTAAAAATATTGTTAATCGTCGAGCGCGATTCGATTATGAACTCGGCGACGAGCTTGTTGCCGGAATGAGCTTACGTGGAGTTGAAGTTCGTGCGGTGCGTGATGGCCGTGTTAGTTTAAAGGGCGCTTTCGTAACTCTTCGAAACGGGCGAAAAGGTAAAGAACTTTGGCTCAATAATGCAAGTTTTTCACTCAAAAATCAGGGCGAGGGAATTTCGAAAGCCGACACTATTGATACTTCGCCAAAAAAACTCCTCGCAACTCGCAAACAGATTGATGATTTTTCGAACCAAAAGAAGGCAGGCTTCACAATTGTTCCAGTTAAAATTTTAGCCGAAGGTCGCTTTATTAAAATCGTGATTGCGCTCGGAAAAGGTAAAAAACAATATGACAAGCGTGAAACTTTAAAACGTCGCCAATCTGAACGCGAAAATGCAAGAATGTTAAAGAGGTACTAGATGAAAATTTTTTCTTGGAATGTTAATGGAATTCGTGCGGTCGAAAAAAAGGGGAATTTAGCGGAATTTTTAAGCCCAAAAAATCCCGATATCGCATGTTTTCAAGAGATAAAAATTGACGAAACACAAATTTCGAAAGAGAATTTTGATGAAAAATATCCTGAATATTTTAAATTTTATTCTCACGCCGAACGAAAAGGTTATGCGGGAACAGCAATATGGTCAAAGCAAAAGCCACAAGCAATTTTACGAAATTTTCCAAAAAAAATTTTAGAAAATTTTGAACTTAGTGATAATTTTGGCGATGCCGCAACCGAAGGGCGAATTTGCGCTGCAAAATTTAATAATTTTTGGCTAATTACAGTTTATACTCCAAATACTAAAAACGATTTAGGCCGCTTGAAATTGCGAGAAAATTGGGATGCAGCCTTTTTGACTTTTTTGAAAGGTCTAGAAAATGGCGAATTTTCAAAAGAAGATTTTGCAGAAAATTTAGAAATTATTGAAGAAAATCCGCAAGATATTTTTAAGCCGAGTTCGGTTATCTTTTGTGGTGACTTAAATGTTGCACACGAGGAAATTGACCTTTCAAACCCAAAAGCTAATCGCGGAAAACACGGCTTTACAGATGAAGAGCGACTTGGATTTTCTAATTTCTTAAAAGCCGATTTATTTGATATTTTTCGAAATCAAAACCCGGAAAAGGCCGAAATTTACACTTGGTGGAGTCATTTTGCAAAATCTCGCGAACGAAATGTTGGCTGGCGGATTGACTATTTTGTTGTCTCAAAATCATTAAATTCAGAAAAAAATAAAGCCGAAATTCACAACAAAATTATGGGGAGCGATCATTGTCCAATTTCGCTGGAGCTTAAAGATGTTTGATTTTTGGCAAGTTCAATCTTCGAAATTACTTTTTCCTGAAATTGCTTGGAATAAACCCGAGCAAAAAATACATGCGGGCAAGCTTTTGATTATCGGTGGTGGAGCAGGGGCCTTTCGCGGACTCGCAACTTCCCACCAAACCGCTTTAAAGACTGGCGTTGGGGAGGTTCGAATTTTATTACCAAACAGTTTGAAAAAAGACATTAAAATTGATTCAAGCGAGCTAATCTTTGCAAAAAGTAATCTTTCTGGTGGATTTTCGAATGAAGCTTGGCCAGATTTTAAAGCTGGTGAAGAGTGGGCAGATTCTATTTTATTTATTGGCGACACGAACAAAAACTCCGAAACAGCAATTCTTTTCGAAAAATTTATTCTTGAAAGCGATAAACCTATTTTTATCACTCGTGATGCAGTTGATATTTTACTTGATTCTTTCAGCGAGATTTTGTTAAAAGAAAATATAAGTATCTTGGCAAGCTTTGCACAACTTCAAAAGATTTTTTCGAAAGTTTTTTACCCAAAAGTTCTAACTTTCTCGATGAATCTTTCGAATATTGTTGAAGTTATGCATAAATTTACGCTTTCTTATCCTGCTCAAATTTTAACTTTAAATAACGAAAACTTTATTATTTCTGAAAATGGCGAAGTTTTTTCATCTCCGCTAAATTCTAATTTAAACTTGGGAAAGCTTTCACCTATTCAAATCTGGTCGGGTGAAATTCCTACAAAAATTGCGGTTTGGCAAATTTGGAATAAAAGCCAGAAGTTAAAAGCCGCAATTACAGCAATATCATCTTGATTTTTAAAAACATAAGTATTATAATTGATTTTATAATACGAGATTTTTATGATTGAAATGAAGAAAACTCGCCAAGATAAAGCCGAGAAAAATATTGAAAGAATAAAGAAAAATCCTCAAGAAGAGAAAGCTTTATTAGATAATCCTAAAAAATCACGTTTTTTACTTTCGAAATTATCAAAAAAACAAAAAATTAGTTTAATTATTGGTATAATATTTCTAATTTTGGTTATTGTTTTTAGTTTTTTGTTCTTTTTTAGAAAACCAGAAAGCGCACCCATAAAAAATCCAGCCCCAAAAAGCCAAAAAGCCGAACCAAAAAAGAAAGCTAAACCAGAAAAATTTTATTCAAAATTATCTGGAGTTGAAGTTTCTGAAAAATCGCTCGAAAACGCACCAGTTTTTGGTGTTATGATCGAAAATTCGATTCCAGCAAGACCGCAATCTGGACTAAGCCAAGCTGAGGTCGTTTTTGAAGCAATTGCTGAAGGTGGAATTACACGTTTTTTGGCTCTATATCAGCAAAATAAGCCTGAGCTATTAGGACCCGTTAGAAGTGTTCGCAGTTATTATATTGATTGGGCCTCAGGATTTAATGCCTCGATTGCCCATGTTGGTGGCCCGGGAGATGCTTTAGCAAGAATGCGAGATGGCAAGCATAAAGATATGGATGAATTCTTAAACACACAGACCTTTTGGCGTTCAAAAAATCGCTATGCACCTCATAATGTCTATACGAATTTTACAAATCTATCAACATTAGGCTCTTCGAAGGGTTGGAATTCTTCGAATTTTGAAGGTTTTAGTCGAAAAGAAGATTCACCAGCAAAAGATAAAAATGCAACCCAAATTCAGGTTAATATTTCAGGTTTTTCTTATAATTCAACCTATGTTTACCGAGAAAACTGTAATTGCTATTTGCGAAGTCAGGCCGGAGTCGCTCATACAGATACAAATGGAACTCAAATCTCAATGAAAACCCTAATTGTTTTAAAAATGGAAAACGGGCTAGCTGCAGACAGATATCATAATGTCTACGGAAATATTGGGAGTGGAGTAGCGATTGTATTTCAAGATGGAGTAGCTCAAGAGGTAAAATGGGTAAAATTAAGCGAAAGCTCTCCGTTGATTTTACAAAATAATGATGGTTCAAATTTTAAAATAAATCGAGGCCAATCTTGGATTGTTGCGGTTGGAAATTCAACGGGCTCAATAGGCTGGCAGTAAACATGTATTCTATTTTTGTTTGCTTTTTGTTTTGCGAGCTTGGGCTAACAGTTTAAGTTTCACATAGGCTGTTAATCCTCGTTTAGAAAGTTATCGATTTTATCTGATTGTGATATTCGAGAAATAGCATCTTTAAGACCAAATTTATCTTTAGGATCTACAAAATAACGGATTTCAAGACCGTTTTTAAAATATAGAGTTATAGTCGTATATAGATTACTAGTTTTTGGCGATTCTTGGGTTTTGAGAGCTACGCGGGCAACTGATGAAATAATATTATCTTCATTTAATTGATTATTGTTCATAAAATTTTTTTCCTTATATTTTATTAAAATTATTTTATATTTACAAGGATATTGTATATTGTATCAAAAAGAGAATTTATGTCAAGCGTCGCACAATATATCTTGTTTATTGTCAAGTATTATAACATAATTACAGATAAGCATAATAAAAAATTGATGTTTATTTTACACCAATTTTTATATTTTCTATTATCATTTGCTTCAATTTTTCATTATCAATTTTGATCGAATCCACGCGCAAAAGAGGGAAGTTTGCTTTTTTAAAAATATCATTTACGATTAAATCACGCCTAATTCTTTCTTGGTCATTGTGTGTTGAATCATCAAGTTCAATAGCCATAAGAGTTTTGAAGTTTCTAGAATCTACAAGCACAAAATCAACTGAAAGCTTGTTTATAAATTTGAAAGCAGATTTAAAGTTTTGACCCTTTATATTATGAAAAAATAAATTTGAAAGATGAATTTGCGGAAATATTAAAATATTTTCACCGCATACAAATTTTAATTTTTTATAAAATTCAACCTCTCGTTCAGTCATTATTGCATATTTTCTATTATACCTGTAGTTATATAATGTTGAAGTTTTTTGAGTTTCAGAACCTGAAACAATAGCCTTAATTATAATTACAAAAGATACAATTATTGTAAGAAAAATTAATAAAAAATCCATATTTTGATTATACATCAAGAATAAGCTTATTTCAATAAATGAAATAAGGAATTATCACTTAACAAGTTAAGATGATAACTGTTATATTTTTATGTTTAGATTTTCACGCCTAAAGTGGTTTTGAAGTTTATTTACATATTTTAAAAACCTAAAATACTCACTATCTTTAGGGATTATATAAATTTTATGATAATCATATTCTTTTAAGAGATATTCTTTAGATATTGTAGTAGAAGATTCAACAATATTTTCAATAATTTCAGGTGTTTTGAGGTTTCGGCTTGCCCAGTAGCGTTTTTTATATTTTTCGTTAATAAGTTCTTTAGTAATATATTTTTTGATATAATTTGACATTTTAGTTTTGTCTTTAATAGGAGCTATTTCAGATCGACCCAAGGTATAACGGGGAAGGAAGCCCCTTTGATTTTTAGGTTTTTTGTTTTTTGAGCGTATTTCATCGACAGTTAAATATTTATTTTTAGAACTGTAAAAGTCTTCAATTTCATTTTTATAATCTTCAAAAACGGCGTGGAAGTGCCAAGCGTTATTTTTGTGGCGTTCTGGAACAATTAAATATTTAAATCGTTGTCCGTGACGCCTAAAATGATTTATCTGTTCTGAGTTAATCCAAGTCATCAATAATTTTGACATCTTAAGTAGATCGTGGCGATTTTCTTCAGTTTTAACTTTAGAATTTTTGGGGTCAAAGGTGAAAGTAATGAAATGAGTGAAATTATTACATAGTATATAATCTGATATCTTAGTTTTTGTACGATTGATCGACTTTTGTAGATAATCATTTTCTTCATCATTTTCTTCATTAGTTAAAAAAGCAGAAGAACCACGGTCTAAAAAATTAGTGAATACAATAGGTCTATTATATTTAACGATTTTGACAAAATCAGGGTAAATTTTGGCATAACTTGAGATCTCTTTAAATTTAAGATCTGGTCTTTTTTTATAAATTCTGTTTAAAATACCTGATACTTGTTTTTGTTGAGGTGTTTTTAAAATTATTTGTTTTTTAATAGAAAATACTTGCATTTAAATAATCTCCTTAAATTAGCGTTTTTGTCCGTTAAGTGTGGTCTTTGACAAGAGCCCCGCGAGCGGGGCGAACCCCACTTAACTTAAGCAATTTGTTCACGTTCAATTTTGAAATAATGTTTAATTTCAAAATCTGGACAATATTGATATACGGAAAGGTGAGTATCTCCACAATATGAATTTGTTTGTATTTTCATAGCTTTTTGCAGTTTATCGAGAAGTTCGAAACGCTGTTTAATGATTAAAAGGGCAGTTTTAGCATCTTTTTTAGTTCTGTAATAAGCAAGTGGGGTTCGATTGTGATATAATGTGTATTGAAATTTGCGTGTAAGTTTTAGTTCGTATAACATAATTTCTCCTTTAAATAATGGTTATTATAGAGGTTTTCGCGTCCGCGTCATCGACTTGCGGTAACGCGAAAACCTTTTCGTTTTTTCTGTTCTACATTTACTGTCTGAAAATCTTCAAATTCTGCTTTACCTGATACAACCTTTTGAAGGGTGTCGTACATATTGCGTAATTTTTCTGAATGAAAGAAAAAGCCCATTTTAATTGCGTGTCCAATAAGTTGCCCTGAGTAATCAGTTGTGAGTTTATGTGCATCATATACTTTATTAACAGTAAAAATATTGCCGTGAGTCGAACACATAACTAAATAATTAGCCTGCTCTCGAAATGGTTTCGCCATACGCAAGAATAGTTGGGAAGTGCCAATAATAGCTTTACGTTGCTTGCGTTGTTGTGATATTTCGGTAAAAATATATGGTGGTATATCTTTCGATTCCAAAGCATTAAAATATGTATGTATTTCATCTATTAAGTATATAACGCCGTATTTATTATTATTTACTTCAACTAAAAGGCGGTGAAGATCATCGTGATTTTTGAAAGTTATGATTTTGTTCGGTAAATCACTGTTAAACTCTAAATTAGTAACTAAAATTGCTTTAGGGTAGCGTACCATAAGATTATAAACATGTTTTACGGCTGATAGAGTTTTTCCTGAACCTTGCCAGCCACAATATACAGTTAAACCTGAAGCTCTAAATAATTCTTTATCTTTTGAATCTATATAATTCTGTTTAATAGAATCAAAGTGAATTTTCGCTTCTTTTTTTATGAATGATAGATATGACATTTTAGCGACCACCCCCAGCAATATGAGTTTTATGCAAAGCCCACCAAAGAATACTCAAGCCAAACTCTGATACTATTAAGATTGTATTTAAAGTGAGCGGTAAAACAATTATCCACGAACCACCAGCAACGTAAGATAAAATACCAACACCAGCTGAAATAGATTCAAAAATAATTGAAACAGAATCAAAAGCATTTAAAATGTCTTTAACTGGTAGAGTTGAAATAACAACAATAAAAGGAGATATCAAAATATTAAAAATTTCTATAAAACCTTGCAAAAGTAAATTCCAAATCATTCTTCTTCTCCCCCTTGTTGCCACATATAACGAGTGCCAAACAATACAGACATAAATTTAATAATTCTATCAATAGTTATCCAAACCATAGAAAAAATAATTAAAGCTCTTGCAATATTAATGAAAAATGGTGGAACACTACAAACTGAAATAATAAGACCACTAACGCCAAAACTGCAGACAGAGTTTCCGCTAACCTTACTGCTAAAACCACTTGAAAAATTAAATATTGATCTTACTTCTGGTGAAGAATTTTTAATTTTATCTTTAAAACTATCAATTTGCTCTTTTGAAACATTTGAATCTAAAACAAATAGCCATTTAAAGAATTTTCCCAACTCTTCAAAGAGTTTAGTAAAGAAATTTGCGAGAAAATCCCAAATATTTTTAACTGATTCTGTTAGACCGTTAAATAAGTTCTTAATACCATTTATGATATTATCAGAAATACCTAAAACAACATTTTGTGTTCGAGTAATTGAATCAATCATTGGTTGAAAAAACGCTTTAATTCCACCTAAAATATCAAAACCACCACCGCTATTATTATGGTTTTGATTATTATTTGAACTTCCACCAACTGGTTCAAATAAAAACCCGCCCTCATTTCTGTTCCAGTTATTAACTTTTAATGTTGAGCCTCCTAATAAAGTCAGTCCATTTTCAAAATCTTGATCTGTAAAATTTGCAAGACTTATAAAATCTTCATAAATTTTATTAACATAAAAACCATCAACTCGTTGAGTTCTTCGACTATAATTTGAATATGAATAAGCAGAAGCTTTTAATTTAATTTTAAATTTTCCAGCTTCTTGAACTAAATATAAACCACAATCTGGTTTTTCTTTAACATCTCCGTTATCATTTTCTTCACAAACATAAGAAATAAGTTTTATATTTTCTGAATATTTATTTTCTGCATAAAAATAATAATGAAGATTTATTTGCTTACTTTCATCATAAATATTTAAACGATTATAAAAATCACGCCTAAAAGTTCTATCATCTTCTGGTGATATTTTATAGCTTTCAATCGCGTGGGCGGTTTTTGTTGTAATCGTAAAAATACCAAGTGATAAGACTGATCCAAATAATAAAAAATAAATTTTCCATTTGTTCATAATCTACCTTTTAGGGCGTACTTTCATATTTTTAATAATATATAATGCTAAAAGACTTAGCATTATTATAACGAGCCAAGTTATATCATCAAATTTTACAAATTTATTGTGCAAAGGGGTATAATAATATATATCTTGCATATTTTCTCCTATAGTCTATCTCTAAATAGCACGTTCATTATCATTGAATATATAAGATGAATACCTGCTAACACTCCAATGACGGGCAATAAGAAAACAAAACCTTTAGAAAATAAGTCTAAGATTATACCGATAACTTCATTTGATGAAACATTTTGAACCATTATTTTTTACCTTTATATTAATTAACTTTTGATATTAATAGAGAAGGGGCGTTATAGCCCCTTTTCTAAACGCGACCTTTTTTACCGCGGTTAATAACTTTTCGAATAACTGAAATACCAACAATTGCAACTAGAACAGGTGTTACAAATTTAAGACCGGCAGTGAAGTTCTCAGTAATAGTTGCTACTAAGTCAGTTGAAAGACCTTCAGGAATAGTAATAGCCATAGTTTTCCTTTCTTTTAAATTTAATATTATTTTATTTTTTGTTCGCTTTTTGTTTGCGACGGACTAAAGGCTAAAATTTCACATAAGCTGTTAGTCCTCGTTTAGAAATTCTGATGCATTAGGTTTAGGTGTCGATGATAGAATCAAGAGTTTAGCATTTGATTTATTCGACAATTTAAGTTCAAGAACTTGATCAGAACCATTAAGAGACAATCCGAGTTCAAGGACATTATATTTAATAGATTGTTGAGTTTCAGGGTTTACGAATTCTTTTTCTGAAATCTTAGCAGAGTAGATTCGATTTAGAACATTGATTTTTTCTTGCATAGTTATTTTTCTCCTTGAAAATTATATTTTTTTAATTACAAAAACATAATAGCATACTCAAAAAGGAAATACAAGATGTGTCGTACAATATATCTTTTACGACATCATATGTAAAAAATAACTTCTTAAATAAAAATTAGAAATTAAATATTACTAGTTATTTTATATAAATATTTTCGTGGAATATAATGACAGACCCATATAAATTATAATCCAGCAAATTATTAACAAGGAACGATCGGGAATTACAAAAAATATTTTCCTTATATAATTTAAAAATTCTTTAAGTTTAATTTCTCAAATATCCATCTTTTCTAATAGATAAAAATAATTTTCTACACCCCTACCTTATTCATTTTTTTGACAATTTGACTTTTTTATTTTTTAATATTATAATATATTTTTTATATTTCTCCCTACTCTTCTTGTTCTCAATTGTAGCATAGAACAAAAAACGAACAAACCCCTTCTCCTTTTTTGTTCTTATTTGTAATAACCTTTTCCTTCAATTCTTAAATCTATGTAATTTGGTGAAATTTTATGAGTTCCAAAATATTCAATAGCCTTTTTAAAGTTAATAATTTGCCCTTCTGCAGAATCGGCTGTCGACATCCTTGCAAAATAACTTACACCTTTTACAGAAACTTCAACCTGTCGTAAACTAAGCGGCGGAATACGAATTTTCGAAACCTCTAAACCCTGTTTGTTTGCAGCAGAAACTAGTTTTCCAATAAAGCTAAAAAAGCTACTACTCGCAACATTTTTACCGTTAGAAACTATAGCACCACTATCATCAATTATATTTAGTGACGGTTTTTCAAAATTATTAACGTTAAAAGATACACCTTCAGAATCGACGAAAAATTCTTTACCATCAACCAACCAAGAAGCAACAGGTTTTCGAAAATCAAGATAAATTTTATATGAGGTTAAACCATTAAATTTAATATCCGAAATAGATAATACCTCTGGATAATCTTTCTGAAGGCTTTCAAGTAAAGCATTTTTATTTAAATTTGATAAAATTCGTTCACTCGGATTTATATTTAAATATTCTTCAACCGATTTTTCATATTTACTTAAATTTTGGCTTTTTGACTCATTTGAAACTACTGAAACCTTAGAAATAAACTGAAATAAAAATATAGAAATTAAACTTATAAAAATAGCTAGAATCACGAAAAAAGCACCTAGCTTTCTTCGGCGAATAACTAATTTTTGATTTTCTGAACGCTCAGAATGCTCTTTTTGATGTCGTGAAATTGTTTTTCCACGCCGAAAATCGCCCTTCTCTCTTGAGCGTTCTTCTAGAATCTTTTCGCGCATTTCGCGTCGAGTTAAGCTTTTTTCTTCTTTCATCTAACTATAATTATACCATAAGCTCAATGTTTTTTATAGCTTTGCGGCTTCAAAAATCATTTCTGCAACATCTTTGGCAGCATTCGGCTTAGCAAATTTGCTAAATTCTTTGCCAAGCTTAAGCATTTCTTCTGGATTTTTTAGAGTTCTCAAAATTTTGTCTAAAAGAATTTCTGGTTTTTTTTCAATTTCATCATCTGAAACAATCTTAACAGCATTAGATTTTTGATAAACCTGCGCATTTTTTAATTGATGTCCACCCGTTAATCTTGCGTTTGGAACAAGAATTGTTGGCTTGTGAAGCGCGGCAAGTTCAAGGTTGGAAGTTGCACCAGCCCGAGCAACAACCAAATCTGCGGCAGCTAAAAACTTCCACATGTCTTTTGACACAAAACTTAACAAGTAAAAATCCTTCAAAAATCCCTCAGTTTTTCTCTTAAGTTCATCAAATTGAAATACGCCAGAGATTAGAACAATTTGAGTAGATCCTGAAAGCTCCCTACCCTTCGAAACTACCGCATTATTAAGCCGAGCCGCGCCAAGACCGCCACCAGTAACTAAAACAAGAGGCTTATCTTTCGAAAACCCGAGCTCAACTTTAAAATTATCTCGTTCTTCTTTGCTATATTTTTTAAAATTTTCAAGCACTGGAATTCCAACGTATTTTGAGATTTCTTTTGGATAATTATAAAATTCGAGCGGTGCGCCTGTTGCAATCCTTTTAGCAAATTTTGAAATAATACGATTAGCTAAACCTGGGTGAGCATCAGAATCATGGATCACAATTGGAATTCTCAAAATCCAAGCGCTTATTCCAACAGGGACACAAACAAACCCGCCTTTACAGAAAATGACATCTGGTCGCCAAAAAATTAGTTTGAAAAAAGACTGAAAAATACCGGCAATATTTCGAAAAATATCTATAAGATTTCCAAAAACAACACTTGGAATTGTAAGATGCTGCCAAAAAGTTAAATGATTATAGCGACGAAATTTTCCACTTGAAATTTTCGAAATTTTAACTCTTTCACCAAAAGAATCAGTCATTATTTTTTTAGCCTGAGGTGCAAATTTTTTATCACACCAAAAATGTAATTCTACTTTTGGATTTTTCTTTAAAATTTCTTTAAAAACTGCCACGATTGGAACTACGTGACCGCCCGACCCGCCGCCGACTGCCAATATTTTCATTGCCTTCCTCCTTAAAATCTTCAACTTGAGTAAATGATGTGTAATTCGAAATATTAAACACAACACCAAGAACTGTCAAAATAACAACCAAACTCGTTCCACCATAAGAAATTAACGGAATTGTAATACCTTTAAGCGGAAATAGACCAACCATCGCTGCAATATTGATAATTGTTTGCGAAGCTAGCCACCCAGTAACACCGGCCACAAAAAGGCGGCTTGCAGGGTTTTCCATTTTTGAAATAATCACAAGAAGCTGATAAAACAGCCCGAAATAAATTGCAATAATAAAAATCAAACCGACAAAACCAAACATTTCTCCCATTACGGCAAAAATTGAGTCATTAATAGTTTCAGGTAAATAGCCAGCAGATTGGACTGAATTTCCGATCCCTAAGCCCAAAACTCCTCCCGAGCCAATTGCGAGCTTTGCATTACAAATATGATATTGATCCTTACCACTTTCAGTTAAAATATTACTACAATCACCACTCGAAAAAGTTAAAATTCGCGAAATTCGATGAGGTTCGAAAACAATCAAAAGAACAACCCCGACCAAAACCAATGCACTAATTGGAATTAATTTTTTAGACTTCATTCCAGCAATAATAAACTGAAATGCAATTGCGATAATAATTGTCGTTGCCGTTCCAAGATCTTTTTGAAAACCAGCAATCACCAAAAGCACCGCAATAATCACAACTGAAGCTGGTAGAATCGTTTCTTTATAACTGTTGATTTTTCCCTTCGAAGCTTGAGCGCCAAGGAAAGTTGAAAGAAGCAAAATTACGCCAATCTTTAAAAACTCAGCTTGTTGAAAACTGAAACCAGAAAAGCCAAACCAGCGACAAGCTCCATTTTCACAAATTACAGGAGGAAGATTAAACAATGCTAATCCTGCAAGAGCTACACATAAAATTAGAGAAAAAATAAAGAATTGTAATGATTTCGAAAAAATCCAGTTGAGCGGAATTACCTTCATTCCAAAAAAGAAAACCAAACCAACCACAATATAAATTAAATGTCGCCAGAAGAAATAATAATCATCATAGTTTGCACCTTTAGCAATATTCAATGAGTTTGCCCGCTGCGGACTTAATGAAAACATTACAACCAAACCAATCAGCAGCAGCAGACAGATAAAAAGGAATAACATATAATTTGCACGATGCTTGCGGATTTTTTCAAAACCTTCAAGATTGAGGCGTTTTTTATTGTCAGCTTTAACACTTTCGTAAATTCTCATACAAGGATTTACGATGAAAATTAAAAATATTGAACGAATTAAAAATATAACTCGTTCCAAAAAACCCGCAAAATCACCATTTAAAAATTGCTGAAAAATTACAGAAAAATTATCATTCTTCAAATCACTTTTCAAAAAGCTTTGGCTACGTGATTTTCGAAAAGATGAATTTCGAACTTGTGATGTTCGAGCTTGACGACGAGATGAATAGTTTTCAAAACCCCGTCGTTCACTCAAATTCCTATTCCTTCTTTCCATTTTAAAGAATTTTATGCTCTGCCAGCGCTAAAATTACACCAATAAAGGCCATAACCATTCCGATAATCCAAAAACGCATGGTGATTTTAGTTTCTTCCCAACCAGTAGCTTCAAGATGATGATGAATTGGCGCAGAAATAAAGATTTTTCGTTTAAATACTTTTTTCGAAAAAATTTGAATCGCACTTGAACCAGCTTCAATCACAAAAATTAAGCCAATCACAGGAAGAAGAAGGAGTGAATTTGTAAGCATTGCAACTACTCCGAGAGTCGTTCCCCAAGCGAAAGAACCGACATCACCCATAAAGAAACGCGCAGGATAGACATTAAACCATAAATATGCAAGTAGTGCGCCAAGAACAGTAAAACAAAATACCGCTAAGTTGTGTTGATTCTGAACAAGAGCAATAATTCCGAAAGCACCGAAAGCAGCGCTTAATAATCCACCTGCCAAACCATCAAGCCCGTCAGAGATATTTACAGCATTACTTGTTGCAACAATTGCAAAAATAAAGAGTGGAACCATCCAGTATCCGATTTCAAGATTACCAATAAAAGGAATCATAACACTTGTAAAGTGAAGTTTAAAAGTAAAAAACCACGCCAAGAAACCAGCAAGAGAGATAATCATCGCGAATTTAACAGGAGCACGGAGTCCAGCATCTTTACGATTCGAACCCCAAATATTTAAGATGTCATCGATCAAACCAATAAATGCACCACCAGCAAGCCCAGCAAGAGGCAACCAAGTTTGTTCACGCTTCAAATTTAATAAAACAGAAATAATAATAACTGCAATTACGCCAATAATTCCTGCCATAGTAGGAATATTACGTGCGATTTTTTTAGCGTGTAATTTATT
Organism: uncultured Saccharimonas sp. (SeqCode); assembly: GCA_963526625.1. Lineage (GTDB taxonomy): Bacteria > Patescibacteriota > Saccharimonadia > Saccharimonadales > Saccharimonadaceae > Nanogingivalis. The sequence goes on from CAURNF010000001.1 coordinate 135,683, forward strand.
TACAACAGTCAAAGCTTCACCTGTAACAGATGCTGTTTTTTGCTTCTTCCAGAATTTATATTTATAAGCAACAAAAGTATAAATTGGCGTTAAAGCCATCGCCAGAACAAACCCAGCAAGACTAAATAATGCAGAAACGATTAATTGATTTGTGATATTTAACATATTTCCTCTTTAATTCTTTGGTTTAATCTCTAAATAATTTAATAGCCAGTTTGAAATTTCGGTAAAAATCGGTGCGGCGTCTTTCGACCCTTGTAAATTCTGATTTTCACCCCAAACCGCTACCATTATAACATACTCGGCTTCATCTCCGCCACCAAAACCAACATAACTACCAATCGTTTGATAATCAACATATTTTCCACCAACGATTGTCTGACTTGTTCCAGTTTTTCCACCAATTTGATACCCCGATGGATCTTTTGCGCCACCAGCTTTTCGAACGCCTTCTAGAACTTGCTTCATCTGTTCACTGGTTTCTTTCGAAATTACCGCTTCTTTATTAATTTCGGGCTCTTTTTTCGAAAGCTTTCCGTTTTCATCAACCGTTCCTTCAATCACGCTTGGCTTATATAAAGTTCCACCATTCACTAGTGAAGAAAAAGCATTTGCTGTTTGAAGCATTGTTGTGGTCATACCTTGGCCGAAAGTCATATTCGAATATCGAACTGCATTCCCTTCAGCTTTTTTTGGTGAAACTAGCAAACCTTTGCTTTCAAGAACTTCGATTCCAGTCTCCCGCCCAAGCCCAAAACGATTGTGAAAATAATCATAAATCTTATCCCGAGCAGTCGAGTTAAGGCTTCCGCCACCAAGGAGCTTTCCAATAGTCACCATTCCAGTATTGAGCGAATAATTCATAGCTGTTTGAAGCGTAATTGAACCAGTATGCCCCAAAACTGCATTTTGAATTACAATATCTTCAATTCTAATTGAATCAGTATTGTTATATCGAGTTGAAGGGCTTGCAACACCTTCATTAATTCCTGTTGCCATTGTGAAAGATTTTATCACCGAGCCATTTTCGTAAGCCATTGTTGCAGTATTATTATTATATACTGAGCTTTTTTCAACCTTGCCATAATCTGCTGGGTTGTAAGTTGGGTAGTTCGCCATTGCCATAATTTTGCCATTTTTTGGGTTCATAACCAAAACTGAGCCATTTTTCATACCTTTTGACTCCATTTGTGACTTTAAAACCTTTTCAACGCGAGCTTGAATATTACGATCAATTGATAACGCGATATTTTTTCCATTTACGGCTGGTTTTTCAATATTTTCGCTTCCAACTTCAATAACCTGATTGAACGCATCAGTAGTAATTTTTTTATAGCCATCAGTCCCCGTCAATTCTTTATTCATTGCCTGCTCAATGCCATAATTTCCACCATTATCATTCACAAAACCAAGAACTTGCGCAGCTAAATTCCCCTCAGGATAAACTCGGCGAGTTTCTGCAGTAAAGCCAACCCCATGAAATTTCTTTTCACGAATTGCATTTGCCTGTTTTAATGAAAGTTTAGTTCCAATAACTTGGTATCGCGTGCTAGTTTTTTCGAAAAGCTTTTCAAAATTATCTCTTAAATTTCCACCAGCAATTTTTCTAAACTCTGAAATAATTTCACTTTTTTTAACTTTTTTTGAATTTGCAATTTCCTGCGGGTCAATCCAAAGAGTATAAACAGTTTCATTCAAAACTATTTTAGTTAGTTTTTTGCCGTCCATTGCATAAATTAAACCGCGTTGAGCTTTAATTTCGAATTGTTTTCTCTGACCTTTATCGGCACGAGCGCGATAATCTGCACCTTCAATAACTTGCAAGAAAAAAAGCCGAACCACAATTACCGCAAAAACTCCTAAAATTGAGACTGCGAGATAACCTGTTCGACTTTTATTCTTAAAACCTAAAATCATATAATTCTATTTTATCACACTTTTTGTGATTTTTCGAAAAAAGCTTAACCTTATTTTGCGTAAGAAACTGACGCCGGAGTTGTCATTTTCTTTGCGACTTCGCTATTTTCAATATTCGAAAGCGCTGTAAGCCGCGCGTTTTCCACTTCTAAATCAGCCTTTTTAGTTTCTAAATCTGAGATTTTCGAATCAATTTGCTGAATTTCGTTTCCATAAAGTGCCGGTTTAGAAGAATTCATTAAGAAGATAATTCCAAGAACCGCAATCAAAACACCAAGCATCAAAAATTGCGTTACTGCACCAAGTTTTGCTGTTGGCTGAAAAATAGCGATATTGTTATTTCTTCCATATGACCGCGACGAAACTTGTGTTTGGCGACGGCGACTAACATAATTTGTGTTTGTTTTATACATTGGTTTTTTGTTGCGTTAAATTTAATATTCAATAAAATAAAGCACCAGACCAGTTTTTCGGCTGGTGCTTTAAAGTTTAGTTTCTGTTTTAAATTTTTGTTTTTGTTTTTCGAAAGTGTCAAATACTATCGAAAATTAACTTTTACGCGAGCTTGTTCGTTAGCGTAGCTTACTTTGATTGTTTTTGGCATCTCGCCTCCTTTTGTTTTTTTATTTTCTAATGCTCACTCGCAACTTTGCACTGCGGGCTCGCGGATTGTTAACATCTTCTTTTGCGCCATCAAGCGGTTTTTTGGTAATTGTCTGAAATTTAGACTCCAAACCTTTTTTCGAATCTTCTTTGAAATAATTCTTCACTATTTTATCTTCAAGACTGTGGAAAGTTATAATTCCAACTCTTCCACCTGAATTTAATAGTTTCGGAAGCAATTTTAAAACTTCCTCAACTTGTTGAAGTTCATTATTTACCGCGATTCGAATCGCTTGAAAAGTGCGCGTTGCGGGGTGCGTTTTCTGCCAACCGCCTTTGTGCACACTTAAAATTAAATCAGCCAGCTGCATTGTGGTCTCAATTCTCTGCTTTTTTCGAACTTCTAAAATTTTCGAAACGATTCTTTCAGCAAAACCGCGCTTTTCTTCGCCAAATTCAATTAAAATTTGCAAAAGTTCATTCTTGCTTGCGAAATTCACAATATCTGCCGCTGTTTTTTTCTGCGCAGGATTCATTCGCATATCAAGCGGGCCATCTTTTCGAAAAGAAAATCCCCTTTCTGCAATATCTAACTGAGGTGAAGAAACGCCCAAATCTGCCAAAATTATATCAAATTTTTGACCTCTTTTTACCAATTCTTTTGCGGCCGAAAGAAAATCTTTATGTAAAATCTCTACACCTTCATTTTTAAACCGTTGAAGCGTGCGAATTGCATTTTCATCTCTATCGACTAAAACCGAGTTTTCGAAATTCTCGGTTATACGCAAAAATTCGCCAGCGTGTCCTCCGTATCCTGCCGTAAAATCGAGATAACTTTCACCTCTCTTTGGCTGGATTTGTTGTAGACTCGCTTGCAATAAAACTGGTATGTGAACTGATTCTTCTATGTAATTCATAAATTTAAAGCCACCTAACTGATGATTAAACTTTTTGTTTTTGTTATATTTTTGTTTTAAGATTCATTATAAGTTTAGCTTTTTGCTTGGCGTATAGCCAACCATATTGCTGTTTGAGAGACTTATATATGAGGTGGAGTTTTATTTTGGGAGGTTTTAAAATGTGCTCCAGCTATTATTTTAACCTGGTTACTGGTATTTGTCCAGCTGTTTAATCACCAGATAGTTGACCTTAAACTAAAAACTACATCTATTTTAACGTGCTTTTATTTTTGTTTAGTGGTTTTTCTGTTTGTTTCTGTCGTTGCCACTGATTTAAGTTTACCGCGAATTATTTTTTTTCGCAAGACCTATTTTTGACAAACACGCAAATTTAGAAATAATTTTTTATATATTTTTCCACAACTATGTGGAAAAGCAAGCCTTTTAACAGATATTCCCTACTTTTCCACAATGCTTGTGTTTAATTGTTGAAAACTAATTTATCGCGGCAATAATGCACTAATTAATGCAGTATCATATTTTGTTGTAGACATTAGAATCAAGTATGTTACAAACACAACAAGATTGATTGCAAGCGAAAGGACTAAAACTGCACTTCGAAAATCTTGCGTAACTTGGTCAACCACTACTGTTCCATCTTCAGCAATAATAATTCCATTATTTGTAAGCAAAGTTTTAGCTTTTTTAATATCTTGCTCTTTTTTTGAAACTTTTGTAGTTTTTTCAGCAACTTTTTTAGTTGTAGTTTTTTTAGTAATTTTTGCTTCTGGTTGTTTTTTTGTCATTTTTTTCCTTTTTTGTTTATTTGACTTATTTGATCTTAATTGTTTTGTATGTTTATATAATAGCATAAGTTTTTTAAAAAGTCAATAGCTTTTATGCTAAATTATTTTAAAACATTTCAAAGTCCTCTGCCAGAAATTTGTTCGCTTGACATTGTATAGTTTTATTTTATTTTATTTTTTGACATTTCCCCATTTTATTGTTTTCATATTTTTAAACCTTTAACCCTTATTATTCCATAAAAAATAACCAAAATTAAAAGACTCTCGAATTTCTGAAAGCCTTTTACATACAATTAATTTTAAATAAATTAACTAAAAACCTACTTTATATAGCATCTTCACCAAAGAGTTTTTTTATGCGAGCTTCAATCGAACCTTTATGGCGACCGAGTTCTTTACTTAATTTAGCAATTAAATCTGCGTCAATTTTACCATTTTCGAAAACCATTTCTTGTAATTTCGAATCATCAACAAGTCTCCACGCACGATATGCATTTGGATATTCTTGCCGCATTTTTTCAAGCTTTTCGGCCCAAGTTGTTTTTGATGGTTGCGCTGCCTCAACAATTTCACCAGCTTCACGTTTTTTAGCAACTTCTTTTAAGTGCGAAAAACGCTTTTCGGCTTTTAAGCTTTCATTTTTAAGTCTAAAATCAATCTTTTGAGCCTCTTCACTAACCATCAAAGCGGTGCGATTTATTCCAAGCAAATAAAGTCTATCAAGAGAACGAACACGAGAAAGCGCAACATAACCCATTCCTTCAGAAAAAGCTTTTCGAAGATCGATTCGAGCAGCATCGAGTGTCATTCCTTGACTTTTATGAACCGTAATTGCATATGCAAGCCGGAGTGGAATTTGCATAATACTTGCTCGCTTTTTTTCGCCATCACGCATCTCCCAAGTTTCTGGCACCATTGTAATAATTTTACCATTTCGAAATTGAACAATCGGGTAATCTGTTAATCTTTCAAAATCAATAACTTCACCAATTGAACCATTAACATATTGGCGGTTTTGGGCATTTTTTACTGCCATCACTAAAGCACCTTTTTTAAGTCGCAATAGTTCTGACGCAAGAACAGATTTCTGCAAAGTTTCAACGTAGTTTTTTGCACCAGTTGTAGTTTGCGCAAAATGAAACTCCTCGCCTTCAAGTTCGGCAAGCTTTTGCTCATTAATTTTATCAACATCGATATTAGTAGTGTGGAGTTCGGTTAAGTTTTTCGAAAAATCATCACTTTCAAAGTTAGGTTCAACATCAATGCGATCAAGCAAACTCTGAGCGTGTTTTCGGCGTAAATCATCCGCTCTAAGTGCGTTTAAAATTTCAGATAGTTCATCATTTTTTTGGCGGTGATTTTCCTCAAGATAGCAAATTGTAAATTCGGCAAGTTTCCAGGCGTTCGAATGAATTGCAAAGCCGCCAGTTCGCCCACCAGCTCGGTTAATTGGCGGTAGCTGAAAAAAATCGCCACATAAAATTACTTGAATCCCACCAAAAGGTTTGTCGTTTTGGCGAATTGTACGACAAATTTCTTCAACCATATCTAGTCGAAAATCATGCAGCATAGATATTTCATCAATGACCAGTATATCTGTATTTTTAATAATTTCGGCTCGTATTTTCGGGAATTTTTCGAAAAATTTTCTCGAAAGATAATCGTAAATTCCAATTCCGCTCCAAGCGTGAATAGTGTTTCCTCCAAGATGAGTTGCCGCTAAACCAGTAGTGGCCGTAACGCTAACCTTTTTCCCAGAATTTTTTGCAAGCTTAATAAACTGGTTAAGCGTGAAAGTTTTTCCACTTCCTGCCGCACCAGTTAAAAAAACATTTTCACCTGAGAGCATAATCTCCAAAGCTAACGCTTGCTTCATTTTCGAAAACTACTCGCTTCCGATCATTCGTGGCGGTTCACCTTCTGGCTCATCGAGCAATTTTTTGCTTTTAATTTCATAACGACGCCCAGTGATTTCGCTCAAGATATAATCTTCATTAATTAAATTCACAAACATATCCAAATCGTTGCCATCCATAATAATGATCGCACCGTTGTCATCCGTCATTAATTCAAGCTGCATTTCATCGGCGTATTCAACCACTTTTTCTTGTGAAATTTCACCAATTTCATCCATTTTTTGTAATTTCGTAGCAGCTTTTTTATGTTCACGAACCAAAGTTTGCAAATCTAAACCATCAGGAAAACTCAATTTATACTTTCTTTCGATTTCCAAAACTTTTTTATCAGCTAAAACTTGTTTTTTATAATCGTAATTAAAGAGTTTTTCGAATTTTCCTTGGTTGAAAATAAAGATATCATTATTGACGATCAAAACTTGATTATCTGGCTGGATTTTTAAACCAAATTCAGGCTCAAATGCACCAAATTTGCCATTTCGAAACTCCCAAGCAGTTGCTCCGCGCAAAACCTGCCCTTGCATAATTTGTTTAGCAACATAAAATTTCTCACCCTTCGAATTTGTAAACCTTGCCAAAATTCCTTTAATCCGCTTAAAATCATGCTCGTTTTCATTAAATTCCACAATGTCAGAATATTGCGTTTCAATTATGTTCAGTAGTGCATCGGCATGTTGAACTTTTTGTAGTTCGGTTTTTAAAAGTACATCTTTGCCCGCGCCACCATCCATTTCATAATCTCGAACGCTCAAACCAGTTCCTGCACCCATATTTACAAAGTTTATCATATCAAACAAAAACAACGGCTTAATTTGTGAGTTCAATTCACTCGAAAAGCTAGTTGTAAAAGGCACAAAATTTTTATTAAATAAGAAAAATTCTACATCAAGCTCATTTTTGATTCCATCAGTCAAATTTGCCCACTGAAAAATATCAGTTGATTCATCTTTTTTCGAACTTTCAGCTTCTTCAAAATTTTGGTCTTTATTTGAAATTTCAACCTTATTTTCTGTTAGATTTTCAGTATTTTTAATCTCAGCGTTTTCAGTTCTAATATCTTCTTCCATATAGTTCTATTATACCATAAACATTAAAAAATATTTATATCTGATTAAATATTAGTTGAATATCAGAAAAAATTCACCCGCCAACAACTCGTTATGTTTCTAAAATAAAGCAAATAATCTCTTTAAAAATTGCTGATTTTAACTTTTTATGATACAATTTAAGAATGAAAATTGCAATTTTAGGGCGTCAGCCAAGTATCGGGATCGCCGAACTCGAAAGTGTTTTTGGCGGCGATAAAATTCGTGTACTGGGTGACTATGCCTGTCTTATTGAAACTGAAAAAATCAATGTTTCACATTTTGGCTCAATTTTAAAAACCGGCCAAGTTGTTTTTGAAGTCAATTCAACAGATTGGCGAGATATTTCAAAAAAAATAACCAAAATTTTTGAACAAGGTTTTGCGGATTTTAGCGGAAAAATTACACTAGGAATTTCAGCTTATGGCTTAAAAATTCGGGCGAACGAAGTTTCGAAAACTGGAGCGATCATTAAACAAAAGCTTAAAAATCACGGTGTTTCGGTGCGAATAATCCCTTCAAAAAATACTGAGCTCTCAACCGCAATTTCGCACAATAATAAGCTTGGCTTAAGCGAGAAAAAAATCGAAATTTTAGTAGTTCGTGGCGGTAAAAAAACAATTATTGCTTTAAGTGAAGGCGCGCAAAATATCACAAGCTATGCTAGACGCGATCAAAACAGGCCAAAGCGCGATGCTTTTGTTGGTATGCTGCCACCAAAACTTGCCCAAACAATGATCAATTTAGGTGTTGGCAAAAATCAGCCGCAGATTCAAGCACTTTTTGGTAAAAAAACTTTCGAAAAGCCAGAAATCCTCGATCCTTTTTGCGGCACTGGCACAGTTATTCAAGAAGCGCTTTTAAAAGGTTTTAAAGCAAACGGAACAGATTTGAGTGAAAAAATGGTGGAATTTTCGAAAGAAAATAGTGATTGGTTTGTGCGAGAGTTTAAACCGCATGGTGAACTTGGAGAAATTTATGAAGCTGATGCTACAATTGAAAAATGGGGTTTTGCAAAAAAACTTTCAAGCGTAGCTTGCGAGACCTACTTAGGGCAACCATTTTCTGCTCCACCTTCGCCCAAAAAATTAGCAGAGGTTCGCGAAAATTGCAATCGTATAATTTCGAACTTTTTAAAGAATTTATCGCAGCAAATTCCAGAAGGCACACAGATTTGCATTGCTGTTCCTGCTTGGAAAACACAAAATGGTGACTTTTCTCACCTTCCACTTATTGACTTTTTAAATGAGCTGGGTTATAATAGAAAGGAATTTATGCGCGTTAAACCACAAGATCTAATATATTATCGCGAAGATCAAGTTGTGGCGCGTGAATTATTAGTACTAATAAGGAGTAAAAATGTCACACGTTAAATCGGGTGGTTCAAGTAAGAACGTCCACAATAACGCCGGTCAACGCCTTGGTGTTAAACGATTTGGTGGCCAAAAAGTTAACGAGGGCGAAGTTCTCGTTCGACAAACTGGTGCAACTAAATTGGCTGGCGAAGGAACTTACATGAGCCGAAATTTCACGATTCATGCCAAACAAGACGGTGTTGTGAAATTTAAACAAATCCAAAAACGCAAATTTACTGGTAAAACTGAACGACGCACAGTTGTAGAAGTTGTTGCTGCGTAATTGCAATAAAAAATGAGCCTTTCGAAAGATTGACTCATTTTTTATTTTACTTATTTTGGATCTGCTAGTAATCTTCACCGATGCCCAAATGTTCACGAACCTTTTCAATCACATCTGAAATCATCACCTGAGATTTAACAAGATATTCATCAACACCAAGTTTTTCAGCTCGCTCACGATCACTTTCTTGGCTTAAAGCGGTAAGCATAATAATTTGCAGATTCATTGTTTCAGGAGTGTTTCGAAGAATATCCAATACATCAAAGCCTGATATTTTTGGCATCATTGCATCAAGAATCATTAAATCTGGACGATATTTTAAAGCTGCAGTTAATGCTTGCTCGCCGTCATGAACTTCAGTAACTTCAAAATCTTCCATCTCAAGCCTTGCACGATATACACTAGCCAAAACCTCATCATCTTCAACTAATAAGATCTTTTTTCTTGCTTCCATTTTCCCTCCTAAACAGTTCTGCAATTATTTTAAAATTTCTAACGCCTTGTTTTTCTGAATATCATTCAATAAATAACTTTCACCCTTTGGTGCGCTTACTTTAATATCTGGCGAAACTCCATTGTTTGAAATATTTTTTCCGCTTGGCGTAAACCATTTTGCGATCGTAACTTTTAATAAAGCTCCATTTGGCATATCAATAGTAGTTTGAACGCTTCCTTTACCGTAAGATTTTTCACCAACAATTTGAGCAGCTTTATGTTCTTTTAAAGCGCCTGCAACGATTTCACTTGCACTAGCCGAGGAGCCGTCAAGCAGAATTACAGTTTTAATACCCTTCAAAGGATTGTCACCAGTCGCTCGAATCTCCTCAACCGTTTTTGAACCAGTTTTTTCACTAACGATCAAAGCATTTTTTTCAAGCCACAAGCTCGCAACAGTTTTCGCAGCTTGAACATATCCGCCGCCATTTCCGCGCAAATCTAAAATAACTTTCGAAATTCCCTCATTTTTAATTTCTTCGGCATATTTTTTCGCCAAAACACCAGTTTCACTATCAAATCGATAAATTGAAAGTGTTGCAACGCCGCCTTTCTTCGTGAGTTCTACGCTTGGATTTTCAATTTTCGCACGCGTTACTGAGAATTCTTTCTTTTCATTGCCACGAACTACACCAATCTTAACAGTCGTTCCAGCATCTCCACGAATTTTTTTACTAATTTCAGAAACATTTTCTTTCGAAACATCTTCACCATTAACTTTCGAAATTACATCACCTGCTAAAATTCCTGCACTTTCAGCTGGATTTTTAGCTAAAACTCGCACAACCTTAACAGAATCGCCATCTTTTGCGAGCTCAACGCCAATTCCCGTTCCAACGTCACCGCTTAAGCTTTTATTGAATTCTTCGGCCTCTTTAGAAGTCATATACTCTGTATATTTATCTCCCACCGCTTCAACTAAACCTTTCGAAGCACCATCGATAATTTTTTGTTTATCAATTTCGCCATCAAAATTTGAGGCTAAAGCTTGATAAGTTTTTTCGACATTCGAAAAATCTATTCTTTCAACCTTTTTCAGCCCAAAAACTGGTGCGATTAAATTTCTAATATCATCTATTCTTGAGCCACCCGCAAAGCCTAAAACCAGCATAAAAACTGAAACCAAAACCAGCGTTGAGCGTTCAACTTTTTTACCTCTATCCATAAATTCCATTATATCACAAAAGCACAAGCATAACAAAAAAATAAGTTCTGAAAGATAAGTTTAATATTTAATGCCTTAAAATAATTTGAATTTGCACTGTTCTTATGCTATATATTATTTTTATTTCTTCAAAAGATTTCGCAATATAAGTTCAGGATTTTCTAAAGTAAGTTTTGTAATTTGATAGCTTTCTGAATCGTGATAATCAATTTCTTGAATAGATTCACTAAAATTGTATATTTTTGAATTTGGTAAAGCTGTAATAATAGGGGAATGAGTAGCTATGATGAATTGAGCTCCGCTTTGCGTTAGTTCATATATCTTTGCCATAAAGGCTAATTGATTTTGTGGCGAAAGAGCAGCTTCTGGTTCATCTAAGATATATAATCCATTAGGTTTAAATTTATTTAAAACCAGACCTAAGAATGCCTGACCGTGCGAGCGTTCGTGAGGGATTCCACCGTAAGAATCTAATTTATAGCCCATAGCAATCTCTCTACTGTATATATCTTCCAGATAAGTAGCTACATTATAAAAACTTTCAGCCCTCAAGAAAAATCCATCCCGTGGTCGCTTAGCCCCTCTGACAATCTGAATATATTCACTAAGGTTTGAATGAGTTTCTTTAGTTGCAAAATTAAAATTAACAGTTCCACCCTCAGGGTTAAATCCTAAAGAAACCGCAATACCTTCAAGTAAAGTTGATTTACCACTCCCATTTTCGCCCATAAAAAAGGTAATAGGAGAAGACAAATTTAAAGAATCAATGGAATTTATTGATGGAATTTCAGAGTAGTATTTCCCTTTAGGTATAGATTTTATCCTTATTTCTTTGACAAAAGCATCCATTGTGTCCCCTTTCATTCTTTATTATATCATTTTTAATAGATAAAGAGAAACCTTTAATAATAAAAATTAAAATAGCAAATAATAAAAAGCGAGTCAGATAAACTGGCTCGCTAAATATTAATCAAAATATACATATGTATCATAAGTGCTTGCGGGCACGGTCATTGTTGAGAATTGGCCCCATCTACCATTAACAAAGTAATTATATTGCGAAATCGTAACCATATTACCATTCACAGCTTCAACCCAAACAATGTGACCATATTGACCGCCGCTCATCACGCCGAATGATCCAACTTTTGGAGTACTTCCAGTTCGGAATCCTGCTCGCCGTGCGCTAGCCGGTACATCTTTAGCATTACCCCAATACGCAGCGTTGATGCCTTTTGTTGCGCGTAATTTCCATGCAACATAGCTCACGCATTGGCGACAACCATAGCCATAGCCATCTGTTCCGTTCCCATCTGCACCGCCATAGCTTACCGCATTCGCATCAACAAAACAGTTTGCGTCATTCCAAGGGTAACTACTTGTTCCAGCAATAGCTTGTGGAAGCGACCCGCTACCGGCTGCTCGAGCTGCTCGCAAAATTTGAGCCTGAATCATATCTTGCTGCTGTTTTTGAAGAGCTGCTTTTTGTGAATTTCGCTCATTTGCATATTTTGTATATTCAGCTTCATCATTTTTAGTTTGAGCAATCAATTCGTTCTGCTGGCGAATTTTTTCTTGAAGCGCAGATTCAGCTTGCTGCTGGTTAGTTAAAGCAACTTTAACTTCATCTCGCTGCTTTTCAAGTTCAGCTTTTGCTCGCTTAATACTGTCAACCTTTTCAACTAACTGGTTCTTAACTGCACTTTGATATTCAAAATTGTCAAGCGCTTTCGAAAGATTGTTGCTTCCTGCGATCCGTTCAATTGGTGTTATATTATCTTCAAGCGACATTGCCGCCAAAATAGAACCCAATGCATTTCGATTTCGCTCAATACTTTCTTCATTATTTTTAATTTCAAGCTGTAGCTTTTCATATTGTTTTTGATATATTGCAATTTGCGATTGAATTGTAGCTTTTTCATTTTCAATACCGCTAAGCTCATTTTGAAGTGTTTGTGCTTTATTTCTAAGATCACTCGCACGAGATTCCGCACCGCTAATTTGAGATTCCAGCGCTTTAATTTCTTTATCGAGCTGTTCAACGCTCTTCTCGGCTTCAGCACTTTTTGGCAAAGCCGCAATAACACCAGCAACAACAACTCCAAGAGAAATTGCGCCATTTATCACTAAATTCTTCTTCTTAATCTTTTTCATAGTTGTTTTTCTTTTTATTTTAAATTTATTCCTAAACAGATTATACCACAATCTTTTTTCAAAAACAAGCCCCTTTCTATATTTTTAGATATTTTCTTGTTGCCGTAAATGCTGAAACAACACCAATAAATGAACCGATAAATATTAACCCCAGAACAACCAAAAATCCATAAATTTGCAAGAATGAAATTACAGGCGAAATGATAATTCCATAAGCATCGAGCCGAGATTTTGAAAGAAAAATTATAGTATAGCCAATTATTGAAGCTAAAACTGCTGCGATTGTTCCACAGATTACTGCTTCAACCAAAAATGGTCCAGCGATAAAACTTTTATTTGCGCCAATTAATTTCATCATATAAATCTCTTCTCTACGGTTAAAAATAGCCATTCGAATTGTATTAAAAATAATTAAACTAGCAATAATTACAAAAATTGAGCCAGCTAAAATTCCAACTTTTTCAGCAAAATTAATCGTATTTGAGATATTTTTAATAATCTCGTTTCGATCGCTTGCATATGTTGGTGGATGATCTGGATCGAGATTTGATTTAATCAACTTATTATTTTCAACAAGATTTTTTAGCTCTGTTGAATTAGAAATATCCACAAGCTTAACGTTAAAAATTCCAAAAAATTCATTATTCGATTCAATTAAGGCTTTTCGAATATCCGCATCAGCCGAATTTTTTCGAGCAAATCTATCACGCGCCTCTTGCGGTGAAGTGTATGTTATATCTGTAACTGAAGGTAAATCTTTAATTGCTTTTTGCATTTTTAAAATATTGGAATTTGAAACACCTTTTTTAAGATAGATAGACATATCGACTTTATTTTTAATGTCATCAACCGTGTCCATCAAAATTGAACGCGCAAGGAGCGATCCAAAAATAATCACCAAAGTAACAGTCATCACGGCAGTTGCAGCAACCGAAAGCCAAGCGTTTCGAACAAAGCTATTTGCACCATATTTTGTAATTCGCCAAAGAGTTAAAGTTTTGCGGCGGCGCTGTTTCTGTTGCATAATAACTTTCGAATTTTGTTTTTTTCTACCTTGCTGCACTTGAGAGCCTTTAATTTTATGATGTTTTAAATTTTCCTCTCTCATTATTGTCTATACTCCCCTTGCGATTGGTCGTGAGTAATTTTTCCACCATTTAAGGTAATTACACGCCGTTTAAGTTTATTTACAATTTCAACATTGTGTGTAGTTAGAACTACCGTTGTTCCGTAGTCATTAATTTTTTCAAGCAATCTAATAATATCCCAACTATGCTTTGGGTCAAGATTCCCTGTTGGCTCGTCGGCAATTAGAATTTTTGGCTGGCGAGCAATTGCGCGGGCGATTGCCACGCGTTGCCTTTCACCACCACTTAACTGATGTGGAAAATTTCCCTCTTTTCCTTCAAGGCCAACAAGTTTAATAACTTTCGGAACAGTAGCTTTAATCTCATGATTAGTCATTCCGGCAATTTCAAGCGCAAAAGCTACATTTTCGAAAACAGTTCGATTTGGCAAAAGCTTAAAATCTTGAAAAATAACACCAATTCGGCGCCGCAAAAGTGGAATGTCCTTATCTCGCAATTTATCATAATCAATTCCACCAACAACAATTTTACCGCTGGTTTGTTTTTCTTCACGAGTGAGCATTTTTAAAAGTGAGGATTTCCCCGCACCACTCGTTCCAACCAAAATAACAAACTCTTTTGGCTTAATATGAAGACTAACCCTGTTAATCGCAGGAGTTTTTGAATTACCATAAACTTTTGTCACACGATCTAATAATATCATCACTTTTTATTATACCAGCTTTTTTCAAAGTGTTCAAGCTTATTTAAAAATTTTAACTAAAATCACCCTTTCGAGTGATTTTTGAGTTATTTTTTAGCTTTTTTCTTTCGAAGAAGTTGCGCTGTATAGTTTTCTGGTGAATCTGCGGTTTTATCGATTCCTAGAACTTCTAGAACATCCCACAACTCTTGGCGAATTCCATCTGGATTATCACCTTTTTTCACTTCTCGTTCAAGTTTAATGAAAGTACCTAATCCATCAACATCATCTAAAAAGAAAGTGGTATCTTCAACCTGAAGTTTTTGGCGATTTCGAAGCACCTCAACTTTCATTTCAAAGCCAAGTTGTTGAACAATATGCGCTGTTTCAGAATAATTTAAAACTGGCGTTTCATGAATTAAATCAACATTTTCGGCGTCAATATGGCGCTTTTGAATCAACTGATACCAAGGTTTACGTTTTGGATCAATAATCTCTGTTCGAATCATTAATTTTGGTAAATTTCTACTTGGCTGAAAACCTCGTGGTAAAAACACGCGATCATTTTGAAAAATAACTCGCCCAAAATCATGCCCCGTATCAGTTATTCTTTTAATAAAATCAACCTTATTTTTAATTTTTGCCTTTACGATAACTTTCTTCATGATTCGATTATACCATATTATTTAGATTTCGCCAAGATGCTCACGCTTCAACCTTTGCCGAGATTGCTCTGCCAAACAGACCGTAGCAGCCATTGCCACATTTAAGCTTTCAATTTTGCCAACCTGTGGAATCATTACTTGATTTTCAATTTTCGAAAGTAGCTCACTAGAAACACCAGAACCTTCATTACCAAAAATCCAAGCCGTTTTTGTTGTAAAATTCTCATCGTAAATTGATTTCTTAGCTTTTAAGCTTGTTACAAAAACTGGAACTTGCATTTTATTAACTAATAAATTTAAATCTTGGTTTTCGAAAATTTTTAGTTTAAAATGTGCCCCCATTCCAGATCGCAACACTTTTGGAGACCAAGCCGAAACAGTCCCTTTCGAGCAAATAATTTGTTCAACACCAAAACCAACTGCACTACGCAAAATCGTGCCAAGATTACCCGGATCTTGAATCTTTTCAAGAAAAATCGTATCTTTTCGAAAGTCAATATCTTGAAAAGTCGATATTTTTACAACAAAAAGTATTCCAACGCCTTCAATTACGGGGCTAATTTTAGTATAAATATTTGTCTCAAGTTCAACAATTTCAACGCCAAGCTCTTCACATTTTTTAATTACTTGCTCAACCTCAAAACTTTTAGAAGAACTTGAAACAACGCAAATCTCTGGCGAGCCAGAAGCTTTAAGCCATTCGCTAGCCAAATGAATACCTTCAATAATCGTTAGCCCTTGTTTGTTTCGAAAGCTTTGTTTGTTCGAAAGTTGAACAAGTTTTTTAACTAAAGGGTTTTGTGATGAACTAATTTTTTTCATTAAATCTCGCTCAATTTTACGCGAATTTGCGAGGCATCATCTCGATTTCGAACACTTACCAAGCCGTCACCCTCAATTGTATCAAAATCAATCACAACAACTTTTGGCACACCAATCTCATCGGCCTTGGCGTAAACTTTTCCAACTTTTCCGCTCAGATCAAATTCAACATTTTTATATTTTCGGCGGAGTTCAAGATAGATTTCTCGTGCTTTTTCAACCAAATCTTCTTTATTTTTAAGAAGTGGCGCCACAATGATTTTTGTTGGAGCAAGATTTTCAGGCAATGCCAAAAAAATACGAGTTTTGCCATCGGTTTCAACTTCGCGATAAGCATTCGAAAGAACCGCCATCAAAAGCCGTTCAACGCCAAAACTTGGCTCAATCACATGAGGAATGAACTTTTTGCGCGTTTGCTTGTCAGTATATTCCATATTCTTGCCACTTGCTCGCTGGATATTTGCAAGATCAAAATCCGTGCGATAAGCAATCCCCATCAGCTCTTCTTTACCGATCGGATAGTTGAATTCAAAATCAACAGTGCGTTTCGAATAATGCGCACGGTCTTCTTCTGGAACTTCAAGCTCATATAGCGAGCTTTGTGGCAAGCCCATTTTTTCAGTTAAGAATTTTCGAACTAAATCAAGCAATTTTTCAAATTCAGCTTCCCAATTCTCAGGATTTACGAAATATTCAATCTCCATTTGCTCAAACTCACGAGAACGAAAAACAAAATCCCGAGGTGAAATCTCATTTCGAAAGGCTTTTCCTTGTTGCGCGAGGCCAAATGGCAAGCTTGGATAGAACGAATCAACTACATTTTTGTAATTAGTAAAAATTCCCTGAGCAGTTTCTGGGCGAAGATATGCGGTTGAATTTTCATTCACCACCGCACCAACATTAGTTTGAAACATCATGTTGAAACTTCGAACTTCACTAAGCTCATTTCCTTTTGGCGATTTTAAACCTTTCTCACGGATAATTTCAGTGATTTTTTCGTTCGAAAGGCCTTCTGCCTCAATTCCAGCGTCTTTTAAAAGATGATCTGCACGATAACGTTCGCCCGTTTTTAAATCTTCCACCAAAGGGTCGGCAAAAGTTGCAGCATGACCGCTCGCCTGCCAAACTTTTGGATTCATGATGATTGCGGCATCAACACCAAACATATCTTCACGATTTTCAACAAAAAAATCCCACCATTCATTCATGATTTTGCGCTTTAAAGCTAACCCGAGTGGGCCGTAGTCCCAAGTTCCGCGCATTCCGCCATAAACTTCACTACCCTGCCAAATAAAACCACGCCGTTTAGCAAGGCTCACAATTTTATCCATCAAATCTTCGTTCTTCATTCTTCCTCCGTATAATCTTTTAACTATTATATCAAAAAAGCTCCCGTTTTTCGAGAGCTTTTTGTTCAAATTACTACAAAATTAGATTTTTAATTTTGCCAATTTTTGCGGAAAACTGCTACAGTAGCTACGCCTAAAACAGCAAAAGCTAGAATAATGAAATTTTGAGATTTTTCGAAACCAGTGTTTGGAGCTTGAACTTTCTCTTCTGAAGGCTTTTCAGCTTTTGGTGTCTCAACAGCTGGTTGCGGTTGAGCTGGAGTTGGTACAGGTGCAGGTTTTTGCGGTTTTTCTTCAGGATTGCGAATTTTGGCATAGGTTTCTACGTTGCTACCAAAAATATCTGCAGTATCGTTAAAAACTCTTTTATCAATTATGCTTCCATCTGGCGCAATTAGCTCAGTAGTCTGCTTAACATCGCTAATCTTCCCATTTTTAATACTTGAACCATCTACCACTTTGACTGAAGAAAACCAACCCCGATAAACTCCATCTGTAGCTGGCATATCTTTCAATACCTCCAAGACTACTTCATCCTCAGAGCGGGAAATAACTTTCAATTCCATAGCCGGCCCACCAGCAAAATATACACCATATTTATTCACTGGAGTTGAAGCAAAGATACTTTCACGCATTCTCGTAAACTGTACAGTTGAGCCGATAGGATGAGTTTTATCGTCAAAACGGAGTGAAGAGTCTTTGTGCATAGTAACCTTAAGCTTAGAACCAGCCTTAATAGCGTTTTTTCCGTATTGTACTATAGTAGGATTAAATGAGAAAACTCCATTATTAGAATTTAATTGTGTCACACTACCCCCAACAGCAGTTCTAGTTGCATTTAGTAAAGGTTGTTTAGTTAGTTTAACATCTTCACCTTTCAGAGTAGTGCTACCAATAATTTTAGTTTCTACAGTAACATCATGATTTACATATGAGAAATAATTAGAATTATTGTTAGAAATAGACGTTTTAAAATCAGCATATTTTTCAATATTCTTATTGAAAACAATTTTTCCCTGCCAAATAGTAGCTCCTGGTTTAGCGTTTTCATCATTGCGAACAACAGATTGATAGTTTAAGTCATGACCGTCACTATACTTCTTATCAACCAATATCTCACCAATTTTATCACCTTTATAATTAAGATCTACTTTCCATCCAGGAATCACAGACACATTCTCAGCACGAAAAGTCGCCCAGTCCCCTTCTTTAACATTCTGGCCAGAAATATCGATAGACCACTCGCGCCCGCTACTCTTAATAACTCTTAGGCTCAATCTTTAGCTGGCCGGTTATATCCTTAGCAGCAAAGGCAGAAGAGCCAAAGCTAACTATCGAGAATAACGCAGCAAGAATAAAAATTGTTATTTTACTTCGAAAATTCATTTTTTCTCCCTTTTTAATTTATATAAAACTTATGCTTAAAGTTATTATATCACTTTCTTTTCTAAAAGTAAATAGTAAAAATAAGCTTTCAAAAGCCTATTTTAAAATCTTGGAATTATCTCTTCAATTTTGTTCAAAAAAATATCACAACCTTTAATTTTTGAAATAACTTTTGGCTCACTTGAAACCATTAGTCGCAAAAATTTAATATCATTTGCGTCAAATTTACCGCTAAAACTTTCCACAAAAACCTTGTCATAAAAATCAAAATCATATCTTAAATTTGCCTGCAATTTCGTACCATTTTTATCTGTTTCAAGATTAATTTCATCGCCAGAAAATTCTGCAATTTTAAGAATAAACCATTTTCGAACTAAATCTAAGCTGATTTCAGAATCATTCAAACTGCGAAAGACTTTTAACAAAATTTCGAAAAATTCAGCCGATTCAATATGTTCGCAAAGATTCGAAACCTTTTTAATTGCTTGGTAGGCAAAATCAGTTCTTTCAAAATCTTTCAAAATTTCACCAAAAAACTCGCACATTCTCGCTGAAGAAAGTGTTTTCATTTCGCTTTTTCCTTCAATTAAAACCACTTCATTTAGCGAAAAAAACTCAATTCCACCAGCAAGCTTTGATTTTGGTTTTCGAACACCGCGCGCAATTGCCACCTGTTTACCATTTGGAGTTAATAAATTTATAATTCGGTCGGCCTCGCCAAAATCAGTTCGCCGCAAAACTATAGCCAGAGTTTTTTTGCGTGAATTATTCATCTAAAATCTCCTTGATTTTTGTGCGAATTTCTTTTGGTGAAACCTGAGATTTATCAAAAATATGGCGAACATTGAACAATTTTAAACTTTCGAAATCTATTTCACTTGCCAGATCTGAACAAATCACCACTGGAATTTTTGCCGTATCAGCATAGCTCTGCAATTCATTTAAAAGAGCAAAAGCCGAGTAACCTTCAAGCAAAATATCAAGAAAAATTAAGTCTGGCAAACTTCTATCAATCTCTAAGATTGCTTTTTGCGCAGAATTAACTTTCGAAATTAAAAAATTTGAACGCAAAATTATTTCAAAATTATCTGCTAAGATTGTATTATCTTCAATAATTAAAATTTTTTTCACAATAAACTCAACTGACCAGAACGGTTTAAATCAACATAAAAAGTGCTTCCATCACGATGGCGAATCACACCGATTTTTGCTCCCATTGCCGCCGCAAAACTTTGAGCAATAAAAATACCCAAGCCAGAACTCTGCGGCCGAGAATTTGCTCGAACTGGCTGATGATTTTGCTTTTTAACTGAACGCCAAATTGAAAGCGGTAATTCTTCGCCATAATCTCGAACTGAAATTCGAACTTTTTCACCAATATTTGAAATTTTAATTTCAACTTCACTCTTTTCGTTCGAAGAATAAAGCGCATTATCTGAGAAGTTCATCAAAATTGAACGAAGTAATTCATAATTCGCCATAATTAACTCATTTTTTCGAACATTTTTAAACCTAATAACTCTACCATGAAGTTTAAAAACATCGGTAATTTCTGCAACCACATCATTGCAGATTTTTTTTGAATTTATAGGCTCAAGCTCGAACATTGCATCTTCAAGCTTTGAAATTTTAGTTAAATCTTGAACGAGTCGCAAAGCCCTCTCACTAGTGATGTCAATTTGGCGTAAAATTCGGCTTTTTTCAGAATTAGAAAGCTCAATTTCATCATCATTCAAAGTTAAAGAAAGCTGGCGAATAATTGAAAGCGGGGTTTTCATCTCGTGAGCAGCAATAAGAAAACTACTTTCTTTTGCTACCAGATTTAAAAACTCCCGCTCATCCATATTTTTATTATAGCAAATTTTTGCTATTTTTAAAAGCTAATCCATTTTTAGAGTGCTTAAAACATTTTCGTTTAAGACATTATTGTAGGTATCGGCATCGGTTCGAATCATCAAAGTTTTACTATTCAATTTAAAATAATAAGCCGTTCCGCGAATTCGATTATTCTTCTCTGGCCCAGGGAATAGCCCTGCAATTTTTGTTGCTGGATATCCATTAACTGTTACGGCTTCAGAAGAAAGCTCACCCTTTTTGATAGCTTCGTTAAATTCTTTAAGAACTTCATCCACACTCTTCTCATAAATAGCCACGCGCAAACCAAAACGCTGAGTATCTTTACCATCTTTTGGAACTGGCGGTACTGTATCTGGATAGAAATAAGAGAAGAATCCCTTTCGATCGGAACCATTAGATTCGACATATTGATTCCAGAATGTTGGATAACTAAAAGTTACCTTTCCTAAATCTTCTGGAGCACGAAATTCTTTAACGGTTTTTCGTCGCTCTTCGTTATATTTCTTTTCATCATCTTCTTGCTGTTTTCGTTTTCCTTCAGCAACCTGTAAATCAATTTTTCCTTCAACATCTGTTTTTACATTGTTGTATTCAATATAAGCCCAAATTCCAAATGAACCAGCACCAGCAAAACCGATGCTCAACAGAATAATTGCGATTGTTGAACCTTTAACTGCACCTTTTTTGAATCTATTCATATTTACCATTATACTTATGTTTTTAAATTTTTCAAGTGCTTTTCGAAACTTTATTTCATAAAAATAAAAAACCGCCAAAGCGGAATTTATCAAAAAATTGGTGGCTCCTCCCAGACTTGAACTGGGGACACAAGGCTCTTCAGGCCTCTGCTCTACCAACTGAGCTAAAGAGCCAACCTTTATTAATTATACAGTATAAGCTTTTTTATTGCAAGAGTTTTTTAAAAGTTTATTGCAAAATAAGCATATCACAAAATTAAAGTTTTGTTATATGCTTATGCTTTTTATTCTTTAGAACTTTCTAAGAATGCAAATATAAATCCATCAATTTCGCCATTCAAGACCTTTTCAACATCTTTTTCTTCATATTTAGTTCGTGTATCTTTAACTATTTTATAAGGGTTTAGAACATAATTTCGAATTTGCGAGCCCCAATCAGCAGATTTTCCGGCTTGGAGTTCACTCAAATTCTGCGCATGCTGTTCCATTTTCATTCGCACGAGCTTTCCGCGCAAAATATTCATTGCGGTTTCTTTATTTTGTGTTTGTGAGCGTTCATTCTGAATTGCCACAACCGTACCAGTTGGAATATGCGTAATTCGCACAGCTGAGTCAGTTGTGTTTACACCTTGCCCGCCCTTTCCGCCAGAGCGATAAACATCAATTCGAAGGTCTTTTTCAGCAATTTCAACATGTTCTGGCGTATCAATTTTTGGCAAAACTTCAACTAAAGCAAAAGAAGTTTCACGAGTTCCACCACTATTAAACGGCGAAATCCGCACCAAACGATGTACGCCATTTTCACTTCGCATTTTACCATAAGCATAAAGGCCTTGAATTTCGAAAACACTAGTTTTGATCCCGGCTTCTTCACCAACGCTTCGCTCAATTTGCTCAGTTTTGAGCTTATTTTTTTCAGCCCAACGCAGATACATTCGCTCCAACATTTCAGCAAAATCTTGCGCATCAGTCCCGCCAACACCAGCTGTAATTCGAACGATTGCATCGCCACTGTCAAATTCTCCATCAAATAGAAGTTGTTTTTTTAGCTCTTCAAAATCATTTTCGAATTGCAAAATTTGAGCTTCAAATTCTTCAAGAAGCTCATCGTCGCTAAGATTTATTAATTCTAAAATGTCTTCAACTTGCGTTTTTAAAACCAGCCAAGGGTGAATTTCCTTGTTTAGATCAGCAAGTTTTTTAACTTTTTCTTGTGCAGTTTTAGGATTTAGCCAAATTTCTGGATTCGAAATTTCAGCCTCTAAATCTGAGATTTGATTTTTTTTGCTTTCAAGATTAAGCTTCAAGCTCGCTTTTTCAAGCTCATTTAAAATTTCGCCAACGCGAGCTTTCAGCTTATCCATAATTTATTTCTTTGCCGCCTCTTCAGCTTCTTCTTCAATGTCATCATCTGTGAAAAGTTTTTCAACAAACAAAAGTACGAAATATACAACGAACGCAATTACCAAAAAGTTAATAATATCGTTCAAAAATGCACCGTAAGAAAGAACCGCTTCTTTGCCTGCTGGTGTTTTTCCCATATTCCAAACAACACCCTTCAAACCTTCGGCTGATCCAAGAACGAAACCAAGTGGTGGCATAATTATATTATTAATCAAAGATTTAACAAGATCACCAGAAGCCGTTCCAAGAATTAAACCGATCGCCATTCCGATCAATCCTTGATCTTTAATGAATTTTTTAAAACCCGCAAATTGTGCTTTTGGGTCTACTGCTTTTAATTTTAAAGCAGATTTCTTTGTAGATTTAGCTTGTTTTTTAGTCATAATATAAATTTTATCATAAAAGGTTTACATTTTCAACAAATTGTTCACCGCGATCAACATAACTTTTAAACATATCAAAACTGGCATGAGCAGGGCTTAAAATAACCACATCACCACTTTTTGCGTTTTCAAAAGCAGTTTTTACAACTTCTTGCATATTTGTTTTTGCACCTAAATTTATAAACCGATCAAATCCGCTTGATATCAATTTCTGGGCTAGTCTTTCAGATTCTGCCCCCATTAAAATTACCTTTCGAAGTTCTTGCTCTGGCATTTTTGCAATTTTTTCAATCAGTTCACTTAGATCGGCCCCTTTATTGCTTCCACCAAGAATTAGAATTTTTGGCTTTTCGAAAGAATTTAGTGCAGCAATCGCACTACCCGGTGTGGTTGCAATTGAATCATCATAAAATCGCACACCCTCAAACTCGCGAACAAATTTTAACCGATGCGGTAAACCTGTAAATTTAGAAAGCCCTTCTCGCCAAAAATCAAAGATTGCCTCAATTTCAAAACCTTTTTCACGCAAAAAATCGAAAGTTGCAATTATTGCAGCACAAGCATTTTTTTGATTATGTTCGCCTGGAATTTTCAAAATATCAGTTTCGAAGAGAGCTTCATCTCCCCATAAAAAATGATTTTCTTGAATATGGGCTAAATTGTAATTCTGAAAAGGCTGTAGCTCTGCCTTGAGCTGACTTTTTAAGTTTTCAACATTTTTTAAAACTATTGGATTTTCAGCATTAAAAATAAAAAAATCATTCTCGGTTTGATTTTTAGCAATATTCATTTTTGCCGCCACATAATCTTCAAAGCCATCATGAACATCAAGATGGTCAACTTCAAGATTATTTAAAATTGCAATATGTGGCGATTTTTGAGCATCCCAAAGCTGAAAACTGCTGAGTTCATAAATCACGGCATCATCTTTTTGAATTTTCGAAAGCTCATTAAGTGCTGGTAAGCCAATATTCCCAACAAGATAAACCTTCAAACCAGCTGCACGCAAAATTTCAGCAATAAAACTCGATACCGTTCCCTTGCCTTTTGAGCCAGTTACGCCAATAATTGGTGCTGGGCATTTTTCGAAAAATAAATTTGTAACAGATGTAATTTTAGCATTTTTTGGCAAACGGCTAGGATTAACTGCGGGTGTTCGCACAATCAAATCTGCTTGAATTTTTGAAAAATCATGAAAATCACCAAAGAATTTAACGCCACTTGGTAGCTTAATTTTACTTTTTGGGTTTTCGTCATAAATTTCAAAAGTATTATTTTGATCAATGCTTTTAAAATAATCATAAGCGCTTTTTGCCTCGAGCCCAAAACCAATTAATGCAATTTTCATATTTCTCCTTTTAGTTTAGATTATCTTTATTTTATTTTAGCACACTTTAAATAAAAAAACACCCCTTCCATTTTTTTTTTTTTGGAAGAGTGTTTTTACATTTAGTTAGCACCAAATTTTCTGTTTGATTTAGTTGGGTCGCTCGCAGTTTGCCGAGGTTTAATATTTTGATTACTATTATTTATTGGCTGCGAAGCTTGGCTAACTCGTGCTGCAGGCGCACTATATGTAACAGAGCTAGAGCTGAAAGCTGTGTTAGAAGAGCTAGCCTGAGCTTGTTGTGGAGCCGACGTCTGCGAAGTCTGTAATTGAGCCAGCTTTTGCATTGCCATAAAGTTAGCTTGCTGGTCTGGAGTTAGAGACATTGTTCCATTAGCATTGGCAGTAAGAGCTTGCTCGGCAATCTTACCCATATTCTGTGCTTGCGAAATCTTGCTTTGATCGCCGCTATTAAATGCACTTTGCATTGCTTTAAACGCTTTGTTGTCATTAACATTTGCGCTGGACATGTCAGACCAATCAGCCATTTGTTTAGCACTTGCACCTGAGTATGTTGAAATATCATTTTCGAAATCTTGAACAGATTTAACATTTCCTGAAGAAAAATCTTGCATAACAGCTTTTGCTGCGGCAGGATTAACCTTCTTAATATCACTACCCGCTTTCGAGGCAATTTGAGCTGCAACAGCACGACTTTGGTCTACATCACCGATATTTAACGCACTGTTTGCGATATTACTCATAGCAGCGGCCTGACCAGCAGTATTCAAACCGGAATTAGTAACTGCTTGAGCAAGAGCTCCATACATCAGCCTCTGCTGACCTGGATCTTTAACTTTCGAAATCTTATCAAGCTCATTATTAACCATCGAGGCATTATTTCCAATACTATATGTCATAGCAGAAACCATTCCCTCGTTTTGGCTCTTTTCGTAGCTAGCAACTCTAGAACCGTATCGTGCTCGCCTTCGATAGTCCGCCGCAGTTTTATTTTTCTTTTTATCTAGCTTTTCAAGAGCAGCTTTATCTCTTTCGTATTGACCTTCTTCGAATTTATCGTTTCTGGCATTTTTACCGATAGCAATACCACCAATAGTTCTATCCATAGCTTTTGCCCTTGAAGCCCTGGCCCAGTTTGAATCTTGCGCCGCTGCATTAATACGACCGCTCATCTTACCTAGAGCACCACGCAAATTTCCACCAGTTAAGCCATCAATAAACGAAAGCACAGTTTTAATAATTGCAATAATTGCAAATAGTGACAATATGGGCAAAACGCCATAAATAATTTTAAGTAGAGGGTCATCAACCACACCATACAGTAAATTAGAAACGAATAAAGCACCACCGACTATTAACGAACAGATCGGGTAAATCATTAGCATATTTTTTGTAAGTTTGATCCACTTTTTGAATAATCCTTCTGTGTTCGGCAACAACCCTGCAACAAAAGCTAAAGGAGAAGTTACAACAAGAACAATGACTGCCGCTTCCCTTATCATTAATATAAACACAGTCATCACAACGGCAAGTGCCGCAGAGGCAATAAACAGAAGAATTGTAGCTCCGCCAACAAGAGCAGCAGTAACTCCAGCAGCAATAAGCGCACCTGTTGCTACAGTACCTGTTAGAATTCCTTCAACAGGAGATGTTTCTTTTTGAACATCACTCGAAAAACTCCAATTTCCATCATTTGATAACCATTTGAATAAAGTGCTGCCAACGATATTCGAAATATCAATAGCAATTACAACAATATACCAAGAAATATTGACTAAAATTGCATAAATAATAATTTTTGGCAGCATCTTCTTAATGCCGTAGTTAGAAATTCCAACACCAGTTACTTGCGAGAAAATTATTATTGCAATCATAATTACAAAAAATATGTTTGCAATATCTCTAAATGTCACCCAGTGTTTAAATGCTTCTTGCCCCTTTCCAGAATTTGAGAAGAGTTGATCGGATTTAATATTTAAGAAATTTGCTTGCATAAAATTATATAAACCAACAACAACACCAGTTGAACCACGAACAATCGGGCAAACAATCCAACCAATCCATTCAATAGCGCAGGAATTTTTGTCTTTATTAGATTCCTTAGTTTGCTTGTCCATTTCCTCAATTGCAGCCTTGGCTTCATTATTCTTTTTAGTCCAATCGCCGTCATTTGTTGCAGGAGAATAATTACATTTTTTCTTGAGCTCATTAAGTTTCTTCTCGTCAACACCAGCCGCTTTAGCCTTTTTATATGCCTCTTCACATTTAATCTTATCGTTATTAGCTGTGTTATTTCTTACATCCTGTTGAGTTTTGTCTGTTGTAGGCTGCGAAGATCTACCAGTTGGGGATGTAGGAACAACCTGATTGTCTTTTTTTCTTTTTTCTTCTATTTCTCTATTCTTCTTCTCTTGCTCTGCTTTTTTCTTAACTTCATCAGGTGTAACAAAATTACTGTTAGGATTAGTCAAATCTATAGCATTTGCAAAATTATTACTAAAAAAAGAAAAAAATACTAAAAAAATAACTATTAAAACTTTTTTATTTTTCAACCCAACCCAAAAACTTTTCATAATGCTTATATTTAATCACAAAAAAGCAAAAAAATCAATATAGTTATGCTTTTTGCCATAAAAAATAGCCTGCAATTTTGCAAGCTACTTTTCGAAATTCTGCTTTATAGAAAGGTGCAGTTTTACCAACCGCCACCTCCGCCGCCGCCAGCGCCTCCGCCGGAGAATCCGCCGCCTCCGCCAGAGCTACTCGAACTTGGTGCAGAATAACTGTTCATTGCACTATTAAAGCTGTTCAAGCTGTTCGAAAATACCATAGCATTAAACGCTGTTGAGCCAACATACCAATCTGGTAGGTAATCTTCATCTTGAAATTGTAATTCAAGTACCTTCGCCCAAGATTTCTCTAGCCCAAACAACGCTGCCCAAGGTAAAAGTTTTTCATAAAGTTTTACGCGAGAGCCATCAAATTCAGTATGGAATCTTTCAGAATTCTGCAGGCTTTGCGAGAACATTAACCGTTCGCTTTCTGCCACCGAAATATAAAGCTTTAAACCTTCAAGATAATTCTTTGCTTCAAAACCTTTACGAGATAGAATTTTTATATTTGAAATAGTAAATATTAAAATTGAAAGTGCGACGGCTGCAATGAAAGAATATATAGCTATCGTAAACCAAGGCGAAATAGTTGAAATAAAATTAACCAGTATTCCATTTGCAAATAACAATACTACAGATAAAACGATCACTCCACCGGCAAAAAACTGAGAAGTGCTGAAAACTGCTGGCTTTTCTTGAACATAGTAAGAAGTTCCGCTAAATGCAGAATTCAAAACTTTCGAAGAAATATCAGAGGCTTGCATACTGCTCATTTGTTTAGATAAATCAATCTCAGTTTTACTTCTAAAAAATGAATTTAATAATGAAAGCATGTCTTGATTCAAATTATCTCGATTTAATAGCTGAATTATATAGCTCTTTTTCTCGCCACCCAAAAAGCCCTTTGAAGTTTTTTCAACAATCTGAATATTGCGGTTCACTGCAAAAAATAGCATTGCAGCAGTAAGTTTTTTATTTGATTTTACTAAGTTTCCCGCATCCAAAATATCTAATTCTTTAATTTTTGGCGGCAAATATTGCGGAACAACCGCTTTCGAAACCTTGTTTTCTCTCTTAACTGAATTATATTTTAAAATAACCCGAATAGCAAAGAATAATGTAATTACCGCCAAAATTACTGCCAAAATTCCAAAAATTATTGTATTTACATCGATACCGCTCACCTCTGGTTGGGTAAATTTATTATTAAAGTCAATTTCAAAAGTTAGATTCTCACCAGCTTGGACATCTTTTTGTGAGAACTTAAAGACCCCCTCTTCCGGCTTACGTTCAAAAATATTACACTTTTCAGTTGAACCTTGTATTCCAGCGAAACATCTCACCGTACCATTAAATTCTTTCAAAACTGATGAATCTAAATTAACTGTTGCAATAACTTCATTAAAAGGCCGCTTCCACTGAGTACCATTGGTGTTCATAATCAATTTTTGTACACCGCCATCTGTTAACAGTAGATTTCTAAACCGATATTTTAGCTGATAATTATGCCTTCCGTAAACGAAACTTCCGCTTTCACCAATTCGAAATACGATATTTCCACCACTTTCATAAGTTGAATATGAAACTTTTTTGCCATCCATTTCAATTTCAGCTTTACCATCAAAAATAGTTTTACCATTAAAAAACCGCGGAATTGCACGCTCGATTCCATGATTTATCCCATCATTAATAAAATATGTCGAAATATTTTCAGTAATTTCAAGGTTTGTATTTCCTTTTTGGTCGGCACTAAAATTATATTTTGCATCAAACTTTGAAAAAATAATATTATAATTTTTTATTCGTTGTTCAGCTTCTTCAGCATCACGACTCCGCCGTCTTCTGGCAAAAGCTTGATTTGAAAAACTACTAAAAGTAAAACTAAAAGCCAAAACCGCCACTAAAAATAGTGGCATAATTTTGGTGATTTTTCGAATAAAATTATTTTGTAATTTCATTGTCGGTTGTTCCTGCATTTTTAAAATTAATTAAATTCTCAGTTGACATTTTTACCATATTCTGCACGGCAACATCTGTATTAAACGCAACGTGTGGAGTAATAATAACATTCGGAAAGTTCGCTAGATCGCGATAAACAGCATCCTTAATAATTTTTCCACTCAAATCTTTTCGAATTAGATTCTTTTCATGCTCAAAAACATCAAGGCCGGCTGCTGCAACTTTTCCGCTCACCAAAGCATCTCGCAAATCTCTGGAGTTAATGTGTCCACCACGCGCAGTATTAATAATGACTACTCCATCTTTCATTTTCGAAATACTTTCTGCGTTAATAATGTGGCGATTTTCTGGTGTTAGAGGAATATGAAGTGAAATTAAATCACTTTCCGCAAAAACTTCATCTAAACTTTTATATTCCAAAATTTCACGAGCAGCATAATTTTCGAAAGTATCATAAGCAATTATTTTTGCGCCAAAAGCTTTAAAAGCCTTTGCGGTTGTTAAGCCAATATGGCCCACACCAATAATTCCAATGGTCATTGTATTAAGTTCGCGACCCATCAAATTATCTACCGAAAAGTTCTGATTTTTGGCGCGCGAAAGACAAAGTGGGATTTTTCGAATTGTTGCTAGTGCCAATGCAACAGCAAGTTCAGCAATTGCGCTTGGCGAATATTGAGGTACATTCGAAATTTTAATACCGAAACTTTTAGCTTTTTCAATATCAATTCCATCAAACCCGGCCGTCCGAACAGTAAAATAAGAAATTCCCATTTTCGAAAGAGTTTCCCAAACATCATTGAGTTCTTCGCTTGAAGTATAAGATGAAACCGCATCAAAACCTTCAGCCAATTTTACAGTTTCAGCGTTTAAATCTTTTGGAGTTGTAGCATATTCAATACCAAACTGCTCCGCGAATTTTTCGAAATATTGGAGCTCATCTTTTCGTACACTATAAGCAATAATTTTCATACATCAATTATAATGCTTATACTTGCTTTTTTCAAGAGCTGATATTATTTTACGAATTTTTCAAAAAGTTCTTCTCTTGAGAGCAATTCAACTTCACCATTTGCACGCTTTACAACTTCAAATTTTCCACTTTCAAGCAAACGATCAGAAATTGTCAACCGATATGGAATACCCATTAATTCGGCGTCAGCAAATTTTTGACCTGGGCGAAGATTGCGGTCATCAAATAGAACCTCAATTCCCTTTTTCGAAAATTCATTATAAATTTCTTCTGCTAATTCTTGCGATTTTTCACCAATTTGCACAAGGTAAATTTTTGCTGGAGCAATATTTTCTGGCCAAATTAAACCTTTTTCATCACTAAATTTTTCAGCAATAACACCCATCACGCGAGTGATTCCAATTCCATAAGATCCCATCCAGGCTGATTTTCGTTCACCATTTTTATCGGTGAAATAAAGCCCCATTTCATCAGTTTTTTGCGTGCCAAAGTTGAAGATATTTCCGACTTCTGCAGTTTTAACCTTTTCTAATCCTTCTTTCGAACTAATTTCGCCAGCTTCAATTGCTTGGTCTAAAATTTCTTCGTTAAAAGCAAGATTTTTTTCGCCGTCACGCTTCAAATAAACATAATCTTCACCAGCATCGCAAATTGTTTGAAATTCGTGACTGAATTTCGTAAATGCTCCGCCACTAGCAAATGTCACAAAAGTATCTTCACCCAAACCGAGACGTTCGAAAATTCGCTCATATGCTTTCGAAACTTTAGAATAATAGCTTTCCAAATCTTCTTTAGTTTCGTGAATTGAATACAGATCTTTCATCAAAAATTCGCGACCGCGCATAATTCCACTTTTCGCACGGAGCTCGTTTCGCATTTTATTTTGAAATTGAAAAACCGAAATTGGCAAATCTTTATAAGATTGAATATGATTCTTAAGCATTTCAACAATTGGTTCTTCGTGGCTCCACCCTAATCCAACCTCAGTTTCATCTTTTAATTTTGTTTTAAACCAAACATCCACAACATCATCATTCCAGCGAGTTGTTCGCTCCCAAGTTTCTCGGCGTTGAAGAGT
This sequence comes from uncultured Saccharimonas sp. (SeqCode), assembly GCA_963526625.1. Classification (GTDB taxonomy): domain Bacteria; phylum Patescibacteriota; class Saccharimonadia; order Saccharimonadales; family Saccharimonadaceae; genus Nanogingivalis. Next base: position 166,665 of record CAURNF010000001.1, read on the forward strand.
TGTCATCAAAATTTCGTTCGCGTCAATTTTCTCAAGCTCTTCTCGAACGATTTTTTTAATGTTTTCTAGCACTTTAAAACCAAGCGGTAAATAATCATAAGCACCCGCCATTTCTTTATGAACAAATCCAGCTTTAATTAAAAGTTGCGCATTCTTAGCTTCTTCACCAGATGGAACTGTTTTGCTTGTTTTTGTATATAATTTTGATAATCGCATAAAATCTCCTTTTCGAAAAATAAAACTCGGCTGAATTGGCCAACCGAGCTTTAAAAATTAGTTAATTTCTGTAATTTCGTATTTGATTACACCTTTTGGTGTCGTAATATCTACTTCTTCGCCGAGCTTTTTGCCCATAATCTGTTGACCGATTGGTGATTCATTCGAAATCTTACCCTCAAGGGGGTTTGCTTCAACCGCACCGACCATTGTATATTTTACCTCTTTACCGTTTTCTAGGTTTTTTAAGCTAACCTGATTGCCAAGAGAAACAACACCCTTTTCACCACCACCAATGATCACAGCATTTTGCAAAATGTTTTCAATTTCCATAATTCGAGATTCTGCTAAAGCTTGTTTTTTGCGAGCAGCATCATATTCTGAATTTTCACGCAAATCACCAAAATCACGTGCAGTAGCAACTTCTTCTGAAATTTCTTTACGTTGCGAAATCAAAAGCTCTAGTTCAGCTTCGAGTTCTTTTTTTCCTATTTTTGTAATATTAAATTCTTGTTTCATAAAATAAAAATCCTCTAAATAAGTCTTATAATTATATCAAAGTTTTAATTTCAAGTCAACGCTAAGCTTGAAAGAATTGAATAGTTTGCAAAACATAAAGCAGAAAGAAAGCAATCCCATTTTTAATCATATGAATTACAATCCCCGACCAAATTGTTTGCGTCCATTTTTCGCGAATAAAACACATCACAACGCTCATCACAAATACCGTTACGCCAACATTCATTTGAAAATGTACAAATCCAAAAAGTAAACTCGTTATAAAAATTGCAAGTGGAACATTCACTTTTCGAAGTTGGCCATAAATTATTCCGCGAAAAATCAATTCTTCAAAAAACGGTGCAATAATAACAATTGAAATAAAAGCTAGCAAAAATTGCCAAGAATGAATCATTCCGCTGCGTTGAAAAACTAAATCTTGAACTTGCAATTTATCAAAATGAAGAATATTCGGCAAAAACTCTAACAAAACGCCAGAAACAATCATCGAGGCTATAAAACCTAAAATTGCCAGACCTAAATCTTGCCAAGTAATTACACCCTTTAAAGCGATATCGTCTTTCGAAATCTTCTGCTTGAAAAGTTTGGTCGGGATGAAATATACTATCGCAAGCATTAATCCAAGAAACAACGCTGAATAAATTGTAGTAGTAATCGTGTTCGAAGCCGCATTTCGATAGCCCGCATCATTATTCCAAAAAATCAAAGTGAGCGAAAGTCGAATTATTACAGCTGCAAAATAACTTGCTGCAAAATATGACAAAATTGGAAAAATTATCCAAAAAATAATTTTTAAAGGTTTTTTCGAAAGCATTTCTTCATTCTTTTTTTGAAGTTTTAAAAATATATTTTTAAATCTATTCTTCATTTTTAACCTCTAAAAATCTTTGTAAAATCTAGAAAAATAATCAAAAGCGAAAGACCCATTAAAAACATAAAACTCCAGCCGTTGATATTTTCTTCATTCTCTTTTGAGAGTGGCTTTTTGAGCAAAATTCGAAAAATGAAAGTCATTAACCAACGACCGCCATCAAGCGCAGGAATTGGCAAAACATTCATACACGCCAAACTAATTGAAATAATTGCAGTCAACATTAAAATCATATCAGGCCCCATTGAGATGATGTTTGGGAAGATTCCACCAATCACTAGAATTGGCCCAGAAACACTTTCACCTGCTTTCGAAAGTTGAGAATTTGCTTTCTGCTGTGATTGCGGATTCGGAATTATCTTTTCGAAAACCCCGCCAAAAAAGTTCATAAAAAGTTCGCCAACACCTTTAAAAGTTTCACCCGTAAATTGAATTGTTGTACCAAGCCCAACAATCGGTGCGCTCCAAGTCGCCTGAATTTTTTGCATTCCATCAGTCAAAAATGCGCCCAAAAAACCATTCTTATTATTTTCGTTTAGCTTAACATCTTTTGAAAAAAATTGATTACCCCGCTGAATTTTTAAATTCACACTTTTGCCAGCATTGCTACGCAAATCTTCTTTAACGGTAGCTGAACTATCAACTTTTTTACCATTAAATTCCAAAATTACGTCTTTTTTTTGCAAACCAGCTTTTTGTGCAGGTGAATCATTCGAAACCTGTGAAACTTGCACGCCACCACCAGAAATTCGAACATCAGAACTCAAATAAAACTGATTCGAAATTAACTTTGGCATTCCAAAAATTGATAGAATCGTAAAAATAACAAAAGCAACTAGCCAATTCATTGCAACACCGGCAAATAAAATTTGAGTTTTTGCCCAAAAACTTGCCGCACCGTAATCACCTTTTTTCGAATCTGAATCGTGTTCCCCTTTCAACCGAACAAAACCGCCAAGTGGAATCGCACCGATCGAAATTTTTGTGCTTTTTGGTAGAATTTTGTTAGTTTTTGTTCTAAAACTTTTAATTCTTGGAGGAAAACCGATTGCGTACTCTTTAAGTTTTACACCGTTTTTCTTGGCCGCAAGCGCGTGACCAAGTTCATGTATTGCAACCAAAAAAGTTAGCGAAATTAGACCAATAATTATACCAAAAATTAAATTCAAAATCTCCATTCTGCCCTTTCGAAATTCCTTAAATTACCTTTTGCCGGCACAACTTTGTGTGCTAGCAAAAAACAATTTAAATTGTGAGAATTTCTTTCTCTTTTTCTTTAAAAATTGTATCAATTTGTGTGCTAAAATCTTTAATTTCAGCATCAATTTCTTTTTCGATTCTCTTTAAATCATCTTCCGTTAAAGCTTTTTCATCTTTAAGTTTTTTGGCATGTTTTAAAGCATCTTGGCGAATATTTCGAAGTGCAATTTTTGCACCTTCAACTTTTTCTGAAGTTTGTTTTACGATTTGCTTACGGCGTTCCTCTGTTAGCGGTGGAACTGGCACACGAACAACGCGGCCGTCATCACTCGGGTTGAACCCAAGACTTTGATCGTTGCGAATTGCAGCCGAAATTGCTGAAATATTATTCGCATCAAATGGTGTAATTAAAATCATCCCTGCTTCTGGTGCGGTCATATTCGAAACTTGGTTTAATGGCATTTTTGTACCATAAACTTCAACCATAACGCTGTCAAGCATTGAAGGATGCGCTCGACCCGTTCGAACCTTCTTCATTTCACCCTTAAAATGCTCAACAGCTTCAGTCATTTTTAATTTAAATTCATCTGTATCAAACATAACCCCATTATATCACATATTACTATTATTATTCAAATTGACTTTTAAGAGTTTTTATGCTATAATACTTGTTATAGCTTTTTAGAAAGCTATAAAACAAAAAGAAGGAGGTGCCAAAATGGCACTAGTATCAATTAAACTTACCAAATCAGCACTAGATCATACTGATCTAGACATTAAAGAAGCTATTCTTCAATATAACCCCTCTCAAGAGAAAACAACTCGAAAGGTTATTAAAAAATTTATTAAGAAGCGAGTAAAAAATGGAGATAAGCTCCTCGTTTTCGCCGACAAGCGAAGCGATAAGATGGTAAACTTAATCATCTTAAATGAGGAATGTAGAAAAGCGAGTATCGATTTAGACATTTCGCTTTATTGCGAAGATCCCGACAACAAAGGATCATACTTCTTCAGAGAAGTTGATATAAACTTAAGTGAAGAGCTATGCGGAATGCAGGTTTGGTAGGCAGTACATTCCCACCCCGCAACAAACTGCGGGGTTTTTCTTGGCTAAAAATGTTAAGATATTAAAACTTCTCGCTCTTCGAAAATAAAAAATACTGAAATTATTTCAAACCTTCAATCTTGCTACAGCGAGATTTTATTCTTCTTGTGCAAAATTTTTACTCAAAATTTGAATTTCATTTTTAAACGAATCAAGTTCTTCCTCGAGTTTTTCGGCTTTCAAAATCGCTTCTTTATATTTTTCAAAAACCTCTTCAAGAGGAATTTCGCCACTTTCAATTTTTATTAGAATCTCATCAATTTCAGCCATTTTTTTACTAATTTCATTCGACATTTTTTACCTCCGCCGTTATTTTTTTATCAATTGTTTGAATCGTAATTTCTTCACCAGCCGCCAATTTTCCACTTACTAAAGCATATCCTTTTGAAAGTATGTTTTGTGGATTATAGCTTTCCAAAATTCGCTTTTTGGCTTGAATTTCTCTTTGCTGTTCAAAAATATTATTCAAAATTAAATCTTTCATTTTGTAAATCTTTTGATGGTTTTCAATTTTTAACTCATCAATCTTCGAAAGAATAAAATCGTTTGTGTGCAAAATTTTTGAACATAAAAATCTCATTTCGTCAAATTTATTCGGTGTTAAAAATTGCGCAACATTGCTCGGTGTTGAAGCCGCAAAATCTGCCGCTAAATCACATAAGCTTTCATCAATTTCGTGGCCAATTCCTGTAATAACTGGCACGCGAGAAGCAGCAATCGCACGAACTAATTTTTCGTCATTAAAAACCGCTAAATCATCGGCACTTCCACCACCGCGAATAATAGCAATCACATCTGGCAATTCACTTTGCGAATTGAAAAAATCAATTGCTCGAATAATCTGGTCGCTCGCAGAAATTCCCTGCACCTGCGTATGTGCAACAGTAATTTCTAACCCACCCCAACGCTCATTAATAATCTTAATAAAGTCAGCATAACCCGCCGCCTGAATGCTCGAAATCACCGCAATTTTTTGAGGATTTCGCAGAATTTCACGTTTGCGGCTTTCATCAAATAAGCCCTCTTTTGTTAACTTTTCCTTTAAAATTTCAAAAGATTTTTTGAGGCTCCCTTCACCTTTTGGTATGATTTTCTCAATTGTTAGGCTGAATTTTCCCCAATTTGTAAGTTTTGGCTTTGCTTGCACAACAACTTTCATTCCATCTTCGAGCGGAAATCGCATTTGCCAAACCGTCATAAAGCAACCAAGAACCGAATCTTCATCTTTCAAATCAAAAAAAACAAACTTATTGTGATTCACCTTAAAGCTTGAAATTTCACCTTCAACCAGAACGCTCGGAAAACTCTTTTCGAAGATATCATTACTAGTTGCAATAAAATCTGAAACGCTATAAATTACCTCGTGCGGTTGAGGTTTTTTTATTTCAAAATTTAACAATTCTTCGAATTCATCAAAATCCATATAAAACCATTATAGCACATTTTAAGCATAAAAAATAACCGCCTTGAAGCGATTATTTTTCGAATATTTTAGAAAATTCCTGATTCAACTCTTGAATTTGTGATTTTTCACCGCCAGAAACTGCACCCAAAATCCAAGTATTTGCGTCTATAAATTCTTTCGCAACTTTAAAAATTTGCTCGCGAGAAATCTGCTTAATAAATTTTGGCTGAGATCTATAATCTCGAAGATGTCCATCCCAAAAATATCGAGAAGCATAGAATCCTGCCGTTGAAGCTACCGTTTGCCCGCCCATCTGAAACGAGCCAAGAGAATAACTCTTCATGGCATCTAGTTCTTCTTCAGTGATTTCTTCATTTAGAACCTTTTTGAGCTCTGAAACAATTAATTCAAAAAGCTCTTTAGCGGTTCCATAATTAGTCTGCCCTTCGAAATCCCAAGAAGAATCTTTTGGACCACGTGAAGCACCAGAATAAATACCATAAGTTAAACCGCGTTTGCGAGCTTGACCAAGGATTCGAGCGTGCATTGTGCCAGTTAAAATGTGGTTCAAAGCGTGCATTGCATCCATTTCAGATGTTGTAAGTTTTCGTGGAAGCAAAAGCGAAATACCAAAACTTATATTTTTCAAATCTGGGCGATGAATAAAAATTGGCTCTTTTGGTTTTTTCATTTCGTCAGTGATAATTTCGAAGCGCTCGCCTCTTTCAAGCGGTAAATTCTCAAAGCCTTCAAGAATTTTATTTTTGCGAGTTGGTGTGATTTTTCCAGCAATCACAAAACGCAGATTATCGGTTGTGTGCGTGCGTTTATGATGCTCGCAAATATCTTCAAGCGTGATATTATCAATCGTTTTAAGCCGCTCTTCATAAGTTAGAACTTTTTCACCAAATTCCTGCTGAATCTTTGGCCAAAGAAGGCGCGCATTATTGTTTAAGTAGCCCGTAAGCTCATTTCGAACGTTCCCCTTTTCAGCTTTAAACTCAAATTCATTAAATTTAGGCTGGCTAATTGATAGGAGTTGAAGCTCAAAAATCCTATCCCACTCAAAATCGGCACAATCCGCCACATAGTTCATACTCATATCTGAAGTTGAAGCGTTGTGATAAGCACCATTCTTAGTGAATTCAGCTTCAAATTCATGCTCGCTGGCAAATTTTGCATTTGCACCAAAAGCCATATGTTCCATAATATGAGCGGTTTCGTAAATTTTTGGACTTTTTGTATAACGCGAACCAGCCCGAAACTGAAATTGAAAACTCATCACCGTTGCATCTGGAACATTTACAAGAAGGCCACGTACGCCATTTTTCAGACGTACTTCTTCAACGGTGTGTCGCATTTATTTACGACCCTTCTTCTTGTTTTGGCGTTGAGCTTTTTTGGCTTTCCGTGCGTTATTTTTCTTGGCATTTTCACTATTTTTCGAAGACGCCTTTTTAGCTTTCGAAAAGTCTTCATCTCGGTTTTTTTCACCAGATTGAACTTCATTAACACCCTTCTCAACTGAATTTTCAGCAAGGCGAGTTAGCTCAGTATCATGATCTTCTTCTTGGCGAACAGCAGCATCATTAGGTGTAATTCGAGTTAAAATTCGAATCGTTTCATCGCGCAAAGTATTTTGCAAACCATCAAACAATTTTTGCGATTCAGCACGATATTCAACCAATGGATCACGCTGACCAACACTTCGCCAATGAATTCCCTCACGCAAGAAATTCATATTTTCAAGATGATTCATCCAAAGTGTATCAAGAATTTGCATATAAACTTCACGTTCAACTTTTTGAAACGCTTCTTTACCGATCTCATTTTCTTTATCTTGATAAAGTTCTTCAGCGATATGTTTTGCTAATTTGATACGTTTTTTATCGTTCGAAATTCGACCAAGTGCTTCAACTTTTTCCTCTTCAATTGGGAATATTTCAATAAAATTCGAAACAAACTTTTCGTTATTTTTTGAAGGAAGTTCGGCAAGTTCTTCTGCTTTAGAAATAAACAAAGCCTTGATTTCATCTGTAATATCTTCACCTTCAAGAATTTTTCGGCGCATCGTATAGACAACTTTTCGGTGGCGGTTGATCACATTGTCGTATTGAACAACATTTTTACGCGTATCAAAATTGAAACCTTCAACACGTTTCTGAGCGTTTTCAAGAGTTTTCGAAACAGACTTATGCTGAATCGGCATATCTTCTGGCACACCAAGTCGATCCATCAACATCGCAATTCGTTCACCTTGGAAAATTCGCATCAAATCGTCTTCAGTTGAAACATAAAATTGTGTTTCACCAGGGTCGCCCTGACGTCCACCACGACCACGGAACTGATTATCAATTCGGCGAGATTCATGGCGCTCTGAACCAATCACAACTAGTCCACCCAATTCTTTCACACCTTTACCAAGCTTAATATCGGTTCCACGACCAGCAATATTCGTTGCGAGCGTAATTGCACCTTTTTCGCCAGCCTTAGCAACAATTGAAGCCTCATGCTCATTATTTTTAGCGTTCAAAAGGCTATATTTAATTCCTTCTTGATCAAGATATTTCGCAATTTGCTCGTTCTTTTCAATTGAACCTGAGCCAACCAAAACTGGGCGACCCTGTGCATGATATTCTTTAATTGCTTCTGCAACGGCTTTAAGTTTTGCCTTTTCGGTTTTAAAGATTAAGTCTTCTTTATCATCACGAATAACTGGTTTATTCGAAGGAATTTGCACAACTTCTAAAGAATAAATTTGCTGAAATTCTTCGGCCTCAGTGAAAGCAGTTCCAGTCATACCAGAAAGCTTATTATAAAGGCGGAAGAAATTCTGGAACGAAATTGTTGCCAAAGTCATTGATTCTTGAAGAACAGGTACTTTTTCTTTAGCTTCAATAGCTTGGTGCAAACCTTCATTATATCGACGACCGTTCATTAAACGACCAGTGTGCTCATCGACAATAATCACCTCACCATCATTTGTCACAACATAGTCTTTATCGCGTTTGAAAAGAGTTTCAGCACGCAAAGCTTGCTCAACGTGATAAACTGCACGCGAATGTTCTGGCGTATAAAGATTCTTCATATTGAGAAGTTTTTCGATTTTATCAATTCCAGATTCAGTTAAAGCTACACTTCGGCGTTTTTCATCAACTTCATAGTCTTCTTTCGACAGCTGAGAAATAACTTGTGCGAATTGAATATAGCTTTCTGGGTTTTCAGCCGCAGGAGCGGAAATAATTAATGGAGTTCGAGCTTCATCGATTAAGATAGAATCAACCTCGTCGACAATTGCAAAGTTAAGCTCACGCTGGCGTAAAAGTTCAACTTCGTTCACCATGTTGTCACGCAAATAATCAAAGCCAAATTCATTATTTGTTCCGTATGTGATATCCGCAGCATAAGCCTCTTTTCGAGTTGCTGGGCGAAGCTTTCGCATATTTTCGTCTTCGTGTTCTTCGTTGTCATATTCTGGATCAAAAATAAAGCTTGCTTCATTAATAATTACACCAACCGAAAGGCCAAGAAAATCATATAGATTTCCCATCCAAGAAGCGTCACGCTGAGCAAGATAATCGTTCACGGTCACAACATGAACACCTTTTCCTTCCATTGCGTTCAGAGAAACTGGCAAAGTTGCCACCAAAGTTTTACCTTCACCAGTTTTCATTTCTGCAACTTTCCCTTCATGCAAAACCATTCCACCAATCAATTGAACATCAAAGTGTCGCATTCCAAGCACGCGAGTTGAAGCTTCACGCACAAGCGCAAAAACATCTGGCAAGATATCATCTAAATCTTTTTTCGAAAGGCTTTTTTTGAGTTTTTTAAAAGCTTCTTTGAGCTTTTCATCACTCATTTTTTTATATTTTTCGCTTAGACTATTAATTTCATCAACTTTTCGTTGCAATCGGCGCAAAACTTTCTTTTGCGGGTCACCAAAAACAGTAGTCAAAAGTTTATCAACTTTGCTTTCTTCCACCATTACATTTTTTTTCTTCGCAGTTTTTTTAGACATTTCCCTCTCCATTAAAAACAGTATAAAATCTATCTTATATTTTACCATAATTTGAATATTAAAAAAAGCCCCTTTCAGGACTTTATTTAAACTGTGTCAACAATATCCGTAAAAACATTGATCATCTCATCTCTTAGCATTTCATATTTTCTAGTAAATGCTTCAAGATCTTTTGAAGCTTTTTCATATTCGAGAACTTTCGCTCCTAGTTCTCGAATTTTTTGTGCATCGCTTGATAATGCTGAAAGCGGAAGAAGGATTTTATCATCAACCAGAGCTTCAACCTCAAAAGCTTCAGCCCAATCTTCTTCCTCATCGTCATTCGAAATGAGCAACTCTTTCTTCACTGGATCAAAATCAATGGTCTTGATTTTAATAATCGGCATTTCACCTTTAACGGTTATGATTTCATAAATCACCACTGTCGATATACCATCATTACTTTTCAAAATCTCAGCAAATCGCCGACCATATTTTCTGAATAAGTCTTTAATTGTTAATTCACCATTCATAGCTAAAATCTCCTTTGTTGATATGATAGCAGAATTGAGGGATGACCTCAAAAAGTAGCTCACTTAGATATAGAATATCATCAGGATCACCTTTTCCCGCAAGATAATTACAATGAGCTAGTAATGCGACATCCTTTATTTCGAAAAGGGCATCAACCCATCGCTCTTGCCCTTCGATTACGAAATGACGATATTTTTGAAGACATTTTTCAACCGTCATATCTGGAAGGTTATCACCACTTTCAATCTTAACCTTGCACGGTTTAATATCTATATTATAACCACACAGCTTCTCAGATCCAAGAAGGTTTCCACTTCGATAAAACTTAATTTGAATGCCGATATCTGGAACAATTTTATTTCCTTTTTTGGTATAAAAAGAAATTCCATAATCAGTCGACTTCTCGCCAACTTCGCGCGCAATCGCAGCTAAACCTAAACTTTTCGATTTTTGATTAAGTGCTCTACGTAAAAGTTCTTGCTGTTTATTTATTTTATTCATTTTTTTCACCCCACAAAAATTTTAAAATAGCAATAACTTAATTATATCATATTTTATTCAAAAAGCAAAATCTCCGCAAAAATGCAGAGATTTTAATATTTTTCGAAAATTTTATCCTCGTTTTAGAGAACGCTTGAATTTTGCCATAATTCCAGATTTGCCAAGGCGTGGATTTTTCTCAGTTTTGTAACGGCGAATTTGCCCGTCAAGCTTAGCTTCAACAATATCGATTGCCGCTAAAACATTTGAGCTTTGATCTTTCGCCACCAAAGTTTTATCTGGCACGTTAATAACTGCCTCAACCTCATATTTGTTATCGTGAGTACCATTAATTTGCGAAATCACCACGCGAGCTGAAGCTGATTTTTTAGCGTGTCGTGGCAAATATTTATCTAATTTACCGATGTGTTTTTCTGCGTATTTTTTGGTTGTTTCGTCAATTTCGTATTTATTTCCTGTAATTTCAATCTGTGAGATCATATATAATCCTTTTTTGTTAGTTTATAGCTCTATATTAGCATAAACATTTTATTTTGTCAAGCAAAAAGCCCGCTTTTATTGCGAGCTATTTTTTAATTGCCTTAATCTTACCAGGCTGGAAGCCAGACCAGGCGCCCGTATCTGTTTCAACAACTGGTGCAGCCATAAAGCCAAGATCCTTCGTGACATGCTCTAGAAATTGTGGACTTTCATCGAGATTAATTTCCTGATATGCAATTCCCAATGAATCAAGAAGGCGTTTGGTCATCATACATTGTATGCAGTCATATTTAGAGTAAAGAACTACTTTTTGAGCCATTTTAGTCACCTCTTTCTATTTTGGCTATATTTACATTATAACATAAGTAAATTAAAAAAGCACTATATATAGTGTTGTAAAATTTACAAACTACTATATTTAGTGCTTATTTTATTTTTTAGATTCGTTCGCGATTATTCATATATGGTTGAAGAACTTTTGGCAGAACAAGATCTTCCCCATCTTGAAAATTCTCAATTGCCGCCACCAAACAGCGTGCAAGCGAAACAGCTGTGCCATTCAAAGTGTGCACAACTTGCAATTCGCCGTTTTCGCGACGCACACGAATATTCAAATTTCGTGCTTGATAGTCGGTGCAGTTTGAGCAGCTCGTAATTTCACGATAACTGCCATCCACCGGGCTCCAATATTCAATGTCATATTTCTTCGAAGCTGGCGCACCCAAATCACCACTGGCAATATTGATAACACGATAAGGAATACCTAGCTCTTGATAAATTTCTTCTTCGATGGCCAAAATTTTTTCATGAATTTCAGCACTCTGCTCTGGCAAAGTATAAGCATACATTTCAAGCTTATTGAATTGATGAACACGGAAAAGCCCACGCGTGTGCTTACCATAAGCTCCCGCCTCTTTTCGATAGCAAGGAGAATATCCAGCGTAAAAAATTGGCAAATCTTTTTCGTTCAAAATTTCACCAGCATGAAAACCAGTTAATGACATTTCAGCAGTTGCAATCAAACTTAAATCCTCGCCTTCAATGAAATATTCATCACTCTGTTCGCTTGAACGAGGCGCAAATCCAGTTCCCGTGGCAACTTCACCATTAACCATATGTGGAACGGTCATAAAATTAAAGCCTTTCGAAATTAATTTATTGAGTGCAAACTGATAAATGGCATTTTCAAGAAGAGCTAAATCACCTTTCAAGAAATAGAATTTAGTTCCAGCAACCTTCGAGCCACGCTCAAAATCAACCCAACCTTTTTTGTTCGCAAAATCTAAGTGGTCTTCGGCACCCTTACGGCTTTCGAAAAGTTCTTCGCCCCAAGTTTTCACCAAATCGTCTTCGCCTTCCTCACCAATCGGCACATCAGCTTGAAGAATATTTGGAATACCGTTTAAAGCATTCGAAAGTTTTTCATCAAGTTCGCGATAAGTTTTTTCAAGCTCAGCGAGCTCTTCTTTGATTTTCTTGCCTTCTGTAATTTGTTCATCACTTGGCTTTCCGCCAGAGTTTTTCATCGAGGCTGCAATTTGGTTACGGCGAGTTCGAAGTTCGTCAATTTGAGCTGTAAGAGCTTTTCTTTCGTCGTCGAGCGAAATCACAGCTTGAACATCAGCATTTTTATAACCTTTATTCAACGCATCTTTTTGCACACGCTCGGCATTTTCACGAATAAATCTAATATCTAACATATAATAATTATACTACAGTTTTGGCAAAAAAATAACCCCTTTTTAACTTGACTTTATTGATATAAAATTATATAATATGTAAGTATTAGTTCTTTAAAAACTTTACAGAAAAAAATCTAGGAGGACGTTTTTTATGGCGAAAACGACAAAAGACAATTTTGTAGAACCTTTGCTTAGCAAGGCTAAACTAGAAGAACTACAAGAAGAATACTCAATAATCTTGTGTGAAATTATTGAGTATATCACAAAAAACCTCGGCCAGTCTATTGAACGGAAGCAGATCATTTCTGATGATCTTGATAAATTTCGGAGGAAGTATTCCACCAAAATCAGTATCCCAAAAGCTGCAGCGCTTAAAATGGGCTATGGAAATGAAAAATTTATTGAAGTTAGAGGGGTAGTCAATAGTAAGTTTCATATTTATGAAGAATATGAGACTGAAAAAGATGGCATAGAACAAATTATCTTCTTAATAGAACCAGAAATCATTTCAATTTCGAGACCCAATATACCAAATGGCAATGCTACACGTTATTTTGAAACAATTTCGGAAGAAGTTAAGAAGTTTATAGAGAATCTTTCGAAAGATGACTACGATGATCTTTGTGAGCAAATTCGTATTGAAGAAATGATCGAAATTCCGATAACTTCGCCAGAGCAAATCCATTTGCCCACTCTGTATAAATACCAGAAGAGGCATAAGGCCCTATTTAAAAATATCATAGGGTTCAGAAAGCCGCACCTTAACAGCGAGGCTCGCAAACGAGGACATAATTTATATATCCAAATAAATAATCTGGATTTTTAAGTTCTGAAGCTCCAATTTAAATTTGGGGCTTTTTGTTTGACTTTTATTTTTGAAAGTGTTATAATCTATATTACAAAACTTTCCCTTTGAAGGGACGCAATTTAAGGAGGAACGCCTATGGCCACCACAACGATTTCAACAAACGCCAAGCTTATTCAAGCTCATCATTGCAATTGGGGAAAATCTTGTCATGATGAGCTGTCGTCAAGCATTCGAAAGGTCTTTGCAGAAGATCTAAGTGATCAAGAAATCGAGAATGCAGTTAATCAATGCTCTGTAGGACGTAAATATATTATTGAGTTTCCTGCTAGCGATATTTTCGAAGAAGAACACCAATACGACATTAACAATGTTATTCGAATGAGCCCTTTGTTTGAATCTGTTTGTCGGATTAAAATTTTCTATAAAGAAAAAACAAAATTTGTAAGAGTCTGGCTCAAAGGAGACATAAGGAAGTTTCTTTCGAAAGAGACCGAAAAATAACCTTACGGTCAACACGCCTCGCCAAAATGGCGGGGTTTTTCTATTGACTTTTTTATTTTTTTATGTTATTATAGTTATGTTTTAAAGCAAAAAACAAAAAGGAATCAAATGAAACAAAAAAAGATTAAAAAAGTAATTGAATACTTTGACCCAATTTTTAAGAAAAATTTTAAATTGAAAATTGAAAAAAACAATAAAGAAATAAAAATTGAACTACCTAACGAAAAAAACTTCTTTCGTGGCGTGAGCTTTAGTGAAAATGTTAGCCTAAAAAAGCTCGCAAATGGCAACTGGATCAAAACTTTACATGCAAAATTTGGTGAAGGTGCAGAAGAACTGTTTGGCGTAAATGAAATTAATGAAGAAAGTGAGTTAGAATCTCGCGATGTGCGAATCATCGCCTTTATCGAAAAGAATTTAGCTTAATAAATAATAGCAATAAATAACAAAAGACCTCTTAAATTTTAACGAAAGAGGTCTTTTATATTATCTATTCTATTTAATAGTTTTTTCTAATAACAATTATAGAAATTACAGAAAGTGCAGCACCACCCATGAAAAGTAAATTCTTAACAAAATTATTTTCGAAACCTGTGTTTGGTGCAGTAATATTTTCTTTTGGCTTCTTCTCTTCTTTTACTGGGTTCGAAGGTTTTTCAGGTGCAGGAACGCTTTTCTTTTTATAAACAAACGTTACAATCTTTACACCTTCTTCAACTTTTCCAGTTTTAGGCGATGAGTTTTTAAGTAGTTCAGCTTTTTCGAATCCTTCGAATTGCTTTTCTTCAGCAGCATAGTCTGTACCTACTTGAACTTTATTTGCTAGCAAGACTTCAGGAGCAAGGCTTGTACCGTTTTCATCTTGATAGCGCACAATCACAGATCCACGCTTTTTGATATCTGCGTAAGGTTTCATTTTTGCGCCACTTATAATACTTGTAGCCGTCTTGTCTAGAGAGAAATATTTATCATTTCCTCGGTAGATTTCTGTAGTTGCAGAAATTGGGTTCAATTTGTTCTCGTTATAGTTAATTGTTTTTTCGCTAGTGTCCAAAATAGTTAATTTTGGCAAGAATTGATACAAAGCTTTATCATCGGCAATTTCTACAATCTGGTATACTAACTCGTGGCTTGAATTTTCTATAACTTTATACTTTAAGTTTACGCCAGTTTTAAGCAAGATGCCTTTTGAAGTAGCATTATCACCAAAGTTAGCATATAGCTCCTGAGTATTTATAGTGCCGACTGCTCCCTCTTTTGGATTCAATTTTGCGTCAAATGCAACTCCAGAAGATTCAGGTAATTTCATCTTAACAATGTCGCCTGGTTTAATGTGTTTAGGATTATTTTTATCAGACTGCATCAATCCAAAGTCAAATATTGTGCCATTTAAATTTTCGCCATCTTGGCTAGAGGCGCGAAAAACATTAAATCTAAAATCAACTGCTGGCGTTATTTTGCCAACCCCATTAATAGTGCCAGTTTTATGTGCAATTTCTTTATTATTCACTTTTACGGAATGTTCAATATTATATTTATGATTAACCCAAGCAGAATTATTTTCTGAGACAAGCTCTATCGAAAGTTTCATATCGGAAAACTTTTTAGCTTGATCATTGAAAACTAGTCGATACTCAGAATTTCTAGCCGAGCTTTTCTCTGGAATAATATCATTTGCTTTAGGGTTTCCCTTAATAGCTCTTTTATTAAATAGTTCAACGACAGTATTTTCAGTTTTAATAAGTTTCATCTTTCCGATAATAATATCTTTATAACGGATTTCTTTATCTGGTAACCCGGTTTCAATAATATTTTCAAATCTAATATCAACATAATCGCCAGCATTAATATTCTGACCATTTTTAACGCTAATATTGATCTTAGTATTAGTCCAATTGGCCGAACCGCCCGAAGAAAGCTCTTTAATCTCACCCGTTGCATCAACATCAATTCTTTTTGCAGTGTCGGCAAATGCGGGTTGAGCTAAAAATAAAGCACAAACAGCACCCATAAAAGCATAAACTGCTATTTTATTCTTAAACATTTCTCTCCCTTTATTTTTATTACTTATGCTTAAAATTATAACTGGTTATGCATAAAAAGTCAAGACCTTAAAAATCACAAAAATAAAACTCCACCGTTATTAGTGGAGCTTTATTGCAAATACACTATTTATTATTCATTAACGCCAAGTTCGATGCGTGAGAACTGTCGGATAACGATATTTTCACCGAGTTTAGCGATTGCTTCTTTCAAGAATTGTTCAACAGATTTGCTGTCATCCATAATGTAAGTTTGTGAAAGAAGAACTTTTTCAGCAAAGTATTTTTTCACTTGGCCGTCAACAATTTTGGCCGCAATCTCAGCTGGTTTTCCTTCTTTCGAAACTCGCTCTTCAGCTTCAGCTTTAACGCGAGCAATTTCTTCAGTTGGAATATCAGCTTCACTAGCATAAACTGGCGCCATAGCAGCAATTTGCATAGCGATTTGGTGTGCGAAGTTTTTGAAATCTTCAGTTCGCGCAACAAAATCAGTTTCACAGTTAACTTCAACGATCACACCAATTCGGCCACCGTGAACGTAGGCCTCAACCAAACCTTCGCGAGCTTCGCGGTCACCCTTTTTCTCAGCTTTTGTTAGACCTTTTTTGCGAAGAGCTTCAAGGGCTTTGTCAAAATCACCTTCAGCTTCAATAAGAGCCTTTTTGGCATCGGTCAAGCCAAGACCTGTCAATTCTTTAAGTTTCTTAATTTCTTCAATAGAAACAGCCATTTTTATCCTTTCGAATTTAAGAATTATTTATCAGTTTTAGCTTCTTTGATAGCTTCAATTGCATAATCCAAAAGCAATTTAACACCTTTAATAGCGTCATCATTCGCTGGGATTACGTAATCAATTCCGTCTGGGTTCACGTTTGTATCAACAATTGCAACCACTGGAATATTCAAAGTTTTAGCTTCACGAATTGCGTTTGCATCAGCAATTGCGTCAGTTACAAACAAAATTCCTGGGCGGCCCATCAAATCTTTGATTCCACCATATTTTGTATTTAAAGCTTCAATTTCTTCAGCATATCGTTGAACTTCAAGTTTTGAATATCGTTTTGCAAGTTCACCGCTGGCCATTCGTTTTTCAAGAGTTTTCAATTTCTTGATTTGTTGGTTTACAGTTGCTGAGTTTGTAAGCATTCCACCCACCCATCGTTCAACAACATATGGTTGTTTTACGCTTTCAGCAGCTTCGCGAACAGCTTCTTTGACTTGTTTTTTAGTTCCCACAAAAAGAACTTTTCGGCCAGATTCAACAGCTTTAGTAATAGCTGGAAGAGCTTTTTCAAGACCTTCAACAGTTTTAGTTAGATCAATAATGTGGCTATCTTGACGCTTACTGTGAATATATGGCGCCATTTTTGGATGCCAGCGTGAAGTTTTGTGACCAAAATGAACGCCAGCTTCAAGCAACTGCTTGATATCAACTTTTACAGACATTTTAACTCCTTTGTCTTCATTTTTGGGGATATTTTCGAAAAACTCTCGAAAGGAATTCCCCCAAAAATTGTTTCATTAAATTTATATACTTTTCAATTCTACCACACTTTGCATAAAAAGAAAAGAGGCAAATTACCTCTCTTCTCTAATTTTATTGTCGTTTGATAACAACCACAGAAATTACCGCAAGAATTATTGAAATAACACTGATCAAAGCAATTTCGAAGCTCTGCTTTCGGTTTTCACCAGTATTCGGAGCTTGAAGTTTTTGAATCTGTTTATTATCTTTTTTTGAAATTTGTTTTTCAGGTAATTCGGAAGCTTTTACTTCGCTCAAATTCTGCCCCTGTTTTTCATCAAGCTTTTCGTCTTGCTTTTTATTCTCATTTTTCTTATTTTCTTCGTTTGCAATTTTCTCCCAAGCATCAGAATTATTTTCTTCGTCTTTCTTCAAACGATCAGCTTCTTCTTGTGCGGCCTTTTTAAGCTCTTCCTCAGCAGCCTTCTCGTTTGCGATTTTCTCCCAAGCGTCAGAATTATTTTCTTCGTCTTTCTTCAAACGATCAGCTTCTTCTTGTGCGGCCTTTTTAAGCTCTTCCTCAGCAGCCTTCATCTTTTGTTCTTCAATTTTTTTATTAATTTGATTTGTAACGTTGTCGATTCCAGCAATTAAGCTAGATTTGAAACGATCAGCGAGAAGAAACTCATTTCCATATTGAGCTCGCAATTTATTAAAATATCTATTAATGATAGCTTTAAGCATTTTTGCATTTTGCTCAGCTTTGTTCAAATCTTTTTCACCCAAAAGTTCTTTTTGGCGATTGTCGATATGTGCGATAAAATTTCCTTCATCTGTTAGCGCCAAAATTGCATTTGCAATTCGTTCTTGCAATTCTTTTAATTCCGGAAGCCGCTCATAAACGCCTTGATATTTTTTCTCAGCCAATTCGTTAATATGCTCAATCTCTTTCATAACAGCTTCTCGATATTCAAGAACATAAAAATCGTCTTTATTCAATTTTTCTAAATATCTTTGAGCTTGTCTTGATGGCGAAATTGAACTTTTATTTTTAATATATTTATCTGCCTTAATTTCTAAATTCTTAAGAAAAGCTATTTGGTTTTCAAGTTTAGCTTTATTACTTGCGATTTCTTCTTCCAAACTTTGCATGTCACCAGATTTAACGGCGGATACATTTTTGCCAGTCAATAAACTCACAAAACCAGAGAAAGTAAGAATTCCCACAACCATTAGAATGGTTAGTTTTTTCATTTGTAACTCCTTAAATTAACTATTTATGGCACCAAAATACACTATTTCAAAATTATTTGCAAGCACGAGCATAATGTTTCATAAATATCTTTTTAAGAAAATTAAATTTGCTTTTTTCGAAATAATCTGCTAAAATGTAAAAGTTATGAAAAAGAATTTACATCCAACCGAATATCGCCCTGTCGTATTTAGCGACGAGGTGGCTGGATTTGCTTTCTTGACTCGCTCAACAGCAGATTCAAAAGAAACAATCAAATGGGAAGACGGCAACGAATACCCACTTGTAAAAATGCACATCTCGAGTGCTTCTCACCCATTCTTTACTGGTGAAGAAAAAATCATCGACACCGAAGGTCGTGTTGATCGCTTCAAACGAGCCCAAGAAATGGCAGAAGCTCGCAAAGCTGCTTTGGCAAATAAAGCCAAAAAACAAGCTGCTGAAAAAGCTAAAAAAGCTGAACGATAATTCGTTTAATCGAAAAATCTCGCATTTAATTGCGAGATTTTTATTTTACACGCCAATCAATTGGAGTTTCACCATTTTGTTCTAAAAATTTATTCACTTTCGAAAAAGGCTTCGTGCCAAAAAATCCACGCCGCACTGAAAATGGCGAAGGGTGTGCACTCTCAATTTTAAGGTGTTTTGAATTAGTTATTCGGGCACCAACTTTTTGTGCATGTGCTCCCCACAAAATAAAAACTAACGGCTTTTCGAAATCATTTAAAAAATCTAGAACATGTTCTGAAAACTCCATCCAGCCAAAATTTGCATGACTTGCTGGCTTGCCTTTTTCAACACTAAAAGAAGTATTCAGCAGTAAAACACCTTGCTCCGCCCAAGATTCCAAAAAACCATTGCTGGCTGGCTCAATTCCTAGATCGTTTTGAAGTTCTTTATAAATATTTTGCAAACTTGGCGGAATTCTAACGCCTTTTTTAACCGAAAAACTCATTCCATGTGCCTGCCCTTCTCCATGATAAGGATCTTGACCAATAATTACAACCTTGATTTTTTCAAGCGGGCATTTTTCAAAACAAGAAAAAATATCTTCTCTTGCGGGAAAAATATCTTTCGAAATGCGTTCGCGTTCAACTTTTTGCCACAACTTTTTAAAATATGGCTTTTCGGCTTCGTTTTCAATAAATTCACGCCAAGAGTTCATTTTCATATCAAAATCTTATCATAACCACAATCAAATTTCAATACTTCAAATTTATACGAATTTCTGGTATAATATTTTATATGCCAAAAATTGATCTAAATCTTGATAAACTTAAAACTGAGCGCGAAGAAATTCAGACTTTTTTGAGCGAGCCAAACGCTTATTCTTCGCCTGATTTTTCTGCCAAAAACAAGCGATTCACCGAACTTGAAAAAATTATTGAAAAAGGTGAATTGCGCGAAAATCTTGAAAAAAATATCGAAGAAGCGCGTGAACTTGCTAGTCTTGAAACGGGTGAGCTTGCGGAACTTGCCAAAATTGAAATTGTCGAAAGTGAAGAAAAACTTGCCAATCTTGAGCAGGAACTTTTCGAAATGCTTCTTCCTAAAGATCCGAATGATGAGAAGAACGTGATTGTCGAAATTCGTGCAGGAGCTGGTGGCGATGAAGCTTCCCTTTTTGCGAGCGAACTTTACCGAATGTATTTGCGATATTGCGAACAGAATGGCTTAAAGACCGAACTTTTGAGCGAATCTGCCAACGATGCTGGTGGCTATAAAGAAGTTGTTTTTGGAGTGAAAGGTGGTGCTCCCTACTCAAAATTAAAATTCGAAAGTGGTGTTCATCGAGTTCAGCGTATTCCCGCTACCGAATCTCAAGGACGAATCCACACTTCAACCGTAACAGTGGCAGTTTTGCCTGAGGCTGAAGAAGCTGATATTGAAATCAATCCAAATGATTTGCGAATTGATGTTTATCGTTCGGGCGGTCATGGCGGTCAGAGTGTGAACACAACCGATTCTGCTGTGCGAATCACCCACATTCCAACTGGTATGGTGGTTACAAACCAAGATGAAAAATCACAAATTAAGAACAAGGAAAAAGCCCTTGGAATTTTGCGTGCGCGCCTACTTCAAGCTAAAATTGATGAAGAAAACGCCAAACTTACAGCCGAACGCCGCAGCCTAATTGGCTCTGGTGACCGCTCCGAAAAGATTCGAACCTACAACTTCCCGCAAGATCGCATCACCGACCATCGAATCGGTTTTTCGCGTAGTAATATTCCAGCCGCAATGAATGGGCAAATTTCAGATATTGTTGAACACTTGCAAGCTGCCGAACTTGAATTCTTGGCCGCTAACGCTTCAGAAAATAACTAATTTATGCGAGAGACTATTGAATCTTGGCTGAAAAAATCAGCTCAAAAACTTAGAAATGCTAAAATTGAAAGTTCACAACTTGATGCTGAGCTAATTTTAGCGAATGTTCTAAAAGTTGAACGAACTTTTTTACATGCAAATCCGCAAAAAAAGCTTTCGAAAACTCTGGTTTTTCACGCAAATAATTTTTTAAATAAGCGCCTAAAGAGGATCCCGCTCGCTTATATTTTTCAAGAAAAGGAGTTTTTTGGAAGAACTTTTTTTGTGAACGAAAATGTGCTAGTTCCTCGCCCAGAAACTGAAACCCTAATTGAAATTACTAAAAAAATTGCTAAAAATGGTGATAAAATTTTAGATGTTGGCACAGGTTCTGGAATAATTCCAATCACTCTAAAAGCTGAACTTGGCGAAAATATTGATTTTTTTGCAAGCGATATTTCGCTTCAAGCGCTTTCTGTGGCAAATCTAAACGCTATAAAGATCCTTGAAAGTAAAATTGAGCTTTTCGAAAGTGATCTTTTAAGCCAAATACCGTCAGAAATTCTTTCAAAAATAACAATAATTACAGCAAATTTACCGTATGTTAATAAAGATTGGGTAAATTTCGAAAAGAATAATGAGCTAAATTATGAACCACAAATTGCACTTTATGCTCAGAAAAATGGATTAGAGACAATTTTTAATTTAATTTTTCAAGCTCAAGATTTACCAAAATTGCAAAAAATTATTCTTGAAGCTGACCCTTCTCAATTTGAGGAAATTGAAAATTACGCCAAAAAATGTGGTTTTTCAAAAACTTACTCAGAAAATTATACAATTGTTTTCGAAAAAAATAGTCCAAATAGGTTTATGACATTCAGCAGTCTAAATAATCTGAGTTCACACATCTTATAAATACAATAAAGACGACTGCCTTGGTCGTCTTTATTGTCTGCAAGTGGATTCTATATAATCTATCTTATCCTTATTTAGAATGTTGTCCGACTTTAATTCTATTGCTAATAGCCATGCTTGTTCAAAATATTTTCTAAATACACCACTAATTCCTTTCCTTTCAAAGAATATAGGTGAGGTGCATAAGAAAAATAGCCTCTTCATTGTCAATTATTACAAATTGAATCTTTGGGAATTTTGTTTTTTCCTCCTTATTGTCAAAGCATCTACACTAATAAACGGAACCGTAGTTTATATGGTCAAGCACATTTTGTTAATATTACGCTCATAACTAAAAGTAAATATTTCTTTATATTCTCTTATATCTTTTTTATGATTACAAAATTTTCTGATTTCCTTACCAATCTGATTGCTTGCATGCTTTTTCTTGGCCTCATTTCTTGGCATAGGATTTATTACCGTAAAGTCTTGCCCGTTAAGTTCACAAACGCTTTCCTTAGTCTATGATATTCGTTTGACAATATAATTATCAACTTCATTAATGTTTTTATAAAGAATTTAACACTCTCAGAATGCCCTACGATACTACTTATATACTTAGATAGCTCCTCTATTTTTTCCAATTTCTCTCTATTTTCAAACTGGTAAAGAATTAAACTAGTCGACACCAAAACAAGAAGAACGAAGGATATGGCAGGATATGCCAACTCTATATCAGGCAATGATTTAAGCATGAAATTATTTACCATATCATAAACCATTATTATGGAAATTTCAAAAATAGTAATATAACCTACTAAAAATTCTATGATTTTTCTATTTTTTCACAATTCACCCCAACTATGTTTGATATATAAAGATAAACTACAGCTTACTTACAAAAAAATCAACAAAAAGATTAGCCATATATTCCCATTTTCCGTCTTGAGTATATCCATGGTCACAATTTTCAATCAATATTAACTCGACATCAATTGAAGAAGCTAGTAATTGTGATTGTAGCAATTGGGATTGCCGAAAAGGAACAATCTCATCATTCATCCCATGTGTTATAAGGCAAGAAGAGGATATATCTGAAGAATCTCTATAGATATTATATTTCATTGGATTATATAAAACGTTTATATTGTATCCATTTTCAGAGCAGTAGCCCGTTTCCTTCCAATTTTCTGCCACTTCATCAGAAATCTCATTCAAATAAGCGTCCGGAAGGAAAGCGCACGGTGACTTGAAGCCTTGTGCTTTTACGTTTCGAAATTCTCTTGAAGCAATAATGACACTTGAACCAAAACTAGAAGAAAATACACCTATTCTGTCAATATCTACTGCATCTATCTCGTCAATTAGTTTAATAACAGCTTTGAAATCGTCAATCCCTTTTTCTAAAGTCAATTCCTTTCTACTACCTTCACTGTCTCCTAATCCAGAAAAGTCAAAGGTTAGAGAAGCTATCCCTTTTTCGCTCAATAGTGGGGGGATTTTTGTCCAACTCAAACTCTTGGAGCCGCTAGGCCCATCCCCCGTAAGCATAATAACTAGCGGAAATTTGGTTTTCGTTTCCTCGTTATTTTGCGGAAGAAAAAAATGAGCACATAGCTTTTCTCCCTTTCTGTTTTTTGCGTATTTTTCTATTACTTTCATCTTTAACTCCTGTTATAAATTTTAGGTGAATATCTAGTGTCCTCTATATTTTTTTAGTAAAATCTATCCCCTCATTAAAGTAAGCCTAGCTAAAAGAGGCTATTTTTATTTATAATATTCTTCAAGAGTTACGCGAGTAGATTTTCCTCTACCGTCTCGAATATAAGAAATTTCAACAGTATCACCAACAGACTTTTCACCGATTAAAGAACTAACGCTGGAATTTTTAGAAACCTCAACGCCATCAATTTTTGTGATTATATCTCCGTCCTTTAAACCAGCTTTTTGTGCAGGGCTACCATAGACAATAGCATTACCTTTTCTTGACTTAACTAAAGCACCTTTCGAAACATCAAGATTGTATTTTTTTCTAATTTGCAGATTGATTGATATATAACTCGCTCCAAGATAAGCTCGTTTTGGCTCCTTACCTTCACTAATAGACTTTAAGATACCTTTTACTGAAGAGATCGGTATCGCAAAACCAATACTTTGAGCTTTAGAGGCGACCGCAGTATTAATTCCAATTACCTGCCCTTGCGCATTCACTAAAGGACCACCAGAATTTCCGCTATTAATTGCTGCGTCTGTTTGAATCATATCAGTCAAAACTTCTCTTGAAGAACCGTCTTCACTAGAAGCCTCAACCGTACGACCAATTCCAGAAATAATACCACTCGTGACAGTACCGTCATATTCGCCTAAAGCATTTCCGATCGCAATCACTTGCTGTCCGATATTTATTTTCTTTGAATCTCCAAGTTCGGCGGATTTCAATCCTTTTGCGTTCGAAATCTTTAAAATTGCAATATCGCTTATTGGATCAACCATAACCACTCTAACGCTTTCATAAGAATCGCCGCTATTAGTAATAACTAAAATTTCAGAGGATTTTTCAATAACATGCTTATTTGTTAAAATATATCCATTTTCACTAATAATAATTCCCGTTCCTGCGCTTGCAGAATCTTCTGTTGAATAAAAGAATCTTGAACTTTTTTGATTTTTGCTAACAATAGAAACAACACTTTGCGAAACTCTATTCGCAACCGACTCAATCGAATTAGAATCCATTTGATTCGCAAAATTCGAAGCTTTATCGCTCGCCGAAAAGTTGAAGTTTGCAGATCCAGTTTTATTCTTATTGAAATTACTTTTTGATATAATTTGAGCTAAAATAATTATACAAAAGACAACTGCCACCATAATTATGGCTATTAAAAATTGACTTTTTGGCTTTTTAAAATATTTTCGAAAATTCATACCTTAACCTTTCGCAACTGGGATTGAAGAAAAGAATAACAATAAAGTCAAGATGAGAATTGTTGCAAAAATCACCTCTGGTAGAAATTCTTTTCGTTCCCTTTCTTTATCTTTATCTAAAACAATCACATTAAAACCAATAAAACTTAAAACTGTTAAAATAATTGCAGCCTGAGGAATTATAAAATTAAAATATGGCGCAAAGTTAATGCGATAGCCAATCACCAAAAAGTTAAATATCCAAGCAAATTCAGCAACAATTAGACCCCAAAAAAGACCGAAAATCTCAATATTTAAATCTGCATAAGATGAAATAATATGCCGAATTGTTGAATATCCGAGCAAGAATGCCAAGATAAAAATTAAAGCTTCGTTCCAACCGTAAGTAATCGAATATAAAGCCGAAAACCCAAAGAATACGGTGAAAAGAGCTTGAATTTGCACAAATAATTCTTTTGAACTCGGTTTGATAATTGTTAACCAAAATATGTATAAAGCCAATAGTAGCCCTTGCGAAAAGATATAATCTATACCTGTTGAGAACATTAAAATAACTATACTTAACGAAAAGATTAAATCAACAAGGTTTGATTTTACATTTGCAAGCCAAAATCTTGGCCGAACAGCAAAAGTTCGCCATTTGCTCACAAAAACCAATAGAATTGCAATCCAAGGAGTTTTAGTAATGTAAATGGAGAGCCAAACGATAACCGCCAAAACAATATTTAAAAAAATATGCGCAATATTTCCCCAAAAAGAATGTTTTTTCGAAATTCTAATAAAATCCATACTTCCTCTATTATATCACACAATTTTAAAAATAACCATAATTGAAAATCTTTAAAAATCATGCTAAAATATAAAAATGAAGAGTAATTTTTGGCAACGGCATCCTCGAATAGCCGACACTTTCGGGATTTTTGTTTTCTTTTTTTGTGTAACTTTAGGAACAATATTTATTAATACTTTTATTTTTCAAAGCTTCACAATTGTTGGCTCGAGTATGGAACCAACTTTTAAAGACGGCGATAAAGCTATTATAAATCGCTCACCCTTAACTTGGGCAAATTTTACGAACACAAAATTTGTACCAAAACGTGGTGAGATCATTGTTTTCGAAAACCCACAGTTTATCGACGGGATGAAAGATCAATATATTATTAAACGCGTGATCGCCTTTTCTGGTGAAAAAGTGAAAGTCGAAAAAGGAAAATTGACAGTTTACAACGATAAATATCCTAACGGTTTCAGCCCAGATGATAATTTTAATAATGAACCAAAAAAGTATACAAGTCATGATGGAGAATGGACTGTTCCAGAAAATGAAATATTCGTTTCAGGTGATAATCGCGAAGGAAATAATTCGTATGATTCCCGAAGCGGTCTTGGCACTGTTCCGCTGTATAAAATTGTTGGCCCTGTCGCCTTTCGAATCTTTCCTTTTAATAAAATTCGCAATTTTGAATATTCACAGAACTATTAAAATGTAAAAAATAACCCTTTTAACGGGGTTATTTTTATTTTGAAAGAATTTCCTCAAGTCGCTTTAATTCTTCTTCGCTTTTAAATTTAATAACGATCTTCCCTGAGCCTCTTGCAGAAGTTTTAATATCCACATCTGCGCTTAGCTTTTTCGAAATATGCTTAACTGTTTTTTCGAAAGGATTGTTCACTCTTTTAGGTTCAACTTTTTTAGACTCTTCAATCTGTTTTTTATAATTCACCAAGAATTGTTCAATTTTACGTGAGCTCCAATTTTCTTCAATAATTTTTGGCAGAATCTTCTTGATAGTTTCCTCATCAATCTTTAAAAGTGGGCGCGCTTGGCCTTCTTTTAGTTCGCCAGAAATAATATAATCTTTAACAATTTGTGGGAGTTTTAATAAACGCAAAGTATTTAAAACTGCACTTTCGCTCCTTCCACCAACGCGTTCGCCAATTTCCTTTGCCGTTAAATTAAATTGTTCACGAAGTTTTAAATAAGCTTCAGCCATCTCAAGAACATTCAAATTATCGCGCTGAATATTTTCGATCAAACTTAATTCAAGGCGGTTTTGGTCAGAAAGCTCACGAACAACTGCAGGAACCCTTTCTAGCCCCGCTAGCTTTGAAGCACGATAACGCCTCTCGCCAGCAACAATTAAAAACTTCGAGTTTTTTCGAACAACTACAATTGGCTGTAAAACACCATGAATTTTGATTGAGCTTACGAGCTCTTCAAGTTTTTCCTTATCGAAGTGCCGGCGAGGTTGTTCTGGATCAGGCGAAATATCACTAATTTTTAGCTCTTTTAGTTGGCTTTTATCATATTCCAAACCTAATTCTGAATCGATTTTTTCATCAATGATCATCTCGGTTGGAATCAAAGAAGAGAATCCACGACCAAGTCCTTTTTTTGCCATTATTTGCCCCCTTCTATACGCTGAATAATCTCTTTCGAAATTGCTTTATAAGCACGAGCACCCTTGCTGAATCTATCATAAACACCAATCGGAACACCGTGGCTCGGAGCTTCTGCGAGGCGAATATTTCGCGGAATTGCATTCGAAAAAATCTTATCTGGAAAGAATTTTTTAATTTCTTCAAGGACCTGCCCACCCAAAGTTGTGCGAGAATCCACCATTGTTGGTAGAACTCCAAGAAGCTCGAGGTTTGGATTCATCCCCTTTTTCACAAGTTTCATACTTTCAAGAAGCTGGCCAAGGCCCTCCATCGCGTAAAATTCAGCCTGAACTGGTAGGATTAAATAATCACTTGCAATAAAACCATTCACAGTCAATAAACTCAAACTTGGTGGAGAATCTAAAATAACATAGTCAAAATCGGCTTCGACAGATTTTAAAGCATCTTTCAATCGAGTAAATCGGCCTTTCGCTGACGCAAGCTCAACTTCGGCATTAGCTAAAATCGGCGTGCTTGGTGCAATTTTTAATTTCGAAAATTCTGTTTCAATAATAATTTCACCTAATTGTTTTTCGCCAGAAACTACATCCGCCATAGTAAAATCAAGATTATTTTTATCAATACCAAGACCGCTAGTAGCATTCCCTTGCGGATCAAAGTCAACAAGAAGTGTTCGAAAACCTCGCTTTGCAATAAAATAAGCAATATTTATAGCACTGGTTGTTTTACCAACCCCCCCTTTTTGATTGGTTATCGAAATCACCTTCATAATGTTCATATTATATCACAAACCTTTAGCACTTTCAACTTTATTTTAATCTTGATTTTTGGAGTTTTGTATGTTAAAATAATAAAGATATTAAATTTAATGAGGATTTTATGAAAAAAGCAGTCATAAAAGTTGGCGGTAAACAATTTATCGTTAGCGAAAAAGAGACCCTTCTGGTGGACCTCCTCCCGCAAGGAACAAAAGAGCTCGAACTTGATGCTTTGATGCTTATTAGTGGCGACAAAGTGGAAGTTGGAACTCCTGTTGTGAAAGGCGTGAAAGTTTCCGCTAAAGTTGTTGACGAACTTGTTAAGGGCGAAAAAATCCGTGTGATCCGTTACAAGTCTAAAAAACGCGTTCATAAAGAAAACGGACATCGTCAAAAATACACTAAAATTGAAATTGCTTCAATTAAATAATTAAAAGGCGGCCAGCCATTTAAAAACTAGCTCTCTACTCAAGGGCTAGTTTTTATTTTTTTGTTCGTAGATTTAACTATATATATTTTAAAGTTGATGGATTTGATAAAACGCTCAATATTTAAATTGTGCGACATAATTATTTTACTAACTTTTCTAACCGCAAATCCAGTAAAACCAAAAAAAAATAAACCCCACTAATGCGAGGTTTATTCAGTTTTCGAAACTATTTTTTCTCTACTTTTTCAGATTTTTTAGCTTCGTGAGTTTTTGTCGCTTCAGATTCAACAACATCATTTGCTTTTTTCGTAAATTCAGCGGTTGCTTTTTTCATTTCTTCACGACTTCGGTACCAGTAAGCTACAGCACCAGTAATCGCCATAATCGCAATCACCATCATTGTAGCCTCAGCAGGACCAGTATGTGGTAGTTCACTTGGAACTTCAGCACATTTTGGATCATTAGCTGCAAGGTTTTCAAGACCCGTAATTTTACATTTATCATTACAATTTGGGTCATTCTTCTTTAAGTTTCCTTTTCCAGGAATTTCACAAAATTCTTTGCGTTCTTGCGGTGTACAATTTTTTTGCACAGTTGCAGTTGCTTTATCAGACTTTCCGCCGTTTTCAGTTAAAACTTGAGCCGTATTTGTGATTGTATTGTTTCCACAAATTAATTTCGAAGCATCAATTTTTGCACGGAAAGTTAGTGTCGCAGAACCACCAAACGAGTAATTTCCAATATTAACTCCAGATTTCACAACGTTATCACTCAAGATTTTACCAGCAGCATCTGATGGAGTTGTAATTCGAGTTGTTCCAGGAACAAGAATTAATCCAGCAGGAAGTAAATCTTTAATATTTACATTATTTTGTGAAATTGTTCCAGTGTTCTTATAAGTGATTTTAAACTCAACTTCATCATTTAAGCCGATATTTTGATTTTTTGCAAAATTATTTGCACCAGCTTTCGAAACTGTTTTAGTTGTTTCGAAATCTGCATAATCTGCTTTAAATCGATAAGTTATAACACCTGAATATTGATCACAGCCAGGAAGCATTCCGTTTAAGCTATCATAGCCAAGGTTTGTGCCAGAACCGAATAGATTTCCTCCATTCAAGATTTGACCATTTACTGCACCTTTTGTTGTAATTTTAGCTGAGCCTTGAATATATCTCAAAGCGACATCTCGCGAAGGAGAACGCAAAACAGCTTGGTCCCAAACTTTTTGTGGTCGGGCATTTCGAGCGGTAATTTCTGCTCGTACAAGACCCTCTTTACCTTTCGCAATTGTCGAAGGAACAATTGTGTTAAGTTTTGCATCTAAAGCAATTCCGCGATAGTTATTCTCTTTTGAATTTAAAGAGCTTTTCGCATTGTTGTGATAATAGATATAAACTTCGTATTCTCGACCAGGTACAATATCAATGCTATCAACAAAATTTCCCACGCCAGCTTGACGAACTCGAACGAAATTTCGTTCATCACCAATGGTTGGATTATTTGTAATAGAGTTGAATGTTACATAGTCGGCAGGGTTTTCGGCAGTGAAAGTTTGCCTTTCTGGACCATAAGCGAAAGCGCTTCCGCCTAAAGCTACCGCCCCGATGAGGGCTGCGAATGCCGCAACCCCCAAAGTTTGTAATTTATTTTTTACTAACATTTCTTACCTTTTTTATTTTATTGTTGTGTATTATTTTGATTTGCAGCAGCTGAAGCGCCATATGTTTGGTTATAATTTTGTTGAGCTGCCCAAACATCGTTATAATTCACAGTTTCGCCACCAATATTTACAGTTTTATTTTGTACTTGCCCAGCCTCACGAGCCTTAGCTTCGGTTTCAACCTGTGCTTGTTCAGCTTGTTCTGCGGCTTGCGCTTGAGCCTCTACAGTAGTTTCGCCAGTATATCCAGCTGGTTGTTCACCTATTTTTGAGACATCTATAGATTGACCAACACCTTCAGCTTTTATTTTACCAGTTGCTGTTCTAGGAGTAGCTTCAGGATTTATATTATTGTTTCTTTCCTCTTGAGAAGCTTCGCCTATTAATTCACCTTTATCCATTCTAGTGACCGCATTATCTATATTATAGATAGACTGATCAGTCTTAAATTTGGTATCATCATGTTTTTCAGGTGGAGTTTCTGGAGTTGGAGGTGTATCTGGTGTAGTAGGAGGCGTTTCAGGTGGGGTTTCTGGTGTAGGTGCCGGTGGTTTTTCAGTATCTGGAGCTGGTGGGGTATAAGCTTCTTCGAATGGAATTACTGGAGTTGTCCAAGTGTTTGGAACTTCAGCAATCTTCTTCATAACCATTTGCTTACACTGGTCACGAATCAAAATTTGTTGCCCATTCTTCAATTCAACTACGCGAGCTGTTCCACCGAATGCACCTTCGGCATGAGCATAATCTTTATTAGAATTCACAAATAGCGAGTAATAATCACCATCCAAAGTTTGATTTCCAACAACTTTAGCGCCTTCCATATATTTCGAATATGCATCATTCAATTTCTGGAAAGCTGTCTGATCGCCATTTCGAGCGGCATCAACCAAATCATCAACCTCAGTATTCGAAATTCCAAGTAGATTCCGAGCAGATTCAGAATCGTTCACAAAGAATTGTCCCATATATTCAATATCATCTTCGTTGTGCGATTCAATCATTTTCTTTTGATATTCTTCATTCGAAAGTTTTGAAATATCTGTTCCGATAGAATATTTATTCTCTTTTTGATCGATCTTATTATAATCGTCATTTTCAGAGTCGTATTTACCGTTGTTAAAGTTCTTTTCACTTTCAGCCACAGAGCCATCACTGTTGAAGTTCGCAGCTTCATTTAGGCTGTCTGCATGAACAGTGCCAGAGAAAGTTTGCTCAGTTTGAGGAGAATTATCACTTGACTTAAGACCCTCAGAAGCTTGTCTTCCGACTCCAAAAATCGTCATACCAAGCATCCCTAACGCACCCCATTTCATAATCTTACTTCCAATAAACTTTTTAATTCTCTGGAATCTACCTGCTTTTTCTTCAATATTCGAATCAGTGTCAATTGAAGAATTAGCTTTATTGAGTTCTCGCTCTTGATCACCAACTTTAAGGCTAGTTTCTAACATTCGCTCAAGCATTTCTTTATTCTCGGGAGTTAATTCATCTTTTTGAATTAGCTTTGAACGAACTTCTCGGCGGAATCGTGCCAATTCTTCAGCACTAGCACCTTTCGAAAGCAGTTCATTGAATTTATTTTCGGCGTCTAAAAGTTCAGTCACTTCCGGTTTTTGCTTTTCTGCATCATCGCCATTATTTAAGGCTTCATTTTTTACGCCATCATCTGGATTCGATTTTTTAACCTCAGGTTCTGCCATTGCATTTTCCCAAATTGTATCAAGAACCTTTTGGCGGAATCCTTCGGATTCACTGGCTTTTCGAAAATCCCACTGAGCTTGGTCATGCCAATCTTTAACCGCAATAGCACCTTCACCTTTCGAAAACTCATTCGAAAGCTGAATTAGCTCTTGCCGAAACTTTGCCTTAGCTTCTTCACTTGTAGAGCTCTGCATTCGGCGAACGAGTAAATCCATTTTTTGAATTTCATCACTCGATTTTACAGCCTGCGCAAACTCTTCTTTCGAAAGAGTTGACGCTTCATAAGGCTCTTCTTCAATTTGATTATCGCCCATTTCCATTCGTCGGTAATGTTCGTCGCGTTCCATCATTTCATCAAAAGCAACTTTATCACCTTTATGAATCGCATCGCGAACAGATTTATCAAATTTTTTCGCACCTTTCGCAAGGTCCATCTCGCGCTTTTTTGCAGCATCAGCTTCAGCTTTAGCTTGTTTCTGCTGGACTAACTCTTCTTGAAGAGTATCCCAAGAGCCGTAAGCGTCTTCGAAAGACTTCTTTATGTCTGGCGCAGAATTAAAATTTTCCCCGTTTTTCATTTCTGTCCTTGTTTATTTTTAATTTATTTTACTACCGTATTTTACCACAAGCATATTAAAAAGTCAACACTTTTTTAAAAATAAAATCGATATTTCTACCGATTTTATTTTTACTAGATATTAAGCTGCGATTTTCCCAGAAATTGCTCGAATAATGTTCGAAAAACGTTTCCCCGCTGGAACTTCTCGGCGAACAGATTTCATCGTACTAATTTCTTGAACGAGCTGTTCTTGTGTTTTAAACTGATTTTCACGCAAGCTAAATTTATCTTCACGACCTTCATAAGTTTCAAAATTCGCATCATAATCTTCGAAATGCGTAATATGCATATTTCGAATTTCATCTTCATGCAAGAAAAAACTACTGCTTTCGCGGTCAATATTCCGTTCAGTTCGCGCATAAATATCATTCAAATTTTCAAGAGCTTCATTTTTTAAATTCTCTTGAGATTTTTCAATTTCTTTTTGTTGTTCTGAACTTAGGCTTTCGAAAGAGTCAAATTTAAAATCTTGAAATTCTTCAAAGCTATTATCTTGCTCGTTCGTGTTGTAATCGTTTATCTTAAAATTTTCCATTTTTGCCTTTTGATTTTTTATGTTTTTTGTTTAAAAAATAACTTATGCTCGTATTATAGCATAAGTTATTTTAATTGTCAATATTTTGGTTAAGCTTTTTTGAGTGAAATTTTTACTTCTGAACCTTCAACTTTTACAATCTGAACAAAATCAAGTTCATCTTCTGAAATTTCAGCCTTTGTGGCCAAAACTTCTTTCGAAATTTCTTGTTCAAATTTTTTGAACGCGTCAAGAACTTCAGCATTTTCAGATGTAAAGTTAAGTTCAATTCGATCATCAACGTTTAAGCCAGCTTTTTTGCGTGCAGCTTGAATGTGGCGAATTATCTCGCGCATCAAGCCTTCTGCACGAAGCTCAGGAGTTAATTCGAAATCAAATTCAACGCTCTCACCACCAAACTCAACACTTTTAACGTTTAATTCTTCTATCAAAATTGGCGCGAAATCAAAAGATTTTGCATTTTGCGGAACTTTTACACTGGCTAGCGGCTGGCGAATTTTTACGCCATTTTTTGCTCGAAGCGCAAGAGCTTCATTCACATAACCACGAACTTTGGCCATTTCAGCAAGTAAGCTCTCATCAATCTCGCCAGCTTCTGGCCAATCTTTCAAATGAACTGAGCCATCACCAACCATTTTGTCCCAAAGTTCTTCTGCCAAGAAAGGCACAAATGGCGCAAGAATCAGCGCAAGATAACTCAAAACATAGTGGAGCGTTTGATAGGCCTGAAGTTTATCAGTACCATTTTCGCTCTTCCAGAAACGACGTCGTGAACGGCGCACAAACCAGTTCGAAGCGTCATCTAGGAACGGCAAAACACCTTCAAGAGCACGCGGAATATTATAAACGTCCATGTTTTCTGTGATTTCGTTTCGAAGCTCATGAACACGGCTTACAATCCATTTATCAAGTGGGTTTTCAAGATTTTTCGAAGGGTCTTTAAGCTCACCATTAAATTCCCAACCATCAACACTTGCATACATTGTGAAGAAATCATACATATTCCAAATCATTGAAAGCTTACGCGCAACGTCTGAGACATCCTTATCGTGAAGCGCAAAATCTTCACCATTCAAAAGCGGACTCGTTAGCAACAAAAATCGCAAACTATCGGCTGAATATTGATCCATTAGCTCGTTCGGATCTGTATAATTGCCAAGCGATTTGCTCATTTTTCGGCCATCATTTCCAGCAACAACACCAGTTGTAATCACGTTTTTGAAGGCGTTTTTACCAAACAAAGCAGTATTTACGGCATGAACATAATAAAACCACGCACGAACCTGACCAATGTATTCAACAATAAAATCACCTGGGAAATTCTTTTCGAACTTTTCTTTGTTTTCGAAAGGATAATGAAACTGCGCAAATGGCATCGAGCCACTTTCAAACCAACAGTCAAGCACTTTATCAATTCGAGCGTATTTTTCGCCATCAATTTCAAAAGTAATTTCGTCAACCCAAGGTCGGTGATAATCTTCAAGTTCCACGCCGCTCAATTCTTTAAGTTCGGCATAAGAACCAACCACGCGAATCTTGCCACTTTCAGACTTCCAAACTGGCATTGCAGTTGCCCAAAAACGGTCGCGTGATAAATTCCAATCCGGCGCAGCCTCAAGATTTTTTTCGAAACGGCCATGTTTCAAATGCGCTGGGAACCAATTGATATTTTCATTTTGCTCAAGCATTAATTCTTTTTGTCCTTGAATATCAAAGAACCAGCTTGGGTGTGCACGATACATCAATCGGTGGCCAGTGCGCGGATTGTGCGGATACTCGTGACGAATGTAATCGATTCTCCAAACCACGCCACGCTCTTTCAAGATTTTCGCTAACGGCTTATTAAATTCCCAAACATCTTTACTAACAAATTCACCATTAATATATTTGCCGTATTCATCTAAAACGTGAAAAACTGGAATTCCATATTTTTTACCAAAGTTGAAGTCTTCTTCACCATATGCTGGTGCCGAGTGAACGATTCCCGTTCCACTTTCAAGAGAAACATAATCTGCGCCCCAAACTTTATAAGCATTCTCTTCACCTTCACCAGAATATTTCGAATCTTCGAAAAGTGGTTCATAGCTTAAACCAATCAGATCCGCACCATCAATCAAATTAACAATTTCGAAAGGAATCGGTTGCTTTTTCTCATCAACAAAAACTTTTTCGAGCAAGTCTTTTGCTAAAATATAGAATTCATCACCAACTTTTACCTTTGCGTAAGTAATTTCAGGATTAACGAACAGCCCCATATTTGCCGGCAAAGTCCAAGGAGTTGTCGTCCAAGCGAGCATTGCAGTTTTATCTTTTGAGCCTTCTGTATCTTCGAAATCTTTAAGCCAAAACTTCACAAAAACGCTTGGGTCGGTTACAGTTTTATAGGCATCGTTATCCATTGTGACTTCACTTTTCGAAAGTGGAGTTGCCCACGCCGTATCATACATCAAAACACGTTCACCTTCATAAATTTTACCTTTTTCGTAAAGGGTTTTAAACGCCCACCAAACACTTTCCATGAAGTCTTTATCCATTGTTTTGTAGGCATTTTTAAATTCAACCCAACGACCAATGCGATCAATCGTATTTTCCCAAAGCGCTGCATTCGAAACCATGCTTTCGCGCGCAGTTGTAATATATTCGGCGAGCGAAATTTTTTCACCAACTTCGTGCCGAGAAGTGATACCGAGCTTTTTTTCTACAAAGTTTTCGGCTGGCAAACCGTGCGTATCCCAACCCCAACGGCGCTCAACTCTTTTGCCGAGCATCGTTTGATAGCGCGGAACGACATCTTTTACGATTGAACTAAGAAGCGTTCCATGGTGCGGCACACCAGTGATAAAAGGAGGGCCATCATAAAACACGAAGGTATTATCTTCACTACGATTTTCGACTGATTGCTCGAAAGTTTTTTCTGCTTTCCAGCGTGCCAAAACATCGGCTTCATATTCTTTTGCTCGTCTTCTTGAGTTTGCTTGAAATTTCATTACTTATTTCCTTTCGCTCTATTATGTGATTTACATAGCATTTCACAATTCTCTATTGAGGTCGCACCACCCTTACTCCAAGCACTAACATGATCAGCGTCCATTTCATTCAGCTTCCATATTTTTGCCTTGTTAGCATCATGGCCGATTTCGCAATAAGAACAATTTGATATACCTTTTTCTTCTGCAACTTTGGTCTGATTTTTATAAACAGCTTGTTTGGTAGCGTCATCAAACACCCTAACTTCAAGCAGTTTCGTATCGCCTAAATCACCTTTCCGCCCAGAATATAGCCCCAAAACATACTCAAATATTCCCTTACGACTTTTTACAAACGGGTCGCCATACAGCTCACTAACTTTTGCGGAAATCTGGCCAGAGTTATACGAAAACTTGTGGTATTCCTCATATAGCCTTCCCCATTCTAGACCGCGCATCTCTTTCTCAACTTGATTAAAGGTATTTGATACCCAGTTTATCACCGTATCAAAATAAGTTTGCACCTCCGCAATAGAATTATTAAACCTATGTTGAGACATATATTCTGAAATTGTTATATTCTTGGCTGCTGCAATCCACCCCAGCGCTACATGCCAAAAGTCTTGCCGTTTAGCATCACCATTGATATATGCACTCCACATAGCGATCTTTGAACTGCCGGAGTTTGAAAAAGTCTCCTTGCCTAGTGTCACAAAAGGCCCGGAATAAATAGCATTCAGCAATTCCTGCTCATTAAGCGGTACACCAACAATGTTAATCGTCTTAAACCATTCCTTGATTTCACTCTCCGAGCCTTCGCATTCATACACCAGGAGTTCGGTTTCCAGCAACTTCTGGCGCAAATCCTGCGGTAAAGAATCAAAATGCGTCTGATTACCATTGCGCATAATCGAGAAGCGACCCTCGATAAACCGACCAATTGATGTAATTCGCTGCTGTCCATCCAAAACCTCCAAATTACCATCCTCTAATT
This sequence comes from uncultured Saccharimonas sp. (SeqCode), assembly GCA_963526625.1. Lineage (GTDB taxonomy): Bacteria > Patescibacteriota > Saccharimonadia > Saccharimonadales > Saccharimonadaceae > Nanogingivalis. The sequence continues at coordinate 203,438 of CAURNF010000001.1, forward strand.
TATTAAAATAAATTAAACCAATCGGGTAGCCTTTTAATATAGATTCAATAACTGCAACATCTTTCTTGCCGTCAGCATAAATATAATTTCGCTGATACTCCGGTTGGATTATTAGCTTACCGTTCAAGCCAAATAAACCCTTACCTTCAAACTCATTATAGATAAAGCCCTTGGTAATATCAGCAATAGTGTATTTTTTTAGATTAGCAATCATTTTTCTGCTCCTTTTCTACGTATTGTGACTCTTGCATATGTAATTTTTCCATTAATTTTACCTTCCGCATTTTTAATTAGTCCCGGTATAGAGGTGGCGTATGAGTATTCTTGCATATTTCTTTTGTCCGTCAACATAGGCTCTCTCCCCGTTGGCTGCTGGATGCCTGAGTTCTTCGAATGAGTATTCTGAAGTACGGCTGGACGACAACTCTCTCTCTCTCTCTCTCTCTCGACGGAAACGACTAAGTCCTTTCCGTCGTCACCCTTTCGAAAGGCAACTATCTCAAACTGATCTGGATTATACTTGTCCAGGAATGAAATAGGCACACCCATCACGCCGGCATAATCGCTTGGGATTGCATCTGTAAACGATACTTCAATCGCATCATAGTTATCATACTTTTTATAACACACATCACTTCCAATCACTTTCTTGTTGAATTTCCTGTTTTCCGCCATAGTCATCAACCGTAATTCCTGATGACGCTTTCCATGATCAAGATTAGCAAACCATACTACATTACGGAACTTAACTAATCCAGTTTTTTTATCATAAACACCACTAGCAAACTCCCTCTCTTCTGACTTAGCTATCTTAAAATAAGCATTACCCCCTGAAAATCCATTTCCAAGCCACATCTTATTCATCATAATTTTTGGAAAAATTTCCTTGTAAGTAATGGCGTTCATGTTACCAATAATCAAGAACTTCTTATCGTATTCAAATAGTTGCGCCACATATTCACGAAATAACGAAAATGGTGGATTAGTCACCACAATATCAGCTTGCTTCAATAGCTCAACACATTCTTTTGAGCGAAAATCGCCTGGCGGGAAATCATCATCACCTTTCAGTGGCTTGCCGCCACCATTAACCTGAATAATTTTTTTAATATCCTCTAGGTCATATACTCCGTCACCATTTTCGTCAGACACCTCAGTAATTTCAATCACCCGGCCTTTTATCTTTCCATCTTCAGTTGTCTTGTTGGTTTGCGGTGCAGATTTCTTAACTGCTGAAATCTCTTTGTCTGGCATATCTGGAAAAAGTGAGATCTGCAGCTCAGTTCCTACCACTGGTGAGTTAAAGTAGCTAGTAGCAACCAACTTTTTGATTCCATAAGTATTGAATTTGTTGGCAAAAAATTTGAAAAAATTGCTTTCATAGGGGTCATCACAATTAAGATATACAACCTTTCCTCGAAACACATCCGGATTATAATCAATATATGCTTGAACCTCTTTTTGTATATCTTCATACTGCGTATAGAACTCATCATTTCGAGCTTTTTTTGCTGATGTAAGGTTATTATTAGCCACTTTTTACCCTTTCCTAAATTAAAAATCACTTCTTTTAGACTCGAGAACCAAGCAAGCTCGGCGATACCATCTCGATTCCAAAAGAAGTGATTCTTTTAGCCCTTAATTTTAGCTTTCACGGAGCTTTCCCGCCCAGTTCTAATCAGTTACCCTTTCTTCTGGGAGCTTCGCGGTTGATAGCCGCTAATTTATCAAAATAAAACGCTTTTATGATTTTATTTTATCAAAATTTAAAGATATTTTCAAGCTTTTAAGTGTTTTATTTATTACTATCCTTCGGACAGCTAAATAAAGCCGACACGACACTATTATTTACTACTTTTAGAAATTTCCGACATTTCATCTGCAAATTTTTTAGTGCCTTAGATTGCGATTGTCGCCTGTAAACCCTCCGAGCATCTCATCTTCAATAAAGCTTGATTAGTTGCTATACTCCTTAACACTTTAGGATGTGACATAATCAGGTATTATAACATAATTACAGATGAACATAATAAAAAATTGATTTTATTTTACACCAATTTTTATTCTAGTTATTTATGTAATCCAGAGAGAATAGTTAATAATTTAAAATACAAAAAAGCAAGTCCTATAATAGCAAATAAGAATTGAACAACAATAATAAATGCTATGGTTGTAACATTAGCTTGAATACTTCGTTGAATTTTGTATTGGGCTTCTAAATAGTCCTTTTCGGTAAATTCATTTTTTTCTTGCATAAACAACTCCATTAAATTTTTATATTTCTGAATCATCAGTATAAGATTTAATTATACGTGATTTCCTGAAATAGTAGTAAGGGATCTGTAGAGCAATAAAGAAAAGCCAAACAAATGAAGAATTATTTTTTTGTGAATTATACATAAAAAACATAAGCACAAAAAAGAAAGATAGCCATAAAACATGTTTTCGCATTTTAGAAATTTCTTGGCGTATATCGTGCTTAAGTCGTTGTCTTAAAAGATTTCTTGTCTCAATCGCTAAAGCTTCTTTTTGAGTGTTTTCTTGATATACATCTGAAGCTTTTCGCTGATTTTCTCTTGAAGCAAAACTTTTATTTTCTTCAATTTCAATATTATTGTTTAATGGCTCTATTATTTTCTTATCCATAATTTCATTATACATTAAGAATAAGCTTATTTCAATAAATGTTATAGTTTCCTAACAATTTAGAATATGATACAATCCTTACTTAAAGGACTGTCATTGTATATGATATATCTAAATAAAAGTATTGTCAATACAAAAAAACACGCTAATTTTTTAGCTTAGCGTGCATAGTATGCGACTTCATCAAATAATGGCAAAGGTCGCCCGCGCCACATCTGTAAAAGTCGACCATCATCAGCGATTGCTAAGATTGTCGGATATTCAACAATATCATAAGCTTGCAAGAAAAATTGATTTCTACTGTCATCTGGGTTCATTTGCTCAATTTCGAGCCCAGTTTGCCTTTTAAAATCATCAATATATTCTCGAACTTCACGGCCATGATCGCTAGCATCTCTATAAACTACTACAATTCTCATTTTCTTCTCTAACCTTCAATAAAATCTCTTCGAAATCTTCAATTGTTTCAAAACCATTAAAAACACTTGCGAAACGAATGTACGCAACTTTATTCATCTCAAACAAAACCGAAAGAACCGTTTCGCCAATCTGGTGCGAAGAAACTTTGCTTGATTTTTGAAGAAGTTCATTTTCAACACGATTGATAATTTCTTCAACTTGAAGATCAGAAATGAACTTACCAATCGAACGAATAATTGAGCTCTTAAGCTTTTCACGACTAAAATCCTCACGGCCACCGTGCGACTTCATCACAACAATTCGTGGTTTTTCAATCCGCTCATAGGTGGTGAAACGAGTGCCGTCTGGCGCAACTCGGCGACGGCGCACGGATTGGCCGTCAACCGACATTCTACTTTCCAAAACTTTTGTTTCGTCAAGTTTAAATTCCATTAATCTTCCTTTTTATTACGTTTTCGGCGTCGCAAAAATGCAGGAATATCGCTCTCGTCCTTTTCTTCTTCATCTTGAGCCCAAATATTTTTAGTTTCGATATCACTAGCAAAATCTTCGGCTGAAGTTTTTTCTTCATTATTTAATTCCATATCAATTGCGTTCGAAATTGTATGGTTAATTTCTTGCGCTTCAGTATGTTCGTCTTCGAGATTAAAAGTTTTCGAAACAGCACTTTCAAGCGAATTTACTACAGGTTCATTATAATCACGATCAAAACCAGTTGCAACAACTGTAATAATCAATTCATCTTCAAGCTCAGGTTTAAGTGTTGCACCAAAAATAATATTTGCATCCGGGGCAACAGCACCAGTAATAATCTCAGCCGCTTCTTGAATCTCGCTCATACTCATATCATAACCACCAGCAACGTTGAATAGAACACCACGCGCGCCATCAATAGAAACCTCAATCATTGGGCTTTCGATAGCTTGTTCGGCGGCTTTTTGAGCACGATTATCACCACTCGCACGGCCAATTCCCATCAAAGCAGAACCAGCATTGCTCATAATTGACTTAACATCTGCAAAGTCAAGGTTGATTAAGCCATGCTCGGTAATAAGTTCGGAAATACCCTGAACACCTTGCCGAAGAACATCGTCAGCAATTTTAAAAGTTTCAAGAAGTGGCAAATTCCTATCAACAGTTTGAAGAAGACGGTCGTTTGGAATTGTTATCAAAGTATCAACTGCAGCAGCGAGCTTTTCTATTGCCCAATCAGCATTAGTTTTGCGTTTTGCACCTTCAAAAGTAAATGGACGCGTTGCAACACCAATGACCAAAATTCCCATTTCACGAGCAATTTCAGCCACAACATGACCAGCGCCAGAACCAGTTCCGCCACCAGCACCAATGGCAATAAATACCATATCGGCGCCATCAAGAGCCTCACGAATTTCTTCTCGAGATTCAAGAGCGGCGCTCTCACCAACAATCGGATCAGCACCAGCACCTAAACCATTTGTAGTTTCACGGCCAAGGTGGATTTTCTTGTCAGCCTTTGATTTATATAAAGCTTGAGCATCAGTATTCATCGCAATAAACTCGATGTTACTCAAACCAACATCTTTCATTCGATTAACGGCGCTTCCACCGGCACCACCGATACCTACAACTTTAATTTTAGCAAAAGTTTGAACTTCATTTGGTATAATTTCTGGCATTTCTTCTCCTTAATCTACTCCCATTATATCACTTTATTGTTTTTTCTTGAATAATTTTGCGAAAAATCCGATTTTCGCCGGTTCTTCATCTCTATAACTATTATATCTCGAAGTATTATCGCGCATTTCAATTAATAAACCGACTGCAGCAGAATACTCAAGCGCTTTAACCTTTTCAGAAACCGTATTGTCAATTCCATTTTTACCAATCTGTACTGCAAGCTGAAGATATTTTTTCGCAAATGTATCAATTCCTTTAAGAGCTGCTCCACCCCCAGTTAGTACAGCACCGCCAGGTAATTGATTCTCAAGACCAGACTTTCGAAGAACCTTTCGAACCTCCTCAAAAATTTCTTCAACTCTCGCCTCAATAATTTCATCAATTTCTTGCGTATTAAAGCTGTAATGTTCACGACCATGTTTTACAACAATATCGCTATTATCTTCTCTTTCGAAAGCAAAACCGTGCTTAATTTTGATTTCTTCAGCAACTTCTGGAGAAACTTTTAGCCCAATTGCGAGGTCGTTAGTAATATTTATTCCTCCGAGCGGAATATTTTCAATGAATTGCAGATTGCCATCTTCGAAAATCACAACACCAGTCGTTGAAGCTCCCAAATCGATGACAACAACGCCATTTTCTTTTTGATTTTCAGTTAGTACAGCCTGAGCTGAAGCTAATACACTTGGAATGTATAAATTCGAAGAAATATCAAACCGTTCCAAAATATTTTCAACATTTTCAACTTGTATTCTTGGTGCAGAAATTGCGTTTCCATAAACCTCAAGCCGCGTTCCAACCATTTCGAAAGGATCAGCAATCCCTTCTTGATTATCAACATTATAATAATAAGGTATAAACTTTAAGATTTCTCGATTTTCTGGGATTTTGCCAATCAATGCAACATCTTCAACTCGGTAAATATCCTCATCACTAACCAAGCCTTTTTCTGAGTTCACCGCAACCATTCCGTCTACTTTTGTACTCAAAATTTGCGTGCCACTAACACTCACGGCTGCTCTTTCCGTTTTATAGCCGCTCATGCGTTCAGCTTCAGCAAGAGCTTTATCAATCGCACGATAAACATTTTCTGGATGCGTAACAACACCTTTTTTAAGTCCAGAATTTTCAGCCGATCCAAGCCCCAAAATATTTGGTGAACCATCTCTATCAAAGTTCGCAATAAGCACACGAACCTTGCTTGTTCCAATATCTATTCCTACCACATATCGAGAATTCTCATTCATAGTTCTATTATACCGTTAATGCTAATTTTTAGCAAGAGTAAAAATAATAAAACCAACAAAATTTATATTTTTTATTTCAAGGTAGAATATAAAAAATAAAAAAACACCCTCGCAGTAGGTGGGTGTTTTTTCAAAAAATAATTTCTGGTGCTGGGAGAAAGATTCGAACTTTCGAAGGCATCTGCCGACAGATTTACAGTCTGTTGTGTTTGACCGCTTCACTATCCCAGCATTCAACTCTTGTGTTAAAAAATACTTGGAGCCACCTTTCGGATTCGAACCGAAGGCCTGCTGTTTACAAAACAGCTGCTCTAACCAGCTGAGCTAAGGTGGCACAACCAAGTACATTAATAATTATACACGAGCCTTTTCAAAATTGCAAGCACTTTTTTGATTATTTTTCTAAAAACTCAATTGTTGAATCTACAATTTGAAAATCTGGTAAAAAATGGGAGATTTCTTTTCGAATCTCAGTAGCTCTTGAAATGTCGCTCACAAAAATTCTTGCCGTAAAAATATGTTCTGCTCCGTCAAGACTCCAAAAATGAATATTTTCAATTTTCAAAACACCTTCAACCGCTAAAATTTGCTTTTTAATTTTGTTCAATTTTTTTATACTTGGCGCACGTTGAGTTAAGATCTTCAAAACTCCCCAAGCATTCGAAACTGCTCCCCAAGAAATAAATAATAAAATACATAAACTTGCCACACGATCGAGTATATGAAGTCCTGAAAATGAAATTAAAACAGAAGTAATAAATGTTAAAATCCAGCCAAGCAGATCTTCAATTAAGTGAAGTGAAACCGTTCGGTCAAGAATATTTTTCGAACCATATAAGCGTATTGCAGCAAATAAATTCACTAAAATTCCCGCAATTGAAACAATCATCAACCCTGGAACATTCACATATGGGTGAACATGCGGAAAAGTAAATTCATAATATACAGAAATCGCCATTGTGTATGAAAGCCACAAAATCACACCAGCATTTAAAAGAGCCCCGAGCGCTGCAAAACGTTTATAACCATAGCTCATTACAGAAGTTGGTTTTTTCTTGCTTAGTTTATTTAAAATTAATGTAATCGTAAGCAAAATTGCATCACCCAAATCGTGAACAGCATCAGCCAAAATCGCCGCCGAACTAAAAAGTGTACCAAAGAAAAATTCCGCAATCGAAAAACCCAAATTTAAACCAATAGCCAGCGGAAGATTACTTGATTTTTTATGATTATGTGCTATTCCAAAATGAGCGTGCACTTGTTTGCAAGCTTTTTTCTCTTTCGAAAATTTAACTTTCCCTCCCATTTTTCGAAATTTTATTCTAAAGTAAGAACTTCTGCTCCATCTTTTGTGACCAAAATAGTGTGCTCAAAATGCGCTGAAAGTGATCCGTCTCTCATTAAAACATCCCATTCGCTATCTGTTCCATTGAAAATTACATCACCCTTGCCTAGTGAAGTCATTGGCTCAATACAAAAAGTGTCACCCTCTTGAAAAACTACACCTGTACCAGCTTTGCCGTAATTTGGAACTTCTGGTGCCATATGCATTTTTAAGCCGACACCATGACCAACTAACTCTCGAACATTACCAAGTTTTGATTTTTTTAGCGATTTTTCAACTGCCGCACCAATATCGCCAGTTTTCACACCAGGCTTAACAACAGCAATTCCAGCTGAAAGCGCTTTTTTAGTATCGTTCAAGAGATGCTTAACTGCTCCTTTTGGCTCTTCACCAATCACGGTTGTTATGGCAGAATCAGTCATCATTCCTTTAAACTCAATTACCATGTCAAATTTTACCACATCACCTTTTTCGAAAGGGATATCATTTGGTGCGCCGTGAACAACACAATCATTCACTGAAATACAAACTACGCCTGGAAAATTCACCTCTGGCGTGAGATAAGCAGATTTTGCTCCATATTCTTTAATTTTCTTGCGCGCAAAAGCATCAACTTCAAGACCGGTCATTCTGACTTTCGAAAATTCCGTAAGCTCACGCAAGATCCGCGCGAGGATTTTTCCACCCTCACGCATTGCTTGAATTTGTGCTTCAGTTTTATTTCCAGTAATTAAATTTCGCACGATTCAATTTCCTCCATGATTCGGTCATGAACTTGCCCAACCGTACCAGTTCCATCAATATGAGCAATTTTTACGCCATTTTCATTAAAATAATTCAAAACTGGATACATTTCTTGGCGATAAATTCGAAGTCGTTCATCAATAACATCTGGCGTGTCATCAAGTCGACCACGAATTTCAAGCCGACGCATCAATTCACTTCGTGGAACTTCCAGAACAATCACTAGATCAACATTTCGGCCATGATTTTGCTTATTTTCAATTAGCCATTTTGCCTGAGCAAGCTGGCGTGGGTAACCATCAAGAATAACCTGTTTAACATTTTTGCTATTTGCACGATTAAGAGCTTCACCCATAACGCGATTAACAATTTCTGGGTCGACTAGTTTTCCCGTACTCATTTGTGTAAGAAGTTCAGGATCTTTGCTATCACGCAAAAGCTGACCGGCGCCAAGCCAGCGCCAATCGTTTCGTGCCGCTAACAGATTACCTTGAACACTTTTACCAGCACCTGCTGGACCAAAAAATACAATCATTAAATTCCTTTTGTTTTTAAAATTATATACTTTTACATTATAGCATAAAAATTTAAAAGTTAGAAATCTTGGCTAAAAAGTAATATTTTATTTTAATTATTCTGTTGTAGAGCTGGTATTTTAAGAAGCTAAACCTCTATTTTATAACACTATCATAAAATAAAACCACGTTATGACTGCAATAATTACTTACAAAAGTTCCTCTTTCACGATTTTTGCCAGAACTGCACCATCAGCAGAATTGCCAAATTTTGCTTTCATTTTACCGATAATTGCGCCCATTTGCTTGATCGAGACTTCACCCATTGCTGAAATTTCAGCTTTCACAGCTGCACGAATATCTTCTTCGCTCGCCATTTCTGGCAAATATTTTGAAAGAATTTCAGCTTCTTTTAGTTCATTTTCAGCACGTTCGGCATCTAGTAAATTCGCAGCTTCTTTGCGTTTTTTTACTTCTCGCGCAACCAGAGTTTCAATTTCAGTATCATTTAAGCCTTCTTCACGCTTACCAAGTTTTACTTCTTCGTCCAAAATTGAAGCTTTCAAGCCTCGCAAAACTGTAGTTTCGAAAGCATTTCTGGCAAGCATTGCAGTTTTTAAATCAGCATTAATTTGTTCTTTTAACATTTTCCTCCTTTAAAAAATAAAAACCAGCCTTTCGACTGGAATTTATGTTTTTTAGCGAATACCAAGTCGCATTTTTTGTGCTTTTTCAGCACGGCGTTGATTTCGAACGATTGCTTTTTTGCGTCGTTCAACCTTACTTAGAGGCTTCGAAAATCGCATCGACGCTTTAGCTTCGCTCAAAACTCCACTTTGTAGAACTTTTCGATTAAAGCGACGAATAATATTTTCGTTAGCTTCTTTCTGGTCTTTCCTTGTTACACTAATACTCATACTGATTACTATTTTACCAAAGTTTTTTTAAAAAAGCAAGCAGAAAATAAAATTGCTCAATTTTGGACGATTTTATTAAAATTATTTTAATTTTGCTTGTTCTCGATAAAAATCAATCCAAATTTTCAATAGCCTGTCTTCTGAATAATACTCTGAGATTTCTTTTGACTTCACTTTAAATTCTTTTAATTTTTCTGGATTTTTCGAAATATCTTTAATTACTTCATTCATCTCTTCGAAATCTTTACCGCAAAGATATTTTCCTTCAAGAATATTTTTATATAAATCTAAATCTCGTAGCATTATTGGCGCACCACAGCTTGCGGCTTCCAAGATAGACATTGGGAAAAGCTCCGCATAACTTGGTAGAAGAAACAAATCACAACTCGCATAAAATTTTCGAATCTCTTCACGCGGCACAATTCCTAAAAATTTCAAATTCTTTGGTGGATTTTCAACTATTTTTTTGTAGCGCTCATAACCACTGGTAATTTTTCCAAACGAAAAACCGCCAGCCCAAACAAATTTAATATCGGGATTATTTTCTGCTAACTTTACAAAATCATCAATACCTTTCCGTTGCTGAACTTGACCAACTCCAAAAACCACAATTTCATCTTTTTTCCAACCTTGTGATTTTCGAAATCCCGCTCGTTCTTCTTTACTCAAAGGCGACCATTTATCTTTTGCAACAAAGTTTGGAATATAAGTTATTTTCTCTCGGTCGATGCCAATTTTAACTAATTCCTCTTTAAAATCTGGATTCACAACCACTAAATGATCCATTTTATCATAAAATTTAATCAGATATTTTTTTACAATTTTTTCAGCAATTGCTGGCATATCTAAGCTACCATCAAGAGTATCGGGAATTAAATGAACATAGCCAATTCTGCGACCAGTATATTTTTTAAACTGTGCAGCTAAATAAAAATGCGGGTCAATAGTGTGAAAATGTGTAATATCTGGGTTTTTCGCACGAAGTGTTTTGGTGATTTTCAGCTCACTCTTTGCCCGATTTTCAAGAAGATTCATTAGCTCAACATAAGCACCACCAACACCTTGGCCAGCAACCTTATCTGCAGAACTCATCATATTCACATGGATTTTATTCATAGGCCAATTATACACGCTTTCTCTCTAAATGTAAAATCTGCCCTTCAACATTTTTTTGCCCTTGCCATTCATTCAGACCAAGCGAAAAAACCACGTCAATTTCTTCACCAATTTCAGCAAAAAATTCTTCTGACGCATTAAATTTTAACATTTTAATTTCATTCTCGCCGTCTGTTAAAGTCAGTTTTAAATGCTGTTTTTTATCGCCCATTTCTTGCCGAGCTATAACTCGCACCTTTTTAATTTCGAAAGTTGGCTCTTCGTTTCCCTTTCCAAAAGGCTCAAGTGCCGTAATCTTTTCGAAAAGTTCCAACGAAATTGGTGAAAAATCTTCAAGCTGAATATCCACTTTCGGCAAAAGATATTCAAGCTGATTTTTTAGATTAAGTGAATCATAAAAATTGTTCACGATTTTTCGAAATTCATCAATTTTTAAAGTTGGAAGAGTTACACCGGCTGCGGCATCATGACCACCGCCCTTAATAATGATTTCGCGCGCTTTATCAACTGCTTGACTTGCCGAAAACCCACCAAAACTACGCGCCGAACCTTTTGCAATTTCACCCTCAATTGAAATTACAAAAACTGGTTTTTTAAAGCGTTCAAGCAAACCACTTGCCACAATTCCAATAATTCCGTCATTAAAACTTTCATCCGCTAAAACTAAAACTTTATCATTTTCGAAATCCTTAGCTTTTTGAATTGCAATTTCGAGCGCTTCGTGTTGAATTTTACGGCGTTTTTTATTTAAATCATCAAGATTTTTAGCTTTTTCGAAAGCCACGAAAGCATCGTTTTCAAGCATTAAATCCAGAGCCTTTTCAGCAGTTTCGAGCCGGCCAGCCGAATTGATTCGCGGGCCAATGATAAAACCAAGTGTTGAACTTTTTGGCTCTTTCACGCCAGCTAGTGCAAGCATCGATTTCAAACCAGCTCGGCGAGTTTTCGAAAGGACTTTTAGCCCCCAAAAAATATTTTGGCGATTTTCGATGGTTTGTTCCATAATATCACAAACCGTGCCAAGCGCTACCATATCAAGAAACCATTTTTCTTGACCAAGAGGCAAACCGTCAAGTTTGGTTTGTAAAGCTTGAACTAATTTAAAAGCCACACCAACACCTGCGAATTTCTCAGCCTGCGGATATTTATTTTCTTTTCGGCGCGGGTTTACAACTGCCACTGCATTCGGCTGAACTTCGGCAATATTATGATGATCGGTGACAATTGTGTCAATTCCAAAGCCTTTTGCAAAATCAATTTCAGCATGATTTAAACTTCCGCAGTCAACTGTTAAAATTAGATTCGTTCCGCGTTCTGCTAAAATTTTAACGCCACGTTCGTTCATTCCGTAGCCGTCTTTAAAACGATCTGGTAAAAAATAATCTACATTCTTAAAGCCAAAACTTTCGAAAGCAGTTAAAATCACAGTTGAGGCCGAAACACCATCAACATCATAATCGCCATAAACAGTGATTTTTTCTTGATTTTTATGAGCAACAAGTAATCGCTCGACTGCTTTTTCCATATCAGGCAATAAAAAAGGATCGTGCTGATTATCATAATCTGGGTTTAGAAAAGCTTCACGATTCTCTTTCGAAATTCCACGATTCTCTAAAATTTGTTCAAAAATTTGCTCCACCACTTTTTTAAAAAACCTACCTTTTTACAGATTTTTCAATATAATTTCTAGAACGCGAAACACTATTTTGCTCACGAACTTTCACTACAATTGATTGAAGTTCGGAAAAAAATAAAAAATTCGTATTTGCAAAATAAGTGTATGTATTCTTTTTCTTTTCTCTATACAAAAAACCAACTTTTTCAAGCTTAGCGAGCTCACGCTGAATATTACCTGGGTCTTCTTTTAAAAGTTTCGCGAGACCCCGAGAATGCATTTTAATTACAGGATACGTCACGAAAAATACAACAATTTTTCGCTTTACTCGTGATGTAATAAAAATATCTAAATCTACCATATACTCGCCTTTTCGTATTTCTATTTTACAAAATTTTCGATATTTTCGCAAGGCTTATTTTAGCATAAAAATATTTTATTTTTCGCTATTTTTGATGTAAAATAAAATATATGGAATTCTATTTTGAAGTTGCCCCAACAAAAATTGTTCGCTCAAATAGCGAAGTTTTTACTTATGCTTCAAAAGATAAACTTAAAATTGGTCAGATCGTTGAAATTCCCGTTGGTAAAAAAAATATGACTGGCATGGTTTGGCAAGAAGTTCAAAAGCCAGATTTTGAGACTCGTGAAATTACAAAAATTATAGAAAAAATAGCAATCCCTGAGCATTTAATTCAGCTTTCAAAATGGATGAAAGAATATTATGGCACTCCGCTCTCACAAGTTTTGAGCGGAATTTTACCAAATGGTGTTAATAAAAATCGGCGTTTTTCAAAAACTGAAAAAAATAAAATAACAGATGAAAAACAAACTAGTTGTTCAAATTTTTTATACACAGCTCAACAAGAAAAAGCTATTAATAAACTTGATAAAATAAATTCAGGGACAATCCTTTTGCACGGAATTACGGGCTCTGGAAAAACTTCAATTTATATTGACCAAGCAAAAAAAACTTTACAAAATCAAAAATCGGTAATAATTTTAGTGCCGGAAATCGCCTTAACTTCACAATTAGTTTCTAATTTTGAAAAGCATTTTGAAAATATTAAGATTATTCATTCACACCAAACCGAATCAGAACGCCACAAAACTTGGTTAAAAATTTTGCACGACGAAAACCCGCAAATTATTATTGGGGCTCGCTCTGCACTTTTTGCGCCAGTTCGAAATTTAGGTTTAATTGTAATTGATGAATGTCATGAGCCAAGTTTTAAACAAGATCAAACACCAAAATATTCTGCATTACGAGCGAGCAGTTTTTTGGCTTCGAAATTTAATTTTAAAGCAATTTTTGGTTCAGCAACGCCGCTTGTTGAAGATTATTTTCTAGCAGAAATTTCAGCAAAAAACGGTGGAAATGAAATCATAAAACTAACTGAACTTGCTAAAAAAGAAGCCAAACCGCCAAAAATTGAGCTAATAGATTTAACTAAAAAAGATTCAAAATCACATCGATTCTTTTCAAAAAAAATGCTTGCCGAAATGGAACAAACTTTAAATGAAAATAAACAAGTTTTAATTTATCACAACCGCCGTGGTTCAGCGAGCGTAACACTTTGTCATAATTGCGGTTGGACGGCACTTTGCCCAAATTGTCTCATTCCGCTCACTTTGCATACAGATAAATTTCAACTAGTTTGTCATATTTGTGGACACAAAGAAAGACCACCAACTTCTTGCCCAGATTGTGGAGAACCAGAAATCATTCATAAAGGTATTGGCACAAAAGCAATCGAAGAAGAGGTTTGCAAGCTTTTCCCAAACAAAAAAATTGCACGATTTGATGCCGACAGCGACAAAAATGAAACTGTCGAAAAGCTTTATCATCAAATTCGAAACGGTGAAATTGATATTATTATTGGCACGCAAGTTATTGCTAAGGGTTTGGATTTGCCAAATTTAAAAACTGTCTGTGTCGTTCAGGCAGATGCTGGTTTGGCTTTGCCAGATTTCACTTCAAGTGAGCGAAATTTTCAGCTTATTTCACAAGTTATCGGGCGAGTTGGGCGACATTCGAATGAGTCAAATGTGATTATTCAAACTTATCAGCCTGAAGCTTCATCAATTCAATTTGGCTTAAAACAAGATTACGCCGGCTTTTATAATTTCGAAATTAAAAATCGCCAAAAACAGAATTATCCGCCATTTGTTTATTTACTAAAATTAACTTGCGTTTATAAAACTGAAATTTCAGCCGTGCAAAATTCACAGAAAGAAGCGCGCGAAATTCGCAAAAAGTTTTCGAAAGATATTCAAATTTTTGGTCCAACGCCAGCTTTTTATGAGCGAATTGGCGAAACTTACCGCTGGCAAATTGTTATAAAAAGTAAAAAACGCGCACCGCTTTTAGAGATTGCGCGCGAATTCCAAGGCAAGCCACAGTGGCGAGTTGATTTAGACCCGCCAGGTTTGATTTAAATATCTTTTTTCGAAGTGTTAAAAATATAATTCTTTAGATAATATAAAATAGCTTTTCTCGCTTCATTCTTTGTAATTTTGCCATATTTTATCTTTTCGATATCTTCAAGCATAAAGCCAGTTAGATCACTAAATTCCACCACGCTTGGCGAAAATTTATTATCAGAACTAGAAAATCCTCGCCCTTCAGAAATCATTCGCCCGCAATAATCTTTTGCAAGATATTCTATACCTTCGTAATTATCAGTTTCGAAAAATATCAACGCAAGATAAATCAACGCCGAAAACTTTTCCCTGTCATTTTTCGGTTTTATTAGATCTAAAAAATCTGTAGTTTCTCTCATGGAATGACTCATTATACTTTAAAGAGCAAAGATTAATCTATCTCCGCTAAAATAATCAGTAACAATTAAAGCATATTTTTCAAAAAATATATACTTTGATCTGGCATATCTCTGTCAAAATACCTATCTATCACAGGGCCTAACTCTATGTCAAACTCCTTTTCTATATTTGCAGTTATTTCGTCCATATTTACCTCCTAGTAAAACACTACTCGAAACTTCTGATCCTAATTGTAGTTGCATATACGTATGCTGTCAAGAGTTTTTTGAAATATCTAGATTTAGCGTTTCTTTTCGCTGGTTAAAACAAATTATAACTTTTGACTTTTCAAAATATTCGCTCTTTACTGTTTTCGAAAAATCTTCACGCAAAAAATCTGAAATTTCATCCAAAATCCGCTCGTCGAAATCACGTAAAACATCACGGTACGAATAAGTTCCAATTGAAAAATATCCCGTTCGAGAATTCTTGAAATCCTGATTTTTAAAGTGATAAAAACCAAAACTGAAACCAATGAATCGCGAAAGATTTTCAAGTAAAAAATCACAGGTTTTAGCATTTTCAGATTCAACCGAAATTCGCAAAATATCGCGCCGATTTCTCGGCTTCGAAAGATATTGCGAAGAAAATGCGCTCGTTTCGTGAGGTTTAAATCTTAAAATTGGCTTTTCGAAAAAATATTTCGAAGCATGAATTTCATTCAACATTTTGCGAATTTTACTCAATTTAAAATTATCATCAAATCGCCAAGATTGCTCTTCTGCAAAGATTTGATTAGCGTATTTTTCAATTTCCCAATCTTCAATCTGCAAGTTTTGATCCATAAATTTTTCAAATTCTGAATATATATTTTCATTTTTCGACTTTAAAGATATTTCAGTAATCCCGCTATTATGCCAAGTGAAACCTAATACCGAATAGTCCTCAAAATAAACCCATCCTCCTTCATGCATTCTTCGCCAAAATTCATCCACGATAATGTGTTCATATAAATGCAGAACTTCCCAATATTTATAAGATTTATATATATTCAAAATTAACCTTTCTCTTTAAAATAAAAACGAGCTATATAGCTCGTTAACCTTGAGACTACTTTCTTCGAGTATTAGATTTTACCATAATCAAACCTAAAAATCAATGATTTTGTAGCTTTTTTACACTAAAAATGTTATAATAGAGCTTAATGAAAAAAGAAGATATCATAACCTTACCTAACCAAAATCTGCGCAAAAAATGCGAACGTGTGCATGTTATTACAGATGGAGTTCGCCAAATTGTGCAAGATATGATTGATGCCAGCCTTGATTGGGAAAATGCTCACCCGCACGAAATTTCAGCCGCAATTGCTGCGCCACAAATTAACAAACTCTACAAAATCATTATTGTTCGAAGTGATCTAGATGACAAAAATAACAAGGAATTCACCGCTTTAATCAACCCAGAAATTACAAAATTCGAAGGAAAAACCGTTGAAGATTTCGAAGGCTGCCTTTCAATTAAAGGAATTTATGGCAAAGTTCCGCGAGCTTCAAAAATTCGCGTTAAAGCGCTTGATATTTATGGAAATGAAGTTCGAATTAAGGCTGAAGATTTTCTCGCTCGCGTTCTTCAGCATGAAATCGACCACACAAACGGTATTCTCTTTATCGACCATATTCGCGACAAAAAAGACGCGTTTTATCGTTTAGATGAAGATGGCGAGTTACAGCCACTAAACTACGAGAAAGACATCAAAAATAACTCTGATTTATGGGAGGATTTATAGGTGAAAAATCCTATAATTTTCTTTGGTACAGAAGATTTTTCGGCCGTTTCACTTCAAAAACTTATTGATGAAGGTTTCGAAGTTACTGGAATTATCACTAAACCAGATTCCAAAAAAGGTCGCGGCCAAAAACTTCAATCGCCAAAAGTTAAGAAAATTGGCGAAAAGTTTAAAATCCCTGTTCTTCAACCGCAAAAAATGGATGAAATTATCGAATTTGTACAGAATTTTAAAAATCCAGTGGGCGTTTTAGTTTCGTTTGGGCGAATTATTCCGCAAAAAATTATTGATTTGTTCACACCCGCAATAGTGAACATTCACCCTTCTCTTTTGCCAAAATACCGCGGGCCAAGCCCAATTGAGAGTGCAATTTTAAATGGTGATACAAAAACTGGCATTTCACTAATGAAACTATCAAAAGAAATGGATGATGGCGATGTTTATTCGCAAGAAGAAATTAAACTTTCGAAAACAGAAACTGCCAGTGAGCTTTATGAAATTTGCGGTAAGATTGGCGCTGAAATGTTGGTTCGAGATTTACCAAAGATTATTTCTGGTGAGTTAAAAGGTGAAAAACAAGATAATTCACAAGCCGAATATTGCCAACTCCTTAAAAAAAGTGATTCAATTCTAAATCCAGAAAATCAAACCGCAAAACAAGCAGAACAACAAATTCGAGCTTTCGAAATCTTTCCAAAAAGTAAGATTCAAATTGATAACTATTTAGTAGTTATTAAAACTGCGAAAGTAGTAAACTCGAACCCCGAAAATTCACCTTTAACGCTTGAATTTGCGGATGGAGAGTTTCTAGAAATAAAAACACTTCTTACGCCAAACGGCAAAGAAACAACTGCGCAGAGCTTTATAAACGGCTATTTGAAATAATTCTACAAACAAAAAACCGTGTTTAGTTGCACGGTTTTTTTGAATTCTAGCTAAAAATTTTATCAATATTAGCTTTAAGTTCGTCTTGCATTTCCTTCATTACGATTGTTGTAATTTGATTAAAATCTGGTCGGTTGATTTCAAGCCATTTCATTGAAGCAAATTCCGCAATAGTTTGGTGATTTTCTTGCCCACCATTTTGTTGAGTGAGCGCTATAAACGCACGGTCATTTCGAAAATCTGGCACATTAATCATTAGCCAATTATCTACAAAACCTGGAGCGTCGTCGATAATTTTTTCAAACTCTTCAAGCTTTTCATTCGAAAATCCATCTGTTATACGCTCACCAACGCGAGTCTCAAGTTCTTCCTGAACATGTTGTTTAAAAACTGCCGCTTCTTGCGGAGACATTCGTTCAATGCCAATTCCTTCAAAAAATTTGTCGTCTAATTGAAACATTCTCTTTTTCCTTGTTTAATTATTTCTATTTTAGCACAAGCAAAATCTTTTTTCAAATTATTTTATTATATTATCTAGTCTTTAAGTTTACGAGCAACAACTTCACGGGTAAAGAATTCAAGCTTGTAGCCAACTTCAAGCTGGATTTTCTTTTTAGTTTTCAACGAAAGACCACACATTTCGCCCTCAATAACATCTTTCGCCTCTTGCTGCTGGCGCTGAACGTGTGAAACTTCAACTTCAGCAATTTGTTCTTTCTTTCGAATTACGCGAGCAAGCAATCCAGCGTAAACACGGCCTGATTTGACTTCTCCACCGGCAATAATTTCTTCTTTCATTGTGCGGAAAACACCTTTAACTTCAAGTGATCCAATTTCAGTTTCAACAACTTCTGGCGCAAGAAGTTTTTCCATTTCAGCACGAGCATCGTCAAGAAGCTCATAGATAACTTTATAAATTCGAACTTCAACGCGGTCACGAGTAGCAATTTTCTTGATTGCGGGAGGAAGCTCAACATTAAATCCATAAATAATTGTTTTTTCACCAGCAGCAGCTAAGTGAATGTCATTTTCAGTAATGTTTCCAATTCCGCTACTTACAACATTTAGGTTAACTTCACCACCAGTTTCAATCAAACGCAAACTATCCGAGACAGATGTAAGTGAACCTTGAACATCGGCTTTAATTACAATATTGAAATCTTCAGCATCATGTTTCTGGTTCATCATTTTTAATAAATCCGCACCAGTAACATTAGCGGTTGCAGCATTTTGAGCAGCTTCAATTTTAGCCTTTTGAGCAAGATTTCGAGCTTCTTTTTCATTCTTCACTACTTTAAAAACATCACCAAATTGCGGTAGCTCTTTGAAGCCAGTCACAGTTACGGGAGTTGAAGGGCCTGCAGATTTAATAGCTCCCCCTTTGTAGTCTTGAAGGGTTCGAACTTTTGCGTAAGTTGTTCCAGCAACTAAAAATCCACCTCGTCTTAAATCTCCATGCTCAACAAGAAGAGAAACAACTGAACCTTTACCAACCTCCATATGCGATTCAATCACCAAACCTTCAGCAGGAATATCAATATCAGCACGCAACTCCTCTAAATCAGCAGTTAAAATAACCATATCAAGAAGGTCATCGATCCCGTCACCATTTTTCGCCGAGATTGGTACCATAGTAACATCACCGCCCCATTCTTCTGGCATCAATCCACGTTCAGAAAGCTCTGCCATTACGCGATCTTTATTTGCAGTGTCTTTATCCATTTTATTGATTGCAACAACAATTTTTGCGTTGGCATTTTGAGCAAATCTAATTGCTTCAACAGTTTGAGGTTTAACACCGTCATCGGCCGCAACAACGATAATTACAACGTCAGTCAAAGTGGCTCCGTGTTGGCGGAGTGCCGCAAAAGCCTCATGCCCTGGCGTATCAAGAAGTGTAATTTTTCGGCCTTTTCTTTCAGTTTGATAGGCTGAAATATGCTGAGTAATTCCGCCAGCCTCACCAGAAACAGTTTTTGTACCGAGAATCGTATCAAGAAGTGTAGTTTTTCCATGGTCAACATGCCCCATCACCGCCACAATTGGTGGCCGAGGTTTTGCATTTTCAGAAACTTCATGCATTTTTTGCAATCGAGAAGTTACGACATCGGCTTTTGCTTTTTTCTTAAGTTCAACATCTTTTAAACCAAGCTCTTCAACCACAATTACAGCAGTTTCGAAATCAATTCGTTGATTAATAGTTGCAACAATTCCATTCTTAAAAAGCTCACCAATCAAAGTTGTAACGGGGAGATTTAAAGCTCCAGCTAACTCATCAACAGTAATTGAATCTGTGATATTTACGATTTTCTTCTGACTCATACAACCTCCTCTGGTTTTTTATTTTTCTTAAGCTGAAGTTCGGAAACCGATTTTAAAACCGATTTCCGACTATTCAGCGCAAGAATAATTTTGAATTATTTTGCAAGGCTAAGAGAGATTTTTCGATTCTCCTTATCAATATCGATAACTACAAATTCTTTACGCTCATTTAGAGTAAAGATATTTTCTGGGTTAATATCGTTTCCTTTACCAAGTTCTGAAACATGAACAAGAGCTTCAATTGCTGGGCTGATTTTTACGAAAGCACCAAATGGCGTAATTCGCGTTACAGTTCCTTCAACACTTGAACCTTTTTTAAATTGCTCAACTTCTGAAAGCCAAGGGTCTTCAGTTAGCTGTTTCATTGAAAGGCTTAGGCGATCTTTATCGATTGCGATAATTTTTGCCTTAATTGTATCACCGATTTTTACATAATCTTTTGGATTATTTACGCGTTCCCAAGAGATTTCAGAAATGTGGACCAAACCTTCAATTCCTTCAATATTTACAAAAACGCCAAAATCTACAACGCCAGTCGCAACACCTTCAACTTCATCTCCAATTTTCAAGCTATCAAATCGTTCATTTAAACCGTCTTTGATAGCTTCTTTTTCACTAAAGATAAGTTTATTAGTTTTGCGGTCTGCATCAAGAATTCGAACATTAATTGGCTTATCAATAAGCACATTCAATCGGCTCAAAATCTCATCTTTGTCGCTTGCACCAACGCGTGGGTAGTGTTCTGCTGAAAGTTGAGAAACAGGCAAGAATCCACGAATTCCTTCATATTCAACTAGTAAACCACCTCGGTTAGCATCAAATGGAATAATTTCGATAATTTCGCCATTTTCCATTTTTTCAATAACTTCTTCCCAACCGCGATCTTTTGCAGCTTTTCGAAGAGAAAGCAACGACATTCCGTTATCCATTTCAGTATCAACAACACTTGCTGTTACTGTTTCACCTTCAACAAGGTTTTTTGAATGACCAGCTTCTCGGCGAGGAACAAATCCAACACCTTTCGCTCCTAAGTCAATTAAAATCTCGTGTTTGCGAACTGAAAGAATTGTTCCCTCAACAGTTTCGCCTTGATTTAGTTGGTTTGCGCTCTCTGGAGCAGACGCCAACAATTCGTCCATTGTTATTTTTTTGGCTGTTGCCATTAGTCTTTAAGACTCCTTCCTTAATTGTATTTCTTTGAACATAGCTAAAATTAACCTGCCCAATAGATTGCTACCATTTTAACATTTTGAGCTAAAAAAATCAAGCGTTTTAAAAGGTTGAATTTTTATTTTTTTCATCGTAAAATAGAGTTATGATTATTGCAATTGATACGGGTGGAACAAAAACTTTATTGGCGGGATTTTCGAAAGAAGGCAAACTTTTAAAATCTTTCGAATTTCAAACGCCAAAATCTCAGCAAAAATATCTTGAAATTATTGAAAAAGTTATTAAAAAAGAATTTTCGGAACAACTGAAATCGGGTGAAATCCAAGCAATTTCTTGTGCTGAACCTGGAATTATTGAAAACGGTGTAATTTTGTGGGCAAAAAATTTACGCTGGCAGAATTTTAATGTAAAAGCTGAACTTTCAAAAATATTTCCAAATATTAAAATTTTAGTTGAAAACGACGCCAATCTTGCTGGGCTTTTTGAAAGTAAAAAATTCAAAAATAAAGCTCAAAATATTCTTTATATTACACTTTCAACGGGAGTTGGTTCAGGCATAATAACAGATGGAAAAATCAACCAAGGCCTAAAAAATAGCGAAATTGGGCGAATCCCAATTGAATTTGATGGCCGAGTGCGAGAATGGGAAGAATTTGCAAGTGCGCGGGCAATTTTTAATGTTTATGGTAAATACGCAAGCGAGATTTCAAAACCACGACAATGGCAAAATATTGCCGATAGAATTTCGCGCGGATTTTTAGTGATAATCCCAGTAATTCAGCCAGAGGTAATTATTATTGGCGGTAGCCTTGGTGAAAACTTTAAAAAATTCGATCTTTTTCTAGAACAAATTGTTCGCGAAAACCTACCCGAAGGAATTTCCTGCCCAAAAATCGTTCAAGCTCAAAAACCGCGCGAAGCAGTGATTTATGGTTGTTTTAAATCTGCAAAAGAGGCATTGAATTTTTAATGAATTTGGAATTTGTTGAAAAATTACGCAAGGACTTTCCTCAATTTAATTTCGAAGAGAGCAATGATTTCTATTGGTCAAAGAAAGAAAATACAATTTTTTTTGAACCAGAATCTTCAAATTTTCATCTATTAATTTTGCATGAATTGGCTCATGCATTGCTCGGCCACGAAGATTTTTGGCTTGACATTGAACTCCTTAAGATGGAGTCCGAGGCTTGGGAACTCGTTCGAAATAACCTTGTAAGTCAATATGGGTTTTGTTTTAGCTCAAATTTAGCTGAGAGCAAGCTTGACACTTACCGAGATTGGCTGCATAAAAGAAGCCTCTGCCCAAAATGCAAACTAAATGGTTTTCAGCAAAAAGATTTAACATATAAATGCCCTGCCTGCGGAACTATCTGGCAAAATAATGATTCTCGTTTTAAAAGTTTGCGGCGAAAAATAAAATAAAATAAAATAAAATCACGCGATATTTCGAAAGCGTGATTTTATTTGTATACTTTTTTAAGCGACACGAACTTCAATTTTTGATTCTTCAGACTCTTCAGTCATTGAAATCTTTGTTGTAGCTGGACCACGGCGGCTAATTCGACCGCCCTTTTGCCCCGCAATTTTTGCAAGTTCACGGTTTGCAGCAAATCCACCAGTTGTTCCATTTTTACCGCCTTTTTGCCCAATTCGTGAATAAAAATCTTTTCCATATTTTGCTTTATTAGTTGCAGCTGCCTTTGCGCCGCCTGCCTTTGTTCCGGCCATTTAATCTCCTTTGTTTTATTAAAATCTAATCTATTTTTGATTATGTTTTAATTATAGCACAACTTATGCTTTTTGTCAATATTTACATAAGAGCTTTTTTATTTTATTATAATATTTTTGTATTTCTAATCTGTTTATGTTATAATTTTCTTATGTTTTTTCGAATAAATAATAAGTTCTACCGTAAGTTGCCTAAGCAAATTTGTATATTTTTCTTACCAAAATCAATAAAAACCAAAACACAAAATAAGGCGATTTTAGAGCTTCAAAAACAACTTTCGAATATTTTACCGAATTTTACCGAAAACGAGCTAGAAGAGTATAAAAATAGTATTATAAATGTAAAATTCTGGCACGGAACTGGAGGCTTTGAGTATGATTCCAGTAGAAATATTACACCAATTTTTGATAATATTTTAAAAAACGGATTAAAAACCCAGCAAGATGACTACTTAATTATTTATTCTAAAAAATTGAGTATGAAATCAATATCTCTGGTAAATAAAAGAATTATAGCTAGATGTTATGCGGATAATCATAATTTTAAGAATCCTAAAACATTTCGTTTTGGTGATAGTATTTTTTGGATTGTGCGACATTACACAAAAATGTATGTTTTAGCATATACAATACTTGCTCCGCGTTCACTTATGAATATTCTCAATTGGAGAAAGAAAAATAAAATCAATTCAAAAAAATCTTGGAGCGGAAAAGTAAACAAATCTTGTAGAAATACATGGGAATCTTTTGAAAAATACTCTGATATTAAAGCAAATTTCCCAGTAATTCTTGGCATTAAAAACCTAAACAAAACTGCAGAACTACCAAAAATATTTAGTGAAACCGAAATTCGTTCTTTAGAGAATATTCCTTTTAATGATATCATTCACATAGAAATTCCTCTTGAAAGATATAATGAATTGAGTGATAAGATTCGAAAATATAACCAAAAAGTAAAAATATTCCCTATTGAATTAGGCGAATTATTTGAATACGAAAATAGTTCTAAATAAATTATGGTATTATTCTTACTAATATTTTTAAATCTAAAAATAAATAACGAAAAAACTCCACCGACTAGGAGGAGTTTTTTATAATTCGGCACCGTGCTATT
>CAURNF010000002.1:0-120118 GCA_963526625.1 uncultured Saccharimonas sp. (SeqCode)
ACCACCAAGCAATAAAAGCAACCACAAGTAAACAAACAATACTAATCAACAATCCGAACATGGAATTTCCTTCTTTCTATTACATACAATTGCAATGAATTATTTTTAATCTCGTTTAAGCATTACAGTAAAAGCTTCGCTCGGAATTTCAACATTTCCAAATTTCTTCATTCGCTTTTTACCACGTTTTTGTTTAGCAAGCAGTTTTTTCTTTCGAGAAACATCACCACCGTAAAGATAGCCCGTCACATCTTTTCTATAAGCCGAAATATTCTCTCGTGCAATGAATTTTCCACCAATCGCCGCCTGAATCGCCACTTGAAAATTCTGTCGGGGAATCACTTCTTTTAATTTTGTAGTAATCTCGCGACCCATTCGCACACTTTCCGAACGGTGACACATAACTGAAAGCGCATCAACCATTTCACCCGCAACATAAAAATCCACACGCACTAAATCTTCTACTAAATAATCCCAAAGTTCATAATTAAATGATCCATAACCAGATGTAACGCTTTTTAGCTGGTCGTAAAAATCAGTCAAAAGGTTAGCAAGTGGCGCCTCGAAAGAAACCAAAACGCGCTCATCAATATAACTTAAATTCTTTTGTAGGCCACGTTTCGAAACAATCAGCTGAATTACGACACCAACATAATCTTTTGGTACCACAATTTCACCTTTAATCCACGGCTCACGAATTTCATAAATTTTTGTTTGATCAGGTAAGTCAGCAGCACTTTTAATGTCTAATTCTTCACCTGTTGTTAAAATTACATGATAGTCGGTCGAAGGATTGGTTACCACTAAATCTAAGTCATATTCACGTTCCAAACGCTCGCGAACAATATCCATATGAAGAAGACCAAGAAAACCAATTCGTACACCAAATCCTAAAACTGGCGAATTTTCCGGCTCAAATTGAAGTGCAGAATCACTTAAACTCAATTTTTCAACCGCATCTTTCAAATCTTGATAATCTTCATTTGAAACTGGGAAAAACCCAGCATAAACAAATGGCTGAACGTTTTGATAACCAGGTAGAGGCTCGCTAGCAGGATTTTTCGAAAGAGTTACAGTATCACCAACTTTTGCCTCACGGGTAGTTTTTAAGTTAGTAACAATGTAGCCAATCTCACCGGCACTCATTTTATCGTATGGTGTCATTTTTGGCTGAAGCTTGCCAATTTCTAGCGCCAAACCTTTCGAATCTGTCGCCATCATTTTAATTTCTTCACCCTTTTTTAGCTCACCAGAAAAAATCCGTACGTACAAAATCACACCGCGGTAATCATCATAATAACTATCAAAAATTAAAGCTTTTAGTGGTTTCATTAAATCTCCTTTGGTGCAGGAATTTTCTCAATCACCGCATTTAAAACTTCTTCAACACCCATTCCTGTTTTGGCTGAAATATGTAAAATTTCGCTTTCATCACAACCTAAAAGATTAATAACTTCTTTCGAAACTCGCGGAATATCCGCTGCGGGCAAATCAATTTTATTCAAAACTGGAATAATTTTTAAATCGGCCGCCATTGCAAGATAAACATTAGCCAAAGTTTGCGCTTGGATCCCTTGTGAAGCATCAACCACCAAAATTGCACCTTCACAAGCTTGAAGAGAACGCGAAACTTCATAGGAAAAATCCACATGTCCTGGCGTATCAATTAAATTCAATTCTATTCCCTGCCAATTCATTGTTACAGGCGCAAGTTTAATCGTAATTCCTTTTTCGCGCTCCAAATCCATCGAGTCTAAAAGTTGCGACTTCATATCACGTTTTTGAACTGTACCGGTAATTTCCATCATTCGGTCAGCTAAGGTCGACTTACCGTGATCAATATGAGCGATAATACAAAAATTTCTAATCTTTTCTAAATTCATAAACTTTCTATATTTTAACAGATTCTTAAAGTTTAGGCAAATTATTTAATCTTAACTTGCACAAAAATCATCTTTTTAATTTGTAAAATAATCGGCTCAGCTTCTTCAAGTTTTAATAATTTTGCAACCAAGACATAAGTTGTTGAACTTACTAATCCGATAAATATAAATTTTGGAAAGGTTGAGAAGAATCGTAAATCAGAGCCAAGTAAAGGCATTCTCGCCACCAATAGATAGCAAATTGAGCCAGCTACAGCACTAGAAATCACCATTCGAAAAATCCCTGAAAGAAATTGTGCGTCAAAAAGTCCATTAATTCTTTTTCGCATCAAAAATAGTAAAATTATAATTTCAAGAACTGCACCAATTGCCTGCGCCCAAGCTAATCCATAAGCACCGAATTTAAAAATTAAGCTGAAAATTATCGCTAAAACAATATTCAAACCAATTGCAACCAACGAAATATAAAATGGTGTTTTTGTATCTTCCATTGCGTAAAAACTCCTTGCTGCAATATGATAAATTGAACGTGCAAAAATCGAAAGAACAAGAACACCCAAAAGTCCAGCAATCAAATCATCACCACCGTTTTTAATAAAGCTAACGATATAGCCACGCAAAAAGAAGAACAAAACAGAAACTGGTAAAGCTAAGAAAATAATCATTCGAAGAGCCGATTGTAAATCTTTTCGAAAGAGATCTTTTCGGCCGATTGCTAATCTTTCAGTTAAATTTGGGAAAAAAGCGGTAGAGATCGCCACGCCAATTAAGTTTACTGGCATCATTTGAAGAGTCAAACTTTGCGAATAAGCACGAACCGTTCCTGAACCCATTCGGCTTGCCATATTTGTTTCAACAATTGAATTTACGTAGTCTAAACCTTGATCCATTGAGCGTGTTGGTAGGAGCTTCATCACCTGCTGGAATCCTTTATTTTTCCAGAAAATTCGAAATTGATATTTAAAATCAACACCGATTAAACCAGCTGCCGCAATCAAAAGTTGCAAAACTGATCCGAAAGCAACACCGATCGCCACACCCATAATTCCGCCTTCAAAAATTTGAATACCAAAAATATTAATTCCATTTGTGAAAAACACTGTTCCGATAATAATTCCAATGTTGTAAATTGCAGGCGCAAGAGCCGAAAAAGTAAATCTTCCAATCGCTTGCTGAACACTTGTCAAAACTGTTGCAATCGCAAAAAGAAATGGGTTAATTGCAATCACTCGCATCATTGATATAGCCAAAGAACGCGAAGATTCACTCAACCCTGGGCCAACAATATATTTGACTAAAGGCTCTGCAAAAATAATAATTAAAACAGATGTTAATAAAGTTAAAAGTGCCAACAGATTCAAAACACTCGAACTTAATTCCCAAGCAGATTTTTTATTTCGATTCGCCATTCGCTGGTTAAAAACTGGAATAAACGTTACACTTAAAGCACCCGAAACCAAAATAAAAAACATAAAATCAGGAATCGTAAAAGCCACCGTGTAAGCATCAATTCCGTCTGGATAAGAATCTAAATAATATGAATTTAAAAGCCTATCTCGCAAAAAGCCTAACAAGCTCGACAAAAGCGTCGAGCTCGCAAGAACGATTGCTGCAAATTTTACTGTTAATCTTGAGTTAGCTTTCGAAACAATTGATCTAACTTTTGATTTCATAACTAATCGTGAAGTTTTGCTTCCTTAGGCAATTTAGCATTTTTTAAAATTTTAGCAACTTCTTTTTCATCAAGAGTTTCTTTTTCAAGAAGTGCATCTGTTAATTCTTTGAGCGGTTTTTTATTCGCTTTAAGAATTGCGGCAGCACGCTCAACAGCCTCTTTAATTAATTTAGCAATTTCTGCATCAATTTTTTCAGCGGTTTTTTCAGAATATGGTCGCTCGCGAGTCATTTTATCAAAGAACATTCCCGAATTTTCTTCATGAAAAACTTGATCAAGTAAATCTTCACCCATGCCAAATTCAATCACCATATTTCGAGCAATATCAGTTGCATTTCGAAGGTCACTTGATGCTCCGGTTGAAATTCCAGCCTCGCCATAAATCAACATCTCCGCTTGACGACCACCCATTGCTCGCGCCAAAATATCTTTATATTCGAAAATATTTGTATAGCTTCGATCTTCTGGCGGCAAGAACCAAGTAACACCTCCAGTTCCACCACGCGGAATAATCGTAACCTTATGAACTGGATCTGAATCTGGCAAAACATGTCCAACAACAGCGTGGCCAGCTTCATGCCAAGCGGTAGTTTCGCGCTCTAGATCGCTCATCACTTTTGATTTTCGTTCTGGACCAATTGCAACCTTTTCGAAAGCTTCAGTTAAATCTTCATTAGTAATTACTTCGCGGTTGTTTCGTGCTGCTAAAATAGCTGCTTCATTTGCAATATTCGCAAGGTCGGCACCAGCAGAACCGGCAGTTTTCTTTGCTAATGCGTTCAAATCAACAGATTCATCAACTTTTTTATTTTTAAAATGAACCTCTAAAATTGCTAAACGATCTTTTCTTTCAGGAAGAGAAATTTCTACATGGCGATCAAATCGGCCAGGTCGAAGAAGGGCTGGGTCGAGCACATCAGCACGGTTGGTTGCAGCCAAAACAATAACACCAGTATCTTTTTCGAAACCATCCATTTCAACTAGTATCTGGTTCAAAGTTTGTTCACGCTCATCATGACCACCGCCCATTCCCGAGCCGCGTTTTCGACCAACCGCATCAATTTCATCAATAAAGATAATCGCTGGAGCGTTCTTTTTGGCTTTTGAGAACAAATCACGTACTCGGCTAGCACCAACACCAACAAACATTTCCATAAATTCTGAACCTGAAATCGAGAAAAATGGAACTTTCGCCTCACCCGCAACAGCACGAGCCAACATCGTTTTACCAGTTCCTGGGTTTCCAACCATCAAAACACCACTTGGGATTTTTGCACCCATTTTTTGGTATTTTTTAGGATCTTTCAAGAAATCAACAACTTCATATAAATCTTGTTTAGCGTTTTCATTTCCAGCAATATCTTCAAATTTAATCTTCTTTTTATCTTCACCGTAAAGTTTTGCTCGAGATTTGCCAAAATTCATCGCTTGCGAATTTTGACCAGTTGCCGAACGCATAATTAGCATAAAGAAAGCCACGATTGCAATAACCGGTACAATCATAACTGTTAAATTCCAAATTATCTCCGAAGAGTTATCAACTGGCATTACATTAACAGTAGTCTTTCCTTTTTCAAGCCCTTGCTCATAAATCGTTCCATTCTCTTTAACCGATTTTTCGCTAGCTCTCTTCTCACCTTTTCTAGTGATTCTTACATCATTTCCTTGAATTTCTAATTTCGAAATCTCACCTTTATTAGCGCGCGAGATCACATCTGAAATAGCCACTTCTTTTAATTTATTCGAAAAAATATTCTGGCTTAGCCAAATTCCACTAAAAATAGCTATAATTACCACCCAAAAAATAACATTCAGAGATAGCTTCTTAAAATTATTGTTTTTCTTATCTTTCATCATCTTCCTTTCCGGTCATTCAACTCTTACTATTTTAACAAATTTTTAAAGCGTTTTCAACCAAAAAAGAAAAAGAGATCCTAATAAATCCCTATAAATCACTCACCTCTCATTTTAGTTATAATTTTATCAATGTAAAAATTTTTAGGTCACTTTTTAAGCTAGATAAAGTATTTATCTACTAATTATAGTAGATATAAAACTCCAGTGATTTCTAGAAAACATAACTTCATACCCACCTAAAATTTGTGTTTTTGATCCATTTTTAAAAGTTCGAATCGCATGCAAAAAATCCCAAACTTGTTTTGAAAGCGGGATTTTTCCAGATTGACGGATTATAATTTCACGCAGAATTTCGTAGCAAACTTCATCTGAATTCGTGCGAAAAAAATCCCGTTCAAACTTTTGGCTATCACCAATTTCAAACAAAATCTCTTGAGTTATTTTCTCAATTTCACGGCGAAGTTCAATTTGCCTTTGCCAAATTTTAAAAATAAATTCCAGATCTTTTCTACTAAAATTCAAATTTTTTCGAATTCGATTGCGTGTATATTTTTGGCTAAAATTAGTCGAATCTTCTCGCCAAACTAAACCTTGTTGTTTTGCCATTTTTAGAATTTCTAATTTCGAAAATCGTAAAAAAGGCCGTTCAATATCTGGCGAATCAAAACATGCCACCGCGCGCCAACCACCACCGCGCGCCAAATTTAGCGCAAAAGTCTCCGCCAAATCATTCTTATGATGCGCCGTAAAAATTATAGCATTTTCGCGTTTAGCAATTTTTCGCAAAAAAGCATACCGAGCATTTCGAGCTTTTTCTTCACTTGAATTTTCGCCTAAATCACCATGCTCAAATTCAAATTTCAGTCTATCTTTTTCTGCTAATCTTCGAACAAATTCACAGTCTTCTTGACTTTCTTTTCCGCGAATTCCATGCTCAAAATGCGCAACAATTAAGTTTTCTTCAAGCCATTTTTGCCCATTTTTATTTCGAGAAAATCGCACTAAAAAATCCAGCAAAACCACCGAATCCACACCACCAGAAACTGCCACGACTATTTTCTTCATATAAATTTATTTTACCACACTTGCGTTTTTAAATCGATTATGTTAAAATTTAAACAATGAAAGAAGGTGGGAAAATTTCGAAAATTAAAGAGATAAAGTTCGAAAATTCAGTTAAATTTGCAGCCGAAAGCATTATTGAAAATGCGCTAAATCTACATGTAACTGATGTTCATATTGAGCCAAGAGAAGATTCAACTTTGGTTCGTTTTCGAATTAACGGTGTTTTAAAAACCGTTAATGAATTTTCGAAAGATTTTTTGCCAAAATTAGCTAAATATTTCAAACATCTTGGCGGTTTAAATTTTAGTGAAAAAACCTTTTCACAATCCGCTACAGTTCGACACGGAGAAGCTCGGATTCGAATTTCTACAACTCCAGTTTTTTTGGGTGAGAAAGTTACTCTAAGGTTAATTCGAGCCCGAAAAAGTGTTAGAAAACTCAACGAAATTGGGCTTTGGGGCGAAAACTTACAGCAAATTCAACAAATTTTACGCCAACCGCGTGGAATTATTTTTACAATTGGTGAAGGAAATAATACAACCAATTTCTCAATTTTAAATGAATTAAATTCGAGCGAAAAAAATATTGTTACAATTGAAAAAAATATTGAAAAAACCATTCCAGGAATTAACCAGACTGAAATCAATCCAAGAATTGGTTTGGATGATTTTGAAATGACTAAATCAGCTCTGAGTCAAAATCCTGATATTTTATACATCGATAATCTAAAAGATTCGAAAACTGCCGAGCTTATTTTTGACGCTTCAATGCGAGGAAAATTTATTATCGCAAGCCTTCCAGTTCAAAAAATAAGTGAAATTATCCCTTTTTTAAATTATCTCGGAATTGAACCGTTTCTAATTAGTGCAAATGTTTTAGGAATGATCTCGCAAACCTTAATTCGTACCGTTTCGAAAAAAGCAATTTCAAAAACCAAAATCTCAAAAGAAGAATCTTCGCTTATTTTACAGGAATTTAAAACTACGGGAGTAAAAATCCATCAATTAGAAAAAGATTTTCGTGATAAAGTTCACCCAAAAAATAAACTTTCAACTTCTTCAAATGCTATTTTAGAGTTGCCAATTATTCGAAAAAAAGAAAATTACGAATTAGCTTTTTCTGGAAATACTGCAATTTTTGAAGTTTTAAGTTTAATTAATGGCGAGATTTCAAAAGAAATTAAAAATTTAATTCAAATTAAGCCAACTTCAGTTGAAATTGAAGAAATTCTTTCAATAAATAATTTTAAAAATATGAAATTAGATGGTTTAGCGAAGGTTCTGCAAAACGAAACAATTCTGCCAGAATTAATGCGGAAAACTGGATTTTAAAAAAATAATTTGTTAAAATTATAAATAATTATGTTAATTTTAGCTTCAAAATTACTAAACACACCAATTATGGGGCTACAAACTGGCTCACAACTTGCCCTAACCGGCAATGCGATTATTAATCCTGAAAATTTACAAATTATAGCTTATCAATTAAAAGCTAATTCTTTTTCGAATGAAGAAATGTTAATCCGAATCGCCGATATTCGTGAACTTTCAAGAATTGGATTTATTATCGACTCTGGTGAAGATTTTATTCTCCCAACAGATGTAATTAAAATTAAAGAAATAATTGACCTTGATTTTGACATCTTAAATCTTAAAGTTGAAGATGAAAAAGGTTCAAAAATTGGTAAAATAATTGATTACACTTTAAGTTTAGCTGATTTTTCAGTTCAGCAATTAATCGTAAAACGACCATTTTTAAAATCATTAAACGACCCAACTTTAACAATTCACCGATCTCAAATTGTTGCGATAAGTGACAATGTTATCACAATTCGCCACGAAAAAGAAGAATCCCCACAAAAGCGATCAGAAAGAACTGAGAATTTTGTGCCAAATTATATAAATCCCTTTCGAGATTAAAATTATTCTTTCGAAATTGCCTTTTTAATTTCACCAAAAGAAAAACCCTGTCGAGCCAAATAAGCAATTAGCTTTTGTTCATCTGTATATCTTTTAGCTTTTTTAGCAATTATTTTTTGAATCTCATCCTCATCATTTCGATTTGATTCACTTAAAACCTGTTCGATAATATCTGAAGAAACACCTTTCGAAAATAATTCAGATTTTAGTTTTTTAATTGAGCTACCTTTTCTCTGATTACGATTTTCAACCCAGAATTTAGCAAACTTTTCATCATCAATATATTTTTTTTCAATCAATCGGCTCAAAACTTGTTCAACTGAAATTTTCGAAACTCCTTTTTTTTCATAGAATTCACCAGTTTTACGATTTTTAAGCTTACGATTCAAAGTTTTTTTCCATAAATAATCGCTAATTTCCTTTTTAGAATGTGGCCTCATTAAGCAATAATTTAAAGCTAAAGCATAAAGTTTACCAAATTCACTCTGCTGTTCAAGATTTTCGATTTCAGTTTTTGTAAATTTAGATCCAATTTTAACATTTAATTGAGTTAACTGAAAAATATCTAGCGAAAAACGATATTTTCCATTCACAAAAATATTTACCCGATTTTGATTTTTAACTGCTTGTTTTATATCTGTTATTATAAAAAAACCATCCTTAAAAGTAGCTTCTTGAGAGCTCTTTTTTATCTTTTTATACTCAAAATCACTATGATCAAAAATCTCTAATGCCATAAAAATTAAAATCAAATTAGCCCCAAATTTATCGGGCTAATTATTTTATTCTTCAGTTTTTTCTTCGTTTGGAGTTTCTTCAACAAATTCTTCACCACGAATTTTTGCTCGAACCTTAGCATCAATTTCAGCCATTACATCTGGATTTTCAAGCAAATATCGCTTAGCGTTTTCACGACCTTGACCAATATTCTGGTCATTATATTTATAGAATGCACCAGATTTTCCTAAAATTTCATGTTCAACCGCTAAATCTATAATATCTCCAGTCTTCGAAATTCCCTCGTTATACATAATGTCGAATTCGGCAACTCGGAACGGTGCTGCAATCTTGTTTTTCACAATTTTAACCTTTGTACGGTTTCCAATTACATCATCACCACTTTTAATTTGAGCTGTTCGGCGAATATCAGCACGAACTGAAGCATAGAATTTAAGCGCGTTACCACCAGTTGTGGTTTCGGGATTTCCAAACATCACACCAATTTTCATTCGAATTTGATTGATGAAAATCACCGTAGCTTTTGATTTATTGATAATTCCAGTAAGTTTTCGAAGCGCTTGCGACATTAAACGAGCTTGAAGACCCATATGAGCGTCACCCATATCTCCATCAATTTCAGCCTGCGGAACAAGAGCTGCAACCGAATCGACTACAATCAAATCAACTGCATTCGAGCGCACCAAAGTCTCAGTAATTTCAAGTGCTTGTTCGCCATTATCAGGTTGTGCAACAAGCAAGTTTTCAGTATCAACGCCAAGTTTGCGGGCATAAGCTGGGTCAAGCGCATGCTCAGCATCAATAAACGCTGCTGTTCCACCTTGTTTTTGAATTTCAGCAATTGCATGAAGCGTTAAAGTAGTTTTTCCTGAACTTTCTGGTCCATAAATTTCAATAATTCGCCCCTTAGGATATCCACCACCAAGCGCAATATCTAGGCTCAAACATCCTGAAGGTAAAAGTTCAACATCAACTTTATGATTTTCACCAAGCTTCATAATTGAACCATCGCCGAATTGTTTCGAAATTTGCGCAATTGCTAAATCTAGCGCTTGTTTTTTACCATCTTCAGCCATTCCTGTATCTGTTTTTTTTGCTTTAGCCATAAAATTTTCTCCTTAAAATAATACCTTTATTTTAACATTTTTTATCAAAATGTTCAAGGTTATTTTTCGAAAAATAAAAAGGCTCAAAATGAACCTTAAAAAATAATTAGAAAACTGTTGAACCCTTTTGTCTCGCAAGCTGATCGCGAGCATTTCGTATTTTAGCTCTTTGATTTACAGATAATTTACGATTAGTAATTGCATTATAGCGTCTATCTAGTCCAAAAGTTTTACAATAAACTATATTACCATCAGCATTTCTGCCAATTGGAATTTCAATCATTTTCTTCACCCCCTAATTTTACTTTACTATTTTTTAAAATAGTAATAAACAAATTTTATCATAATTTTCTAACAAGTTCAAACTGATTAGACCAAAAAAATAAATTGTGATATAATAAAAATATATGAAGAAAAAATCTGGTTTTACAGTTATTGAAATTTGTGTTGTAATTATATTTTTAATCGTCGTTGGCGTAATTTTTACAATACAAAGATTCGAACTTCTCGCAGTTCAACGCGATCAAATTCGAAAACTTTCGATTAATGAAATTTATTATAATCTAGAAGAAGTTTATTACAAGAAAAACGGCTATTACCCTGAAAAAATCAACGAAGATGTCGTTAAAGGTATTGAACCAAATCTCCTAACCGACCCTTCTGGAATTATAATTAATGAAGAAAAAAGTGAATATCATTACGAACCAACCAACTGTGAAAACGGTAAATGCAAAAAATTCACACTTCGAGCAAAATTAGAAAAAGAAGGTGATTTTATTAAAAAATCTCGAAATTAAATATTAAAAACGGCTCACAAATTTTCGAAAGCCGTTTTTTTTATTATTTTACACTCATTTTTACGCCTTCTTCAAAAAGTTTATCAGAAAGCATTTGATTTTCGCGAGCAGCTTCAACAATGTCGCTTAAAAATTCTGCTTTTTTGTCTGGATTTGGTGAAAATGGAAAAGTATAAGTTGATTCATCGCCAACAGTGCTCAATTTAACAGTTCCATAATCAAACAAATGTTGCAAAATTCCCTCTCGAGAATAAGAAATATCTTCAATCGATTCAAGGTTAATCACCTGCTTTTTTTGGCTCATAATTGTATTTGAAATCCATTGAATTGCACGTTCGTTCGTAATCACAAATCGATTTGCTCGATACACAACATAATTAACATAAGTTAATATAATTAAAAATAGCGTAATTGAGCCAAAAATCAAAGAAATTTGTGGCTTAAAGTTTGCAGGAATTGGTAGCGGATTCGGCATAAAACAGATAATAATCCACGCACTAATTAGCAAAACACCAATAAACGCACTAAAAATAATATTTAAAAGATAGCCGAGTGAATGACGGCGCATCGAAAGAACCACATATTCATCTTCATCAACAGTGATATCTGGATAAGTTTTTACAGATTGTTCGTGGCGAGTTTTAATTACGCGCAGATCTCCAGCAGGAACTTCTACTTGCATAACCGGCTGAACTTGAATTGGAACCCCTAAGTTATTTTCGAAAGTTAAATTCTGCCCATTTTGTGCGATTTTTTCTTCAAATTTTTGCGCCAAGCTTTGCTTATCATTCATCTTTAAATTCCTTTCCTAAATGTTCAAATGCTTTCTTGGTGATAATTCTTCCACGAGGAGTTCGTTGCAAAAAACCAATCTGCATCAGATACGGTTCATAAAAATCTTCAATTGTTGCAGTTTCATCACCAGTTAATGCTGCCATTGTATTTAAGCCAACTGGCCGCGTTCCGTAATTTTCAATCACCGAATTCAATAGATTTCTATCTGCTGCGTCGAGCCCCAACTCATCAATTTCAAGCATTTTTAAAGCATTTTTAGCAGTTTTCGAATCAATAATTCCATCGCCATTAACATCAGCATAATCACGAACCCGCTTTAAAATTCGGTTTGCAATTCGTGGAGTTAACCTTGCTCTCGTTGATAGAATTTTTGAAGCTTCATCTTGAATTTTGCTCCCCAAAATTTTACTTGAACGTAAAATAATTTTCGAAATCTCTTCTGGTGTGTAAAATTCCAATCTATAAATATGGCCAAAACGGTCTCGAAGTGGCGCCGCTAAACTTCCTGTTCTAGTAGTTGCTCCAATAACCGTAAAATGTGGCAAATCTAACCGAACCGAGCGTGCAGCTGGACCTTTACCAATTACAATATCAAGTTTAAAATCTTCCATCGCGGAATAAAGAATTTCTTCAACAGCGCGTGGCATTCGGTGAATTTCATCAATAAAAAGAATATCACCATCTTGTAAATTTGTTACAATCGAAGCTAAATCGCCAGCTTTTTCAATCGCTGGGCCAGATGTGATTCGAATATTCGCACCCATTTCGCGCGCAATCACATTCGCCATTGTAGTTTTTCCCAACCCTGGCGGACCATAAAGAAGCACATGATCTATATTTTCACCACGCTTTTTCGAAGCTTCAATTGCAAGTTTTAAGTTTTTTTTCAATCGTTCTTGGCCAACATATTCATCAAAATTTGTTGGGCGTAAAGAAATCTCCACCTGCTGATCTTGCGGTTCATCATTGTGTAAGTTTGCATCAATAATTCTTTCAATAGCCATTGAATATATTATACCACGACTTGACAAAAATAGAAAAATTTGTTATAGTTCTAACGTATATTCCTTTATGGAATAAGAAATTTTTATACTAGGAGGGCTCTAATATGAGCAACTTAAAAAATTTAGTCAAAAGCGATATCGCCATTTTCGAAAATGCTGTAAAATTAGCTCACGGCGATGAAGGAACCGCGCGAGAAAACCTTAGTAAAAAAGTAATAGGTTTCGCTAAATTAATTCGAAATAGATTCAATCCCTCTAAGCTAGAAGAAAGCGAACTGGTCAACCTACAAAAAGTTGATACAACTGGAGGGTTTGGAGTTGAGGAAGAAATAATTTTCTTGACCAACAAATAATTGCTTTGGCGTAAATAGCCGCGGCGAAATCTATAGCTTCTCGGTTAAATCTGGGAATAAATATGGTTTTCGTCGACTAGATTCAAATGAAATTTTAAATCTTCCAAAAAATGAGCTTGAGTATTTACACCGGCAGTTTTTCCAAGCTGCGAAAGAAGTTTTTAAAAATCGATTATGTTAGATCCATATAACATAAAATAAAAGTCGCACAAAATATGCGGCTTCTTTCTTTTTTTTCGAAATTTAAATTCCAGCTTTCAGCGCCAAAGTAATGCGCTCCTCTGTTGGTAAATCACGAGGGATCTGCTCTAATGCTTTTGTTGCATCATTTAAATTAAACCCAAGAGCAATCAGAGCTTCTAAAGCCTCATCTGAAGCTAGGATAATGCTATCACCAACTCCATCAGGTTTCGAAATTGCCATTCCAACTTTATCTTTTAAATCTAAAATTACACGCTCGGCTGATTTCTTACCGACTCCAGATGCTTTTTGGATAAATTTTGCGTCTTCGCAAGCAATCGAATTTCGAACATCTTCAGTTTCGCCTAAACTCATAATTGCAATTCCAGATCTTGGACCAATTCCTTGAACGGTAATTAAAAGTTCGAAAAGTTTTTTAGCCGCCAAACTCGAAAAACCAAAAAGTTCTTGACTTCTATCGGTAATATTATGATATGTGTAAAATTTAATATCATCACCAAGAACTGCTCGTTCGAACTCATTTGTGGGAACGATAACTTCATATCCAACACCAGCAACATCCACAATCACGCTACCAGCAAATTTTTCAACAATTTTTCCAGAAATATGTGCAATCATTAATTTATTTTACCATAAACTCTTTAAGTTTTAAATACGCGTCATATAAAAATGCGTAATTGCAGCAGCAAGCGCATCAGCTGCATCATCTGGCTTCGGAATTTCAGCCAAATTTAAATTCGAACGCACCATTTCCTGCATTTGCTTTTTATTAGCTCCACCATAACCTGTTAAAGTTTGTTTAATCTGATTTGGAGTATATTCTGCAATTGGAATTTTTGATTGTTGA
The DNA here is from genome assembly GCA_963526625.1 of uncultured Saccharimonas sp. (SeqCode). Classification (GTDB taxonomy): domain Bacteria; phylum Patescibacteriota; class Saccharimonadia; order Saccharimonadales; family Saccharimonadaceae; genus Nanogingivalis. The sequence continues at coordinate 14,241 of CAURNF010000002.1, forward strand.
GCTACTAAAATAGCTACACCACGAGCCTGAGCGACTGAAATAGCTGTTGTTACGTTTTTCGAAAAAAATAGTTTTTCAATTGAAACTTCATCTGGATTAGTTTCTTTGATAATCTCTTTCAAGCCATTATAAATTTCTTCAAGCCGAATTTCGATTGGTGTATGAGCCGGAGTTGAAATAACACCACCAGTCACCATTTTTAAGGGCTTACCAATCTGGCAATCTACAACACCAAACCCCAAAATTCCAGTCCCAGGGTCAATTCCTAGAATTCGCCTCTTTTTCATTTTTTACCTTTTGAAAATTTTGCAAAAATATCTTTTCGAAATTCGAAAAATAAAATTGCTAAAAATACTAGAATCACAATAGCGATAATCCACCAACCAGTGAATTCGGCCTGTTTAGATTTTTCTTCATCTTTTTTTACATCATCACTAGCACCGCTATTTTTTACAACTTTTCTGCAACGATTTGTTTCTTCATTTCGCTCATACCCATCTTTACAAGGCGCTAATTCTTTTTTAACTTCATTACTGTTTTTTCTACAACGATTTGTTTCAGGATTTCGTGTATATCCTGGAGCACATAAAACATCTTTTTTCGAAACTATTACACTTGAAATTTTTCGACACCTGTTAGTTTCTAAATTGCGCTCATAACCTTCACGACATTCCAATGTAGCTTTTTCTACCAAAATTTTATTACATCGATTTGTTTCAAGGTTTAAGAAATAACCATTTTCACATTTTTTTTCTTGATTTTCTTCTTTAATCTTATTGCAGCGATCAGTTTCTTCGTTTAAAAAATATCCTGCTTGGCAAGTTTTTTTATTTTTTTCACAATGATTTTCGGTGTTTAAAAAGAATCCATCTTCACAAACTTGAAGAATATTTTCACTATTTTTTGTTATTTTAAAGCTTTGTTTCCATTCTTTTCCATCAAAAATCCAGCTTAAATTCTTCTTTGAACCCTTCAATTCAACACTTTGAATTTCTTGGTTTTTTGAATTTAAAAGAATAATTTTATTATTGCCAGTTTTCGAAAATTTAAAACTATTTTCACTATTAAAATTAATTGTTAAAAAATCATTCGGTAAAATCTCTACATCTTTAAAATCTATTTTTTGTGGATCTTTATTATTTCCTGCATAAATTTCAACCCCGCATTTTTTAAGTGAAATTTTCTGATTTTTAGTATTTTTTAGCTCTAAAAACTGCTCATTCGAATTAATTAAAACTTCGCTAATTTGTAAATTTTCACAAAAATCTTCTTCAATTTCAGCTAATCCACCAGAACCAAAAATCACTTTTTTTTGCGAAATTTCAAAAATATCTTTAGTAAAATTACGATTTAAAATATCATTTTTAGTGATTTCTGGCGCATTTTTTTCTTCACACTTCATATTTTCTGCACATAAAAAATCAACTTTTTCGCCATTAATTTTAAGCTCAATCTGTTTACTTAATAAATCTTGACTCAAGATTTTTCCGTCGCCATCTTTTTCGCTAAATAATATTTTTGATTTTTTCAAAAAAATTCCGTTCGAAATTTCACCAATATTTTGATTATTCTGGATAATTTCAATTTTCGAAAACTGGAAATCTTCACCAAAATTTGAGATTTCCAACATTGAATTTGAAACTTTTGAAATTAAAATATTTTGCGTATTTAAAGCTTGAGTTTTATTTAAAAATCCCAAAAAAAGCGTGAGCAAAACACTCAAAAAAATAATTCTAAAAATCTTCATTAAAAAACTTTCTTTTTATTAAAATTGCAACTTCAAAAATAGCTAAAAATATTAAATTTAAAACAAAATTATTATTTTCAGTTTTCAAAAATCCAGTATTTGGCGCTAAAATTTGCCCCCGATTCTTTAGATTATCTATTTCATTATTTAATAAAATATTATTTTTAGTATTTTTTTCTGGCGGTTCTGGTTGCTTATCTTGGCTAAAAACTATATTTTTCTCATTTTTAAAATTATTTAAATCTTTAAAAATAATTTTTTCTTCATTTACATTAGCTTTATTTTCTTCTTTTTTATTTTCAGAATCCTTATATTCAGGATTTAAAACTTTTTTATCTTCAGCTTCATCTTCTCTTTTAGGAACTTCAGGTTTTTTTTCTAATTCATCTTTTTTATCGTTTAAATTTTCTGTTTTTTCAAGCTTTAATCCACCAAATTTTGGAGGATATTTATCAAGATCTCGTAAACCGAAATTATAATTATTTCTAACTTCAACAGCGGTCATCTTATCGCCATTTTTGAGTATCTCAGCTTTCGAAACAGCAATTTTCTCAACGCCCTTATTACTAGGTTTTAAATCAGTTGAATTTTTAACTAACCCCTTAATGCATCTCTTTTCATCAGAACAAATATAATCTTTCAATTCACCATCAATATAAAGCCCCAAAATAGGTTTCTGACCAATAGTATCAATATTTCGAAATTCTTCCTTAAATTTTACATCAGAATTCTGAGAATTTTGCGCAAAAGTCATATATTTTTGCGATTTAAAAATTCCATTTTGAACTTTCGCAATTTCAATTTGTTTTTGATTATTTTTAAGCGAAATTTCTTTAAATTTATAATCTTCACCACTATTAAAAAGTTCAACAAACTCCTTCGAATCGGTAGCATAAACTCGCGAGATATAGATCTTTTTATCTTCCGCAAAAGTATTTTTCGAAAAAATAAGAGCGATAAAAAAAGCGAAAAAACCAATAATTAAACTTTTCCTCATTTCCTCCTCCTTTTCTAAAATATCCAAAATATTTTAGCATAAACGAAATGTAAAATCAAGTAAAAATAAAATCACTCGCTTGGAGTGATTTTATTCTTAGACTGTAAGTCGTTTTCGGCCTTTTAGTCGGCGTCGTTTTAGAACTTTAATTCCAGCCTTTGAAGACATCTTATTTCGAAAACCGTGAGTCTTCGCACGATGTCGTTTATGTGGTTGATGTGTTCTTTTTGGCATATCTATCCTATTTTACAATTTAATATTAAAAAAATCAAGTTGATTACTTTTCATAAGCTTTTTAATCTGTTACTTAAACTTGAAATTTTACTAAATTCATTTTATAGTATATCATAGTTTTCCACAAAAAACAAGGACTTTTCCACAGATATTACAGTAGTATTTTAAAAATGTGGAAAAATTCTTCTACTTTTCAAAAATTATAACATATTTTTTATTTCTTAAAATTTTAGGTTGTGGAAAACTCAAAAATGTTATAGAATAGAATTATGAATGAGTTGTGGAAAAATATCTTAGCTGAACTCGAAATGGATCCTAAAATTCAAGGCGCGAATTTTAAGACTTGGTTTGCTGACACACAACTTTTATCTTTAGAAAATGATCACGCAGTTATTGGTGCTAAAAATTCTTTCATAACTAACACTATTAAGAAAAAATATATCGAACATATTAAGAAAGCTTTTCGAAATAACGGTAAAAATCCTGAAATTATTTCTTTTGAGGTTATTTCTACAAAAAAGCTCAAAAAACAGGCCGAAGAAATCCCAGCACCTTCTCTAAAAAAACCTTCTGTTGAAGATTTAATCAAAAAGAAAACTGAAAAAGCTAAACATTCTAGTGGTCTAAATAAAGATTACACTTTCGAAAATTTCATTGTTGGTGGTTCAAATGAATTAGCATATTTTGTTAGTCAAAATGTCGCAGAAAATCCTGGTAAAAAATATAATCCACTTTATTTTTATGGCGATTCCGGCCTTGGTAAAACACACTTAATGCAAGCGATCGGAAACGCAATTGAAGAAAAACATCCAGAAATGACTGTTCTTTATATTACAATCGAGAATTTTTATCGTGATTTTTTGGAAAATGTGCGCTCAAAAAAGCAAGGCTATGCCGATAAATATCGAAATGTTGATGTTTTAATTGTTGATGATATTCAGTTTATTTATGGAAAAGATAAAACTCAAGAGGAATTTTTTCATACATTTAATGAGCTTCATCGCGTAAATAAACAAATAATTCTTTCAAGTGATCGTGCGCCTTCTAGTATTCCAACTTTAACAGATAGGCTAAAAAGTCGTTTCGAAAGTGGAATGATGGTTGATATTCAACTACCGGATTTCGAAACTCGCCAAAGTATTGTTGAAGCTCGCGCTGAACACGAAAAAGTTAAACTTGAACCAGAAGTTTCAGAATTTATCGCTGAAAATTATCGCACAAATATTCGAGAAATTATTGGAGCAGTTACTCAACTAATTGCAATGGCGGAACTTAGAAACATCAAGCCAAGTCTCGAACTTGCACAAGGTTTAATTCAAAATAGCCGGCCAATAAGGCCAAATCACTTAAACTCAAAAAAAATTATTGATAAAACCGCTAAGTATTTCGGAGTTTCGAAAGAAGATATTTTAAGTAAATCTCGGCAAAAAGATATTAATCATGCTCGTCAAACAGCCTGCTATTTAATGAAGTACGAGCTAAAAATGAGCTTCCCACAAATAGGTAAAGAATTTTCACGAGATCATTCGACCATTATGAATGGAGTTTCGAAAATTGAAAAAAGTATTAAATTAGATGCCGAAATTCGTTCACAAATTGAAGGATTACGAGATTTAATTTATGAATAGAGCTATAAAAGCTCTATTTTTATATCTGTTAATTTGACAATTATTTTGGTTTAGTTTATAAAAAGCGAACAGTTATTTTTGTTCGCTTTTGACTTTTTAAAATTATATTTTATTTATTTGCTATAAAAATACATATTCCTCCCTCCACTCATCTTGCAAAATATTATTTTTATTTCTTTATTATATTTGACATTATTTATATAATATTTTAATAAAATGTTGAAAGCTTGTGGAAAAATAGCTAATTTGTTGAGTGAAAGTTATTTAAATCTTATCGAAAAAATCACCAAAGTTTTACACAGGTTGGTTGTGTATATTTTCTAAAGCTTAAAATTATGGAAAAGTTGTTATTTTTCCACAAAGTTTTTCAGAAAGTTTTACTTTGATTTTCCACACAAAAAATGGTATAATTTTAAGTAGTGAAAGCTTGGTTTTCCACAGTTTCCACAATACCTATTATTATAATTACCACTTTTTAAGAAAAAGGATTTAAATTTTTATGGAACTGACTGTTAAGAAAGATGATTTATCTAAAGCACTCAATAATATCTCAGGAATTGCAAGTAGTAAAACTAGCTTGCCAAGTTCTGAATATATTCTTTTTCAAACAGACGGTTCAAGACTTCTAGTTGCTGCTACAAATTTAGAAATTGCAATTTCGCAAAAAATTAGCGCAAGAATTGAAAAAACAGGTTCCATTTTAATGCCAGAAAAACTAACAAAAAGTTTTATTGATAGTTTACCTTCAAATAGTGAAGTTTCTTTTAAAGTTAATGGTGGAAATATTTCAATAGAAAGTGGAAATTATAAATCAAAAATTAATGGTAGTTTGGCTGAAGAATTTCCAGAGATACCAACTGTTGATGAACCGACTGCAAGATTCTTTATTGGCTCTGATATTTTTAAAGAGTCGGTCAGTCAAGTTGATACGGTAAGTAATGACACTTCCCGACCAATCTTAACTGGAGTTTTTCTTCACACTTTTGAAAATAATATTTATATGGCGGCGACTGATGGATATCGTTTAAGTGAGCGCAAGCTTTTTGAAACAGACCAAGAATTTGAATCGCTGGTGCCAAGTAATGTTCTAAAAAAGGTTTCAGGTGTAATTCCTGAAAAACTTGATGAAATTGAAATCCTGATCAATGACAATCAAATTCAATTTATGGTTGGCGAAATTCTGGTTGTGAGCAATTTAATTGATGGAAAATATGTTGAATATCGGCGGTTAATCCCAGAATCAACTGAAACTGTTTTGAAGATGAAACGGGCTGATTTTATGCAAACAATTAAAGTTGCTGAGGTTTTTACAAGAGATTCTGGTGGAAGCATTACTTTACGAGCTGATGAAGAAACTTCGAAATTATCAATTCATACAATTGCGAGTGAAATTGGCGAAAGTACATCTGAAACTGAAGCCGAAATTACTGGCGGTGGCGAAGTTACTTTAAATGTTAACTATATTAAGCAAGCTCTATCAGCAATTAAATCACCCGAAGTTTCTTTTGGATTTTCTGGAAAACTTGCGCCAACAGTTTTTAAGAGTACTGAAAGTGATGATTATATTCATATCGTGATGCCACTGAAAAGTTAGGATTTAAATGATTTTAAAAACTCTAAGAGTTCAGAATTTTCGAACACATTCTGATTTTATTTTAGAAATTGGCGAAAAATCAACTCTTATTTCTGGCGCTAATGGTAGCGGAAAAACTTCTCTTCTTGAGGCAATTTATTTTGCACTACAAGGCACGAGTTTTCGCTCGAGCGATAAAGAAATTTTAAGAAATGATGGATCGAGTTGGTTCCGAATTGATTTAAAAGATTCAAGGGATTCGTTAAGAACGATTATTTTTAATAATGCTGTTCAGAAATCAAAAAAACAGTTCCTGGTTGATGGAAACAAAAAAGCACGTTTGAATGCTAATTTGCGTATTCCTGTTGTACTTTTCGAGCCAGACGACTTGCAACTTTTAAGTGGATCACCAACACGGCGAAGAAATTTTTTAGATTATTTTCTTTCGCAAATTTTCCCCAGTTTTCAATTAGCTCTTGCAAGATATAACAAGGCTTTAAAGCAACGCAATAATCTTTTGAAACGCGATAATGTTTCGAAAGATGAGATTTTTCCTTGGAACTTGATGTTGGCGGAATATGGCGCAGAAATAATCTCTAAAAGACAAGATTTTTTAGAGCTTTTAAATTCAAAAATTGAGGAAGTTTATTTTGAAATTTCAGGTGTTAAAGATGAAATTAAAATTGATTATTTAGGTGAAAAGGTTTCGAAAAATGAAATTTTAGCTATTTTAAGTGAAAATATTGAACGTGATAAGATTCTGGGTTATACAAATTTTGGCCCACACAAGCATGATATTCAATTTATTTTTAATAAAAAGCTGGCACAAAATGTGGCGAGTCGGGGTGAAAATAGAAGTTTAGTTTTAGCTCTGAAATTTATTGAAACTGATATTTTAGCTGATTTAACTTCTAAAAGACCAATTGTTCTTTTGGATGATGTTTTTTCTGAGCTTGATGATGATCGACAGAAATTGTTAACTAAGCATTTTTCGAAATATCAAACAATTATTACTTCAACAAATGAAATTAAGGTTGAAGATTGTAAAATAACCTCGCTGGAATAGCAGAGGTTATTTAAATAAAATCTATTAATGAAGGCTACAAGTTGGATCTATAAAATCAACTTTATATTTTTTGAAGATATTCTTTTCTTTAGATTCAAGCCAATTTGTTGCTAAATCTTTGTAAAAATCATAGTTCGAACTATTGCATTTACTGAATATTCTAACCGATATATCTTTAACTTCTGTTTTATCTTTTGTGTCCAGATTGTAGGTTATTGAAAAGCCCGTAGGTAACGATGTTTTTGTTGCGTTTGTATATGGCAAATGCTTAACTATAGGGTGTTTTTCAGTTAATTTCTTCATTGTTTCTGTTATTTTTGCATAACCAGCATCACTTCTAATTATGTCGTCTTTCTCATGTTCATTATACCAAGTTCCGTTTGGATCATTTTGAGCTAAAGCTAATGAAATATTTATTTTTTGACCAGATTTAATTTCGAACTCTTTCGAGGCGCTTTCGAAACCGTCCTTTGCAACTTTAACCTTATATTTGCCTGGCGTCATTGTATGAGTTCCGTTTTGGATTTTTTTACCATTAATTGTTATATTTGAACTTTCTGGCGCAATACTGAGTAATAATTTACCACAATAAATATCAGACCAAATCCACCAGCCTATAATTACTAACGATATTGTTCCAAAAATGGCCAAAACAGAATAAATTTTAACTTTTGTAGAATTATCAATATTTTGCATATTTTAACCTTTCCATCGCCAAACTTCAACTTCGCCGAGACTTTCCATAATCTGAAGATTCATTGGCTCAATAACGCCAGTTGTTCTACTGTGTCCAGCATTTGCAACTTTATCTTCACCATTAACCTGAACATAGAATTCTATGTGAGCCGCAGCTCCGCCGCCAGTTCCTGATGATATAATATCGCCTGGCTTCATATTGCTTGTGCTTCCATTATAAGGGATTTTCTCATATTTATCTGGGTTACTGCGCATATATTGAACAAGATTTGCGACGCCACAACAATGCTTAGCGTATTCTGGATCAACAGTTGTGCTCATAACCATAGAAACGAAAGCATCACAACTCATACCTTTTTGAACGTATGGTTCACTATAATTAATTAAGCCAGTTGCACGCAAAGCTTCCATCTGCTTATCTGTTACTTCTCCGGCATAAGCGGCTGCTTTTTCTGATTCTGGGCGGGCAAGTTCCATTGCTCTATCTACGATTGTCGCATTTCCGAGTTTTCCTCCTGAAGACGAGCTACAGCTTCCTGATGAATTCGAAGAACTGTTTCCATCATTTGCAATTTCTTCTTTAAGGAATTTTACATAAGCTTCTTGACCTTCTGTACTATGATGAACTCCATCTGCTGCATAAAGTTTATCTCTACCGCCATTTTTTTCAACATAACTCTTCCAATCCAGAATCTTCACTTCGTTGTGTCTAGATGCGAAAGCTGAAAGTTTTTGGTTCACTACATTATAATCAACATTTTGGTTTTTCGAAAAGTTATTTACCCAATAAATTTTCTTACCTTTAAGCTTGCTGATTAAAGCTTCTGCGGCATTTTCATCAAAGTTATCGTTAGTACCCAAGTTAATAACGACCGTATCATGAATTGTATTTGGTAATTTTGATGTTGCAGCAGCAATTGAATCACCAACTGTTGCGGATACATTTGAACCGCTAAAGGTTGATGATAATTTTTCTTGAACACCGACTGTAATTGAATCTCCAATAAAAGTTATAGGTCCTAAAGCTTTTCCTCTACCACTAGAACCTTTTCCTGCAAATTGTGAAAGCATTTTGTTTCCAACTTCTTCACCTTCTTTAATACGGGCAGGTCGTAGGTCTTCCCTTGGTCTTTCGAAACCATTAGTCCAGGCTATGGTGGCCTCTCTGACTGTTGATGCTGATTTTACCATATTAAGAGCTCTATTTTCTGGACCTTCCAGCTCTTGCCACAAGAAATTTAGCTGAACGCCAAGGTCGGACGCCGGTTTTCCTCTTTCTTTAGCATAATTTTCGAGGTTTGTTCGCCGCCCGAATGACCACTGAGCAATACCATAACCAATTCCACTTCCAGCTTCAATTAAATCTGGCTGAAAATGATTAGATTCACCCCAGAGACTCCCCATAACACCAGCAGTTTGTTCATCTGTCAAACCTTTTGATTTAAAAAAGTTCCAAATCTTTTCAGCATTATCATTACCTTCAAGATTTATATCCGCCATATTACCGCTAGAAGCTGGAGCGCAATCCTCACCTGCATCATAATAGATTATATCATTCAGTTTATAAAAACGTTCATCAAATTCAGCCCTTGCAATGTTTGAAAGAGTGGAGGCTAAAATCAATGAAATTAAAATAATTGATGATATTTTTTTATACATTATGTGTCCTGTTTAATTAAATCTGGTGGATAGAAAGATGCCGATGTTGATGGTATTGCGGAACCTTTTGAAAGTTCGAAATGTAAGTGTGATCCAGATGAACAGCCGTAGTTTCCTATAGTTCCAATAACCTGACCTTTCTTAACTTTCTCTCCAGTTTTAACTGAGTGCGAATCCATATGCCAATAGAAAGAATAGACATCTCCTTTGTGTTTAATAATTACGGCATGTGGACCGCCCATCATATCGGCTGTTCCGTATCTACATCCATTATATGGGGCTACATCGAAACCGCCATTAACAACCTCGCCATCCGCTACGGCATACACTTGTGCTCCGTGTGTCCATCCTTTTTCTTCATTAGCAAAATCGATAGCTGGGTGGTTTTGTCGAACTGGTGTATTAAAACCTTGGCCATCTGATACTCCTTGTATCTTTCCATCTTTAACTTTGGTGTTTTTAAGCGGCCAAATAAATTCACCACTTAATTTTGATAGTTCCGGATCTATTCCTCCTTTTGAAATGGATGAGTTATTATTTCCACGACTTCCTCCGCTTGAGTCTGGTTTAAATTCTTCATTCATTCCCATCTCTGTTCGAAGATCAGTCAAAAATAGTGAATACCAGTTTGCTTTAGGATTTTTTTCAGTATTACAAATTCCACCACGAGTTTCATCATCATCATCTTCTGATGTTCCGATTGGTGATTTTCGATTGAAGCAATATTTATCATATTTCTTCAAGTCACCACTCATTTTGAAGGTATCTAGTAGATTATTTGTTTCACTACTATTTTCTTTCTCTACAATATCACCCCATTCTTTAAGTTTATTAACAACTTCTTCAGTGTCAGTTTCAGCAATGCCCATATCAATGCCGGTATAAACATTACAAAAAATATCGGTTGCAGCACCAGTATCTGTAATTGATTTATCTTCACAGGTTTCCATATTGGCTGCAAAGTTTGCACTATTAGCTGCGCTTGCTCCTGGTGTAATTGATGCGAATGATCTCTGTGCTCCGCCAATCATTGATGGTAATAAACCTTTAATTGAGCCCAAAGTTCCAGCATAGGGCATCATATTACTTACAATCGAACCTAAGAAAGTATGCCGTGTAGTTGGATCAAATGGACTGTGAGTTTTTCGAATGTCTTCAGCATTTTCAGCAATCTGACGGTCGGTCTCTTGGCGAAATGCAATTGCTTGAGACTTGGTTAAAACACCACCACTTCCAGCCATTGAGTTCTTTGCCATCATTGCTGCAGAGCCTGACATTATGGCGTTTCCAAAATTCTCGCCAGTTGTTGAATCATTTAGAATTGTGCCGGTTAAACCTTCACTCACATATTTCGAAATTGCACCCATGGCTTGATTTTTTAGTATCTCTGCAGCAGCAGAAAGAGCTAATCCTAATGCTACTGCCCATATTGCCACTTTTACAACATCGCCAATACATCCCCAAAAACCAGTTCCCATACATTTTAGTATTGTTAACGCTACTTGAGCTATACCTACTGCTGCAGTAACTATACCCGCAACTTTACAGCTTTGTCGTATAAACCAACCCACCATTCCTGTGGTTAATGTATTCATTAAACTTGCGAACCATCCAGTAATTCCAACCTGGTAGTCTTTTGCTGAATTATCTAATTTCGAAACTCGGTCATCATAAGCTACTGCTCGCCAACCTTGCGATTCAGTGGCGCTTTTGATACGGTCATTATTTGATGTGGAATCTGCAAAAAAAGCAAAAGCGTTTTTTAATCTTGAAGTATTAGAATTTTTACTATCAGGATTTTTATTTTCTTTAGAATCTTTTTTATTGGCGATTCCCATTAAATTATTACCTTGCGCCGTAACTTCTTGCTGGGTTGCTTCACCGGCTTTAATTTTTGAAGCCATCGAGAGGAAAGATAAACCAAATTGAGCTAATACTTCAACTTTAGCTACTTTAGCAACGCTCCAACCCATTGAAACTAATGCATAAACTCCACAAACTTTGTCTACCGCATTTAAGCTATTTAATGTGTTGCTCGCACCTTCAAGTATTTCCAACCCCATTGCGGCTTTTTCAGATACACTTTGTGCACCTTTTTTAAGCTTATCTTTATATGTTTTTAGTTTTTCTTTAACTTTTCTAGTTCCTTCATCACCTTTTTGGGTTTTATTTTTACCTTCGTCGTCAGTATCTTCTTTGTCACCTGGTAATTTTTTAGAATCAGTTTCTCCATCTTTACTATGGTTGTTTGCTGTTTTCTTTATATCTTCATCAATTTCTTCTTCGGTTTTTCCTTTATTATCTTTTTTTACTTTTGTAAAATTAAACCAACCCTTGAGCTTTTGCCAAGATTTATCAAGAAAAGATGCGAAACGCCCACTAAAACTACGGCGAAAAGCTTGTCGTACATCTGGGTTTTTGGTTAAAATATTTTTAATATCTTTAGAAGAATTATTTATTTCAATATTTCTACCATCTTTAATGTAGGTTAGTTTTGAAATTTTTTTCCTTCCAAATAAGCTTTCCTTCTCATCTAAATCAACTTTAAAACCAGCTTTTTCAAGATTTTTGATATTTCGGTCTGTTACTTTTGACATTCGGCAAATTAAGCCTGCTGGCTTACAATTAGTACCTTTTATTTTCAGCTTCATCACTTTAACAGAGCGATTATCCATACTTACTGCAGATGAATTGCGTTTCTCGGTAGTAATTTCTTCCATATGAACCTGAATAAGTGAAATAATTCCTGTTGAAATTACAAGAATAAATACACCAACTCCACTAAGAAGGCCACCTACTGTTGCCATTGCCCCCTTGTTATTAAGAAATGATTTTGCAAGGTTTTTCCAACCACCTCCTGCTAAGTTTGCTGCGTTGCGAGATTTATGTGTTCCGCCGCCGCTCACATTGTTTTGCCAGCCGCCAGATTGGACTGGTTTTTGATCTTTCGAAAGTGTTTCGGAATCGCTAATTTCAGAATTTGAGGCAGTAGAAGTTGAAGAATTTTCTGCACTCGCCAAAGCAGACGGATTATAACCGTCATTTCCTCGAATAACTTCAGCGTTTCCCCATCTGCTTTTTGCTCGTTCAAGCGCAGATTGATTCGAATCACTCAAGTCGCTAAAATCAAGATTTTCATCTCTTTCGAAATCTCTAGCTGCTCCCATTTTATTCCTAAAACTCTATAATTTATAAATTAATTTTACCACATTTACGCTTGTGCTTCAAGCTTAAAATAGTTCATTCGGATCGGCATAACCGTTCGTCATCATATTATCGCCCTGGCGATTTTTTGAACTATTTGGGCTAGTTGAAATAAGCTGATGTTCGGTATCACTGGCGATGATTTGAATATGAACGTGATTTTGGCCTGCAAAGAATAATCCTTGCCCAACTGGAAAGTTCGAAAGGCGCTTTCGTTCTTCTTCAGTTAATTTAAAGACATCGCTCAAAACATCAACCGCACTTGAAGATTGTTTTAAAAGTAGCTGCATTGAGCTGTTCGAAACAATCGCTCGGCCCATTTTTGAACCCATAAAGTCTTCAACATCCTGCGAAATTGTGGTAAGACCAAGATAATATTTTCGAGCACGTTTTGCCAAGCTAAACAAGAAGTTTGCTGAATCGTCGTATTTCATTAACTGCCAAGCTTCATCCACGATCAGCATTCGTTTTTTCTGTTCAGAACGCACAATATTCCAGATGTGAGAAAGCACAATGTACATCGCAACTGGGCGAAGTTCATCTTCAAGGTCGCGAATGTTAAACACCACCATCGAGTTATTGATATCAATATTTGATTGTTGCGAGAAAATTCCTGCGAAAGTTCCAGTTGTGTATTTTCGAAGGCGTTGTGCCAAGCTTGGTCCGCTTCCATCCATATGAACTAAGGTATCGTAAAGGTTATGAATTGTTGGTGGAGTTGAATTATGTGTGAGCGGATCTGAAGTGATTCCAGCTCGAGCGTAAGTGTCAATAATTGCTTGGTCGAGGTCGGCTTCTTCATTTGGTGAAAGTCCAATTGATTGCCCTGCACTAGTTCCACCAAGCATTAATCGAAATAGACCGTGAAGCGTTACGATATTTGCACGAAGCGCGTTGTCTGCTTCTTCGGCATCAATAACGTGCGGTAAATCGAAAGGATTAATTCGAACATCCGAGTTTAAACTGAGACGAATATAACTTCCGCCAACAGCATCGCTTAATTTTTGATATTCATTTTCTGGGTCAATAATTAAGACCTCTGCGCCCATCATCATCGTTCGAAGAGCTTCAAGTTTCACTGTGAAAGATTTACCAGCACCAGATTTTGCGAAAACCACCATGTTTGCATTTTCGAGTGTATAGCGGTCAAAAATTACGAGCCCATTATTGTGCATATTAACGCCATAAAGAACACCGTTTTCTTGGGTTAAATCGGCAGAGGTAAATGGAAATGAAGTTGAAATTGCACCAGTGTTCATATTTCGCCGAATTTGTAGTTGGTCGGAAAGTTGTGGAACGGCAGATTTTAAACCTTGCTCCTGCTGGCTTGATGCAACTTTAGAAAACAGCATTTGCTGGCCAAGCATTGTTTCAACTTTACTTCGAACAAAATTAAGCTCGTCAAGACTGTCGGCGTAAATTGTTAAATATAGGCCGAAGCGGAAGAACTTTTCAGCACCAAGTTGTAACTGATCTCGGAGCTCTTCGGCATCGTTTAAAGCAGCTTCAAGCGCTGGATCTCGGGTTCTACCTTTTTCGTTATTAATCGAAAGATCGGCTTCAAGCTGAGTAACTTTTCGACGAAGGTTTTTCATGACGATTTCAGTTTCAACAGGATAAATAAACATTGAAACATCTAAAACCTCATCAGCATTCAAAATTGGCGAGGCCCATCCAGTATAAAGCTGGCGGGGGTAACCGTAGACATAAATTGTTTGACCATATTTTGTGCCAAGTCGAAAATATCCTGAGTGAAATTCAAGACTTGATGGTGCTATTAAATCTCGCAAAGTGTTAATACCGGTTAAAAATGCTTGTTCGACTTCGGCTTGTTCTTGTACTCGCTGTTGGGCTGCAATATCAACCGCATCTTTTTTCTTCGCCATAATTAAAATCCTCCTTGATCTGGTCGCTCGCCTTCAGCTTTTCGAACGAATAAACTTGCTGTATCACGAAAATCGCCCAAAGGTTCATAAACGGCTGTATCTGGGTTATAAACATTATAATAAAGTTCACCGAGTTCTTTGGTGTTTAATTGAACTGATTTAATTCCCATTTGGTAAAGACCGCCGGTAATTGAATCAACGCGTTTTTTAATTTCTTCGCGTGCTTTATCCCAAGTGTTGCGGTCGATTTTCGAAATTTGAGCACCCGGTTTCGCAAAAATTTTACCAAAAAATCCTTTTGCTGAACCCTTTAAATTATTTAAATCACCACTCGGATAATAAGGAACCACAATAAAGAAAGATTTATCCATAATATTCGCACTTCGGCTAAGGCTATCAATAAAGTTAATGTAATCTTCCATTAAGTCGCCAAGTAACATATTATCTTGCGCTACTTGAATTTCAGCCAATTTATTTAAATATGGCTCAATATCAACTCGTTGTGAGCGAACCAAAATCTGAATTGGGAAAGTTAATGCGTTCAAAAAACTTTGATAAGAATATTCTACTCCCTCACGTTCTCGTGAGCTCATAAGATCGAAGTTAATTGATTTGCAAGCAATAACAGCACGAAAGCTTCCGTCGCGCATTACAACCATTCCTTCGCGAAGTTCGGCAATGTCAAGCGAATTTTGCGTTGAAGATGGATTTGTTGGAGCACTTATATTTGTTTGATTTTGGCTCTGATTTTGTTGATTATTAACTTGATTATTATTCATATTACCTCAATGAAATTACTACTTCTTTTTCACCCAAGTCGACCTCGTTCGAATTTTCTTGGGTTTTCTTTTCCTTATCTGCTAGTTTATTTGCTTGGCGCGCAAGCGTTTCTACCGAAAGATCTTTTCCTTCTGAAACTAACCTTTTCATTTCTACGCTAATCTTATTTACAGATTCTCGTTCTGTGAAGTTTCTTCTATTTAAAAAAGGATTATTCTCTGGATTAGTAGAAATTCTAACTTTCGGATCTCGCTTTTCACGTTCAATAGTTTCATTATTTTGCCTAATTCGTTCAAAACTGTTGTTAATTCCTTCTAAATCTTGATTAAAATTATCTGGCGGATTTTCGAAATGGTTTTGTGACTCTGATTGTTGAGCTGGTTGTGGTGCGGGTGGTGTAAAATTCGAAAGTGGCTGTGGTGAAGGCTGCGTAAATTGTTGTGGTTGATTTTGCCAATTTGGTGAAATAACTGTTTGATTCATTGAGTCTGGATAAGGATTGTAATTTAAATGAATATTTTCATCAAAATTTTGTTGGCTCTGAATTTGCCAATTTTTATGTTGCTGAAAATTATTATAATTTTGCGCTTGCGATTGATTCCAATTTTGCCAATTCGAAAAAGCCCCATTTTGCATTTGTGGCTGATTGTGGTTAAAATTCATTTGGTATTGATTTTGCTGATTTTGAGAAAAAGCCGTTGGCTTAACTTCAGCTGGTTCTAAAACTTGAACATCTTCAAATTTAATATTGTCTGAACCTTCGTATCGATTTTTAGGGTCGAAATAATAAGTTTTGTCTTGAATATTTTCCGAATTTTCATTTGTAAATTGCGCTAAATTTCGTGCCATATCAAGATTTTGCATAATTTGCTGTTTTCGTCTCTGGTCGTGTTGGTTTAATAAATTATCAACATTTGAAGAAACTCGTGAATTATCAAACATATCTTCAGCTGCCCGAGCTTCATTTGAATATTCTTCACGAACAGTTGTATTGATTGGTGCAATAGAGTGTTTAATAGCCCACCCTTCAGTATCAACAATATCCGCCAAGTAGCTGAGTCTGCGTGAGGCTTCATTCTGTGAAAGTTCTTTTGTGAGGTGTTCTTCTCTATTTACCGGTGCAGAAATTTGAATTAAATGTTCCACGCCATCTGGCTGCCAAAAACGCTTGTTTGGTTTTAAATAAAATGAAACAACCGCTGCAAGATAAGTTTCCATTGGTTGGTCTTTTCTAAGCGGTAAAGCGAGCGCACCGAAAAAGATAATAATAGGTAGTGGCAAAATAATTAACCCCGGGAAAATTCCCCAAAGAAAAATCTCCAGCGCAATACAGCCTGCCACAATAATCAGGTAAATGAATTGCCGAAAGTTAAACGGCCCAAGCAATTTGTCATCAGCCTCAACGTCTTGAGGAACTTTATAAACGCTCATTCTTTATTTGCCCACTTCTCCTTATTTCAATAATATTAATTTTAACATATTTTCGAAAAAAAATAAAGCTTAAAAATAAAATAGGCAAAACATTTAGATTCTGCCTATTTCTTGTCTTTAATATTTTCAGGTTTCCAATTTCCGCCCAAAACTTTATCATAAAGACCTTTATTATTTTGTTCAACCTCTTTAAGCATTTTGCGAATTTCAGCACCTTGCACGGCATTGAGTTTTCCGTATTCTGAAGGGTTTTCATTAATCGCCTTAACACTTTCGAGTGTAGATCTAATGGTTTCATTCGACATATTCGAAATTGCTGATTTATCCCAAATGATTTTCATTGCGTCATTTGAAGCTTTAATGATTTTATCATCTGAAACATTTTTAGCGTAATTGTCGTGAATGGCATTATAAACTTCTTTCGAATTCATACCATTTACAGCAATATTTTCAAGTGCTGCACCACCAATAAATTGAAGATCGTCTTTTTTGGTTTTCTTGAAAGCTTCAACTAAGTCATTTCGGTTAGCGTTCAATTCTGCGCCAATTTCAGTTTTACCAAGTGAATCAATAGCACCTTTCAAGTCGGTTGTTCCCATAAACTTCTCGGCTGTTGCAGCACGTAAGTTTTTAGTAATTTCGAAATCAATTCCATCTTTATGGATTTTTTCACCCATATTTTTTGAAAAGATTTCACTATAATCATTGCCTGAAAAATTAAGTGATTTTGTAAGGTTTGTGAGTGATTCGACTTCTTCTTTGTTCTCTTTCGAAGCTGCCACTAAAGAACTTGCAAGCGCCGAGACTTTTCCAGCTTCACCACGCACACCAGATGCGGTTTCGAGCAAGTCGTTGCTGTAGCGCATATTATTTGCCATTGCATTATTGAGTGAAAGATTATTATTCTTTTCAGCCAGTTTAAGAGCATTTGTTTGATTCATATTATCAACAAATCGAAGTGCTTGCTCGCCAAATTTTCCACGTAGAGCTTTTAGTGATGCTTCGCTTAAATCAACAACACCGGTAATGTTTCCGTTTGCATCTTTTTTGAGTGTTGAATTAAATAACTCTGCTTTAATTTGCGAAAGTCCAGCATTTGTGCTTGCGGTTGCACGATTGAGAGCTTCGGTGGCTAACATTTCTTGATACTGAGTATCTGAATTTATTAAATGCTTTTTGCGAGCATTATAATACATGTTTGAAAATGCATTCGAACCTTCTGGCATATTTTGAATTGCATCTCGTCTTTCATTTTCAAGCTCCGTAAAGCGTTCTTTTTGATATAATTCTGCAATCGATTTTGAAGCACCTATTCGACGTTGGCGGTTGTAGTTCATCTGGTTAATTCGTACAGGAAGTGAATTTGGCTTTTCTGCAATTGCACGATTTCGATACATTTCTTGGTTTTCTGAAAGGAATTTTTTTGCACGATCAACCGGACCTTTATTCGGATTATTGATAATTCCGGCAAATTTACCAAGCAGACTACCGCTAATTCGCATAATTGTTGGTGTAATTGCTAGTGGCACAACTTGCACTACGGCACCAAGTAAGAAAATTAAAAAGCTACCGTTCGAACTTGCAATAATTGTTGTTCCGATTAATTGTGAACCTCCAAAAAGAAGAGAAATTAATGGATACATTACGAGCATTGTAGTGAATAAATCTTTCCATTTTTCGAACCATTTTTCAGTATTTGGTAGAATATTCGCCGCAAATGCAAGTGGCGCTAAGAAAACTAAAACAATAATAATTGCCTGTCGTGCGGCTAAAATTACTAAAGCTACAACCGCCGAATAAATTACCGCAACTAGTGCTCCAAGAATCATCATTACTGCAGCACCAATATTACCCATAGTTGCAACCGTTACAGTGTAAGCACCATAAGCCACCACGCCAGTTCCGCTCAAAACTGCAGCGGTCATATTTGACCAATCAAGATTAGCTGTTTTTATCTTATTTTCACCGCCATTATTAAAAATGCTATCTCTAATTCCGATTAAAAGATTTTGAGTTTGTGCACCTAAAATATTCGAAATATCAACTAAAATCGCACAAATATAATAAGAAACATTAATTAAAATTGCTGCAATAATTAGCTTTGGTAATAATTTCTTAATTCCATAATTGCTAATTCCAAAACCTGTTACTTGAGAATAAATTACAAAAACAAATCCAATCACAAAAAAGACGTTTGCAACATTTCGCATATAATCCCAAACTTGAAAAAGACCAGATTGATTTGATGTGTAAAGTGGTTGCACTCGCAAAAATGCTTGGAGCCAGTCATAAATACCATCCATCCATTTCGAAATCGTATTAGCGACCATACAAACCATCCAGCCACCACCACCTTCAACACTACAAAGTGATTTATCTTCATTTTTCGAAACGCCATCAACTTTAACATCTTGTGCTTCACCGTTTTGTTTTACATTTCCAAGTGCGCTTACATCAAATGAATAAATTTTTCCGCTTGAAGCATCATTCTCGTTTTCAAGAGCGATTACTGTTGTTTTGTTTTCACCAGCATTTAATGAAGAATTTTCGGCATAAAGTTTTTTTGAACGAATTGATTCTGGAAATCTTGAAGTGTCAGAAACTTTTGAATATGTTTTTCCGTTATATGTTATGCCATTTTTTGAAGAATCTGTCCATTTTGCTCCATCAAGAGCAAGGGCGATATTCGAATTAAAAAATCCCAAGATTGCGACTACTGTAAAGATCGCGATGAAAAACACATTTCGAAAATCTTGAGTTTTTGCTTTTTTGAACCTCGCCAAAGTTTGCATATGACCTGATTTTATCATAATTTAACCCTTTTGTCAACCTTAAAATTAAGTTTTTAGAATAAAACACTTGCTTTTTCCCTAAAAATGGTTTAAAGTATAATTATCATGGTAAACAAAATAAAAAATATAATAATAGTTGGGTTAGTTTTGATGAGCTTTTTTACGGCTTTTCAGAGTGTTATTATTTCGAATTATGGCTCTAGCTATGCTTTTGCTGAAGAGCTTGTGGAAGATGGTAATGGAAATCTAACCACACCAAATGGTAATAATAGTAAAAAAAGTGAAGCTCCTGCTGATGCAAAAACTGCAATTCTACCTTCAGACTGGAAAATTGAAGATATTTTAAATATGGTTTTAGTTGTAGTAACTACTGGTGTTGGAATTGCAGCAGTTGGTTCTATTGTTTTTGCTGGCATTCTGTATATTACCGCTCGCGATAATGCTGCACAAGTTTCGAAAGCTAAAACAATGATTACGAATACAATTATTGGTATTATAGCTTATATTTTAATGTGGGCGTTCTTAGAATGGATTATTCCAGGAGGAATTTTATAATGAAAAAGATTATTCTAGCGATTTTTATAACTTTTATGCCAGTTTTGTATTTTTCGAATAATGCTTATGCGGCTGGTTGTAACGATAATCAAACTTTTTTCGGTCTACCCGCTTGGTATCGTGGATTAACTAAATCTGGTGAAGGTGGATGTCAAATTAAAAATATTGGGCCATCTGGAAAGGGCGAAGTTACTTTAGAACAGTTTGTCTGGACGGTAGTTGCGAATGTTATTGATATGGCCTTTCGAATTACTGGTGTTGCCGCAATAGGATTCATTATTTATGCAGGTTATCAATATATGATTGCCGTTGGCGACCCAGGAAAACTTGCGGGTGCTAAAAAATCACTAACTAATGCGATAATCGGACTAGTGATTGCGGTTCTTGCTTCAACAATAGTAACATTTATATTAGGGATTTTAGGATAATGAAAGAATATAAATTTTTAGCAGAAGCATCCTTTGATAAATCAAAAGTATTAAACGGAATTGATACTTCGAATAAAAACAAAGCTAGCGATGCTTCGATGCAGAATGCTTTTAATACTGCTTTTATCTGGGCTGGAATTATTTGTGTGATTATAATTATCATAGCGGGATTAACATTTATAACAGCTGCCGGAAATCCAGGGACAATTTCGAAAGCAAAATCTGCACTAATTTATGCTTGTGTAGGTATTGTGGTAATCATATCTGCTGCACTAATTGTTAACTTAATTCTTGGCGGATTACTAACGGGGTCAATATAATGAAAAAAATAATTTTAATAAGTAGTATTTTATTTTCAATAATTCTATCACCTATCTCTTTTGCGGAAGGTGGAACTAATGGGGCTAATGGTAGTGGAGGAACATTTAACGCTTGTAAACATGTTGTTTCTGGAAAGACTGCAGTTTGTTCTGGTGATTCGAAAAATGCTACAAATATTGCTAAAAATATAATCTCCATTCTCCTGTGGGTTGTTGGTATAGCGGCGGTTATTGTAATTATCTATGCAGGAATAACATTTATAACAGCAGCTGGAAATCCATCAGCAATTGCTCGAGCCAAAACAATGATAATTTATGCCGTTATTGGTTTAGCGGTTGCAATTCTCTCTTACGCAATTGTTAATTTCGTTATTAACACTTCAAGCGGAAAAGGAGTTGGCGGAGGATCATCTGGAAGCTCAGGTAATTCTAGTGAATCTAATAATTTAAGTGGCTCAACTAATACTGGATCACAAAGTAAAAACCAAAATGGTGAAAATAATTCAGGACAAAGTTCAGGCGGTTCGAATAGATCAAATAATAATTAGAATAATATAAGGAGAATAAAATGAAGAAAATTTTAATAACTTTTGGATTAATTCTTGTGGTAGCTGGCTCTTTTGCCTTCAATGCTGGATTTTTCGAAAAACAAGCTTATGCAAATAGTGCAGCAGATTTAATTAAACAAGGTGCAGATTCAACTGGCCAACAAGATACTCGTTCAGCTGGTGATATTGCTAAAGATGTTGTAAATATAATGTTCTTTATCATTGGTGTTATGGCGGTTATTATGATTATTTGGGGCGGAATTCGATATGTTCTTTCAGCTGGAAATAGCGCTGCCCTCACTAGTGCGAAAAATACAATCGTCTACTCTATTATAGGTTTAATTATTGCAATCCTTGCATATGCAATTGTGAACTTTGTTATTAATACTGTTGCAGGCGGTAGTCGGTAATATAAAGCTTAAAACTTAAATTTGCTTAGTTGAATAATGGCTAACAATTAAAATACTTGCAAAATAGTAAAAGTTTGATATAATTTAAGTATATATAATTTAAGAAAGGAAATGTAATTTAAAATGAAAAATATTGTAAAAATGGCTCTATTGACCGCCGCAACAATATTCGCTGTTGGTGCTGCTACATTTGCAACAATTCCAGCTTACGCTGCTGATTGTAAAGTTACTGGCGGTTTGAAGTCGGCTGATAGCTGTGCTAAAGGTGTTCAAGAAGAAAATGGTGGTCCAACAAGCTTGTTTGATGGCGACTCTCCAATTTTCACAACTGCAATCAATATTATGCTCTTTGTAATTGGTATTCTTAGCGTGATTATGCTTATCTATGGCGGTATTCGCTATGTGCTTTCAAGTGGTGATGCTGGTGCTGTTCAAAACGCTAAAAATACAATTATGTATGCTATTATTGGTCTTGTAATTGCAATCCTTGCTTACGCAATTGTAAACTTCGTTATCCATTCGATTACTAATAAAGAATAATAAAATAATAAATAAAAAGACTTCACTTCTCAGAGGTCTTTTTATTTATTCGAAAATTTATAAATTTTAAAAATAAACTAATGTAATAAAAATCCCGAAGTTTTACACTTCGAGAATTTTATTTTTCTACAGAACTTTAATTCTTGTTGCTTGAGTTTTAACTTTTGTGAAGCTTATTGTTAAAATTCCATCTTTCAATATTGCTTCAACTTCATCTTCTTTGATTGGAACTGGAAGAGTTAGTGTTCGGCTAAATTCTCCCCAGTAGCATTCTTGTGCATGATGAGCGATAATTCCCTCTTGATCACCAGGATTTAGACTTCCGCTAATCGTTAAAGTTCCATCTGAAAGTGAAACATCCAAGTCATTTTTATTCACACCCGCAGTTCGTGCTTTAACAAAAAGCTTATCTTCTGTTTCATAAACATCAACAGCTAATTGACCAGGAAGCTCATTTTCTTCTTCCGCAATTTCAATTTGTTCAGATCCGCTGAAAGCTTCATTTTCTGAAGTTTCCATCAAATCATCACCAAAATTGAAAGCAGCTTCCAATTCATCATTCAAAAAGCTATCATCATTTTGCCTTCTAGCCATTTTTCCTCCGCATTAAATTTCCTAAATAAGATTAATTTACTTTATTATACCGCACTTTTATTATATAATCAAGAGGTAGAAACGATTTTTTATGAAGAAAAGCATATACGAAATAATTTTAAACTCTTTTGCGCCAGATGATTGCTATTTTTGCCAGAAATTGGGCGACCCTATTTGTAAAAAATGCCTTGAATCAAGGTGTAATTTTGGAAATTCGCTTTCTCGTTCGAATAGTGTTATTTCGAAAGAATTTTATCTTTCGAAAAGGTCTGGAGAGCTTCAAAAAATAGTTGATGAATTTAAATTTCAAAGCAAGAGGCAGAATTCTTATTATCTCGCAAAACTTTTATCTGATTTTCTACTTTCGAATAGTGAATTTATTAATAATCGTGAAAAAATGGTTTTAATTCCAGTTCCAACACTTTCGAACCATATTCGTGAACGTGGTTTAGATCATACTGAACTTTTGACTCGTCAGCTTGCAAAGAATCTAAAAATTGAAAAATCGACATTAGTTAAAAGAATATCAAAAACCACTCAACGCGGCAAAAATTTTAAAACGCGACAAATTCAGGCAAAGAATAGTTATGAGTTTATAGGAGAAAAGCTTTCGAAAAATAAAATTTATGTAATTCTTGATGATATTCATACAACTGGCGCAACTTTAAATTCGATCGCAAATCTTCTCCATCAAAACGGTGCGAAAGAAATTTGGGCATTTTATTTGCTTCAGCAAGAAAAATAACTTGAGAATTTAAAAAAAATGTGATATAATGGGTATCATCTGGAGAGGTGGCCGAGTGGTTGAAGGCACCGGTCTTGAAAACCGGCATGCGGTAAAACGTATCGAGGGTTCGAATCCCTCCTTCTCCGCCAAAATAGGTAATTCTGCTTAACGGCAGGATTTTCTATTTTGATAGATATTTTTTGAATTTTTAAATAGCTTATGGTATAATTAAAGTATTATGAATTTCGATAATGAAAACCGAAATGGCGTTCCTCGCGTAACGGGTTTGCCTGAATCACAATTTCGAACACCTGAGGCTGGTAGTTTTATGGCTGAAAACCCTAAGGAATCTACCGAGCCGGTTTTTGAAGAAGTTAAACCCTTTAATCCAGAAGAATATACACAAGTTCGTGAAGTTGAAAATAATCAATCTCCTACTGAAAATATAGCCGAAGAACAAGAGATTGTCAATTGGCAAGCTCAAGATTTAATAATTGGTGATAAAAACAAATCTTGGTATATTATATTTTCAATTATTATTTTAGCCTTTTGTATTTTTGCAATTTTAAACCAATCTTGGACTTTTCTTGCTTTAATTATAGTATCAGCTATTGGAATTTTAACTCTTCGAAAATCAAATCATACTCAAATTATATCTTACAGTCTTTCAACACATGGAGTATATATGGGCGAAACTTTTCATTCCTATAGTGAATTCCGAGCTTTTGGTATTCGAAAAGAGACAAATACTTACGCTATTATTCTTTTGCCTAAAAAACGTTTTTCGCCAAGCACAACTATTTACTTCCCGAAAGAAAATGGTGAAAAGATCACGGATATTATTGGTGCTCGACTACCAATGGAAGAAGTTAAACTTGATTTAATCGATAAAATTATTCGAAAAATAAATCTTTAATCTTGCAATATTTTTAAAAATGTGCTAAAATTTAAATGTCTGCTTAGCGCGGAAGAACTTCAAAAGTTAGCTACTGAAAAGTAGCATATGCACCTGTAGCTCAGCTGGATAGAGCGTTGGCTTGCGGAGCCAAAGGTCGTAAGTTCGAATCTTGCCAGGTGTACCATAGAAAAAGCATCAGAGGGATCTGGTGTTTTTTCTATTTTGGTGATATAATCAATTTATGATTAAAAAAATACCAAAAAGAGTAAAAAATAATAAGATTATATATATTTTAGTTATCGTTTTATTGCCTCTACTGAGCGGAATTATATTTATTACTAAAATCAACCATAATACTGAAGAAAAACATAATCAAGATATTACAAAATATTACTTTAAAGATTCGAAATATAATGGAATTAGCTCAAAATTTATTGAAAGAAAAAATGCAAAAGAAGATGTCGTATTGGAAATTCCTGTTACAAAGAATAGCAAAATCAATGACTTTATAAATAATAAAATCCAAGAAATTGATGATACTTTTAAGGATGATGCAAAAAAATCAACTTTCGAGAATATTTCAACTGAAAGAATTAGTTACCAAGTTTATTATAATAACGATGATGCTATTTCAATTTTAATTTCAATTAAACAAGATACTCATGGAGCGAATTTGAATGATCAGAATTTATTTTGGACATTTAATGCTAAAAATGGAGAAATTATAAAGTTTAGTGATTTTTTGAGTAATAAAGAAAAAGATAAATCTAATGTTTTAGAAATTATTAAAAATAAAATTAAAGATTATTTAAAGAATAGTAAAAAAGAATTTTCGAACGAAATTTTGAATGATTTAGATTTTGAAAGTTTCGAAAATATAATAATATTAGATAAGCAAACGATTGACTTTCCTTTCTCTAAAGGTCAAATTATTCCTTCTAATTTTTCTTCAGTTCAATTTCAAATTAAAGTTTCAGAAATTTCTGATTTCTTGCAAAATGATTTTTCAAGAAAAATATTCGAAGTTCCTGCTGTACAAAATTCAAAACAAGCTGAAAAAACAGCACCATTAACTTCTAAAACCCCACTTCTCGATAAAGATTGTTCAAAATGTATTGCTTTAACCTTTGATGATGGACCGGGCATATATACTGATAAACTCCTTTCTTATCTTCAAAGTTATAAAGCGAAGGCAACTTTCTTTATGATTGGTCCAAGTGCTCAGAGATACCCTTCTATTGTAAAGCGAGTTTTTGATAATGGACATCAAATCGGTAATCATACTTGGTCTCATTCTTCCTTGCCAAGCCTATCTCCTGTACAAGTTCAAAATGAAATAGCCTCAACTAATAATATTTTGCAAAGTATTACAGGTGTAAAACCTACTACACTTAGACCTCCATATGGTGCAACTAATGCGGCCGTGCAAAGAGTTGTTTCTAATCTTGGAATGAGTTCAATTTTATGGTCTGTTGACACTCGCGACTGGGCAGATAGAAATTCGAATATTGTTTGTAATAGAGCAATCTCGAATGCACGACCCGGTGCAATAATTTTAATGCATGATATTCACCGAACATCAGTTGAAGCGGTTCCATGTATTCTGCAGAATTTAAGTTCTCAAGGTTATCAATTTGTAACTGTTGATAAGTTGCTTGGCAATCTTCAGCCTGGGCATATATATTATTCAGCAAAATAAATCTTTATTTAATCTCTGATATATGATAAAATGTAAATATTGGAGAGGTGGCCGAGTGGTTGAAGGCGCACGACTCGAAATCGTGTATGCGGGCAACCGTATCGAGGGTTCGAATCCCTCCTTCTCCGCCACGAAAGTAGCTCGCATTTGCGGGCTTTTTTCGTATAAATTAAAATAAAAACCGCTATTTTAAAAATAATAGCAGTTTTAAAATTATTATTTTACCAATTCGACTTTGAGTTTTTCAATTAATTCTACAGGTGTTGGATCTACGTTGTTTAAGATGGCAAGATAAATACTGACATAATCTGCTAGAATCGATCCCCAAAGAACTTGTTCAAGATAAGTTGAACCTTTTAGCTCAATATTTCGTGCTGCTGGGCGTTTTCCGCTTAAAATCCTATCTGATATCTCGAATCGTTTTTGCACGCGTGGATGGTCGAAATTACTGCGTAGATTAAATATTGCGAAAAGTTTTTCGACTGGGTGTGAGCTCCAACCGATAAATTCATTATGATTAAATTCTGGATATTCATTAAAGAAGCTAATATTCTTAGCATTTTCATTCCAAGAGATTTTCCATTTATAGGATAACGGCGAGAATTCACTTGAACTCAAAAAAACTGCACTTCGCCCCGCTGAATAAAGCGCTAATTGTTTGGCATAATTCCGCTCATTCGAAACACTTGCTGCCCAAGATTCGCTTTCTTTTCGCAAAAAATCGGCATAATGCTCAATTTCTTCGTGTTTTTCGTTCGAAATAATTCCAAAATTTACTAAAATTTTAGTTAAAGCTCTAAAATTATAAATTACCGCCATTCGAGGTTGAAGGCCCGTTGGCAATTTAACATGAGCGATCTGATTTTTGCGGGCGATTTCTTCCATTTTTCCGTACGAAGAAACTGTGGCAACTTGTGCACCAATTTCGATTGCTTGATTTAATGCTGAAATTGACTCTTCTGTATTTCCAGAATACGAGCTTGCGATCACTAAAGTATTTTTCGAAACACTTTTTGGTAAATTATAATTTCGAATAATTTCGATTGGTAAAGTTATTTCATTTTCGAGCCATTTTTTTACAATTAAACCAGCTAAAGCTGAGCCACCCATTCCTGTAATAACAATATTTTTGATTTCACGGCCATCATTTTCTGGTGAAATAACTTCAGCTTGAAAAAGCACCTGTTTCCACTGCTCGCTAGCAACTAAAAGCGCATTTTGCGGGTCGCGCTGAACTAATAAATTAAAATTATCTAACATTTTCCACCCTTTCGAAAAAATAATCTTGATTATGCTTTAATTCTATGATACAATATAATTAATAAAAAGTAAAGTCAATTAAATATAAAGGTGGGTTATGGAAATTGATATGAATCAAACAAGTAAAATGCCAGTTAGCGACGATCCAGAGCTCGCTAAGATTCTTTCTGGTGTTAGCGGTTCTTCAGATGATTCTGATGACAGTCAAAGCACTGATGAACTCCAATATGAAGATTTAAACCAAGTTGAGATTCCAGTTGTTGAAGAAGTTCAGCCGGTTATTGAACAAACTCAGCCAACTGTAATGCCAAGTTTTGGTGGTTTAGATTTAGATACGATTAAAGGTCATGCTCTTGAAGATTTGCGACCATTAGTTGATAAATTAACGGTTTCGAATGAAGAAAAATTTGATATTTATCTTTTGCTTCTCCGTTCAAGTGATGATAATACTTTGATTGAACCAGCTTATAATGCTGCTCGAATGATTGAAGATGAAGTGAAGCGTGCAAATGCGCTTCTTGATGTGATTAAAGAGATTGACTACTTTAAATCAAAATAATTATAAAAACTGCGATAGATTTTAAACTCTCGCAGTTTTTATTTTTTAAAATCTTAAATTACGCCCATGATTTTGTGAAATTATTTAAAACTCAATAAAAATAGGCCCTAAGTTCAGAGCCTATTTTTCTTTTTCGAAATTAGATTTTTTTCGAATTTTTCTTCAATTTTTTAGCAAAGAATCCAATTATTGGTGTGAAAATTGCAGCAACTAAACCAATTAAAACTAATATAGTAGTGTTGTCTTGTTGGTTTTGTTTTTCGCGTAAATATCCAGTTTCTGGAGAATTTAAACGTTGCTTTGCAATTTCCTCATTGCGTTTTTTAATAGCTTCTGCAAGCTTATCTGCTTCAATTTGAGCTTCTTTTTGCTTGATAGAATTTTTAATTTCTTGCAATTTTTCGCTCAATTTTTGGCTTTTTTTCTCATCTTTAACTTTCGAAATTAAATTCTCAATATTTTCGATATCAACAGCCGGAAGCTCATTTTTCTTCGTTTTGTTATCTTCAATGATTTTTTCAACTTCTTTTAGCTTATCTTCAGATGATTTTTGGCGCTCGCTTTCTGCTTTTTTAGCTTTTTCGATAGCCGATTTCAAATCTTCTTCCGCTTTTTTAATTTCTTCGAAAGTCGGATTATCTGCTTTTTGAACTTCTTTAGCTTTATCTGCTTCAGTTTTAACTTCATCTTTCAGCCATTTTTGTGAATCTTCAAAATCTTTAATTTGTGATTTTAGGGCTGTTTTATCAGCTCGCAAACCGTTCAAAGCACTTTCAAGTTCATTGATTGCTTCTAAGATTTCACTCTCTGAAGCGAGATCTTCGGTTGAATTTTTTATCGCCTCGGCAGTTTTAAGTTGGCTTGAAATATTTAAGTTTGACGCCGCATTTACAACTTCTTGCAACTGTATTAAAGTTTCTTTAGAAAAATTATTAAGGTTTTTCAAATTAGCAATTTTATCTAAAGTTTGCTCCAATTTTTTGGTATTTTTATTATAGCGTTCAGCAATTTTCTCTAATTCTTTAAGATTTGCTTGTTTTGCTACAGGGTCAAGAATTTTATCATTTTCATTCATGACATCCTTAAAATCGGCGATATATTCAATCACTTTATTTAATTCATTGATCGCGTTTTTAACATCAGTTTTACGCTCATTTTCTAGGGCTACAATTTCAGCAATTTTATTATTTAAAGAATCTGCTGAATTTTTAACGTCATCGTTGGTTATTCCTAAAGGTTGTGTTGCAGTACGCTTAACCTCAGTTAATAAATTAGCAGGGATTGCATTTTTAATATAATCTGGCTGTTTTTCGAAATTTTCAAGAGCTTTTTTAGCTGGCTCACGAGAAGCGAAAGCAGTCAAAAGCCTAAATTGAGCGGTCGTGGTATTTCCGTATTTATTTGTAGCCTTAACTGTAATCAAATAGTCACCATTTATTTGGTTTTCTTTATTGCTGAATACTTCTTCGGCATCAGTTGTGAAAGAAGTAATATCTGACGTTGGGCTAGTTGCTGTAAAGAAATTTCCGCCAGCTTGAGGGCTATAATTCTTCTTAAAAGATTCTATTATAGCATCATTAATTGTAGAATTATTTTGTCTTGGCTTATCCCAAACTAATGGTGAGCCTTCTTTTAATGGAATACTGTTACCTTGAACATTGAAATTAATCTCTGGTTTTTCGTTTAGGTTAAAGTTTATATTCTCTACTGTTACGTCAGATGTATTATAGAAATCACTTTGGTCATCCATGGCATTTCCATTAGGTAGAGTATATTTTTTATTTATAACACTAAAATTATCTGTGCCCGTAAATTTATCTGCGTTAACTTTAATATATCCACCATCTTGTTGTGGATTTCCGTTTTTATCTGTATTTATAAAAGTTTGATTATTTTCTATTGACATAATCGTGCCATCAAAATTGATAAAAGGATTTTTAAAAATTCTTTGGCCTGCTGAAAGCTTTATTGCCACATTTTGGCTTGAAATTCCATAAACTTTTGCTTTTGGTAAATCTTTAAGTGGTGAAAAATCTGTTGCTTTAGTATGATGAATCCACAACAACTCAACCTTTTTCCAGTTTTTAACAAATGAAATATCGCTAACGCTGTTCATTCCAACATAAGCTGTCTCTATGTTCTGGAGATCTGCTGCAGCAGACATATCTTTTAATGACCAGATTGCATGAACATGGATTAATTTTAAGTTTTTAAAATACTGAATACCTTCCACATTCTCAAAATTTCGATACGCATCTTCTGGCCAGAACTCTGTCATTGTTTTAGCTACGCCAGCCGTAATTGGACTATCAAGTGTTCGGCTTGGATCGCTTTTCATTAAAACTGAATTTAATGCACGCTTAAAATTCGCATCTGTAAATTTAATTTCATAACTATCTGGAGCATTGCTTGGATCAACGGGATTAGCCGCTGAAGTATAAGCTGATGCTTTTGAAAAAATATTTTGTTTGTTAATAATTTGTGTTCCATAATACCCGCCACCGAGTGCTAGAACCGCTACCGTCATTGCTGGTAATAAAATTCTATTATTCTTTACTTTCATTTAATCTTTCCTTGAATATATTTATGCTTATTCTATTTTACTAAATATTTGCAAAAAAATCAATAGTGTGCTAAAATTTAAATAATTTTCGAAAAGGGGTGGAAGAAATGAAAAAAGTACATTTGCACAGGTTCGGTAAAACTGATATATTTTTTTCGATAGCTGTTACTCTATCTACTGAAAGAGTTAAAGAGCCAGAAAAGTCCTATTTGCTCAAAGATCAGTCTAATTTTAGGGAGTTAATCCTTGAGATTGAGACTAAAGAGCCAACTGGGATCTTTCAAAAAAGGAATTTCTTTTTTGGATTAGATAAAGAAAATCTTGAAGAAGCTCAAATTGCATTGCAAAGCGGTGAAATCGCAAGTTGGTATATTCGAAGAATTAAATCTTCAGATGTCAACTTTAGCTCGTTCATAAATCAGTTAGATAGCCAAACCATTTAAATTTAAGCCGTTCAAAAGAACGGTTTTTATTTTTTTGAAAATTAAAATCGCCCAGATATGAGCGATTTTTTGCTATTTTTTGAAGATTTCTTTTGTGATTTTTTGCGCAATTTCTGTGTCGTTCCAAGGTGTTTTTTTGCCATCAATTACGCGGTAAACTTCGTGACCTAAACCCGTAATTAACACAATATCGCCCTTGCCTGCAATTTGTAAAGCTTTTCGAATTGCTTCTTCACGATCTGGAATTTCTTGAATATTCGCTGGCAATTTTTCACCTTTTTTCGAAATTCCCGCAATAATTTCTTCACGAATTTGCTTAGCATCTTCAGTGTAGTTTTCTTCATCGGTAATAATAATTCGGTTAGCTAAATCTTGAGCGATTTTTCCCATAATTGGGCGTTTTTCGCGATCACGGTCGCCACAAGCACCAAAAACCAGAATCGTGCGCTCTTTAGTGATTTTTCTTGAAGCTTTAAGGAGTTTTTCAAGCGCGTCTGGTGTGTGGGCGTAATCTACGACCACGTCAAAAGGTAAATTCGAAACAGCATATTCAAACCTTCCTGAAACTCCTTCAAGATTAGCGATTCCCTCTTGAATATCTTCGAGCGAAATTCCTAAAAGATAAGCGCCAGCCGCCGCTGCAGTCATGTCGTAAACATTAAATTCGCCTGGTAGATTTGTGGCGATTTCAAGTGTAATATTATTATCGATTCGTAGATTAGCTTCGCTTCCCTTTTTGTAAAGTTTGAAATTTTCAATTTTAACTTCTGCAGGATCACTTTCGCCATAAGTTATTTTTTGCTCGCCAGCTTCAAATTTATTGAAAAATTCGAAATAAGCATCATCAGTATTTAAAACAATAAATCTTGGCTGCATTTCGAAAAGTTTTGCTTTAGCGTTAGCATAGTTTTCCATTGTTTTGTGGTAGTCAAGATGATCTTGTGTAAGATTGGTCATAATTGCCATTTCAATAGGAACTCCAGCAAATTTGTATTGATCAAGCGCATGCGAAGTTGCCTCAATTAACACAAATTCAACACCAGCTTTTTTTGCATCAGAGAAAAATTTTTGCAATTTCGAAACTGTTGCGGTTGTAGAATTGGTATCATTCACTGTTTGAACGCCCGCAATCTCAATATTTGCGGTTGAAAACATCGCAGTTTTATAGCCAGCTTCTTTTAAGATTTCATTAAGAAAATTAACAGTGGTAGTTTTACCGTTCGTACCTGTTACAGCAATCACTCGTAAGTCGCGCGCTGGGTTGCCATAACGCGTGGCGATAACTTTTGCACGAGATTTTCGATAAGTTTTTTCAAGCCCAGAAATTGCCGTTTTTGGCAGAATTTTGCGAGCCGTTTTTGCTAAATTATTCTTAATGCTCATTCTTAAATTATATCACTTTTTAGATTTTCAGGCAAATTTCTTAAAAGAAAAAACCACCCCTTTTTAGGCGTGGAAATATTTTGTAATTATTTTAATCTTTCGAAACAATACTTCGCTGAACATAAACTATTCGGTTATATTCTTTTGCGTATTCTTCTAATAATTTTTTAAATATTCATAGTTGATTTATGTTTAAATCAATTCTAAAATAATTTAATTCCATTCAACATTCCTCCGGCAGAAAATACGCCAGAAATTAAATACATTATAAAAATACATATTTGAAGTGTTAATAGGATTTCCGCCCAGATTTTTGCCTTTGATTTTCGCCCAGTTTCGATTTCGAATTTATTCGCAGCTTTAAGCGAATAGCTAACAGCTATAACTGAAAGCAAGCTAAAACCATAGTTAATAATTGAAGCTGGCGAAGGAGCTGGAAATAAGCTTAAAAATCCCAATATTGCAGCAATTTTAATTGGTATAAAATCTTCGCTTTTACCTTTTCGAATAACTTTATATTCCTCAAGAATGAATTCATTGTTTTGGGCTTCTTGCGATTTTTCTTGGTTTTCTTTTGGTTTTTCTTGCGGTATTGGGTAAATATCTTCTGGCTTATATTTTTTAACTTCCATATTTCAAATTATATCATGGTTTAATTGAAAATTTCGAAAAAATAAAGTAAAATATTTTTATGGAGAGATGGCCGAGTGGTTTAAGGCGCACGCCTGGAACGCGTGTTGGGCGCAAGCTCTCGCAGGTTCGAATCCTGTTCTCTCCGCCAAAACCAATATTTTTTTGAAAAATCCTTGACTTTTCGAAAAATATCAGTTAAAATAATAAAGTAATTTGCACGAGTGGTGGAATTGGTAGACACGCTAGTCTTAGGAACTAGTGCCAATTGGCGTGAAGGTTCAAGTCCTTTCTCGTGTACCAGAAATTATTTAGAAAATCTCCCAAGAATCTGGGAGTTTTTCTTTTATTTTTTCAAAATTTTAAGATTTTTCTAAGCTGAATGTGTTAAAATATAAAATAGAAAAGAGGTAAATATGAAAACTAAACTTGTAATCTTTGGCTTAACTGGCGATTTAGGGCGCCGCAAGCTTTTACCTGCGCTCGATTCTCTGCTTGAAAAAAATGAGATTTCTCCAGATGAACTTGAAGTTGTTGGCGTTTCTCGGCGGCAAATTCAGCCTTTCGAAATTCTTGAAAGTTCGCTCGGGTTTTCTCGCGCTGAAAATTCTAAACTTTCGCAAATTTTAAGTTTTTTCGAAATGAATTTAGCAGAGGAAACAGAATACAAAAAGCTTAAAAAATACCTTCAAGACGAAAATGAAGAATCGCAAATTTTGCTGTATCTTTCAGTTCCACCAGCAAGTGCTGCACAGATTTCAACATTAGCTGGAAAAGCTGGTTTGAATGGTAAAAATGTTAAAATTCTTTTCGAAAAACCTTTCGGAATTGATCTAAAATCGGCGCAAGAATTTATTTCTCGAACGGCGGAATTTTTTAGTGAAAAGCAGATTTTTCGAATTGACCATTATTTAGCAAAAGAAATGGCACAAAATTTACTAATTTTACGGCACAAAAACGCATTATTTTCGCAAATTTGGAGCGGAAAATTGATTTCGAAAGTGCAAATTATCGC
Source organism: uncultured Saccharimonas sp. (SeqCode) (assembly GCA_963526625.1). Classification (GTDB taxonomy): domain Bacteria; phylum Patescibacteriota; class Saccharimonadia; order Saccharimonadales; family Saccharimonadaceae; genus Nanogingivalis. The sequence continues at coordinate 48,506 of CAURNF010000002.1, forward strand.
CAGCGAACAGATCGGGATTGAAGGTCGCGGTACTTTTTATGAGCAAAGTGGCGCTTTGCGTGATTTTATTCAAAGTCATTTAATTCAGATTTTGGCATTATTTTTAGCGGATTTTCCAAAGAGCTGGAACGATTTACCTGAAGCTCGCTTTAAAGCATTAGAACAGATTGAAAAATTACAAAATCCTGAAGAAAATGCAATTCGTGGGCAATATCAAACTTATCGTGAAGAAGTTGAAAATCCAAAATCTTGCGTTGAAACTTTTGCTAAAATTCGATTATTTTCAAAAGATGAAAATTGGAAAAATGTGCCTTTCGAACTAATTTCTGGCAAAAACTTGAGCGAAAAACGCAGCGAAATTCGCATTCATTTGCGCAAAACTGAAGAAAATCAAGCCAATTTAATTCAAATTTCGCTTGATGATTCAGCAAGTGTGAAAATTGAGCTTGCAACGAAAATTCCAGGCTTGAATCGTCGCACAGAAATTCGAAATTTGAGTTTTTCTTATGATGAAAATGCTCAGCCTGCCGAAGCTTATGAAAAAGTTTTGGCTGAAGCGATTCGGAATGAAAAAGCGTTTTTTGCTGAGAGCGATGAAATTTTGCGCGCGTGGGAAATTCTTCAACCAGCTTTGGATTTTTGGCAAAATTCGAACGAAGAAACTTTGCGATTTTATAAAAAAGTAACAGATTGGAGCGAAATTTAATGCAAGAAAAATCAATTTTTACACGAATTATTGAGGGCGAAATCCCCTGCCACAAGGTTTATGAAGATGAAAAAGTTTTTGCAATGCTTGATATCGAGCCGCTTTCGAACGGTCATGTTCTAGTTATCCCAAAAAAACAAGTTGATTTGCTTTGGGATTTAGAACAAAGTGATTATGATTATCTGTGGCGAATTGCTAAAAAGATTGCCAAGAAAATTCAAGCTGAAATGAAACCGCTTCGCGTGGGTGTTGTGGTTGAAGGTTTTGGTGTGCCACACGCACATATTCACCTTGTACCACTTTATGATAAAAATGTTTTGCAGCTCCACCACGGCTACCCTGCTGAAACATCACCCGAAGAACTTGCAAAAATTGCTGAAAAAATTGCTTTCGAAAAATGAAAAAACCCCACAATTTCGTGGGAACTAATGTTTATTTGAAATCGTTGGATATAATGCTAATATTATACCCTTCACTTGCCGTGCGTTCTTCGACATTAAAGTGTATTTTCGAATTCAGTTTGTAATAATCGATGTATACACCTCTTTTTAGCCACCAATTTTTTAGAGTGTGCCGATCTGAGTAATTACCAGACATTCTTTCTAGAATAGGAATAGAATTTACCTTACCTTTTGAGTGTTTTATATATTCTTTGGCAAAGTTTTCTATTTCTTTGCGACTATCCGCAAGGACATTTTCAAGTTTTCCATTTATAGAAAGCAAGAAAACTTTATCTGTCTTCTTTACTAAGTCGCCATTTCCATCGAAGATTTCTATGGTTTCTCCTTTTAGACTTTTTAGGATGTACACCACTACGTATGTAGATTTTTCCATTTATTTTCTCCGCGTTTAAAGTCCGCCCGACTATAGATTTCTTCGAAACTTTCAGCTTCGAAAGCTAAGTTTAATTTTTAAACTCAATTTTCGAAACTGAAAATTCGGCAAAACTAGCCAGATTCCTACTTTTGAAATGTCCTCTCGCACCATGCAAGTAGCTTAATTATATCACTAAAATTGAAAAAAGTAAATAGTTGTAACATAAAAAAGAAAAAGCCTCGCAAAAAGCAAGGCTTTGTGTTTTGAAATTGAGCTATTTATATCTGCACAATGCTTGGCAACCGATGATTTGGCCGTCATCATTTCTAACTGTTCTGCCAGTTAGAAGCAGATCTTCAGTACTCCGACCGCTTAAGCTTGCAGCTTTGGCAGTCAATGCACTAACTATATAATATACACCCCAACTGGGCTCTGGCAAGCCAAATGGTTTGCCAAAAGTTGACTCGATGATTGGAATACCTTCAAGCATTCCAATCTCAATATCTTCTTGCGCAGCTCTTACCACACCTTCTGATTCGAAGGTTTTGATTACATTACCTTCTTCGTCGACGATGTTTACTTTGTGTGGAGTTAAATTAAAAATTGCCATTGTTCTTTTTCCGTTCTCTTTTCGAGACCTTTCTTTATTTTTACCAAGTTTACCACTTAGCAAAAAATCTTTAAATAATCTTTAAAAACTTATTGCTAAGCGGTAAAAAGATAATAAAATGAATAATATTTTTTAGCTCAATTCTGGTAATGTTCAGTTGTGATTTTAGTATTCACAACTTCTTAATTATAGCATAATTAATATAAAAAGTCAAATTCGGAAAAAACTCAAAAAAATGTTAAAATAAGAATATGAAAATTATCGCGATTGGTAAAAAACATGAAAAATGGGTTGCAAGCGGAATTGAAATGTTCGAAAAACGATTAAAAAAACCGTTTGAAGTGGAGTGGCAAATTTTAGCGCATTCGAATTTTGCCGAAGAAAAAGCTCGCGAAGAAGAAACTTTGCGAATTTTAGAGAAAATTAAGCTGAATGATTTTGTGATTTTGCTCGATGAGCGCGGTAAAAATATTTCTAGCCCAGAGCTCGCCAAAATGCTTTCGAATGGATTTGTGAATTCGCAGAATTTTGTGATTATTATCGGTGGAGCTTTTGGTGTGTCTGAAGAACTTCGCCAGCGAGCAAATTTTGTTTGGAGCCTTTCGAAATTAGTTTTTCCGCATCAAATTGTGCGATTAATTTTGGTTGAACAAATTTATCGTGCGCAAGAAATTTCTTCTGGCGGAAAATATCACCACGAATAAATTATTTTTTGTGGAAAAAGCTGTGGAAACTCCTTGAAAATTCGAAAAAACTCGCCTGAAAGCATTTGCGAAAAATGGTGAAAAAATATATAATAGAATTACTATGGCGAAAAATGAAAAAGAGATTGTTAGACTTCGAAATTTAAAAAAGCGTTTTGGTGTTGGTGATGCTGAAAATTATGCTTTGAACGGTGTAAATTTAAGCATTAAGCGGGGGGAATTTATTATAATTATGGGGCCTTCTGGCTGTGGAAAAACCACACTTTTAAACACAATTGGTCTTCTTGATCGTGCGACTGAGGGAGATTATGTTCTTGACGGGCAGAATGTTGCGCGAATGTCGCGCCGCAACCAAGCGAAAATTCGAAGTGAAAAAATCGGTTTTATTTTTCAAAATTTTAATTTAATTCCCCGCCTAACCGTAATTGAAAATGTGGCTTTACCACTGGTTTATAAAGGAATTGGAAAAGTTAAACGGCTCGAAAAAGCTTCAGAAGTCTTAAAACAATTTCATCTTGGTGAGCGCGAATTTTATATGCCGTGGCAACTTTCTGGTGGGCAAACTCAGCGCGTAGCAATTGCGCGGGCGCTCGTGAATAAGCCTTCAATTATTCTTGCTGATGAGCCAACAGGAAATCTTGATTCGAAAAGTTCGCATATTATTATGGAGGAGTTGGCTGAAGTTCATAAAAAAGGCAACACAATTATTATGGTGACGCATAATCCAGATTTAATGGCTTACGCAACACGAATTATTACAATGTTCGATGGCAAAATTGATACCGATATTAAGAAAAAACCTGCAAAAAAATCTTCGAAAAAAGATGGAAAGCTAAATACGCTCGATAAAATTGAAAAAGTTGAAGAAAAAATCGATGAAATTAAAGAAGAATTGGGAGTTTAAATGAGTTTGCGAGTTTTAAAAACTAATATTGAAAATGCATTTGAATCGTTGCACGCCAACCGTTTGCGAACTTTCCTTACAATGCTAGGTGTAATGATTGGGATTTCTAGCGTTGTAATAATTTTTTCACTTTCGGGCGGGGTTAGCTCGATGATTTCGAATCAAATTATAGCTGAGGGCGAATCTTTGGCGGTGGTTCGGCCAAAAGAATTAACTGCAAATAATAAAAATGTTATTACAAATTTGGCAACTTCTCGAAATTTTACACAGAGTTCAATCAAGAATGAAGATTTAGGCTTAATTTCGAAAGTAAAAGATGTTTTAGCTGTGGCACCGCTTGCGAATTTTTCAGCAAAAGTTAAGGGTGACGGAGATGAAAAATATGCAAATTTGCTGGCAACCAGTCCAAACCTTGATCAAACTGTAGGTTTGAAAGTTCGTGAAGGTCAATTTATTGCAGAAAGTGCTAATGCAAACACTGTTGTGATTGGCAATCAAATGGCGATTGATTTGTTTGGTACAACTCAGGCTTTAGGAAAAGAAATTACAATGAAAGGCGAAAAATTCATTGTAATTGGCGTTTTAGCTCATCAAAGTTCATCAATTAACTTTAGTAATGTTGATTTTAACAATACGGCAATTATTCCGTATGTGACTGCAAAACGAATTATTGGTGAAAATCTCCAGATTCAGCAAGTGAATATTCGTGTGAAAAGTGTTAATAATTTGAATCAAGTTCAGCAAGAAATTGAAAAAGGAATGTTAAAGAACCACAATGGCGAAAAAGATTTCGAAGTTTTGACTGGTAAGAACATTTCGCATCCATCAGATAAATTTATTGAGCTTTCAACATTTATTTTGGCGATTGTGGCGAGTATTTCGCTAGTTGTTGGTGGAATTGGTATTATGAATATTATGCTCGTGAATGTGAGTGAGCGAACGAGAGAAATTGGTATTCGAAAAGCGCTTGGTGCAAATAATCGGCATATTTTGTTTCAGTTTTTAACAGAATCAATGATAATTTCATTAAGTGGCGGTTTTTTTGGTTATCTCATTGGCTATGCATTTTCTTTTGGAGTGAGCGTATTTTTACCATTTAGTCCAGTTATTTCTTGGCAAATTGCCGTTTTAGTTTGCGGGATTTCGATATTAGTTGGTGTAATTTTTGGCCTTTACCCTGCCTTCCGTGCAGCTCGAAAAGACCCAATTGTTAGTTTACGCCAATATTTATAAGAATAGATAAAATAAAAAAGTCGCTTAAGGCAATCTGGCGCCCAGCAGTCTAAATAATCTGAGTTCATGCGCCTTATAAATCAAACTAAAAGACAGTCATACTTTGGACTGTCTTTTAGTTTGATTTGGTAGAACTTGTAGCTGAAAGCTAATACAAGAATTTAATTTTCAAAAAACGCAACCTATAAAATAAACTAATGAATATTTTACGGAGTCTCCCTCCTTTTTCTTCAGGGACGATACAAGTCCTGTTGCCACCAGCAATGATATAGATAGGAACATCTCTATGCTTAGAATACATTTTATTATAATTTATAGATTGATGATATAATCTTAAAATTCTGTGTCCATAGTTACCGCCTATAGAATTTTCGTTATTAAATTCAATATATCTTCTAACAGGCTCTAACACTGAGACTAGTCTTATTATCACTGTATGATACGTAGAGAGCACGTCTTCGTAATCAATAATCCCATTGTCAATCAAAACTCCGACATCGTTGAGTAGTGATATGCATTTCTTGGCGCTATCATACTCCTCGCTAGATAGATAGTTATTATATTGTTTCTCTCTAATTCTCCTCAAATTTTCTTGTGAGGATTTTGAGTCTCTGTTTTTTAGGAGGGTTCTTCGGGAAATCATCATGAGTATAGACTATGAGGTTCTTATTTTTATATATTACCCTAGATACAGAACTAACTTCCTTCATTATCTCCATAGCATGAACTATGGCTTGAAACTTCAAACTTTTAGAGGAATATTATAACTGTCTAATTGAGATTATGACTACTATATTGGCTATAATAGCGATGATATTTGAATATTTCTCTAACTGCAACTATCGTTCACCTCAGTATTCCATAATCTGCTTAAAGACTGGATTGTAGAGCGAAGCTCTTGGAGGTAATGTTCTTTATTTGACATTCCTTGGAGCTCTCCTCCCCATTCAGCAGGAAAGCCAATCGTTTCAATTTCGACATTAAATGGAATGGCAACTGAACGTAAGGCCTCAAGATGTTGATAGGGCACATATATTTCGCTTGTTACTAATAAGATTTTAGAACCTGGTTTTATAGAGTGCCGCTCCATGAAAAATAGATACGTATCGAGCGAATTGGCACGTCTAGCTTCGGGCTCTCTTGAAGGTGATGAAAAAATTGAAGTATTATTCTTAAAATTTATGATTTTCCACTTTTTATTTGGATTTCTTTCGTCAAGACTCGATTCTTCTGTTTGAATAATTTTTGAATTAAAGAAGAGTTTATGAGCCTCTAGAAAAAGGTCAAATTCCGTCTCGGCGCACCTAGCATAAGTATCTGTAGCCTGCCTCTCACTATCATTTAGCGGCCGAAAAGAAGCCAGCATTGCTATTTTACGTGGTTCTTGCTGTAATTTGTCGTATACCTCTTTAGCTAGCCTAGTTCGTAGCAAGCAGGACAGTTTCGCTCCGCCTAAAACCCAGATATAATCATACCGGTTTCGTGATGGAATACTATTTTCCCTTAGATTCAAATCAAACGAAGCTTGGTCAATAGCCTTGTTCTGTTCTGAAGTGAAGTTCTCTTCGGAAATAAGCCAACGCGCATTTTCTTTATTCTCCGTCTGGTGTCTGCTTCGATAGTCCCATTTGTCACTGAATTTTAGCAAATAACTCAGGCACTCATTCAGATTTTGGCTTGGGTACTCCCCGCCAAATAACTTAACTAATTTTACCAAAGAATCACTAAAAACAAATTCTTCAGCAAAAGACTTCAGGTTGTCTTGTTTTGAATTTGGCAATTTTATCACCATAATATTTACCTCCAAAATGAATCCATCTTCAATTATAATTATATCATAATGCCACAGATAATAGCATGAAATTTTTTACCTACTATTTATATTTATTAAGGTTTGAACAGGTGTATTTCATCAATTCCTGTGACAGCTAATAACACAAGGGAGTCCTTCGTTTTTTCTTTGAACGTTTCCCCCAATTCCCTAAAAAACTCATCATCTGTCTCAATCCCTAGAATCTCAATCAGGGCTTTGGCAGTATCTGTTAAGTGGAAGGCACTGTATTCGAAAGTTATTCTTTCGTCAGATTCAGTGGTGAAAGTTAGGACTAAGTTGTCATTTTGGAAGCCAGATAGCTCACCTTTTTCTACAATTATCTCATGTCTACCACCACCAGAAATTAAACCATATTCAATCAGGCGTGAAACTTCGTTGCCTTTAACACCATATTTAGTGAACAAATCTAAAAAATCAGCATGTGAGATTAAGTAGTGGTCTAAAACAGTTTCGCCCGAAAACTCATCAAAAGAATTGTCATAAAAAGTAAATGGTGCTATTTTTCTGAACAGTTGGAGCTCTTCCTCAAAAACATCAGCAAAATTAATTAGGAAGCTGCTACATATATTTTTTAGGCAAGAACTATTCAAAAATTCAAAAAAGACAGCCACTTTAACTGTCTTTTATTTTTCGAAAATCTAAACATTTGTTGGAGGGATACCGTTAGCTCCGTTTGAGCTACCACCGAAACCAGTTCCGGCTCCTCCTAAGAATAAGCTAATGATGAAGTTAATAATTGCATAAGAAAGCATTGCGATTATTAATCCAATGATTGCATAAAGAATTGTATTTTTTGCAGCATCAACCTTTTTCGAATCACCGTTTGATAGTATATAGCGTAAACCGCCATAAATTAACATTATAACGCTTAAAATTCCAACTGCAAAAAGCATCATATTTACCATCTGGGTAAAAATTCCAGTGTTACCTTCGCCAAAAAGTTGAGTTGGAACACCTTCACCACGACCTTTATCGGCTCCACCTTGAACGCCACCACTAAATATTCCACCGGTTGCAAAAGTATTTAATGCCAAGAAGGTTGCAGGAAATGTAGAAGCTACAAAACCGCTGATTGAGATTTTCGAAACTTGTTTAAAATTCTTCATAATGGCTATATTATAGCAAAAAAAGTGACTTTTGTCAATGCTCTTGTGTTTTTTAGCAAAATTTGATAAAATAGAAATATTGGAGGATTACCCAAGTGGCTGAAGGGGACGGTTTGCTAAATCGTTAGTCTGGGGAAACCTGGAGCGGGAGTTCGAATCTCCCATCCTCCGCCAGAGAAGACAGTTCGCATTTGCGGACTTTTTTCTTTCGAAAAAAATGTAAATTTAATGTTATTGAATATTATTAATCTCATTCTCAATATCTGATTTAACTTTTTGATATTTATCCATTTCTTGGTCACTAATTAGGCCATGCGCGTGCAAGAAAGATGAGAATTCGGCTGATTTTAATAGCGAATAATATTGCATATTTTGTATTTTTTCAAAACATGTATTATTTTCTCGATTATGTCCTTTTTGAGATAGTCTTGATATGACTTTATCGATTTTTTTAGCGATATTCATATAATATTCTCGTAAGTTTTCAGTATTTTTTCTGTCTTCTGGCGACTTGAAATATCCTTTGTCTCGGATATCCTTAATAAAATCACTTACAAGCGGTTCTCGCTCAACGATATTCATTGATAGTGATGCATATTGCGATAAATTGCCATCTAATTGGCCCCAAGTTGGGTCTACATTAGTGATGGCGGTTCCATCATGAGTAAAGGTTATGAATTGGTTATATTTATGATTCTCAGTAGATTTAGACTTAAAGGGGTTTACAGCATCCCACGGGTGCTCCCCAACAATTTCTCGACAATAGGTGTTGGCAAGGCGAGTTGTTTCTGGAATTTGAACTTTTTTAAGTGCCATAAAAATGATTTTAGTCATATCGGCATAATTCCTACAAACACCAAGTGGCGAATCACCTTCTTTCGATAGGTGCTTCATTATTTCTAAAGTTGACATTCTGTCGGCTTTTCTATGTCTGTCAGATACTTCGGAGCTATCATAATTCTTTAATTTCATAACTATATTTGTGCTCAAAAGCATGGCTTGTCGAGGTGATAGCTCTTTCAGATCATTAATATCTTTAATTTCTGATAAATCCATAAGGTTTTTGTCTGAAGCGCATAATTTTGCTGAAAAATTGGCAACTGCTAAAACAGAATCTCTAGAAATTGAGTTTTGGTATGTTTCTGAGGATCTGTTGTTGAATTTTTCAATCCTATCTTCAGGATAGTCTTTTATTCTCCCTGATAAGACTGTATTTGCGGGTGAATTTTTATAAGCTTCCATGTGAGCCTCTATTATCGCCGTATCGGAACGCTCGCCAGGAGTGACCTGTGGGTTGAAATTACTCCTGTTTAAAAATACATATCTTACGCCATTGTGGAATAGTTCAATACCTGGCTTACCACCAAAGTTGCTAACCTCAATAGATTTATCATTTTCTTGAGAATTATTTTTTGGATTGTCTTCTGCTGACTGAGAAGTTGAGTTTAGATTATCAAAATTTTTCATTTTAATATTTTTTGTTTTAACTATTTAATGATAAATTTATTGTACTATATAATTGTTAAAAAGTCAATATCATTGTTATGGTTTTTATAAGAATATACTCCAAAACCAAAAGAGCTCTCATTTTCGAAAGCTCTTTTAAAATTTTATTGCTTTACACCTTTCATCGTGAGGTTTAGCCTTCCCTTTTCGTCAATTTTATCTAGTTTAACCCAAATTTCTTGATTTTGTTTTAAAACATCAGTCACTTTTTCGGTTCGCTTTTCAGATATTTGTGAGATGTGTAGCATTCCGTCAATCCCTGGTAGGATATTTACGAAAGCACCAAAATCTTTAATTGAAACCACTTTTCCGCGGTAGATTTTGCCAATTTCTGGTTCTTCAACCAAAGATTTAATCCAGTTGAGGGCTTTTTCGATTTGTTCGGCATTTGGGCCGGCAATTGTAATTAAGCCATCTTCTTTAATGTCGACTTCGGCGCCAGTTTCAGAAGTAATTTTATTGATTGTTTCACCACCCTTACCAATAATCGCACCGATTTTTTCAGGATTGATTTTAATTTTTTCGATTCGAGGCGCATATGGCGAAAGCTCAGCTTTTGGTTCAGAAATTACGCTCAACATATGGCGCAGAATATGCTCACGGCCTTTGCGAGAAGTTAAAATTGCTTTTTCAAGAACCGAAACTGGCAAGCCATGAACTTTCATGTCCATTTGTAGTGCGGTAATTCCATTTTTTGAGCCTGTACACTTGAAATCCATATCACCAGCAAAATCTTCTGCATCGGCAATATCACTTAAAATATAAGGTGTTTCGCCGTCCATCATTAAGCCCATGGCAATTCCAGAAACAGCATTTTTTATTGGCACACCAGCACTCATTAGCGCCATACAACTTGAGCAGGTTGCGGCCATTGATGTTGAACCGTTCTGGCTCATAATTTCAGTTACGCTACGGATCGCATAAGGAAAATCTTCTTCACTCGGCAAAACCGCTTCTAGCGCGCGCTGAGCTAAATATCCGTGGCCAATTTCGCGCCTACCAGGGCTACCTAATCGGCGAGGTTCGCCAACAGTGTATCCAGGAGCATTATAATGATGCATATAACGGCGTTCAATTTCATTAAATTCCATTGTATCAACCAGTTGCGAGTATGAAAGTGATGCAAGCGTTACGATATTCATTGCTTGAGTTACACCACGAGTAAATAAACTCGAACCGTGCGCGCGTGGCAAAAAGTCGATTTCGCTTGAAAGCGGGCGGATTTCATCTAGAGCTCGCCCATCTGGTCGCTCACCATCTTCCACGATTCCCTTTCGGACAGCTTTATGAACCGCCAAAGTGAAAGCTTCATCGTAATCTTTTCGGATTTCTTCATAAGCTTCTTCGCCAAATTTTTCGAGCATTTCTGCATGGAATTTCTCACGAATTTCAGCAATATTTTGGTTGTATTTTGGATAGGCTTCACGAATTTCGGAGCTGAATTTTCCTTCCGTCCAAGCTTCAACTTCTTTCGAAATTTCTTCATCTGGCAAAATAAGCTCAAATTTTCGTTCTTCAAAATAACCTGCCTCGATGTATTTGGCGCGAAGTTCATTTTGCAGCTTGATCGCTGGCTGGAAATTCTCAAAAGCCCAAGCGAGTCCTGCGATAATTTCTTCCTCAGGGACTTCCTTTGCACCCGCTTCAACCATAGTAATTCCGCTTTCGATTCCAGCTACAACTAAATCAAGCGAGGAATTTTCGCGCTCCTCAGGATTTAGAAAGGCCTTAAACTCACCATTTACTTTACCGATTCGAAGTCCAGCAACTGGTCCATCAAACGGCACGCCAGCTAGATGAAGCGCACTTGAGGCAGCAATCATTGCAATCATATCTGGGCGAAATTCTGGGTCGGCCGAAAGCACGGTTGCTACAACCTGTACTTCTTCACGATAGCCTTTTGGAAAGAGCGGTCGAATTGGTCGGTCAATCAAACGCCCAATCAAAATTGCATCGTCTGAAGGCCGCCCTTCGCGCTTAATGAATCGTGAGCCAGAAATCCGTCCGCTAGCATACCATTTTTCTTCATAATCAATTGATAACGGGAAATAATCCAAAGCTACCGGTTTTGAGCCCAGCTGAACTGTTCCCAGAACCACAGTTTCGCCATATTTTGCAATCACGCTTGCAGTTGAACGAAAGCCAACTTTGCCAACTTCTAGCGTTAATTTTCGCCCCAAAAAATCAGTGCTAACCGAAATCACACTTTTCCCTGTTGGGTTTATAATCATATTTTCTCCTTCTGCCAAATGAGTTGCAGGAATCTTCTTCGAAAAAGCTTTCGAAAATAATTTCTACCACACATTCAGCGTTAATTTTACTATTTCATTATAACATTTTTGAGTGAATTTAGCAAAAATAAAACCGCCAAGCATTTAAGCGTGGCGATTTTACGGTTTTGAAATTATTTTCGCAAACCTAATTTAGAAACAACAGCTTTGTAGGCTTCAAAATCTTTTCGTTCAAGATATTTTAGAAGTTTTTTACGGCGACCAACCATTTGCATCAAACCGCGTCGAGCCATGAAGTCGTGCTTGTTTGATTTAAGGTGTTCCGTCACTTCTTTGATACGAGCCGTCAAGATTGACACTTGCGCCTGCGGCGAACCAACGTCATTCTTTGAAACCTGAGTCAAAGCGATTGCCTTCTCTTTATTCTCTTTAGTAATCATCTCGAATATTTTAACAAATTTTTTTGAAGAAGTCAAGCGTTGTATAAAAATTTTTAATTACTTATTTTTTATTAAAAGTTTTTCGAATAAAATTATCTCGATTTTCTTGATATTGTTTGACTTTTTCTTCACATCTATCCGAAGGATTTTTAATGCATTCTATTTGAGCCTGAGTGAGATTGTTATTATGCGTATCTTTCCAAGTTGCAAAATTAACGCCCTCATTCACTCTAAAAAGAAACAAAATAGTTATTATACTGATAATTAAGTTGATAATAATCAAAATATTAAAAATTGGTTGCCATTTAATTTTATTAATTTTTTTAGACATAAAAACCTTTCTTAGACTATACTAAAAATAATAAAATTTATTATTACTAATTGTTTTATTGTCAAAAGCTTCTACTCTTTATATTAAAAATACTAAATCTGTAACCGCCATTCTCTGGCGGTGGTGCTTTTATAAAATTTCGAAAGCTTTTTTAACTTTTTCAAGCTCGGCTTTTTTGTTTGAAAATTCTTCACGAGTTTCTTCAACCAAATGCACTGGCGCTTTTGAAACATAATTTTCGTTCGAAAGGCGTTTTTCAAGTAAATTAATTTCGTTCGAAATTTTATCGATTCGTTCGGCGAGATCAGTTTTATATTCAGCTAAAATATCGGTTGGCACATCGAGATAAGCGCCTAAACCGCTAGCAGCAAGGCTAAATCCGTGCGGTGCATCTGTTTGGATAATTTCTGGCACGCGCGAAAGGTGGCGAATAGTTTCAATATTTTTTGCAATTAGTTCATCTTTTTCGAAAACCAAATTATAGCGTTTTTTGCCGGGTAGCTCAGCCGTAATCAGGCGAATTTCACCAACTAAATCTTGGATTCGTTCAAATTGAAGTGCTTCGAATTCGTTAAATTTTAAAGATTCGGCTAGTTTTTTATTCGCTAAAATTCCCTCAGTCCAAGGCAGGGTTTGCCAGATGGTTTCAGTTACAAATGGCGCGAAAGGATGCGCAATTTTAAGACAAGTTTCAAGAACCCAAGCAAGAAGTTCAGGATTATCTTGTGTTTTTGAAGCTTCAATATACCAATCGGCAACGGTGCTCCAAATTGTGTGATAAACCGTTTCTGAGGCCTCGGCAAAACGGTAATTTTGCATATGGTTTTCAATTTCAGCAATTGCCTTATCGAGTTCTCGCACAATCCAGTGGTCTACTGGCGTAAATGCCTCAGGCTGTTTTGTACTCTTAATTTCGCCAACTTTTTCAGAAATAAATCGCGAAATATTCCATAATTTATTACAGAAATTTCGGCCAGCGATAACTTTATTTTTCGAAAATGCCTGATTCTGTCCTGCTGAACGCGAAGCGATAATTCCAAGGCGGAAAGCGTCAGAGCCATATTCAGCAATTACGTCCATTGGGTTAATCACATTTCCCTTTGATTTGCTCATTTTTTGGCCGTGTTCATCAAGAACCATTCCGTGCAAATAAACTTCGCGGAATGGAATTTGTCCTGTGCAGTAAATTCCTAGCATAATCATTCGTGAAATCCAAGGGAAAATCAAATCGTGACCAGTTTCCATTACACTGTTTGGATAGAATTTCGAAAGTTCACCGCCTTCCAGAAAATCGGTTGTAATGAACGGCCATTGACCACTTGAAAACCAAGTATCAAGCGTATCTTCATCGCGTTTGTATGTCTTGCCGTTCACTTCAATTTGCGATTCATACACGCGCTCATCAAAAATCCAATCAGTTGGATCTTCAATATTTTGAAAAGCCGGAATCGGAATTCCCCACGGAATTTGACGTGAAATGTTCCAGTCGCGAATATTTTTCAAGTATTCCGCCAAAACATTTTTCTTATTTTCTGGTGTGAATTTAATTTCATTATTTTCGAGAACTTCAAGAGCTTTTTTTGCTAAAGGTTTAGTTGAAATAAACCACTGCTCTTTCACGAGCGGCTGAATTGGCTCTCCAGATTTATAATCATATCCAACAACGTGAGTAATATCTTCTTCTTTAAATAATGCATTAATTTTTCGAAGATCCTCAAGAATCTTTTTACGCGCTTCTAGCACTTCTAAGCCAGCATATTTACCCGCATTTTCGGTCATTTTTCCGTCAAATCCAATTACTTGAATTTTTGGCAAGTTGTGGCGATTACCAACTTCAAAATCATTTGGATCGTGAAATGGTGTAATTTTAACAACGCCAGTTCCAAATTGTGGGTCGGCATATTCATCAGCGATAATTTTGATTTCACGATTTATTAAAGGTATTCGAACTTTTTTACCAATCAGATTTTCATATCTTTCATCTTCTGGATTAACCGCGAGAGCTGTATCGCCGAGCATTGTTTCAGGGCGAGTTGTTGAAACAAGCATATATTCGCTTACTCCACCAAATTCATCAAGAACTGGATATGCAATCGTCCAGAGCTTCCCCTTCTCTTCTTTATAATCTACCTCAATATCGGCATAAGAAGTTTGATATTTTGTTGAATAATTAACAATGCGCTCACCTCTGTAAATTAAGCCATCGTTCCACATTTTTTCGAAAGTTTTATAAACGCGATTAACTACTTTTTCATCTAATGTAAAAGTGAGGTTTTTCCAGCTTGCGCCAGCCCCTAAGGCACGCAGTTGAAGTTCCATATTTCCGCGTTGGCTTGCTACGAAATCCCAAACATTTTTATAAAGTTCATCACGAGAATAATCTAAACGGCTCTTTCCTTCAGCATTTAAAAGGCGTTCATAAACAACCCAAGTTTCGAAGCCCGCGTGGTCGGCGCCAGGCAGATAAATTGCGTCATAACCCTTCATTTTGTGATAACGCACTAAAATATCTTCAACTGCAGCCATTAGCCCGTGGCCAATATGAAGATTTCCATTTGCATTTGGCGGTGGCATTACGATTGAATATTTTGGGCCAACTCCACTGCTTTCGAAAGCATCAGATAGCTCCCATAAATTATAAATTTCAGGTTCGTAATTGTTCGGTTCGTAAGTCTTTGTAATTTTCATATTTCCCTTTAAAATCGCATTTATTCAACAACATTTCACACGAAAGTTAAACTGTGCGAAATTCTACATTTACAATTATACCACATTCGGTGTATAATATAAATATGCTAAAGATTATCGAAATTACTGATAAAAAAGAATGGAATGATTTTATTAACGAGCACGGCGGTCACCCTTTGCAACTTTGGGGTTGGGGTGAGTTAAAATCGCAATCAGCAAATTGGCAAGTTGTGCGAGTTTTTCTGAAGAATGGCGAAGAAAAATACATCGATCGCAAGAAAAAAGATCATTCTGATATTGTTGCGGCGGCGCAAATTCTGGTTCGAAAACTCCCTTTTCCACTTCGTAATTTTGCTTATATTCCGCGCGGTGCTTTGGTGATTTCGAAAAAGCCAATTGAGCGAGCCCGCATTTCGCGTGAAATTGCTCTTTGGGTTTCGAAGAATATCAAACCAAAGCCAGTTTGTTTAACTATGGAGCCAGATTGGAACAGTAGTGAATTTGACTTGCGTGATGGCTGGAGAAGTTCAAAAAACACAATTTTAATTCCACGAACTTTAATCCTTGATTTAACGCAAAATGAAGATGAATTACTCGCCAAAATGAGTAAAAAAACGCGACAATATATTCGAAAAAGTGGTGGAGAAGTGCGAGTTCGGCAACTGTTTTCGAAAGAAGAAATTGATCGTGCATTAGAAATTTACACAGAAACTGCTAAAAGGGCAGGGTTCGCGATTCATTCGAAAGATTATTATCACGAACTTTATAAAAAAATGGGTGAAAATTCACCAATTTTTGGAGCTTTTATTGAAAAAGAGCAGGGCAAGTTTATAGAAAAAAATAAAAATACTGAAGATTATATAGCAGAAAAGCTTAAAAATCAAGAAATGGTGGCATTTTTGTGGTTTGCTCAAAGTGACGGCGTGGCATTTGAACTTTATGGTGGAGTAACTGAGGCGGGGCAAAAATCGCGGGCAAATTATGTTTTGAAATGGATTGCGATTATTGAAATGAAAAATCGCGGAGTTAAGCGATATGATTTTAATGGCCTTTTGAACGACGGGATTTCTAAATTTAAAGCTGGTTTTGCGAACCATGAAGATTTATTGGTTGGCACACTGGATTTTCCGATTTCGAAAATATATTTCATCTGGAACTCATTTTTACCAACTGCTAAAAAAATTGTTCGAAAATTCAAAAGATAGGGAAGTGAGAATATAAAAATTCGCTCAAATCGGGCAAATTTTATGTTTTTGAAAATGAAAAAGCCAATAGAAATTTTCGAAAATTGACCAAACTTCTAAAAAGTAGTAAAATAGTAGTTATGAAAATCTTAGGAATTGAAAGCACTTGTGATGAAACTGCGGCGGCCGTAGTGGAGTTTGATGCGAGTAAAATTTCGCGTGAAAGCTCGCCAAAGTTGAAACTGCTTTCAAGCGTAGTTCATTCGCAAATTGATATTCATGCGCAATTTGGCGGGGTAATTCCAGAGGTGGCGGCGCGTTCACATATTGAATATGCTAACCCTGTTGTGCGAGAAGCACTTTCGAAAGCAAGGATTTCCTTTAAAGATTTGGACGGAATTGCCGTTTCTTATGCACCTGGTTTGGTGGGTTCGTTGTTAGTTGGCACGCTTACGGCGCGAACTTACGCTCGAATTTTTAATAAACCGTTTTACCCGATTCATCATGTTGAAGCTCATGTTTATGCAAATTTTCTAAACGAGGAGCCGCCAGAATTTCCATTTTTAGCATTAGTGGTTTCAGGTGGGCATTCACAAATTGTATTATTTAAATCGCACGGAAATTACCAAATTTTAGGAGAAACTCAAGATGACGCAGTCGGTGAAGCTTTCGATAAAGTTGCAAAAATCCTTGGCTTACCGTATCCTGGTGGTCCTGCAATTTCAAAAGCAGCTTTAAGTGGTGATTCTTCAAAATATAAATTGCCAAAAGCTCGCTTGAAAGGGAAGTATGATTTTAGTTTTTCAGGATTAAAAACAGCAGTTTTGCGTGCAGTTCAAAAAGAGGTTGGTGTTGATTTTAACTTTCCATCTTTCGAATTGGCGGCAAAATTAAACGAACAGCAGAAGAATGATTTTGCTGCGAGTTTTCAAAAAACAGCTGTTGAAACTTTAGTTGATAAGCTTGAGCTTGCGGTTGAAGATTTTTCGCCAACAACTGTTGTGATTGCGGGCGGTGTAGCGGCGAATTCAGCTTTAAGAAAGGAATTAATCAAGAGAGTTTCGAAAAAACTGCCAAATCCTCTAATTTTCACTCCGCCAGAACTTTGCACTGATAATGCCGCAATGGTGGCGACTTTGGGCGCTTTTCAAGCTGTGCTGAGCGAATCGCAAAATCCGCTCAAGCTTGAAGTTAAACCGTCGCTTTCGATGAGTGACTCAAATTGGTAAATAATTTTCAAAAAATGTTAGAAATAAAATAACCCGCAAATTTCTGCGGGTTTTGTTTTTTTGATGACCTTTCTAAAGAAATACACGAATACCCTTGAATCGATGTTTGGTCACAGCGACTGGTTTATTAGGGTCGACACCCTCATAACAACCCGTACCCATGTGGGTATCGATATAGGGAAATTTAGTTGCCGTATATGTGTCATAAGCCTTTTCGAAATTGATTCCTTCCTGGGTTAGAAAATAACGCACAAATTGGGTTTTGCAATCATTCTCATTGTCAAGGTAGATGAGCACGCTTGATCTTACCATCCTTGGCGGCCTCGACAAGGATGCCTTCAACTTGCTTGGCAATATTTTCATAGGTTAAAGCAGCTTCTTTTTCTGCAGCCAATCGTTCTTTTAAAGATGTCATAACTAAGTCCTCCAAATGTTCTATTTTACCAAAAGGTAAATCTTTTAAATTATAGCATTTTTAAGTAGAATTGTCAAGTTTTTGAAAAAGAAAAACAAAAAATCGCCCGAGATAGAGCGATTTTCGAAAAAGTATCAAATTAAGCAAGTTTTACGCCAGCTTTTTTTGCAGCAGCGGCAAGAGAAGCTTTTCGGCGAGCAGCTGTATTTTTCTTGATAAGACCTTTTTTAACAGCCTTGTCAAGTTCACTTTGTGCTTTCGAAAGGCTTTTTGCGCTTGGTTCAGCAACAAAAGCTTTAACTGCACCTTTGATATCTTTTTTAATTCCAACGTTGCGTTCGCGTCGTTTTGCGGTTTGTCGCATTCGCTTTACAGCAGATTTAATAATTGGCATTTAATTCCTTCTTTTAGGTTGTTATTTACAATTCAACATCAATTATATATTATTTCGAAATAAAAAGCAAGTATTTCAAATAAACTGTTGACATTTTATTGCGATTATGCTAATATAGAGCTATAAATTATAAAAATAAATAATAGGATTCAATAAATGTCAAAAAATAATGCTCAAGAGCAGATTATCGCAAAATTGAAAGAATCAGAAAGCATTTTAATTGCGGTAAATGATAGCCCAAGTGTTGATGAACTTTCTTCAGCATTGGCTTTAACGCTCGCAATTAATAATTCTGGCAAGCATGCAACGGCGGTTTCAAGCGGAAAAATGCCCGACGCGCTAGCTTTTTTGCGCCCAGAAAAAACTTTCGAAAATTCGGTAGATTCTTTGCGCGATTTTATTATTGCTTTAAATAAAGAAAAAGCTGATCATCTTCGTTATAAGCTTGTTGGTGATCATGTGAAAATTTTTATTACGCCATATCGCTCAATTATTTCTGAAAAAGACCTCGAATTTGAACAGGGTGATTTTAACATTGACTTTGTGCTAGCTTTAAATGTTGAAAGTCAAGATCGCCTTGATGGCGCTTTGGCAGCGCACGGGCGAATTTTTCATGATGCTTCAGTTGGAATTTTAACTGTTGGTGAAAACCAAACGAATCTTAACGGAACTCACTGGCATGCCGAAAGCGCCAGTTCTTTGAGCGAAATTTCTGTTCAAATTATTGAATCCCTTGGAAAGAAAAATCTTACTCAACCAGTCGCAACTGCTCTTTTGACTGGAATTGTTGCTGAAACTGATCGCTTTTCGAATGCAAAAGCTACAGCTGAAGTTATGAGCCTTGCGGCAAAACTTATTTCATCTGGCGCTGACCAGCAACTTGTAGTTTCAAAAATCCGTGAAGCTGAAGAAAAAGCGGGCGAATTTGCTGTGCAAAAAAATGCTAAAATGGAAGAAGCTTTAGAAGAAATTTCGAATGAAAAAGAAAAATCGAGTGAAAAATCTTCTTCAAAGAAAGAGCAAAAGCGTAACGGTGCATTTGTGATTGCGCATGAAGAAACCAAAAATGAAGCAGAAAAAACTAATCTTGAAAATTCACAAAATCAAGCCGAAGACGAACTTGAAGAATCTTTAAATAAACTAAAAAATATTAATAAAACAGAAAATGCTTTTGCTGAACTTGAAGAAGTTGAAGCTCCTGAGCAAAACCAAGAACTTGCGCAAGAAAATTCGAACGAAGATATTTTCGAAAATCCAAGTGAAAATCTTGAAAATGAACAAGTTCAAAATGAAAATTTAGTTGAAGAAAATTCGGCACAAAATATATCGGAAAGCCAAGAAACTCCGGCTGAACAAAATATTTCAATCCCAACTCCTGAAAACACTCAGCCACAAACTTTCGAAACTATTGAACCTCAAATTGCTCAACCAGAAGTTGCGCCAGCTTTCGAACAACAAAATCCAGCTGAAACTCCTGCCTCTTCAGAATTTAATCAGCCTGAAAATACGCAAGGTTTGGTTGAAGCGCCAGTTCAAAATTATGCGCCAGAAATTCCAGCACCAAGCGTGCCTTTTGAAAATCCAAATGCATTTATTGCGGAAACTCCAGTTCAGGAGCAAGTTTTTGAGCCAGCTCGCCAAGTTGATATTTCAATCCCAGCTCCTGAAAACACTCAACCACAAACTTTCGAAACTATTGAACCTCAAATTGCTCAACCAGAAGTTGCGCCAGTTTTCGAACAACAAAATTCAGCTGAAACTTCTGCTACTCAAGAGATTCAAACTCAAAATATTCAGCCAGTGAAAAATCAGGGCGATGAATATTATCACCCAACCGAAAATGCTCAAATTGCAAGTGGTTTGATGGGTGCTCAGCCTTATGAGCCAAGTGGAATTTCTCGTGAAGAAAACTCTGTAGCAACTTCAAATCCACAAAATAATGATTATGTTTTAAGCCATGGTAAAGTTCAAAATGCGGTTTATGAAGAGTCGCAGGCGAATGAGAATTTTATTCCCGAAACTCAGCCTTACGCTCAAGCTACACCAATCCAGCCGCTTTCAAATTTTGAATCAAGTAATCCGATTTCGAATGAACAATATGCGCAGACTTTACCGCAAAATAATTTTGAGAATCAGCAAACTTACTCGACTGAAAATCCTGCGCAAAATTCGAATGATTTTGCAATGCCAATACCACCAGCTATGCCAGATTTTAGCTCAATGCCAATGCCGCCAGAAGTTCCAGCTTTTGATTTTATTCCAAATCCAGCGGAGCAACCTGCAATGGGCACTGAAAGTAGCAAAAATAAAGTGATGACCGACCAAATTTACCCTAATGATCCTTCACAATTCAGAATTCCAGGAATGTAAAATGGTATTTTTCGAAAATGAAAGTGGGCGAATCTTAATTGATAAGCCCGCTGGAATTACCAGCTTTGGCGTGGTTGCTAGAATCCGCCGCGTTCTTAAAGATGAATTTGGTAAAAAAGTTAAGGTTGGCCACACTGGCACGCTCGATCCTTTTGCGACTGGGCTTTTAGTTTTGCTTTACGGCAAGGAAACTAAAAATGCAATGAGCCTTACCAAGTTTGATAAAGTTTACGAGGCGGAATTTACGCTTGGGCAAATTTCCAGCACAGGCGATCCTGAAGGCGAGATTTCGAAATGTGAGAATTTTGAAATTCCAACTTTTGAACAGATTGAAAAAGAAATTAAAACTAACTTTTTAGGCAAAATTGAACAAACTCCACCAGCTTTTAGTGCAATCAAAATTGACGGTAAGCGTGCTTATGATTTGGCGCGAAAGGGTGAGGATTTTGAAATTCCTAAACGCACGGTTGAAATTTTTAACTTCGAAATTTTAAGTTATGATTTTCCAAAACTAAAAGTTCGCACACATGTTTCAAGTGGAACTTACATTCGTTCGCTGGCAGAAGATTTAGGTAAGAATTTGGGTTGTGGTGCGTTTTGTTCGCAACTTCGGCGCACAAAAATTGCTGATTTCAACATTTCGAAAGCTAAAAAGCTTGAAGATTTTGGAATTTTAGATTAGTTTTTTTGCTTATCCTACCAAAAAATGATATAATTTAAATAATGAAAAACGCAAAAATTCTTTGGATTGATTTAGAAATGACTGGTCTTGAACCTGAACAAGACCGAATTTTAGAAGTTGCCGCGATTGCAACAGATTGGGATTTTAATGAAATTGCCACTTTCGAAAGTGCCGTAAAAGTTGAAAATGAAATTCTTGAAAGCCGAATGGTTGGTGATTTTTGGGATACTTTTAGCGAAACGCGTGATGCTTTAAAATTGCAAAATTCTTGCGCTACAAAAAATTCACAAGAAGTGGAAGCGGATTTAATTAAATTTATAGAAGAAAATTTTGCCGAAGAAATTTCGAAAGGAGAGAAAATTCTTTTGGGCGGAAATTCAATTCACCAAGATCGCCGGTTTATTCGTGCGGAATGGAAAAAACTTGAAAAAATATTGCATTATCGAATGCTAGATGTTTCGGCGTGGAAAGTTGTGATGAGCGCCAAATTTAAACGTGTTTTTGCTAAGCCCGAAAATCACCGTGCGTTAGATGATATTCGTGGCTCGATTGAAGAATTAAAATTTTATTTAAAAAAGGTGAAAAAGTAATGGATCAAAGTGAAATTAAAGATTTTTTGCTGAATTTTGACGCAGCGGAAGTTCGGAAAGATGAAGAAAATAAACTTGAAATTTTCGAAGTTAATTTTGATAAATTAGAAAAAATTTGGCAAGAAAAAATGGCTGGCGATCTTGGCGATTTTGAACGTGAAACTGGTGAAAAGATTCTTTTGAAAATTACAGAAGGTGAAGAGCCAAAAGCAATTTTTGCAATCATTCACGATGGCTCAAAACCTTTAAAAGTTGAAATGAAAACAGGCGCACAGCTTGCTCGAATTTTGCGTGAAAAGGAGAGTGTCGTTCCTTCAAAATTAATGAGCGAGTGTGAGTGGAATTTAATTATTGGCCAAGGACAAGTTTCGGCCGAAGAATTGCGAGATTTGTTTCGCCTGAGCTATCGCTTAGTTTGTGAGTAAATATATTTTGTAGTTTATCTTTTAAATAGAAGATAACCTTGCAAAAAGCGGGTCTTTTCTTTGCGAAAAAAACTTTTTTGTGATATAATCATAAGTAATATGAAACCGAATGAAGATTGGAATCAGGTCGGCCAAAATCAAAATTTTGGTTTACCAAATAATTATCCTCAAAATCCTTATCCACCACAACAAAATTACGGTGGTTTTTCGAATAACTTTGCTCAAAATGGTCAATTCCAAAGTAATCAATTCCCAAATGAACAATTTTCGAATGGACAAAATCCACAGCAACAATTTGGCAGCCAGAATCAAAATTTTGGCGCACAACAGAATTTTCCGCAATATCCAAATAATTACCAAAATCAACAACAATTTCCAGCTCCGCCGAATCAAACTGTTCAAAATCTGCAAGCTGCTCCAAATTTAATGCCAGATCAAAATTATTCGCAAGATACTACAACTAAGAACCCTTACACAGTTGAGTATCTCAATAAGATTGCACCTAAAAAAGCCGCTCCGTTTTGGACTAAGGGCAAAATTTTAGGTGCTTCAGTGTTATTGATCTCGTTATTTTTCTCAATTTTTATTATTGTAACTAGCAATAAAGGCGACGATAATACTCAGGCAGTAGTTCGTGCTTATTATAATATTTCGAAATTAAAGGAAACTGCAAAATCTTTTCAAAATAAGATTAAAAGTTCAGACTTAGCGGCTGTGAACGCAGGAATTAACACTTCACTTACTTCGAATGAACAGGATTTGAAAGAATTTATGAAGAGCCGAAAGATCGAAGTTCCTCGTGGAGATTCAAAAAAGAATTCGCAAGCGATAAAACAAACTGATGCAATTTTTGATAAGTTTATTGCGACGCTCGATGACGCTTTCTTGAACGCTACGATTGATGAAGTTTATTCCCGTGAAATGGCATATCAGTTAATTCGTGTAAAAGATTTAATTACACGACGTAAAAAAGCTTCGCCTTCTTCGCAAAGATCAGTGTATGAAAAAATTGAAAAAAATCTTGCAGAATCTTCAAAACAGCTTGAAAATTACCACAAAGCAAAATAATTTCCTGAAACGCAGCCCAATTTTTTAATTGATGAGGGCTGCTTTTTATGTTAAAATATAGACATGAATGATGCCAGAGACGAAATTAAAGCAAGAATAAGCATTGAAGATTTGGCTGGCGAATATCTTGAGCTCAAGCGAACTGGGCGTAATTTTAAAGCACTTAGCCCCTGGACAAATGAGCGAACTCCAAGTTTTATAATTAGCCCCGATAAACAAATTTGGCACGATTTTTCATCTGGAAAAGGCGGTGACATCTTTGGTTTTATTATGGAAGTTGAAGGAATGAATTTCCGCGAGGCCTTAGAATTTCTGGCGCGAAAAGCTGGCGTTGAAATTGAAACTTTTGATTCGAAGCGTTCAAGAGAAATTTCTGAAAAAAAAGAACGACTTCGAAAAATTTTGCAAATTAGTGCAAATTTTTATCAGCATATGTTGGTTCGTAATAAAGAAGCTTTGAATTATGTTTTTAAAAATCGCAAACTTTCGAAAGAAATTGTGCAAGAGTTCAAAATTGGTTTTGCTCCAAATACTCAAAAAATGCTCACGAATTTTTTGCTAAAAAAAGGTTTTGCGATGAGCGATATTCGTGATGCTGGGTTGTTAAACCGATTTGGCGGCGATATTTTTCGAAATCGAATGGTGATTGCTTTGCAGGATTCGGGTGGGTCGCCAGTTGGTTTTACCGGCCGAATTATTAAAGATGAGCCAAATGCGCCAAAATATTTAAACACACCTCAAACTTTGCTTTATGATAAATCTTCAAACATTTTTGGACTTTCTCAAGCAAAAAATGAAATTCGAAAAGCTGGTTTTGTGGTTGTGGTTGAAGGAAATATGGATGTAATTTCGAGCCATCAAGCTGGTGTGAAAAATGTGGTTGCAACAGCTGGTACGGCAATGACAGTTCATCATTTGAAGGCTCTTGGTAGGTTTTCAAATGATGTTCGCCTTTGCTTCGATAGTGATCAGGCTGGAATTAGCGCTACCGAGCGAGCGATTTCATTGGGCCAGCAAGCTGGCGTGGAACTTTCGATTATTACCTTAAACCAATCGGCGGGTGAAGCTAAAGACCCAGATGAATTAATTCAAAAAGATTTGGAACTTTGGAAGGATTCAATTTCGAAACCACAACCAGCGATAGAATGGATTTTTGACCAATATGAAAAACGGCTAAATATTGCAACCGCCGTAGGGAAAAAGGAGTTTTCCACAATAGCACTAAAACTTGTGGAAAACTTAAATGACCCTGTGGAAAAAGATTTTTATATTGAACAAATTTCGAAAAGAATTGGCATTTCGAAAACAACATTACTCGGAAAATTTGACGAAAAGCCCAGGCCGGTTAAGCCGAAAAGGCGAATAAAAATTAAAAAAACTGATGAGAAATTTGTTGATGAATATATTTATGAAGATGATTTGTTGGCTCTTGCAATTAAAGAACAGAAGCTTGCTGAAATGTTGAGTGAGTTGCAAGATAATATTTTGCATGATAAACAGCGAAATCAAATTCTGCAAATTTTGAAATCAAATGATCTTGATCTCTTGAAAAACTTCGATGATTATGTTAAAATACTTCTATTAAAGGCTGACGAACGACTCGGGAATATAAAAGGCAGTGCCACCGACGAAATGAAGCGTTTGATTCATAAAATTAAAACCCAAAATTTACAAGAACGAAAAATAAATCTTCAAGAGCAACTCGAAGAGGCTGAAATTCAAGGTGATGAAAATTTGAAAATGAAGATTTTGATGGAAATTATGCAATTAAATAAGGAGCTGAATAGTGGTAAAAGGTAAGAGTAAAAAAGAACTACCAGAAGAAATTCTAAATGAAGACGGCATTGTGGATGCAACTCTTTCGCTTGATGATTTCGAACCAGATTTTGACGACCTTGCGGTTGAAGATGAAGAAGATATTACTGAAGAAGATTTATTGAATGGTGCTTATAACGATGATATAACAGATGATAGCGTTCGAATGTATCTTCGTGAAATTGGTAAGATTCCACTCCTTTCACTCGAAAAAGAGACTGAGCTTGCTGAAAAAGCGATGCAGGGCGATCAACGCGCAAAAGATAAAATGGCTGAAGCAAACATGCGTTTGGTTGTTTCAATTGCGAAAAGATATTCTGGCCGTGGTTTGGAGCTTCTTGACTTAATTCAAGAAGGGAATACGGGGCTTCTTCGTGCGGTTGATAAATTCGATCCAAGTAAAGGTTTTAAATTCTCAACTTATGCAACTTGGTGGATTCGGCAGGCAATTACACGCGCAATTGCTGACCAAGCTCGGACTATTCGAATTCCTGTTCATATGGTTGAAACGATTAATAAGCTTATGCGAACTTCTCGCCGATTGACGCAAGAGCTAAATCGTGAGCCAACCAACCAAGAACTCGCTAAAGAAATGGATATGGATGTTGAAAAAATTGAATATATCCAAAAAATCAAGCAAGATATCACCTCTTTGGACGCTGGAATTGGTCGTGATGGCGAGGAGGGCGAAGAATCAACACTTGGTGATTTCATCGAAGATGAAGATACTGCCAGCCCAGAAGAATCCGCAACGGTTCAGCTTTTGAAAGAACAAGTTCGTGAAATTCTTTCAACGCTTTCTGATCGTGAGCGGAAAATTCTTGAAATGCGTTTTGGTTTAAATGGCACAAAAAGTCATACGCTTGAAGAAGTTGGTCTTGAATTTGCGGTAACTCGCGAGCGAATTCGCCAGATTGAAGCTAAAGCTTTAATGAAGCTTAAAAAGCATAAAGATTCGAAAAAGCTTCATGAATATTTGGACTAAACGTGGTGGGGAAAGGTTAAGATGAAAGAAAAAATTATACGAATTGCACCAATTTTATTAATTATTGCGATTGCAATTCTTTCAATTATTACAGTTGTAACAATTGTTAACGCATTTATGAATGGCGGAAATGGTTCAGACCAAGCTCAGCAAGCGAACAATGAAACTTCGAAAGAAGATAATTCGCCTTCAAGTAAAGAATTGTTAAGCGCTGATCAAAACCGCAGTGTTAAAATGGTGGTTCGTGGGCCAATTGTTGCGCAAGAGAATTTTCGTTCTTACACGGTTGAGGTTTCACCAAAATTTCGAAAACTCACAACTTACAAGGGTTATCTTGGTGAAGTAATTAAAGAAGTTAAGCTTGATAACAATACTGAATCTTATACACAATTTGTGAATGCTTTAAATAAAGCGAATATGATGAAAGGAACTCCTTTTAGTGGTGAGGCAGATGATTTAGCTGGTGTTTGTGCTACTGGTCATCTTTATGATTTCTCAATGCTAAAAGATGATAAAACTGAAAAACACCTCTGGACTTCAACTTGCTCGGGTTCAAAAGGTTCACTTATTGCAAATACAAAACAATTACAAAATTTGTTCATTGCGCAAGTTCCTGGGCATGAGCAAATCGTTCGCGATCTTGGAATAAATGAAGTTAAACGCTAAAGTTTTAATTTTTGATTGCTTCGGAGTGCTGGTTTCTCGCCAGCCTTCTTCGGAGCATCTTTTTGAGTATGCTTGGCAAAAGGATCAAAATTTGTTGAATTTTATTCGAGAAAATAAAGTTAAAGGTTCAAAAATTGGCGTTTTATCTAATGTCGCACAATATCAATTTAATCAGCTTTTTTCGAAAGAGGAACAGGAGGAACTCTTTGATTTCTTGGTACTTTCGGGTGAGGTTGGTTTTTTGAAACCTTCAAAAGAGATTTTTGAAATTGCAATTGATAAAAATGAGGCTTGTTTAAATGAAATTTACTTTTTTGATGATTCTTTGCAGAATGTTGAAGCCGCTAAGAAACTTGGAATAAACGCATTTTTATATCAAAATTGGAATGAATTTTCGAAAGAATTTAAGGAGGAATAATGCCAGAATTACCAGAAGTTGAAACAGTTGTAAGAGGCTTGAATCGACTAATTTTAAAAAAGAAAATTGCGAAAGTTAAACACGATTGGCCTAAAAGTTTTCCGAATGCTGAAAGAGATGTTCAGGATTTTATGATTGGTGCTGAAATTTCGAATGTTCGCCGCCGTGGAAAAGCTATAATTATTGAACTAGAGAATGGTTGGTCGCTTGTAACGCACCTTCGAATGACAGGGCAAATGGTTTATCGTGGCGAAGAAAACTGGGGCGCAGGGCATCCTAATGAGGATTTTTTGAATGATCTACCGAATAAATCGACACGAGTTGAGATTGATTTTGAAGATGAAACCAAATTATTTTTTAATGACCAGCGAAAATTTGGCTATATGAAACTACTACCAATACCAGAAATTGAAAATTTGCCATTTTTTCAAAAGCTTGGTCCTGAACCTCTTGAAGATAATTTTACGGTTGAAATTTTAAAAAATCGTCTTTCGAAAAAACAAAATAGTATGATAAAGCCTGCGATTTTGGAGCAAAGTGTTATTGCCGGTGTTGGAAATATTTATGCTGACGAGGCTTTGTGGCGAGCAAAAATTCACCCTGAAACCAGAATTAAAGATTTTTCGAACGAAGATTTTGTGAATTTGCATGAGGCAATTCGTTTTGTGATGAATGAATCGATTAAAAGAGGTGGCTCAACCGACCGAAATTATGTTAATGCAGATGGCTCACGCGGAAATTATTTAAATTATGCCGCCGTTTATCATAAAGATGGCGAGCCTTGCAAGCGCTGTGGAACAGAAATCTCAAAAATTCGTGTTGGTGGTAGAGGAACACATTTTTGCGCAAATTGCCAAAAAATTAAAGGTAGTGAAAACTGATGATTGGTGGAAAAATAACAATTCTATATGGCGACAACTCTTATGAACGCACTGCTCAACTTGCTAAAATGAAGATCGATGCTGAAAAATCTGGTTTTGAAATTCAAAAAAGTAACTCCGATGAGCTTTCGAAGAGTGATTTTGTGAGTTTAATTTGTGGCGTTAGTTTGTTATCTGAAAAACGTTTTGTTTATATCCGAAATTTGAGCGAAAACTCAGAAATTTGGCAGAATTTATCTGAAATTTTACCAAGAATTTCAACCGATGTTCATCTTTGCTTGGTTGAAGATAAAATTGATAAGCGCTCAGTTGTTTATAAGGCGATTTCGAAAATTATTGAATTATACGAATTTAAGAATTTAACCGCAAGAGATTCGAAAAATTTGGCAGAGTTTGCACGAATTTTTGCAAAAAAACAAGGTTTGTCGCTTGATAATAAAATAGCGAGTTTTTTGATTTCTTGGGTTGGTGTTGATGAATGGCGAATACGTGATGCAATCGAAAAAATAGCGTTAATTGGCGAGGCTAATGAACAAAATATTCGTGAATTTGTTCCGCAGAATATTGAGAGTAATGCATTTGCAATTATTGAAATGATGTTTTTGGGCGATATTTTGAAATTACAAGAGGAGTTTTCGAAATTAAAAATTACAGATGGCGAAGATGGAGCTTTTCGCTTTTTAGGAATGATTTCAACACAAATTTTTAATTTAGTAGTCTTAAAAATCGGTAAAAATATCGGGAAAACTACGGCAGAAATTGCTAAAGAAATTGGTGCGAATACTTGGGCTTTAGGAAAAATGGAGAATTTTGTGCAAAATCTGAGCGAAAGCCAACTTGCTGAGATTGTTTCGAAATTCACACAGGTAGATGAAATTATTAAAACTGAAAGTGTTGATCCTTGGAATTTAGTTGAGTCAACAATTCTTGAAATTGCTAGCAAATTAAAGAGTTAAAAATAGTTTTCGAAAAAACGTTTTTGTGATATAATATAAATTGATTATGGCTAAAAAACAAGTAAAATCAACAAAAGGTAAATCTAAAAAAGTTTCAGCTCCAAAACAAAGTGTTTTGCCGGCTGGTTTCTGGGCACAGGTTGGCGCAGTTATTTTGATTGCTTTTTCACTTTTTCTTATTTTAAGTTGGTTTGGTGCTGGTGGTTCAGCATTGGTTGCAATTCATAAAGCATTTCTTGGGCTTATGGGCTGGGCAACTTTCTTTTTACCAGCAGTTTTGATTTTTATTGCTGTTGAAATCTTTCGTGATGAGCAAAATCGATTTCCAATTTTAAATACTTTTGGTCTAATTCTAATTTTAATTTGGCTAAGTGGATTTTTTGGTTTATTTAAAACTTCAGCTGGTGTTCATTACGGAGGTTGGAGCGGAGAAGTTTCGAATAAAATTATGCTAGCAATGGTTAATTCAATGGTGGCAGCAATTATTTATCTTTTGTTAATTTCAATTACGCTTCTTTCGATTTTAAGAGTTTCACCAATCGTGGTGATTAAAAAGATTGGCGAGATGCTTAAAACTAGCGATTTTGCCAATGAATCTAAAAATGCCAAGGTTTTCGAAAAAGCTAAAGAATCAATGCTGTTGAAAAAAGTTAACGATTCTGCTGAAGAAAAACCAGAAATTAAGTTAAATGCTGGCGTTGCAGTATTAGATAAAAAATCACAAGAAAAAGACGAGCCAAAAGAGAAAAAAGGCTTGATGCGAATTTCAAAGAAGCTAGAGAAGGTTTCGAAAGAAGAAACCAAAAAACCAGAAAATACTGGGCATATTTTTGATGATTCAAAATGGAAGGCACCAGATTTTAGTTTACTTGAGCAATCGCAAGCTCCTGCCGATGCTGGTGATGTTGAACAAAATGCACGCACAATTAAAAATACTTTGAGTGAATTTAATATTGAAGTTGAAATGGAAGCTGCAAATATTGGCCCAAGAGTAACTCAATATACTTTAGTTCCGCAAAGTGGCGTTAAATTAAGCAGAATTGAAAATCTTAGTGATAATATCGCTCTAAATTTGGCGGCTGAAGCGATTCGTGTTGAAGCTCCAATTCCAGGAAAGCGTGCAGTTGGTATTGAAATTCCAAATTTGAAGTCGGCTGATGTGCGGCTTTATGGTGTTCTAGATTCAAAGGAATGGAAAAACTCACACGACCCATTAACTTTTGCAATAGGTAAAGATATTTCTGGCCATCCAGTTGTTGGAAATTTGGCAAAAATGCCACATCTTTTGATTGCTGGTCAAACTGGTTCAGGAAAATCTGTAATGATGAACGCACTTTTAACGAGCTTGCTTTATCGCCATTCACCAAGCGAATTGAAGTTAATTATGGTTGATCCAAAAGTTGTAGAAATGACTGCTTATGAAGATATTCCACACCTTTTAACGCCAATTATTAATGATTCCGAAAAAGCGCTCTCAGCTCTTCGCTGGGCAGTGAATGAAATGGAGCGGCGCTATCGTGTTTTAGCTGATGAAAAAATTAAAGAAATCAAGAGCTACAATAAGCATGTAATTTCGAAAAACGAAAAAATCAAGAAGAATACACCAGAAGGGGAAGAGCCAAAACTTCTTGAGCCTTTGCCGTATATCGTAATTGTGGTTGATGAGCTCGCTGACTTGATGATGGCAGCATCAAAAGATGTTGAAGCTATGATTGTGAGAATTGCTCAAAAAGCACGCGCAGTTGGAATTCATCTTGTTCTTGCAACTCAAAAACCAGTTGTTAGCGTTGTGACAGGCTTGATTAAGGGTAATGTTCCGAGTCGAATTGCTTTTAAAGTTGCGGCAAATGGTGATTCTCGAACAATTCTTGATCGTGGCGGTGCTGAAAAACTCCTTGGTTATGGTGATATGCTTTTCTATATGAATGGAGCTTCTAATTTAAAGCGTGTTCAGGGAGCTTGGGTAACCGATGAGGAGGTTTTGCGAGTAACTAATTTTATCCGTTCGCAAGGTCCGCCACAATATAATGACGAAGTTATTTCGCAGCCAGTTCAGACGCCAAACTCAATGGGCGGTATTGTGATGAATGGCGGTAGCTCTTCGGCTGATGAAACTTTCGAAACAGCTGTGAAAATTGTAATTGAAGCACGAAAAGCTTCAACTAGCTATTTGCAACGTAGGCTCGGAATTGGTTATAGTCGTGCTGCAAAATTGATCGATGATATGGAAGATAAAGGAATTGTCGGTCCGCCAAACGGTTCAAAGCCTCGCGAGGTTTTAGTTTCGAGCTATGAAGAAATCGGTGAATAATTTTGCCGATTTTTTTATTTTCTAATAATGTTTTTAATAGATTCTTAAAATTAAAGAAATATTGGAGTTTTATTGATTTTTTTCTCTAAAAATGATATAATTTAAAAGAATATTAGCTCAGCTTATTTGAAAGAATAGGCTTTAACCAAAGGAGTAAAAATGAAGGATTACGAACTTACAGTTCTTGTTCATCCAGACTTCGAAAGCGATCTTGAAAAAGTGCTTGATAAGGTTCGAAGTTTGATTACTGCTAACGGCGGTGAGGTTGCAAAAGAAGACAACTGGGGTAAGAAAAAACTTGCTTACACTATTAAAGGTCAGGATTTTGCAATTTATGTTGCAATGGATGTTAAACTTCCAGCTGCTGCACCTCTAAAAATCAGTAATACTTTGAACATTACCGACGAAGTTTTGCGATATCTGCTTGTTAAAGCAGAAGCGCGACCAGTTGTAGAATCAGAAGAAAAATAATTTAAGAATAGGATAGAAGATAGTTATGGCTTTTAACAAAGTAATTTTGATGGGAAACTTAACTGCAGACCCAGAACTTCGAACAACTCCAAACGGCCAAAATCTTGCAAGTTTCACTCTTGCTATCAACCGAACTTGGAATAGCACTAACGGTGAACGCCAAGAAGAAACCAGCTTTATTAACTGTACTGCTTGGGGTAAAACTGGCGAAACAATTTCGAAATATGTTTCGAAAGGTCGCCAATTGCTAGTGAGCGGTCGTTTACAACAACGAACTTGGCAAGATAAAGATACTGGCAAAAACCGAAGTGCGATTGATGTTGTGGTTGAAGAGTTTAGCTTTGTGAGTGATGGAAATCGCAGTGGAAGCGCACCTTCAGCACAAAAAAATGAAGAGCCAACTATCGGCGATGACTTTTCGGATGAGCCAATCGACCTATCCGATATTCCATTCTAATTTAATTAAGGAGTAAAATGGCTAAACGATTTAAACGAGAAATCCCAGCGTATTTTGATTACCGAGATGTTAAAACTTTGCAAAAATTTGTTAACATTTATGGTCAAATTGAGCCAGCTACAAAAACTGGTTTGAGCGCTAAACAACAACGACAATTGACAGTTGCTATCAAACGAGCTCGTCATTTGGCGTTGCTAGCATTCGTAACAAATGCTTAATTGATTTTCGAATCTTCCTTGCTCAAAACTGGGTAGGGGAGATTTATTTTTTAAAATAATTTAAGGAGGAAAATGTATCAGCCAACTGATTTAAAAAAAGGTGTAGTTTTTCAGCTTAATGGTCAGCCATATCGAGTGGTTGAATATAACCAAAAAGTTGTTGGTCGCGGTGGAAGCATCGTAAGTTTAAAAATTAAGAACCTTATTACGGGAGCTTTATTGCCAAAAACTTTTAAGGGCCAAGATAAAGTTGAACCAGCAGAGGTCTCGAATAAAAAAGTTCAATATCTCTATAATGATGGTGAAGATTTTCATTTTATGGACCCAGAGACTTTTGAACAATTTCAGCTTTCGAAGGAAATTATTGATGAAGCTGCCGGATATTTGAAAGAAGCGGAAGAACTAAATCTTCAATTCTTTGATGAAAAAGTTATTAATGTTGAGTTACCAAAAAATGTTTGGTTAAAAGTTATTTATACCGAAAATGTGGTAAAGGGTGATACGACTTCAAGCGTTTTGAAAGATGCTGAACTTGAAACTGGAATTACAGTTAAAGTACCTGCCTTTATTAAGGAGAATGATGTTATCTCTGTTGATACTTCAACGGGTGAATACCGAGAACGTCAAAAATAATTAAGGTTATTATTAAGAAATAAGCTGGAATTTTAAGAACTAGCTTATTTTTTATTGTATAAAAAAATTGAACAATAAGCTTGTATATATTTTTAAGATGAAATGTGGTATAATATACAATGTGAAAACTAGACTAGATATTTTATTAACTCAAAGAAAAATAGTTGATAGTCGTTCTCAGGCTGAGGGCTATATTAAACTGGGCAAAGTTTTTGTTGATGGCATAAAAAGGACTAAGCCTGGATTTTTTACTGATATTGATTCGGAAATAAAACTTCTTCAAGAGGTTCAATATGTCTCAAGAGCAGGCCTCAAGCTTGAAAGTGTTGCAAAAAAAATGAAAATTAACTTTAAAGATAAAGTTATCTTAGATGTTGGTTCAAGTACTGGTGGATTTACGGATTATTCATTGAGAAATGGTGCAAAAAAAGTTATTGCTGTCGATGTTGGTACAAACCAGCTTCATCCAAAATTAAGAGTGGATAAAAAAGTTGAACTTCATGAAAAAACAGATATAAGAGTTTTTAACACGAGTCAAAAAATTGATTTAGTTGTTATTGATGTTAGTTTTATATCTATAAAAGAAATTTTACCAAGTGTTACAAAATTATCTAATAAAGACACGCTAATAATTGCAATGGTTAAGCCGCAATTCGAAGCAGGTAAAAATAGAACTACTAACGGTATCGTCAAAAATAATTCATACCGAAGAGGAATACTTCAAGAATTTGAAAATTGGTGTCGTATAAATAATTTATACATAAAAAATAAAAGAGATAGTGGAGTAAAAGGCTCTAAGGGTAATCAAGAGAGATTCTATATTCTGAAAGTATTGAATAAATAATTTATACAAAATAAAAACCGCAAAACATTA
Organism: uncultured Saccharimonas sp. (SeqCode); assembly: GCA_963526625.1. GTDB lineage: Bacteria > Patescibacteriota > Saccharimonadia > Saccharimonadales > Saccharimonadaceae > Nanogingivalis. Next base: position 82,657 of record CAURNF010000002.1, read on the forward strand.
TATGCGGTTTTTATTATCTTAAACGTTAAACCTAAATTCAACAACATCATTTGGTGACATAATATATTCTTTGCCTTCAGTTCTAATTTTCCCGCGATTCTTTGCTTCAAGCTCACTGCCAGCTTCAATTAAATCATTAAAGTCGATAACTTGCGCAGCAATAAAACCTCTTTCGAAATCTGTATGAATTACTCCTGCAGCTTGTGGAGCTGTCCACCCTTTCTTGATTGTCCAGGCATGGACTTCTTTTGGTCCTGCTGTCATATAACTTTGCAGACCAAGCGTGTCATAGGCAGCATGGATCATCTGGTTCAAGCCAGTTTCTTGAACTCCGTAGCTTTCGAGTAAATCTTTTGAATCTTCCTCACTTAAACCTTTTAGCTCTTCCTCTAACTTGGCGCATACAAATATTGACTTTGCAGGAAGAACCATTTTCGAAAGTTCTTCTTTTTTAGCTCCATCGGTTAAAGTATTTTCATCAACATTGAACACATAAATTACGGGCTTTGCAGTTAATAAATGTAAATCTTGAATTGCTTCGTAATCTAAATCTTCTATTGAAGAGAGAAGAACTCCAGCTTGAAGTTGTTCAACTAATTTGTTCAAGTATTCAGCTTGTTTTCGAAGAGCTGGTTTTGCTTTTGCTTCTTTTTGGAGTTTTGGCAAGCGGTTTTCAATAGTTTGAATATCTGCTAAAATTAACTCAGTATTAATAACCTCAATATCATTTTTTGGGTTAACTTCATTCGAAACATGAACAATATCATTATTCACGAAAGCTCGAACGATATGAACAATTGCGTCACATTGGCGAATATTTGCGAGAAATTTATTACCCAAACCTTCACCTTTCGAAGCTCCCGCAACTAGCCCAGCAATATCAACAAAAGTTACTGTTGCCGGAATAATTTTTTGCGATCCATAAATTTCAGCTAATTTATTTAAGCGTGAATCTGGCACTGGCACAATTCCAGTATTTGGCTCAATTGTTGCAAAAGGGTAATTTGCTGCTAAAATATCATTATTAGTTAGTGCGTTAAATAGTGTTGATTTACCAACGTTTGGTAGTCCAACAATTCCAATTGATAAACTCATAAAATCTCCTTTTAATGTCTTTTTATTTTAACATAAAAGTTTGTAAAATAAAAATAAAAAGCTTGATTTTTTAATTACGTTTATGTTAAAATAGAGGCATGATTAATATTAAAGGTGTGGGCGATTTCTTCTCGTTAGATATTGGAACAAATGCGATTCGTGCTGTCCAACTTTCGAAAGCTGGAGAGAATTCTTGGAATTTGGTTGGTCTTGGTTATACACCAGTCGACCCTCAGTTAGTTTTAAGTAATTCTGATGAAAGCCGTCGTCGTTTGGGAGAAATTATCTCAACAATGATCGGGCAGAGTGATATTAAAACAAAAAATGTAGCGATTAGTCTTACGTCCCAGAAGACATTCACGACAATTTTCGAAGTACCAAAGCAGGACATGCGAGAATTACAAAAAAACATAAAATATCAAGTTGACCAGTATATTCCAATGGCGGTTGATGACGCTCAAGTCGACTGGGCTCTTCTTGGAGAATCTCCTTCCAACCCTGATTCATTGGAGATCTTACTTGCAAGTACGGCTAAAACTTATAGCGAAGAAAAGATGGAATTTATTGAAGGTCTAGGCTTGAATGTAGTTGCGAGCGAACCTGATTCTTTAGCAATGACTCGTGCTTTATTTATGCCTGACCAATCCGATCAGGCTCAGCTAATTATTGATATGGGCGAGCTTTCTACTGACTTATCTATTGTGTATCAAGGTGCTCCAAGGCTTGTTCGTACAATTCCTACTGGAATATCAAGCTTGGTTAAATCTGCTACTCAAAATTTGAATATTAAAGAAGATCAAGCTCGACAATTTATTATGAAATTCGGTTTAGCTCAAGATAAACTAGAGGGCCAAGTCTTTAGAGCTATTGAAATGACTCTTGAGAATTTCGTTCAAGAAATCGCTAAATCAATAAAATTTTTAGGAACAAAATACCAAAATACTCAAGTTGGGGTAATTTCACTTTCAGGATTTTCTGGAATTATTCCACAAATGCCAGAATATGTTTCTTCGAAAACTGGAATTCAGTCTTATTCTGCAAATCCTTTCCAAAATGTTAATGTTCCCACAAAATATCAACAGCAGGTTGCAAGTGTTGGAAATGAATTTGCGGTCGCTGTCGGTTTAGCTGAAAGGAGTAATAAATAATGATTGAAATTAACCTTTTGCCAGATGTTAAACGCGATCTTATTAAAGCTCAGCAACTTCGAAATATAGTTACTTTCGTATCTATAATCATTGGTGGTGCGATGCTTGCGGGAGTAGTTTTATTGTTCTTGACAACTCAAGGTCAGCAATTTGTTATGGGTTTAAAAACCAATGAGATTTCAGACAAATTTGCTGATATGCAAAAAATTAAAGATGGGGAAACGGCGGCTACTCTTCGAAATCAGCTTAATGCAATTCAAAAAATTAGAAATGCTTCACCAGATACTTCACGATTGATCGGAACAATTCTACCGGCAATTCAGACTACTGGTGAAAACGCTGTTCAGTTTTCTTCAGTGAATTACGACCCCGAAACTCGAATCGTTTCAATTGAAGGTCAAGCAAGTAATGGTTTTCCAGCCCTTGAAGCTTTTATTAAAACGATTAAATATTCACAAATTATTTATGATGGTGAAGGCTCTCAATGTAAAGCTAGTGAAGTCGAAAAAGATGCTAATATCTGTATGCTTGCTGATGAAGGGTCAGTTGTTCGAAATGAAAGTTCGCTTGGAGCTAATGAACAAGGCCAAAATGTTTTGCGTTTCACTGTTAGCTTTAAATTGAACGAAGCAGCTTTGAAATTTTCTTCGAAAAACTTTGCGGTAAAAGCTCTTGGTCGAAAGAATGTAACAGACTCAACTATTCAGGTTCCTGCTGGAATTTTTACTCAAAATTCAAAAAAAGATTCTGAAAAGGAGAATAAATAATGGGTGAAAATAAAGAAGTAGCTTTTTTGAAACGAAATGCCATTAATAAGGCTAACCAAACAATGTTTTTGGCGGTTGCGGGCGCTGCTTTAATTGCTGGTGCATCTGTTGTTGGAATGATTTATCTTTTTAGGATTTTTACATTTAATGCTAAAGTTCTTAGTGAACAAGATAAAAGTATCTCAACAATTCAAAAAAATATCCAAAATATTGAAGATTTAAAGAGTAAGCTAAGCTCATTAGAAACCGATCCGAATCTTAATGAGCGAAAATTGAAATCTAATGCCGAAGACGGCGGTTTGCGTGTTATTGCTGATGCCTTACCTGATAGCGAGAATGCTGCCGCTCTTGCAGCAAGCCTTGAAAAGAATATTTTTTCTGAAGGTGTGACTCTTGATTCATTCAGTATTGACTCTGATACCTCTGCAAACAAAAGTCTTTCAGGATCAAGCTCAGCATCAAATTCTTCTAGTTCATCAGTAACTAGCGGTAATCAAGATCCAAATAAAATTCCAGAAGGCGTGAAAGATATTCAATTTTCAGCAACAATTTCTGCAGGTTTTCAGGGTGAAGGCTCAAATTCAGCACGAGTTGCTAAATCTCAAGATGAAGCACTTAATAACCTAATTAACACTGTTCGAAAGATGGAAAGATCAATTAGAGCAATAAATATTACAAGTTTTAAATTCGAGCGTTCGCTTAACAGATTTAGTCTTAACTTTTCTGCAAAAGCCTACTATTATCCTAAATATACAATGAAGCTTGAAAGCAAGAAAGTTAAAGCAGATGAAACTGCAAAACCAGCAACTTCTATAACTGGAACTGGCAAAACTCAAAACTCAAGCACTACAGGAGGATCGAAATAATGAAAAAAACTGATATTGCGATGATTGTTTTGATTGCGGGCTTTAGCGTTTTGATTTCATATTTAGTTATTAACTCTTTGGCTCAGGGTGGATTTTCTGAACAAACTTATGAGGTTAAGACTACTGAACCAATTTCGAACGAATATGTAAAACCAAGTAGTGAAATTTTTAATAAGGATGCTATTAATCCAACAGTTCAAGTTAATATTGGACAATAAATATTAAATAATTCAAAAAGGAATGTAATGACATTATTAACCAATGATATTCAGGATAGACTTGCAAAAATCCTTGTTGAAGAGGGTCTTATTCAAGAATCAAAAATTGAGTTGGCTATAAGAGAGGCTGGTTTAAACAATCAGTCTCTAATGTCGTATATGATTGAACATAAGTTTCTTGATAATGAAATTCTTATTCACGCTACAGCTCATGTTTCGGGGATTCCCTATGTTAATCTTGAAAATACTACCATTCCGCAAGAGACTCTTGATTTAATTTCAGTTGATATTGCTGAACGAAATATGGCGGTTCCAATTGCTGAAGTTCAGGGGCGAATTGCTGTTGCGATGCTTGATGCCACGAATATTCAAGCCGTTGATTATCTTTCTAGTCTAATTCAGCGCCCTCTAAAAGTGTTTATGGCGAGCCAAAAATCAATTAGGCATATTTTAGATCAATATAAAACTGATCTTTCTGGTGTTGATGCTTTGGCTGAAAATGTTGATGCGCAAACTCAGGCGGAAGCAGAATCGAAACGACAGGTTCAAACAATCGTGCAAGACTCGCCGATTTCGAAAGCTTTGAATACAATTTTGGAATATGCTGTTCGTGCAAAAGCATCCGATATCCATATTGAACCGCTTGAAAAATCTTTGAAAATTCGCTGTCGAATAGATGGTGTTCTTCGAGAAATCATGAATTTGCCAAAGAGTATTGAGCCGGCTTTAATTTCACGTATTAAGATTCTATCAAGCTTAAAGATTGATGAGCACCGTGTGCCGCAAGATGGTCAGTTTGCTGTTGCAGTTGGAGATAAAGAAGTCGACCTTCGTATCGCTATTTCGCCGGTTGTTTGGGGTGAGCAAGTCGTGATTCGTTTGCTTGATAAAACGGGTAATTCTTTTAATCTTGAAGAAATGGGATACGCTGGGCGAGCTCTTCGAACAATTCGAAAGGGAATTGCTGCTCCGAATGGAATGGTTTTAACATCTGGTCCAACCGGTTCTGGTAAATCAACATCGCTTTATGCATTGATTAAAGAGATTAAAGACGATTCGGTGAATATTATTACGCTTGAGGACCCTGTTGAATATAAGATGGACGGTGTAAATCAGATTCAAGTTAATGCTGAGGTTGGATTAACTTTTGCAGCGGGATTGCGCTCTATTTTGCGTCTTGACCCTGATATCGTGATGGTTGGAGAAATTCGTGATGGTGAAACAGCCAACCTTGCCGTTCAGGCCGCATTAACTGGACACTTAGTATTTTCAACACTTCACACCAACTCTGCTGCTGGAATTTTGCCTCGCTTGATTGATATGGGGATTGAACCTTTCTTGATTGCTTCAACAGTGAATACGATTATTGGTCAGCGGCTTGTTCGAAGAGTTGCAGCGAAGCGAAATACTTATCAATCTTCACCGCTTGAAACGCAAAGCATTATCGAAACTGTGGGTCATTTGTTACCAAAAACACCTGAGGAAGTAGAAAAAGTTTCAGCTGACTTGGGCTATAAAAATCTACCTCTTGCAAACCAAAAGTCTTATACTCTTGTGAAGGGCCGTGATACGCCGCAAACACCGGGTGGATATCAAGGGCGTGCAGGTTTATATGAAGTTATGGAGGTGACCGAAGAAATTCAACAACTTATCATTAAACATGCAACTTCGCACGAGGTTCAAAAAGTAGCAATGGCGCAAGGGATGATCACAATGCGCCAAGATGGATATCTTAAAGCTTTAACAGGAATTACAACATTAGAAGAAGTCAATAGGGTTGCGTCTGATAGCGCATAAAACGGGAGGAATATGAATCAAAATCTAAGAATAGAAATTTTACTTGAAGAAATCGTTCGAAAAAACGCAAGCGATCTTCATTTACAAGTTGGTTTGCCGCCAATGATGCGGCTTGATGGTGTTTTGGCGCCATTCCCAGGATATAACCCATTGAATGCTGAAGAAGTTGAGCATCTTGTTTTTGCAATTCTTGATGATGATCAGCAAAAAATTCTAATTAAAGATAAAGAATTTGACTTCTCATTTGCCTTTGGCGATTTGGGTCGTTTTCGTGTTAATGCTTTTCATGAACGCGGTAATTTAGCAGCTTCACTTCGTTTAATTCCAAATCAGATTAAAACTATTGCTGAACTTGGAATGCCACCAGTGATTCAGTCTTTTGCCGATTTTCCGCGTGGTTTAGTTTTAGTTACCGGGCCAACTGGTTCAGGAAAATCTACAACTCTTGCCGCTTTGATTGATAAAATTAACAGTGAAAAAGCTCAGCATATCATTACAATTGAAGATCCGATTGAATTTACGCATAAATCGAAACGCTCAGCGATTGTTCAGCGAGAGGTTCATTATGATACCTACTCATTTTCTGCAGCTCTTCGAAGTTCGCTTCGTCAAGATCCAGATGTTGTTTTAATTGGTGAGATGCGTGATCTTGAAACAATCTCGGCTGCAATTACAATTGCTGAAACTGGGCACTTAGTATTTGCAACACTTCACACAAACTCTGCGGCGCAATCAATCGACCGTATGATTGATGTTTTTCCGCCGCACCAACAGCCTCAAGTTCGTTCACAGCTTGCTAATATTCTGCAAGGAATTTGTGCTCAACGACTTGTTCCTGCAATTGGCGGTGGGCGAGTTGTTGCGGCTGAAGTTATGGTTGCGAACCCTGCAATTCGAAATATTATTCGTGAAGGAAAAACTCATCAGCTTGATACTGTTATTCAAACTGGTTCCGACCAAGGGATGCAGACAATGGACAGAACGCTTGTTAAATTGGTGCAATCTGGCGTGGTAACTTATGATGATGCGCGCGAATTTGCGGTTGATTTAGTTGAATTTGAAAGGTTGATGAGAGGCTAATATGAAAAAATTTTCTTATAAAGTAAAAGATCGTGTTACTGGTAAAATTGTTAAAGGCGAAATTTCAGCAGATAGCCAGCGTGCGGCTGGAAAAGCTCTTATTGATCAAGGCTATATTTTGCAAGACGATATTTATGAAGTTGGCCAAGAAAACGCTTTGGCGAGGTTTATGAACCGAATCACAACTAAGGATAAAATCGTCTTCACTCGTCAGTTTGCTACTTTGATTGGTGCAGGTTTACCTCTTGCACAGGCCCTTAGAACGGTTTCTGAGCAAACTGAAAATAAAAAGATGCGCTCAGTTGTTGATGATATTTTAGCTTCAGTTGAAAGTGGTTCAAGCTTGAAAGATGCTTTTTCGAAATTTCCAGATATTTTCGATAAAGTTTATCTTGCTTTGATTGCTGCTGGTGAAATGTCGGGAACACTTGATGAATCGCTTCGCCGTGTTGCAACTCAACAAGAAAAAGACGCGGCAATGATGAGCAAAATCCGCGGGGCTTTAACTTACCCAGTAATTGTGCTTGTGGTTATTGGTCTCGTGATGGCGTTTATGATGGTGCAGGTTGTTCCTCAAGTTAAGCAGCTCTATAAAGATATGCACCAAGAATTGCCATTTGCAACACAAATTCTTATTGGAATATCAGACTTTATGATTAACTTCTGGTGGCTTGTTTTGGTTGGAATAGGTGTTGCTGGTTATTTCTTCCGCCAATATCTTAAAACTGAGTCAGGAATTAAATTTGCGGCAAATTTCAAACTAAATGTTCCATTGTTTAGCCCGCTATTTCGAAAGCTCTATATGGCACGATTTGCAAGAACTGGTCAGCTTTTGCTTTCAACTGGCGTGGCAATGCTTGATATGCTCAACATTTGTGGTGATGCAATGAATAATGTTATTGTGAAAAAGAGTATTGATGAAGCCGGAAAACTCGTTCAAGGTGGTAAAAGTCTTTCAGAATCTTTAAAGGGCAAAGATTATATTTTAGATATGGTGCCACAAATGATTAACATTGGTGAGCAATCTGGTAAAATTGATGAAATGCTTGGCAAAACCGCACAGGTTTATGAAGATGAGCTTGATGAGCAAATTAAAGCTATTTCAACCTTGATTGAGCCAATCTTGATGGTTGTGATGGCATTGATGGCGGGTGGTTTGATTGGTGCAATTTTGTTCCCAATTTACTCGCTAGTTACAAAAGTTTAATTTTTTGAAAGGGAGAGAGTGGAGAATTTTCTATTAAGTTTAATTTTTGGCGTAATTGGTGCCGTTTTGGGTAGTTTTTTGGTTGCCCAAGTTTGGCGATTGCGCGCAAAACAACTTCAAGAAGAGAGAGAATCTGGCAAAAAAGTTGATTCTACTGAATGGAAAAAACTCCACTCTTTGGTTTCGGTCAAAACAAAAAATGACCGCTCACATTGCTTAAACTGCAACTATCAACTAAAGTGGTTTGATCTAATTCCGATTATTTCTTGGCTTTCACTTGGTGGGAAATGTCGTAAATGTCGTTCGAAAATCGGTTCGCTTGAATTTTTCTCTGAAATTTTAATGTTTGCGCTTTTTGCGATTATTTTCTTAATTTTTAACCCAATTTCGAATGGCACAATTTTAGTTTTGCCAGCAATTAGACTTTTCATTTTATTAATTTCTCTGGTTCCGCTTGCAATTATGTTTATTTATGACGCTAAGTGGTCGCTTTTGCCAACCAAACTTCTGTATATTTTCAATATTTTAGCGTTTATCTATTGGGCAACTGGATTTTTGACAGTTTCTGGTGGATTTAACTTAAAATCCGTTTTTTACTTAGTAATTTCAATGATATTCTTCCCGTTGATCTATTTTGTGCTTGCAAAAATTTCGAAAGAGCAATGGGTTGGCGGTGGCGACTGGATTTTGGCAGTTGGCTTGATTTTTCTTTTACCAAACCACCCAGTTTTTGCGATTTTTCTACTTTTCCTTTCAAATGTTGTAGGCTTAGTTTTTGCAGTTTTTCAATCTATCTTGCATTTTCGAAAAGTTAAACGTGGAACACAAATTCCATTTGGCCCAGCAATGATTTTAGCGGCTTTAATTTTGTTAGCCCTTCAACAGCAAATTTTGGTATTTTTTATCAATTTGATAATGTAAAAATAAAAAGCTTATGGTATAATAGGAGTAAATATGGAAAACTTTACAATGAAAAAAGCTTTTACAATTATTGAAGTGATACTTGTTTTGGGTATCTCTGGTTTAATGTTGGCAACTATGCTTGTTGGCTGGAATGCTAGTATTGAAAAACAGCGCTATAATGATTCAGTGAATACTTTTAAATCAGATATTCAAGGTGTGTTTTCGGATGTAGAAAATCAAACTAACGATAAAGGTTCTACAAAAATTAAATGTGATACATCTGGCGCAAATATAAGTATTTTAAAAGATAATAGTGGAAAATTAACAGGTTCAAGCAATTGTGTAATACTTGGAAAGTATATTTCTCTATATAATGGAAATGTTATTCCTGGGAATGAGAATGCAACTCTTGGGCAAGAGCGATTCAGGGTTTTTGATGTTATAGGAAAAGATATAGATACATCAAAGGATTGTCGGGCTATAGATGAGAATGGTAGATTACGTGGTGATTTGCGAGCATGTAGAAATAGTATAGAAGCCTTACGTGCAACAAAGTTTGTTCTTGATGGTGGCAAAAATAGCGTAAAAGGCCCAAAGGATATAGAGTTGCAATGGCGCGGAACATATAAAAATGTTACAGATAATAGGATAACTAGTGCTAGTGGGATACGGGCATTCAGCCACAAAAGTGCAGTTACCTCAATAACGAGTGGTGATAATAAGTGGCATGGTTTGGATACGATCACAGGCGTTTTAATATTAAGATCTCCTATTGATAATTCAATAATTTCTTTCGGTACTTCAGCAATGATAGAACATGGTTCTCTTGATAATGATGGCCTTATAGCTGCTTTTAGAGATATAAATATAAATAGTGATTTTGTTATCAAAAATGGAAAAACAGTTAATGTATGCGTTCGACCTTCCAACGACGGAGTACAATGGTATGCTGGTGGCTTCAATTTCTTCGGCGATAGAAATAAAGTTGTAAAAATTGGGCCTTCGGCTTCTGCCGTTGAAATCGCACCTCTTGACGGTCCTAAGGGCTCTTCTTGCGGTGGTGATAGAAAAGGTGATGCAAGATTTGGTGATGTAATAATTGATGGGAAAAACTTATAATGAAATTTCGAAAAGGTGATACATTAATTGAAGTACTTCTTGCTATTGCTGTTTTTGCAACTGTAATGATGATTGGGCTGACTGCAATGAATAATGGAATGTCGCGCGCACTAGCAAGTTTGCAGCTTACTATGGCACGAAACGCTATGGACACTCAAGCGGAGGCTTTGCGTTTTGCAAATGCAGCATTTATTTCTGAATACCGTGCAGATAGCTCAGAAGTTTCGAGCCCTGCGGCAGAATTATGGAAAAATAGCTTAACGAAAGATGCTCAAGGCTCGGCAACCCCGCTTGGGGAGTGTAGTCGAGGCTCAAGTGCTTTTGTCATCTCAACAAGAGATATGGCGACGAATCGTGGTTATCATGCTGAAAAAATAGTTAATGCAATAACTTATCCGCGAATTGCTTATGGTGATGATAAAGATAATAATGCGAACTGGCTACGCGATGATCTTCCTTATAGAAGTGCACAAGGTATTTGGGTTGAGAAAGTTCATGCTCCAAATACAAAATATTATGATTTTCATATTCGTGCATGTTGGTCTGCGCCAGGAACTAACGCAAAAACAACTCTTGGAACGATTGTGAGGTTATATGACCCAAGGAACTAAAAAAGGTTTTACGATTATGGAATTAATGCTAGCAATGGGCGTGATTGCATTTTTGCTTATTGGTGTTGCTGGCTTAATTATTCAAATGACGAACACGATTACTCGTGGTACAACTTATAAAGATTTAAATACTGCTGCTCGTACAATTAATACAGATTTTACTAAGACTTTCAATTCTTCGCCAATGCTTGATGATTGGAATGGCGGTGTTGATGGTAAATTTTATAAATCTACTGGTGCGGCTGGCGCATTTTGTACTGGAACCGTGAGCTACTTGTGGAATATAGGAGATGGAAGACGGATAGTTTTCGATGATATTAGTGCCGTTAAATTAGTAAAAGTTCGCGATACTGCTAGATCTTATTGCGCTGATGGTGCCGAAAATACAATTTGGCGAAGGGTGCCTCGTGACAACAATGTTACAGAAATCCTAACTGGCGGTGAAATTGATCTTCGACTACACGGAATTAATTTTTCAACCTCGCCTAATTTAAAAAATAGTGCATCAAACCAAATGATCGTTAATATTTCTTATATTCTGGGAACGCCAAACAATGGCGATATAGATGTAAGCACATATAATTGTGAGGGAAATATTAAAAGTAATTATTGCGCAGTTAATAGATTCGATTTAACTGTTCGAACTCTTGGTAAATAAAAAGTGGCTTTCGAAGGGCCACTTTTATTCTGTTTCGCTGTGAAATTTCTCGTGAATTTCTTTTAAATGCTGGTCAGTGATATGCGTATAGATTTGTGTTGTTGCAATGCTAGCGTGGCCAAGCATTCCTTGCACTGAGCGCAAATCCGCACCATTCACGAGTAAATCTGTTGCAAAAGAATGTCGCATCGTGTGGGGCGAAACATGTTTTGTAATTCCAGCAAGTTTTGCATATTTCTCAACCATCCTTTGCACCGAACGTGGTGTAATTCGCCGATAATTTCCATCAGTTGAAGGTTTCTTGTATCGCCGCGAATAATTTAAAAATAATGGTTGTAAGTTGTCATTTCGGGCGTCTAAATAATTTTCGATATGTTCTGCGGCTTTTTTCGAAATAAAAATTGGTCGATCTTTGTTTCCTTTTCCACGAACGGTAAATTCACGCCGCTTTATATTGATGCTTCCGCGGTTTAAATTTACAAGCTCAGAAACACGCAATCCGCTCGAAAAGAGTAATTCCACAATTGCGCGGTCTCGTAAATCACTCTCGGTTTCATTTGGAATCTCAGCAATTAAGCGCTCAATTTCTTCATAATGCAAAAAATTCACTTGCGGCTTTACAATTTTTGGTAGCTCAATCTTTGAAGGTTCCAAGCTTTTAATATCACGCCGAGCAAGATAAGTTAAAAATCTTCGAAGAGCAATTAAGTGATAAGCTTGCGTAGCTCGCCCTAAATCTTTGCCGGATTCATTTTCGTAACGATTAAGCCATAAACGATATTTTCGAACTAATTCTGAGGTAATTTCTTTTGCTGGAATATCACCCGCAAATTCAACAAATCGCTCCAAATAAAGCCTATAATTCTCGGCTGTCTTTTTCGAACGGCCACCTTCAACTTCGAGCGACTCAATAAAATCTTCAATTCCTTCAGAAATATACATAATCTTATTATAGCATTTTTTTATAAAAAATAGTATAATTTATAAAGAAGTCTAAGAAGGAGTTTTATGTCGAAAGAATTAATTCAGCGAACATTAATTTTATTTAAGCCAGATGCTGTTCAGCGTGGAATTGTGGGGGAAATTTTAACGCGTTTCGAAAGGGTTGGTTTGAAAATAATCGGCACAAAAATGATTTTCCCAAGCAAAGAACATTATCATAAGCATTATGAAGGAATCGGCAAAATGGTCACTCGGCGCGGTGAAAAAGCTTTTGACATGGCGTTGGAATTTATGACTCAAGGGCCTGTAATTGCAATGGTTTTTGAAGGCGTGGAGGCGGTTGAATTGGTGCGAAAACTTGTTGGTGGAACTGAACCAAAAACGGCGCTTCCTGGTACAATTCGTGGTGATTATTCGCACATGAGTTTTGGTTATGCGGATGAGCACAATGTTGGGATTCCGAATCTAATTCATGCTTCGGGTAGTATTGAAGAAGCTAAACAAGAAATTTCGCACTGGTTTTCAGATTTTGAAATTTACGACTATACTTCACCTCGCGAAAAATTTACGCGTTAAAATCTCGCTATTTTTTTAAAAATCTGGTAAAATAGAATAGTAAGCCTCGGTAGCTCAATTGGATAGAGCAGTTCCGTCCTAAGGAAAAGGTTGTAGGTTCGATTCCTACCCGGGGTACCACTAAATTTATTTATGAAAGAACAAATTTTTAAAGGTCAAAGAGAAGGCGAAGAGTTTCTCTTTATGTTTCGAAAGCATATTATTGCAATGCGAAAGGGTTTTTACCTTTTTTTGGGTGTTTTTGCGATTTCTTGTTTGCCAACATTTTTTATGCTAACATCAGATAATCTAATGGATGCACTTTGGATTGCTTTGGGTGGATTTATTGTTGGTTTGATTTTATTTTTTTATCAATTCATGCTTTGGTATTATTCTCTTTATATTGTTTCGAATGAGCGGATCCGCCAGATTACACAAAAAGGCTTTTTTGGGCGAAAGATGATGGACTTACCGCTTTCGAAAATTCAAAGTGTTAATTTTGAAATCCCAGGTTTTTTTGGTGAAATTTTCCATTTTGGAACAATCAATATTTTTACAATTGTGGGTGATTTAGAAATTAAAAATGTTGAACATCCAGAAGAGATTTATAATAAAATTCAAGATGCGATTTCGAAAGTTGAAATGGAGGGAGAAAATGAAGAATATTAGAGAAAAAGCCAAAAAAATTAGAGATAAGGTTTCGAAAAAACCTGAATCTCACGAAAGCCAGATTGCAAAAATTACAAATACGACACTTGAAGAACAACGTTGTGAGATTTTGAATAAGGGTAAAAAATTTAAATATCCTGTGCAGTATAGCAAAAATCGTTTAGTGATTAACGCCTTAATTATTGCTGGTGTAATTCTGATTACAGGTGCGAGCTTGCTTTGGTATCAGCTTTATCAAGCTCAAAATACCAGTGAGTTTGTTTATCGTTTTACAACCATATTGCCATTTCCGATTGCAAAAGTTGATGGTGAGGAAGCACTTTATAGTGATTATTTGATGGAATATCGAGCAAATATGCAAATTGCAAATGCTAAAAAAGATGAAATTGAAGGAGCGAATAATATAAGCGCACTTTCAACTTTAAATAAATCAAAAGCAATGAAAAATGCAATCGCAAATGCTTATGCCCAAAAAAAGGCTCGTGAACTTGGAATTTCAGTTTCAGATAAAGAAATTAGCGAAGCTTTTGACGCACAGCGAAAAATACAAAATACCGAGCTTACTGAAAGCGCTTTATATAAAATTGCGGCCGATAATTATAGTCTTTCGCCAAGTGAATATCGCCGAATGTTTATTGAATTGCCACTACTTCGCCGAAAAGTGACTGCACAAATTGATAAAACGGCTGAAAACCTTAAAAATGAGGTTTCAAAATATTTAAGTGAAAATGCGAATAATTTTTCGAAAGCTGTTGAACATTTTGGCGATAAAATTGAATACGCAAAACCTGGAAAAGTTCGAAAAACTAACATTGATGGTGGTCGTTCTAAAATTGCAGCAGGATTGAAAGTTGGTGAAGTTTCGAAACCGTTTATTTCAAACTCGGGTGATGGCTATTATATCGTTAAATTGATTGAAAAAACTGATAATGAAGTTAGTTATGAATCAGTGAAAATTAAATTTACCGAGTTTAATAGACAGCTTGAACAGCTTGAAAAAGACGGTAAGATTAAAAAATATATTAAAGTTGACTAAATAAATTGCACAGCAAAAGTTGTGCTTTTTATTTTTTACCTCAAAGGATTAATAATTAAAAAATAAAAAATCGCCGGAAAGCGATTCTTTAAAGTCTAAATTTGGCGCGCCCGACCGGATTCGAACCGGCGATCTCCTCCGTGACAGGGAGGCGTACTAGGCCAACTATACCACGAGCGCATCAGTAGACTAATACAATTTTATCAGACTCCAAGTAAAAAATCAAGCACTTTTTTGGTTTATTTTTCAAAAAGTTTGTGGTATAATTTAAGTATATGCCGATGTAGCTCAGTTGGTAGAGCAACGCACTCGTAACGCGTAGGTTAGCAGTTCAATCCTGCTCATCGGCTCCAATTTATTTTTTATGAAAACAATAGCTAATTTATTTAAACCAATTTTAAAAGACCGCAAAATGTTAATTTTGATGGCTTCTGTATTTCTATCTGGAATTATTTTCTTTATTTTTATGATTTTAAACACAAAATCGTATGACTATCTTTTGAATGTGCGTTATACGGTTTTTGGAACTAGTGAGTTCTATAAAGATTCCTGGACTTATCGTATCATTTTGGCTATTTTTGGTCTAATTATTTCATTTATTCATAATATTATTATCGCAAAAATTTATAGTATTTCTGGTAGGCGCGTGGCTATAATTTTTGCAATTTTTAGCATTATTCTTGTTCTAGTTGGTATGATAATTATAGGCACTTCAATTCGCGAGATCCCAAACTAATGAGTAAGAAAGTTGATATTGAAATTCCACTCGGAAAGCGAACTTTCAAGTATCGCTTTTTCGAAATTCTGCCAGCTTTTTTGAGCTTTGGTGCAATTATTTTAATGTTTATATTTTCGGCTTTTTCTCCTTTTTTAGCCTCTCTTTATCTTTTAACGATTATCACAACTCTTCTTGTCAAGGCGATTGGAATTGCCTATCGAATGATAACGGGTCATCTTCAGATTGAAAAAGCTCAAAAAGTTGATTGGAATAAACGTCTAAATGAACTTGAGAGTGCTGAAAAATCTTTAGATATTCTCAAAAATAAGAGAAATAACGAATACGAGTTTAAAAACCACCTTCGAAATTTGAATGATATTATAAAAAATCCAGCTAGCTTTCCAAAGCCGTCAAAGGTGAAAAATGCGGTAATTATTGCAGCTTATAATGAGCCTTATGAAGTGATTCAGCCAACTATTCAATCTGTTTTGGCTTCAAATTATGATGCAAAAAACTTACTTATTTTCTTGGCTTATGAAGAACGGGGCGGTGAAGAAATTGAAAAAACTGCAATTAGGCTTAAAAAAGAATTTTCGAAAAGCTTTGGTGCTTTTGAAATTGTGAAACACCCAAAAAATCTACCAAATGAAGTTGTTGGAAAGGGCGGAAATATCACTTTTGCTGGGCGAGCACTTCAAAAATATTGTGAAAACAATAAAATTCCTTTCGAAAACGTACTCGTTACAACGCTTGATAGCGACAACAAGCCACATAAGGAATATTTTGCTTGCGCAACTTATAGTTTTATTGTTCATGAAGACCGTAAAAAACTTTCGTATCAGCCGGTTTCATTATTTTTGAATAATATTTGGGATGTTCCAGCTCCAATGCGTGTGGTTGCAACTGGTAATTCATTCTGGAATATCGTTTCAACAATGCGGCCGCATCTTTTACGGAATTTTGCTTCGCACTCACAACCACTTGATGCTTTAGTTGAAATGGATTTTTGGTCAACTCGCACAATTGTTGAAGATGGTCATCAATTTTGGAGAAGTTATTTTCATTTTGGTGGCGACTATTATGTAGTGCCGATTCGTGTGCCAATTTACCAAGATGCGGTTCTAAGTGAAACTTTGCCAAAAACACTCAAGGCACAGTTTATTCAGCTTCGTCGCTGGATGTACGGAGCAAGCGATATACCATATGTTGCTAATTTATACTTTTCGAAAACTCGCAATGTGCCAATTGTTGATGGCTTAATGAAACTTATTCGCTTGATCGATGGTCATGTAACAGCTGTTTTTCAATCACCAATGGCTGCCTTTGGCGGTTGGGTACCACTGATTGTTTATGCTGCTTCTTCTCGTAGCGTGATTGTGCATCAATTACCAAATGTGATTAGTACACTTCAGCAAGTTGCAACTGTGGGGATTTTTATCACAATCTTGATTAGCTTAAAAATGCTACCGCCACGCCCAGAACGCTATAGAAAACGCCGTTCTTTATGGATGGTTGCGCAGTGGGTTTATATGCCTGTAACTTCAATATGTTATAACGCAGCAGCAGCAGCATATTCGCAAACTCGCTTAGCATTCGGTAAATATCTTGATAAATTTGATGTTACTGAAAAAGGGCGAATTGAAGATGTTGAACGTGCGAAGGCTGAAAGAGCTAAAAAACGAGCTTTGAAGAAACAAAAAAAATAAGTACTCTGAAAAGGGTGCTTTATTTTTAGCTTAATATTCATGAAATTTAAAAGCGGCCAATTTGACCGCCTGATGTAGGAGCATTTGTAAGATTTTCTTAAACCTTACCAAAAAATCGTTTGTCGTTTGGGTGACAAAAGGGAATGTGCCAATATGAATGTAACAGAGGATTACTAGAAAAACTTTCATTTTTTATAGTTTTTTATTTGCCCAAACCTGATTAGACTTTTTCCGAAGTCTAATCTCGTTTTTTATTTTACAGCGTTTTATTTAAAAAAGCAAGCATAATTACGATATTGAGTGTCTTTTTTTTGAAAGTTAAAAATTTTGTTCGCTTTTTAATAAAATTGAGTTTTTGAAAATAAAACATTTCACACGAAAGTCAAACTCAAAAAAGCGAACAACCCAAAATAAATATCTCACCAAATGAATAAAAATTTTCGAAAGCTGAAAACCAGCTTGTGGAAAAGCTTTGATGGAATGTGTAAAACTAAAAAATACAATAACGCTATATATAGTGAAAAAGAAAATATGAAAATCTATTATACTTTATGAAAATAGTGATAATTTTACAAAACTAAAATACCGCACATTGAGTGCGATATCTTAGATCATTGATTACAAAAACTAACAATATAATTAAAGAAACTACTATATTATAAGTTGGTGGGCGATAGAGGACTCGAACCTCTGACTTTCACAACGTCAATGTGACGCTCTAGCCAACTGAGCTAATCGCCCGTGGTTTTATTTTAGCAAAGCTTGCAAGAAAATTCAAGTGGTGATAAAATAAAAAGAGTTAAAATATTATTTTCGAAAGGATTTTAAGTGGAGAATAAAGAAGAAAAACTTTTCAAAATGCGCCACAGCCTTGCTCATATCATGGCGGCGGCGGTTCAACGAATTTATAAGGATGCAAAATTTGGTGTTGGCCCAGCAATTAATGATGGTTTTTACTATGATATTGATTTAGGCGAAAATAAAATTTCAGAAAAAAACTTTGGAAAAATTGAAAAAGCTATGCGCCGAATTATTGCTGAAAAGCAAGATTTTGTTCGAAGTGAAGTTTCGATCGAAGAAGCAATCGAGTGGGCGAAAGAAAATAATCAGCCCTATAAATTGGAGCTTTTGAACGATTTAAAAAAAGCTGGCACAACAAATGCGAAAATTCTTGCTGAGGGTGATTTTGAATTTGGTAACGGTGCTGAAACTGTTAGCTTTTATACTAATGGAAATTATAAAGACTTGTGCCGTGGGCCACACCTTTCGAATAC
The DNA here is from genome assembly GCA_963526625.1 of uncultured Saccharimonas sp. (SeqCode). Lineage (GTDB taxonomy): Bacteria > Patescibacteriota > Saccharimonadia > Saccharimonadales > Saccharimonadaceae > Nanogingivalis. The sequence goes on from CAURNF010000002.1 coordinate 101,026, forward strand.
TGGCGAAGTTGGCGCTTTTAAATTGATGCGCGTTGCTGGTGCTTATTGGCGTGGTGATGAAAAAAATCCACAGATGCAGCGTCTTTACGGTGTAGCTTTCGAAACTCAAGAAGAACTTAATGAATATCTTGAAAGAATGGAAGAAGCTAAAAAACGCGACCACCGCAAACTTGGTAAAGAGCTTGATTTATATACAGTTTCTCCACTCGTTGGCATTGGTTTGCCACTCTTTACGCCGCGTGGAACAATTTTACGCGATGTTTTAGCAAACTATTCAAATCAATTACGCCAAAAATACGGTTTCGAAAAAGTTTGGACTCCGCACATTACTAAAAAAGATTTGTATGAAAAATCTGGGCACTGGGCTAAATTTGGCGAAGAGCTTTTCTTAGTGAAATCGCAGGTTACTGGTGGTCAATTTGCACTAAAACCAATGAACTGCCCGCATCATACACAGATTTTCGCTTCGAATCCAAGAAGCTATAAAGATTTACCAATCCGTTATCTTGAAACAACAACAGATTATCGTGATGAGCAAACTGGTGAGCTCGGTGGTTTGAATCGTGTTCGTTCTTTAACGCAAGATGATTCACATATTTTTTGTCGAACTGATCAAATCGAAGGTGAAATCCAAAATCTGTTAGCTGCTGCTCACGAGCTTTATTCTGGAATTGGAATGAAACTTCGAGTGCGCCTTAGTTACCGTGATGATTCTGACAGCTATCTTGGTGATTTGGCAGTTTGGGAAAGCGCACAAAATCAGCTTAAAAAAGCGGTTATTTCGAATAATTTAGATTATTTTGAAGAAGAGGGTGAAGCAGCATTTTACGGGCCAAAAATTGACTTTATGGCAACTGATGCAATTGGCCGTGAACATCAAGTGGCAACAGTTCAGCTTGATTTTGTTCAGCCTGAGCGATTCGAACTTTCATATAAAAACTCTGATGGTCAAGATGAACGGCCTGTGATGATTCACTGTGCTTTACTTGGTTCAATTGAGCGGTTTATGAGTGTTTATATTGAGCATAAGGCTGGCTGGTTTGATTTTTGGGCAGCTCCTGAGCAAGTTCGAATTTTAACAATCAACGATACTTTAAATGATTATGTTGAAGAAGTTTCGAAGATTCTTTCAGCTACTGTTCTTGATTCTCCAGTTAGATTTAATGAGATTCGCTATTCGGTAGATGGACGCAATGAATCATTAGGAAAGAAGATTCGTGAGGCGACTGCAGTGAAAATCCCGGTTCAGCTAATTATTGGCCCTAAAGATAAAGAAAATAATGAAGTGAGTATTCGATTTAGAAAAGATGGTGAATTCGTTGAAGAAAAAGTTACTCTTCAAGATTTAGCGGAATTTATTCGAAAAATATAAAGTATGAAAAATAACACTTTAGTTATAATCACTGGCCCTACCGCAAGCGGGAAGACGAGCTTGGCTATAAAATTAGCCAAGCTTTTTGGCGGTGAGATTATTTCTGCTGATTCGCGTGCGATTTATAAAGATATTAATATTGCTTCTGCAAAACCAACAATTAAGGAGCGAGAAGGCGTTATTCATTGGGGTTTTGATTTAGCTAAACCCGGAGAACGTTTTACTGCGGCAGATTTTAAGGAGTATGCCTATAATAAAATTGATGATATTTTAGATCGTGGTAAAATTCCATTTTTAGTTGGTGGAACTGGATTATATATTGATGCAGTTTTATATGATTACGACTTTGGCGGTGAAGTTGATGATAATTTTCGAAAAGACTTGAACCAGAGAACTGTCGAAGATTTACAAAATTATATTTTTAAAAATGAAATTGAAATGCCAGAAAATAATAAGAATAAGCGATATTTAATTAGATCAATAGAGAAAAGCATAAGCGAAAAGGGTAAAAGTTGTGAAAAACACAATAAGTATAATAATATTGTTGTAGGAATAACAACTAATCGCGAAGAACTTCGAGAAAAAATCTTTAAAAGGAATGAACATTTTTTTAATTCTGGAATAATCGAAGAATACAAAAAAATTGAACAGAAATATGGCCCAAATTCTGAAGCAATGACAGCAAATGCTTATCCGTTAATTCGAAAGTTTTTGAATGGAGAATTGGATGAAAAGGAACTTATTGATAAGATGTCTGTGCAGGATTGGAGATTAGCTAAAAGACAGATAACTTTTATGAAGAGAAATAAAGATATAGTGTGGCTTGATTTAAAAGATACTGAACAATTTATTATTTCGAAAATTAAAAAATGTATAAAAAAGTTGTAAAAGGTCTGGTTGATTTTTGAAAAATATGGTAAAATAGATTTATGGAACAGAGTATAAATGCACTATTTGGCTCAAAAACGAGGGTTAAACTTTTAAACCTATTTTTCAATAGTCCAGAAGAGAAGTTTTATGTTCGTGAAATATCGCGAATTATTGATGAACAAGTTAACTCTGTTCGGAGAGAACTAACTAATCTTGAAAGTGTTGGCGTTGTAAAAAATTCAACAGAAGATAGGAAGATTTTCTATCAAGCGAACCAGAGGTTTAAATACTACCTTCCGCTAAGGGCGATTTTTGCTGGAGTTAAAATGAATGAGAGTGCTTCTGTTGATAAAAAAATATATTCTATAGATAGATGGCAGTCTGAAGTTGAAAATATTCAAAAACAAATAGATATTCTTGTATTATTTGGAGTTTTCGTTGATGATACGGATTCGGATATTGATATGCTAATAGTTGGGAATAACCAGGATAAAAAGCTTTCGAATTGGGCTTCAGATATTGAGAAAAAAGAAGGCCGTGAGCTAAACTATATGATTTTATCTATGGAAGATTTTTACTATCGATACACCACGCAAGATACCTTTATAAAAGGGTTATTTGAAAATAATTACAAAATAGTCTTTGATAAAGAGAATATACTTGAAAAATTATAATGGGAGTAAATAATGTTTGATATTGAATATAAGGGTGCAAACAGTATCGTAATTTCTACAAAAAAGATTTCATTAATAACCGATCCTAAACATTCTATTTTTGGTGACAAAGATTTAGTTATTAAAGAAGGGGTTGAGCTTGCTACTGAGGAGAGGTTTAAGACTGGCAATGAAGATTTTAAGCTTTCAATATCCTATCCTGGAAGTTATGAAGTGTCAGATTTTACTATAAATGGCTATCAAGAAAAACGGCATATTGACGAAGACAAGGATGGTAAAAAATCTGTAATTTATAGTGTTGAAGTTTGTGGTGTTAGAATTGGTATTTTGGGAAATATTGACCCAAATTTATCTGATGACCAGCTTGAGAACCTTGGTGTTTTGGATATTTTAGTTTTACCGATTGGCGGTGGCGGATATACTCTAGATGCAACCGCTGCGGCAAATATTGCTAGAAGGTCTGATGCAAAAATAATTATCCCTGTTCATTATGCTGATGATGGGATTAACTACGAAGTTCCTCAATCTGATTTTGCGCTTTTCGAAAAAGAACTAGGTGTTGATGTTGAAAAAACTACAAAGTATAAAGTGAAATCGGCTACAAGTTTACCTGAGAAAATGACAATAGTTAAAATTGAACGGACAAAATAATATTTTTTAAAGAGCTAATCTTTCGAAGATAGGCTCTTTTTTATATAAGAAAATTCCCACAAAATTGTGGGAATTTTCTTTTGAGATAAAAATATTATAGAATACCTTTTTTCTTCAAAGTTCGGATAGCTGCGGTGCTCAAATTTAGTCGAACTTTTTTGCCATCAATAATAATAGTTTTCTTTTGGATGTTTGGCTTAAAAGTTCGTTTTGTGCGTCGCAATGAAAAGCTAACGTTGTTTCCGTGTTGCTTTCCTTTTCCTGTTAAATCACATACTGCCATTTTAACTCTCTTTACTTTAATATTTACAATCTGTTCCATTATAACGTATTTTTTAAAAAAGGTCAAGTGGTGTATAATAGATATATGGTTTTTATAATATTTATATCTATAATTTCAATATTAGTAGCAATGATTGTTCATGAATTTTCTCACGGATTCGTCGCCTATTTATTGGGTGATGAAACAGCAAAAAGAGAGGGAAGATTAACCTTAAATCCAATTGCACATTTAGACCCTTATATTAGTATTATTTTACCGATATTGTGCGTATTTTCGAATCTTCCTGTAATTGGCGGTGCAAAACCTGTCCCAGTTGATTCTAGAGAGCTTAAATGGGGTAAATGGGGCATGGCTCTCGTTGCTCTTGCTGGGCCTTTGTCTAATTTTATAATGGCGCTCATATCTTTTACGATAATGCATGCTTTAAACTTATCACATGGTGATATTGCGGCTATTTTTGGTAGATTTACATTAATTAATTTGAGTTTGGCGATTTTTAACTTAATTCCGATTCCACCGCTAGATGGTTCGAAAATTCTTCAACCATTTGCGCCGGAGTTTATTCAAGATTTTTTTGACAGGCTTGAATCTTATGGTTCGATTTTTATTTTAGCTTTAATGTTTTTGTTTTCTACCGTAATTTCTAATTATATCAATTTCTCAATGAGTTTTATTCTTGAAGGATTTTCAGCTTTTTTGCGAATTTTTGGTTTGTAGAATTTAAAACACTGGATTTTTATTTTAAAAATTGGTATAATTAAAGTAAGCCCTGCTGGCGAATGATTTTTCCTGAATAATCATTGATAGAGGAACTCCAAATGATGATCTACTATCGTGGTAGTAGGTTGAGGAGGTATCCACCGTATAATTTTATGCGGGGAAAATATCAAAGTTGGCGGGGCTTTTTATATTTGTGAAAATTTGATATAATATAAGGTAGCTTGTTAGATGGTCGCTAATTTAAAATTAGAGGAAAGTCCGGGCAGCATAGAGCAAGGCAGTTGTTAACGACAACCGAGGGAAACCTTAGGGAAAGTGCCACAGAAACGATACCGCCTGAAAAGGTAAGGGTGAAAGGAGTGAGGTAAGAGCTCACAGTTGCTCGCGGTGACGCGAAGCAAGAGGTAAACCCTGTCTGCTGCAAGGAGAATTATAAAAATGGTTGCTCGCCATAATTCGATAACCGCTTGATTTAAGGAGTAATTCTTAAACTAGATAGATGACTATCCATGACAGAACCCGGCTTACATACAAGCTTTTAATTTTAAACTAAAAATCACACCTCTTTCGAAAGTGTGATTTTTAGTTTTTATTGAAGAATTATTTTACTGATTCAATAATTTTCGCAAAAGCTTTTGGTTCGCTAACTGCTAATTCTGCAAGAACTTTTCGGTCAAGCTCAATATTTTTAGCTTTCAAGCCAGCAATAAGTTTTCCGTAAGTGATTCCGTTTTCACGCGCTGCGATATTGATTCGAGTAATCCATAGGGCTCGAAGATCTCGTTTGCGATTTCGGCGGTCACGATATGCGTATTGCAATGAGCGGATTACGCCTTGTTTAGCTAATCGATATGAGCGTGTTCGCGCGTGTTGCATACCTTTAGCTGCTTTTAGGATTTTCTTATGCTTTGCTCGTGCTGTTACACCTCGTTTTACTCGCATATTATTTTACTCCCAATGCTCGTTTAATATTTTTAGCCATTGCTCCTTCTACGGTTGCAGTGGTATTAATTCGTCGTTTTCGACTTTTGCTTTTCTTGGAAAGCATGTGATTCTTAAAGGCTCGACGGCGTACTACTTTGCCGCTTCCAGTGAGCTTCATTCGCTTTGCTGTGCCTTTATGTGTTTTTAATTTAGGCATTATTTACTCCTTACTACCAAACTCAGATTGCGGCCAGCCATCTGAGGTTTTTGCTCGACTATAGCTTCTTCTTCGAGAAGGGAAATAATTTTATTAGCCATTTCAAATCCAATTTCTTTATGAGCCATTTCTCGACCCTTGAAAACAATTTGAATCTTAACTTTATTTCCTGCAGACAAGAATTTTTTAACTTTTCGAAGTTTTATATCTAGGTCTCCAGAACCAATTTTTAGCCCAAAGCGCATTTGTTTAAGTTCAACTTGTTTAGCTTTACGCTTATTCTTCTGTTGTTCTTTCATTTTTTGATATTGGAATTTACCCCAATCAATAATTTTAACAACAGGTGGTTCAGCGTTTGGTGAGATTTCTACAAGGTCTAGTCCTGCTTCTTGAGCAAGATTAAAGGCCTCTTTCGAACTCATAATTCCAAGTTGTTCGCCACTTTGACCGATAACGCGAACTTCGCGAGCGCGAATTTCTTCGTTTATTCGAATTTTTTTGCTAATAATTTTCCTTCCTTTCGAATTGCTATTTTTCAGCAATTTACTCGCATATTATTTTATCAAATTTTTTAAAATAAATCAAGTATTTTACTTAATTTTCATTTTTATGACGATATTGCAAAGCCTCGCTAATATGATTTACTTTGATATCTTTTGATAAATCAAGGTCTGCAATTGTGCGTGAAACTTTAAGTATCTTTAGAAATGCTCGAGCGGATAGATCAAGCTTTGATGTTGCTAAATTTAATAGATCCTCAGCGTCTTTCGAAATATTAAATTTATTTTTTACATCATTAGTTTTAACCATACTGTTGTATAAATTACTGCAATCATAACGCTTATGCTGTAATTCTAACGACATCTCTATCTGTTTTTTAGCATTAGCATGTTCAGAATTTTTGTTGTTATTCTTTGAAAGAAGATTTTTGTTATGTATTCTATCAACATTAACTACCATATCAATTCTATCCATTAACGGTCCAGAAAGCTTTCTTTGGTAATTAAGAATTTGGGTGGATGAGCAAGTGCATTCTTTTGTTGCATCTCCATAAAAACCACAGGGGCATGGATTCATTGTTGCAATAAGCATAAAATTTGCAGGATAAGAGCTTTTTCGATTTGTGCGAGTTATGGTTATTTTTCTATCTTCTAACGGTTGTCGTAAGCTTTCGAGTATAGATTTAGGGAATTCTGGCATTTCATCTAGAAATAGAACACCGTTGTGCGCTAAGCTAATCTCGCCAGGTAAAGCTTTCGAGCCACCTCCAATTATGGAGACTTTACTTGCGGTATGATGTGGCGTGCGAAAAGGCCTCGAAATATTTGAGCTAATTTCATCAACTAAACCGTGAATCTTTAAAACTTCTAATAACTCACTTTTCGAAAGCGGTGGCAATAGGTTTAAAGCGGCTTGGGCAAGCATTGTTTTTCCTGTTCCTGGAGGGCCAGTTAGCAGTATATTGTGCCTTCCAGCTATTGCAATAGTTAGAGCTCTTTTTGCTTGTTCTTGACTAATGATATCATCGAGAATAATGCCATCGTTATTATCTTTAAAAGTGTTAATATTTTCTTCATTTTTTATTATTTTTTCATTTTTAAGATGAAGAAAAATCTCTTTAAGATTTCTTGCGCCAATTAATTTTACGCCGTCTATTATTGAGCTTGTTTCTAAATTTTCAATAGGTAAGAAAATTTCTTTAATTCCGTAGCTTCGAAGTTTTTCGACAATATTGATAATACCTTTAATTGGTCTAAGATCTCCATTCAATGATAACTCGCCAACAAATGCGCGAGATTTTAATTCGTGCTGCTTTAGCTGGTTTGAGAGCGTTAAAATCGAAATTGCAATAGGTAGGTCGAAAAAAGTTCCGTCTTTTGGGATTTCTGCAGGTGCTAAATTGATGATAATTTTCTTGGCAGGGAAATCTAACATTGAGTTTTTAATTGCACTTCTAACTCGCTCTTTTGCTTCATCAATTGCTTTATTTCCCATTCCAACAATTTGTAGGCTTGGTAATCCTTTCGAAGAATCTCCTTCCACTTCAATAATCTCTGCTTCATAGCCAATTGGTGCGGCTGATATAACTTTACTCACCATAATGTAATAATTTTATCATAAGCATTTAAAAATCTCAATTTTATGATATAATGTAAATATGTTGGGGCTGAATTAGCTTTAGACAAGAGGAATTTAACAGTTTGGCTTGCAAGTCGTTTACTGCGTAAAGTATTAAATAAATGCAAAAAACTTTGCAGCTAAAGTTGCAGCATTCTTTGCTCCAGCTTCAGCACCAGTTGCTGCTTAATTTATTGGCAACCATTTTTCGAAATAGGACAGTGCGTATTTCGAAAAGTGTCATATTTTTTCACTGATAGCTTAAAATTTTCGCGATAAATTTTAAGTGAGATTTTTTCGCAACTTTTAATATATTTTTGTTGATTTTTTAAGTATTAAATTTTAACCAAAATTAACTAAACTTGTAGAGGGCTAAAATGTTACCTTTTGGACCCGAGGGCAGTTCTCGGCAGCTCCACCAAAAAAATATTCTTAAGAGCATCTTTTATACAAGATGTTTTTTATTTTTTGAAAAATAAAAAATGAGCGACTGCGAGGAACGCTCATTTTATAAATAGTAATGTGGAGTTTTTGATTTTTAATTTTAGAGTTTTATGTGAACTGCGGAATTCACTTGAAATAATTTTTATTTTTGGCTCATGTATAAACTTTTTATTCATAAGCTACCTCTATAATAATCTAAAATAAGCATAAAGTCAATACTTTTTTAGACTTTTTTGTATAATTTTTTTGTTCATCAAAATTAACAGATTTAAATGTGTTAAAAGTACAACAAAACTCATTTTATTGTGCTTATGGTATTGACTTTTTGAAATTGTTGTGATACAATTTAAATAGCTTTGAAAGAAATAAAAAGCAAAAATAAAAAATAGTTATCGTACATTCCACCAAGCACATTAGAAATTTTAAAATTTGATAATTTTGAGTTGTCCGGTATTCTTTACGGAGTTTGAACGGCGATTTGAAATTAAGGTTTATAAAATCTTCATTAGATTTTTAACTTATTTTCGAAACGCCAAAAAGCTCCGCAAAAAATAGCGTAGAGAGCGCTGAGGCTAATAAGTACTTATATTTTCAAAAGAAAATATTCAAGGAACCCTCAATGAAAATAACTATGCTTCTCCTTGCGAGAAGCGGTCAACTAGCTCAAAAGAGTAGGCATCAAGGTAGGCCGTAGACCACATATTTTAGTAATTAATTTTGTTATGATGGCATTCTACTTGCTTACCATTTATACTTGCTTACTCTTTGGGCTGAATCTAACAAAATGGTATTATATTATGATTTCAAAAATTATTTTTAGTCTGTCTGGGTTGTCGGGTGTTGGTATTTTTTTAATGCTCACTCAAACTTCTCCTAATAAAGTTGGTCCAGTTGGGATCCTCGCATTATTTGTAATGATATATTTGGTTTTTCTCGGTATTATTGCAATATTTTTATATTCTTCACATCGGGTTTTTTCGCTTGCATATTCTTTAGTCAGAAAGGGACAGCCTTCACTAAAAAAACAAGAAAAAAATCCAGCTTTCTTTTTGAAATATTCTGCTGTGCTCGCTTTTGCCCCAATTGGAATTATAGCAAAACAATCCACCGGCGGAGTAGGAATATTCGAAATATTATTATTGATAATTATTGAAACAATCGCAATAATTTACATTTCAAAACGCTAACGTTTGTGATATAATAGTTACATATGGAACCGCAAAAAAATCTTGAAATTCCACGAGTTTTTGAAGCTCAATCGCAACCAATAAATAATCCTCACGAAGTGGGGAATTTTGGCTTTGAGCAAAATATAAACAGAATTGATAGCGATAAGGCTAGAGCCGAAGCTATGCAAGCTTTTTCGAGTCAAGATTCTCAGCAGCTAATTTCACAAGCTATTTTGCCAGCGGTTCAGGAATCATCGGCAAACAGCCCAGTAGCTGTAGTTCCAGCTACTGCAAGAGATATCGACCTCATGGAAGATGAATGGGTGAAAGATTTGAAGAAGATGATAGTTGAAACTAAGGGTGATCCATATGCTCGTGAAGTTCGATTTAAAGAAATGCAGATAGACTATTTGAAAAAAAGATATAACAGAATTATAAATGGTGGGAAGTAATGGGGATTTGGATAATATTATTTATTAGCTTTGTAATTATTTGCGTGGCTTCTTATTTTGCTTTTGATCAATATAAAAGAATGGTTCAAGAGGCAAAAAATTATGAGCGTGGCCTAAAAATGGTGCCAATTCGAATTCACCTTCCACCACCAAGTGACGACCTTGAGGTTGGTGGTCGTGATGAGCGGGATGTTGTAGATGAAGTTCTTTCTGAAGCCCAAACGATGTATAATATTATCGCAAGCACTGCAACGAAAGGGTTTAAAACTAAACTTTATGGTCAGAGACATATTTCTTTCGAAATTGTTGCAAGTGATGGTCTTGTTCGGTATTATGCGGTCGTTCCTGCGGTTTTAACCGAAACTATCAAGCAAGCAATCTCTGCTGCATACCCAGCGGCTCGTCTTGAAGAAGTTGAAATGGAAAATATTTTTTCTCAACAAGGAAAGATGCAAGGCGTGATTGGTGGTGAATTTGAACTTAAAAAAGACTACTTTTATCCAATTGCAACGTATCAAGAAAGCCGTCGTGATGCTGCCCGGGCATTATTAGATGCCTTGAGTGGTGTTGAACGTGGAGACGGAGCGGCAATTCAAATTATGTTCAGGCCCGCACCTGAGAGCTGGACTCTTAAATCTAATGAAAAGGTTGAGTCAATTCGAAAGGGTAAAGGTAAGAAAAATAATAATACTACAGCCATACTTGATATTATGGAAGCTTTATGGAAGCCGCCTACATACGGTTTAAACACTTCGAGCACCGAATATCCACAGCTTACGGCTCTAGAAAATGAAGAAATTCAAGCGATTGAAGATAAAACTAAATATCCAGGTTATGAAGTTTTAACTCGGGTGGTAACTTCTTCTTCAACAGCTTCGAAAAGTCAAGCAATTTTACAATCTATCGTCTCGGCATTTTCTTTATTTGATTCACCACGATATAATGGTTTCAAATTTAATATGACTAATAATATTGACGAATTAGTTACTGCTTATATTTTTCGATTTTTCCCTCAAAGTACGAATCAGAATATCTTGAATAGTGTTGAACTTTCAACAATTTTTCACTTGCCAAATCAAAATTCAATTCCAACAGGTAAAATTGAGCGTCAAAGAATTCGGCAAGTTGATGGTCCAACTGAGCCAATGAAAGAAGGTCTATTGATTGGAGTGAATGAATTCCGCGGTGTTGAAAAACAAATTCGCCTTGGAGTTAATGATCGCCGCCGTCATACATACATCATTGGTCAGACTGGTATGGGTAAATCTAAGCTCCTTGAGAATTTGGCTTATCAAGATATAATGGATGGACGAGGTTTTTGTTTTATTGATCCGCACGGAGATTCTGTTGAAGAATTACTTGGAATGATTCCTCAATCGCGAATGGACGATGTGATTTATTTTGATCCGAGCGACACCGAGAATCCACTTGGTTTTAATATTTTTGAGGCCTCAAGTCCTGAAGAGATGGATTTTGTTATTTCCGAGACCAATTCAATGCTAAAATCTCTTTATGATCCAGGAAATACTGGTGTCGTTGGCCCTCGAATGGAGAATATTGTTCGAAATGCGGCGTTGCTGCTAATGAGTGACCCGAATGGAGGAACTTTTATGGATATTCCAAAAGTCCTTGTTGACCCAGAGTTTGCAAAGCAAAAAATTAAGTATCTTCGAAATCAGCGCGCAATCGACTTTTGGACGAAAGAGTGGCCAGCCTCGCAAAAATCTAATGATGCAGGAGAACTTGTTTCTTGGGTTGTTTCTAAGTGGGCGCCCTTCGAAAGTGGCTTAGTTAATAATATTATTGGCCAAAAAAAGAGTGCATTTAGTATTCGCGAAGTTATGGATAACAATAAGATTTTGCTCGTAAATCTTTCGAAAGGTAAACTTGGAGAGGCAGCAGCAAAACTCCTTGGTATGGTTTTTGTGATGAAGTTTCAAGCGGCAGCAATGAGCCGTGCAGATATACCTGAGGACCAGCGAAAAGATTTTTGTCTATTTGTTGATGAGTTTCAAAACTTTGCAACCGATTCTTTTGAGTCTATTTTGTCTGAAGCTCGAAAATATCGCTTGAATTTAATTTTAGCAAACCAGTTTACAACTCAGTTGAAAGATTCAATCAAGGGTGCTATTTTTGGTAACGTTCCTAACAAGATTGTTGGTAGGATTGGTATTGATGATGCGGAAGTTCTTCAAAAGGCCTTTACACCAACATTTACCGCTGAAGATTTAACTAAAACGCCTAATTATAATTCAATTACGACTGTTTTAGTTAATGGATTTCCGTCAGCTCCATTCACAATGAAACTTTTGCCTCCTTTTGGTAAATCTAATCCAGAGATTCGTGAAGGGCTTCGAAAATATTCAGCTTCAAAATATGGTCGTCCTCGAGCTATTGTTGAAGATGAAATTCGAAGGCGTTTAAGTATTAATCCTGGGGCTAGTTCATCTCAGTCTCAATTGCACCAAACTCAGACACAGCAAAAAAATCAAGTTAGTTGGCAGGAGAGGGCGTTCTCGGGCGGCTCTAATAACGCTAATATAAACAACTCTAATGATAGTGTTAAAAAAGATTCATTTTTGGATGATTGGTTAAAAAAGAGGGATGAAATAAGGAACAATAATTCAAATTCTAATATTCAACAAAATCAACCAGAGGTTCCTTTAAAGAGTAATTTAGCGAGAACTTTTCAGAAAAACATTATGCAGAACCAAAGTGTAAGTTCTTATAGCGCAAATAATTTAAATAATCCACAAGTTCAGCAAAACATTAAGCCGCAACAAATCCAAAATGATTCTGTAATTCAGGATATAAGAACTACAAGAACCTCTAATAACTTAAGCAGTAACTCTTCTAATGTTGTTAAGAATAACTATAAAAAAGTTGATGACGGCGAGGTTATATTTAAAATTAGGTAGCTAATAGCTACCTAATTTTATTTTTAACTAATCTTATAAGAGATAAAAATATGAATAACGCTGATATTAAGTATATCAAAATCTCTGATCTTACAGAGAATCCGTTAAGTATTGAAATGTAAAGAACGGAGTAATAAATAATTAACGATAATATTATTGATATAAAAAGTACTTTTGGCTTTATTATTTTTTCGACAATATTTAGTAAAAAATCTAAAACGCTAGAGTGAAAAATACTTCGAAAAAGATTATTTTTGAAATTTGAATCTTTATGTATGAAATCTAATATTTTTCGGTAAGTTTGATTATTTTTCATTATTTCATTTCTCCTGAATATTGACTAAAATAGCGTATTTCTTTGTATAATAAATTTGTACGAAGTGTCATAATTATTGATATAAAAAATAGAACAATTAAAAATAGTAAAATTGTATATTGCTCAAGAACTGGGATTGAATTTAAGAAGTAATCAATATTTTTTATAAAAGGACATTTTATTGGGATTTTCGAAACTTCACCAAAATTTAATTTAATGAAGCAATCAAATGACTCACCCTGTTGTTTAAAGGTTGGGATTCTATCTTTAATTTTTATTGCAAAAAATTTGCTTTTTGATTCTCCAGGCTCAATACTAGAATTATTCCAATATATTATGCCATCTTTAATTTTATAATCTCCTCCATCAAGAAGGTCGGCATATTCCAGTATGTCTGATATGTTGACTTCGAAATTTGAATCCTGAACTATTTTTGAATTATTAGTTGCGGTTAATGTGTAAGAAATGATATCTTTAGGCTGGAGTGGGTGTTTTGCTGTTGATTTTACATTATAGGCTAGGTTAGGATTCAGTGATGCTTTTTTGACTATATTATTAGATATAGTTTTCGAAGGTAGGATATTAGTTAAAAATATTGTAAAAAATACAAAAATAATAGCAAAAATATTAAAAATCCACCATTTTAAATCATTTTTTAGTTTTCTTTTATAATCTTGTATTTTTTTACCCATAGAAGGGCTGCGGTAATAACCTAAAATAATATCTTTAAACATATCCCACCTTTTAACTTAATGCTTATATTTTAGCATATTTTTTATAAAAAAATAAGCTTTATTTGAATTTTTTTATAAAATAAGGTATAATACAGATATAAATTTTATTTATGGAAGTTCTAAATGAGAGGTAAGAATGTCTAAACAAAAAGAAAATAATTACGACGGTTCTCAGATCCAAGTTCTTGAGGGTCTTGAGCCTGTTCGAAAGCGCCCCGGAATGTATATCGGTTCAACTGGCTATGAAGGCGTTCATCACTTAATTAAAGAGATTGCTGATAACTCTATTGACGAAGCAATTGCTGGCTACGGCACAAAAGTTATTGTGCGAATTTTAGATGATGGTGGAATTAATATTACAGATGATGGACGGGGTATTCCTGTTGATATTCATCCAAAAACTGGAAAAAGCACACTTGAAACTGTTTTAACTGTTCTTCACGCTGGTGGAAAATTCGGCGGCGGCGGATATAAGGTTTCATCTGGTTTGCATGGTGTGGGTTCAAGTGTTGTGAATGCTCTTTCGACAAAAATGATTGCTGAAGTTGTTAAAAAAGGCCAACTTTATCGGATTGAATTTGAGCGAGGTGTGCCAACTACTGAACTTAAGAAGCTTGGCAAAACTGATCGTGAAGATGGAACAAGCATAACTTTTTACCCAGACCCAACAATTTTTAAAGAAACTGTGACTTTTGATTATAAATGGGTTGTTAATTATCTCCGGCATCAATCATATCTAACAAAAGGAATTTATACTCAAGTCGATGATGAACGAACTGGTGAGCGACAAGCTTTCTATTTCGAAGGAGGAATTCAGAGCTACGTTAAAAGTTTGAATGTTGGTAAAGAGGTTCTTTCTGAACAGCCATTTTATGTTGAGAAACAAGTTGAAGATTCGATGGTCGAAGTGGCGATTCAATATAACGATAGCTATAATGAGAATGTTCGTGCTTTTGCGAATAATGTGATTAACCCAGATGGTGGAACTCATGTTGTTGGCTTTCGAAGTTCTTTAACTCAGACAATTAACGAATATGCTCGCAAGAATAATCTTTTAAAAGAGAAGGAAGAAAACCTTTCTGGTGACGATATTCGCGAAGGTTTGACAGCAATTATTTTGGTAAAATTACCAGATCCGCAATTTGAAGGTCAGACTAAAAATAAATTAGGAAATCCAGAAGTTCGCCGGTATGTTCAGCAAGTAATGAATGAATATTTTGGCTACTATCTTGATGAAAATCCAGCTGTCGCTAAAAAAATTGTAAACAAAGCTCTCCTTGCAGCTCGGGCTCGAAAAGCGGCTCGTGCGGCTCGCGAAAATGTGATTCGAAAGGGTGTTTTGGATGGCTTAAATCTGCCAGGAAAGCTTGCGGATTGTTCTTCGAAAAAACCAGAAGAATGCGAACTCTATATTGTTGAGGGAGACTCAGCAGGTGGTTCAGCCAAAAATGGCCGTGATGCTCGAACACAAGCAATTTTGCCGCTTCGAGGTAAAGTTTTAAATACAGAGCGTGCACGCCTCGACAAGATGCTTGCAAATAATGAGATCGTTTCGTTAATTAAAGGAATGGGTGTTGGAATTGGAGAACAATTCGATATTTCTGGCTTGCGATATCACCGAATTATTATTATGACCGATGCCGATGTTGATGGAAGCCATATTGCAACGCTTTTAATGACTTTCTTTTTCCGATATATGCGTGAAGTTGTTGAAGGTGGACATATCTATCTTGCGAAACCTCCACTATTCTTATTAAAGGGTTCAGGAAATAAACACTATTATGTTTATAGCGATGAAGAACGTGACGCTAAAATTAAAGAATTAATTGAAGAGCGAAAAGCCCGCGGAACACAAATTAATCCAGAAGACAATGAAATCAAACAGGCTGGTCTAACGGGAATTCAGCGATATAAGGGTCTTGGTGAAATGGATGCAACACAACTCTGGGAAACAACAATGAATCCAGAAAACCGTGTCTTAATTCAATTAAAGCTTGAAGATGCTGAGCGTGCAGATGCAATTTTCACGAAGTTGATGGGAAGTGAAGTCTCAATGCGAAAGAGCTTCATTCAGACAAATGCGAAATATGTTAACCTTGAAGAATTGGATGTTTAATTATGGAAGATGAAAATAAAAAACCTCTTGAAGGTGAAATTATCGAACAACAAAATCATTCGAAAGTTTTGGAATATCGCACGGTTGAAGATGTGATGGAGGATTCATTTCTTCGTTATTCAATGTCTGTTATTATTGACCGTGCATTGCCTGATGTTCGAGACGGAATGAAGCCGGTCCATCGCCGTGTTCTTTATACAATGGGAGAAATGGGTGTTCGACCGGGCTCTTCATTTAAGAAGTCTGCGCGTATCGTTGGTGACGTAATGGGTAAATATCACCCACATGGTGATAGCTCCATTTATGATTCGATGGTTCGTTTGGCACAAGACTGGGTGATGCGATATCCTCTTGTTGAAGGCCAGGGAAACTTTGGTTCAATGGATGGTGATCCTGCGGCCGCTATGCGTTATACTGAGGCGCGTCTTGGTCGAATTGGTGATATTTTGTTGAACGATCTCGATAAAGACACTGTTGATTTTCGACCAAACTATGACGGTTCTGAAAGTGAACCGTCAGTTCTCCCAGCTAAATTACCAAACCTTCTTTTGAACGGTCAAATGGGTATTGCTGTTGGTATGGCGACAAGTATTCCAACGCATAATTTGAGCGAAATTGTTGATGCAACTGTTGAGCTAATCAGTAATCCAGAAGCCAAGCTTGAAGATTTAATGAAATATGTCAAAGGCCCAGACTTCCCGACAGGTGCGGTAGTTTATGGTGGAGCTCCAATGATTCAAGCTTATCGAACTGGTCGCGGAAGCGTTACTATGCGTGCAGTTGCTGAAATCGTTGAAACTAAACGTGGTCGTCATCAAATTGTAGTTTCAGAAATTCCATATAATGTTAATAAGGCTTCATTAATCGAGAAGATTGCAGATCTAGTTAAAGAAAAGAAAATTACAACAATTGCTGACCTTCGTGATGAATCTGCGCGCGGAACGGTTAAGATTGTAATCGATCTTAAGAAGGACACATATCCAAAGAAAGTTCTCAACCAGCTTTATAAATTAACTCCACTTCAATCAAACTTCCATTATAATATGCTTGCTTTGGTTGATGGCGTTCAGCCACGAGTGCTTGGCTTAAAAGAAATGCTTGATGAGTTTGTGAAACATCGCCGAAATGTTGTGCGTCGCCGAACAGAATTCGAACTTAAAAAAGCAAAAGCTCGTGCACATATTTTGGAAGGCTTAAAGATTGCGCTTGACCATATTGATGAAGTTATCGCAACGATTCGAGCTTCGAAAACTACAGATATTGCCGAAAAAGCTTTGCGTGAAAAATTCGGATTAACTGAAATTCAAGCAAAAGCAATTCTTGCGATGCAACTCCGCCGATTGACTGGATTGGAACGCGAAGCTATCGAAGCTGAACTTGCTGCTCTCTTGAAACTTATTGGCGAGCTTGAGGCAATTCTTGCTGATGAGAATGAAATTCTTCGAATTATTAAAGAAGAACTTCTCGAAATGAAAGAGAAATATGGTGATGAGCGTAAAACTAAGGTTATTAATCATGAGCTTGGTAAATTCTCTGATGAAGAGCTTATTCCTGAGGAAGAAAGTGTGATTCTTCTAACTAGTGAAAACTATATTAAGCGAACTCTGCTAGCAGATTATCGCCGCCAAAATCGTGGTGGAAAAGGTAAGCGTGGAATGACAACAAAAGATCAAGATATTATTGATCAATTAATTCCAGCAAGTACGCATGATTGGTTGTTATTCTTTACTAATAAAGGTCGAGTATTTAGACTTAAGGCTTATGAGGTTCCTGCTGCAAGTCTTCAAGCTAAAGGCGTGGCTGCAGTAAATCTACTACAACTCCAACCTGAAGAAAAAATTACATCAATCATTAAGCTTGAACAAAATAGTAGTACAGAAGATTACCTCTTTATGGCTACTGTAAAGGGCACTGTAAAAAAGACAGCACTTAAAGATTTTGCGAATATTCGAACTAATGGTTTGAATGCAATTAATCTTGATGAAGGCGATGAACTTCGTTGGATTCAGAAAACTGATGGTCAGAGCGATATTATCGTTTCAACATCAGCCGGTCAAGCTGTTCGATTTAATGAAAACGATGTCCGAGCAATGGGTCGTGCGGCTCGTGGCGTTCGTGGCGTTCGACTTCGACCAAATGATAGCGTTGTTGGAATGGATGTTGCAAAAGATGGAACACAAAAACTTCTTGTGATTTCAGCAAATGGTTATGGAAAAGCAACAAAAGTTTCGAACTTTGAAGTTAAACATCGTGGCGGAATTGGCGTTAAAGCCGCAATCGTGACCGCAAAAACTGGTCCAATTGTATCTGTTCAAACTTTGCCAGAAGCTGTTTCTGATGCGTTAATGATTTCAAGCGGTGGTCAAACAATTCGAGTTGCTGTTAAAGATATTCCAACTTTAGGTCGAACTACGCAGGGTGTTCGAATTATGAAACTTTCTGATAATGATACCGTGGCAAGTGTTGGTTTAATGGAAGAAAGTCGAGAGGAAGAATAATGCCAAGATATTTAGTAGTTTTCGTGTTGGCTTGGGTAATTGCGCAGGGTGCTAAATATATTCTAGAAATTCGAAAAGATAAAAGTGCAAAATTTAAGCGAATCATTACTGAGAGTGGTGGAATGCCGAGTTCTCACAGTTCAGTAGTGATTGCGCTAGCAACACTTATTGGTTTGCATGAGGGTGTTTATTCTTCAATTTTTGGTTTAGCTTTTGTATTTGCGATGATAGTAATATATGATTCAATGAAAGTGCGATTTTCGAATGGCATTCAAGCACAAAGAATTAATAAAATCATTGAAAAACAGAATTTAAAAATTAAAAAAGTCCGAGTTGTTAAAGGCCACACTCCGCTAGAAGTTGCTGTTGGCTCAGCTATTGGAATTTTTATTGGATATACGGCATTTTTACTCGGGTTATAGACTAAATTAGATAGGCTTCCAAGGCCTATTTAATTTTTTCTAAATTTTCTTTTAAAAAAGTGTTGACTTTTAAAAATCTATTGAGTATAATGGTTAATAGTTCAGCGCGCGGAGTAAAAAGCGAGGTTGAATAAAACTGAACTTTAACAATTTAATTGTGCAAATTTATCGTCAGTCTATTTTATAGATTTATCA
>CAURNF010000003.1:0-84341 GCA_963526625.1 uncultured Saccharimonas sp. (SeqCode)
TGATAAATCTATAAAATAGACTGACGATAAATTTGCACAATTAAATTGTTAAAGTGTTCGCTAAACTCCGTTTTTTACTCCATTTGTTTAACGCTATACTATTTTACCTAATTTTTTCTATAATGTCAACAGTTTTTTGGGACTTTTTTAAAGTTTTTTTCAAAAAAGAAAACCCCGCATTTTTGCAAGGTTTAAGGATTTTTTCGAAAGCTAAAAAGTCAATATACTAGAGATTTAGCTCCGGGTAAATATCTTTAGTAATTTCTGAGATTTCATGCTTTAATTGCGGGAAAGGCACACCTTCACGAGCAGTAACCCCTTCAAAAATCCAAAAAACACGCTCTGAATATCCCATTCCACAAGCCGGTGGCATTCCGTATTCCAGCATCTCAACATAATCAATATCAAGCATCATCGCTTCATCATCACCGTTATCTCGCATTTTTTGCTGCTCAACAAAACGATTAAGCTGATCAATCGGATCGTTCAATTCGCTAAATAAATTGCACAACTCTGAACCCGCAATAACAACTTGTGCTCGCTGCGTCATTTCTGGTGAATCTGGGTGAGTCTTCGCGAGTGGCGAGATAAATGTCGGTGTATTAACCAACCAAATTGGACCAACAACATCTTTTCGAATATTTTTCCATAGTTTATCAATTCCGCGGGCTTTATTTTCAGTCTGTTCAACTTCTAAATTATTAGCTTTCAAAGCTGCTTTAACGTCTTTAAGCGAACAATCGTAAGGATTTAGACCATATCGCTTTTCGATAGTTTCGGCATAATCCCATTCTTCCCACTTTTTCGAAAGGTCAACATCAAAATTACCAAGCTTAAATTGTAAAGTTCCAAAAGTTTGTTCCAGAACATATTTAAACATCTCTTCCTGAAACTTCAAACCATCTCGCCAATCCCAGTAAGCTGCATACCATTCCATCGCAATATGCTCGGGCAAATGTTCATCTGAATAATTTTCATTTCGAAAGCGTGGGCCAAGATCATACACTTTCTCAAAACCAGCACCAAGCAAACGCTTTAACGGTAACTCATGACTAATTCGAAGATAAAATTGAGCATTGTCAAGCGCATCCATATGTGTTACAAATGGATTAGCGTCAGCCCCACCAGTTGTATGTTCAAGAACAGGAATATTAATTTCAAAAAAACCCCTTGCGTTCAAAAAATCGCGTGTCGCTTGCCAAAACTTCGAACGGCGCACAAAACGGTCACGAACTTCAATATTTACATTCATATCAACATAACGCCTTCGAAAACGCTCTTCTTTATTCGTAAAACCATCTTGCTCCGTTGGCATCGGGCGAAGAGATTTAGAAAGAAGCTTTAACTCTTGTGTTTCGACTGAAATTTCACCAGTTTTCGAACGAATCACTTTTCCGTTCGCCTGAACAAAATCGCCAACATCAAGTAGATTCAGATCTTTTAAACCAATTAAATTCTGCTCTTTCGAGGTTTCAGCTAGATTTTGAGCCGTAATAAAAAGCTGAATTTTTCCTGAAAAATCCCGCAAAACAATAAAAGCGAGTTTTCCAAATTTGCGAATTCCAGCGATTCGCCCAGCAATTTTTACTTCTCGACCTTCCATTTTTTCGAAATTATTCACAATTTCGCCAGCCATTGCCGTTCGTTCGGTTTTGGCAGGATATGGATTTAGTCCAAGATTTTTAATTTCTTCTAATTTTCTCAATCGTTCTTCGCGTAGTTCTTTCATTGTAGCCATAATTAACTCATATTTTAGCATATTTTCAAATTTTTTTCAATTTTTTAAAAAATACTTGACTTTTTTATTTTTTAGTGATATTATATAAAAATCAGTCCACGGACTTAAAATCAGGAGGAACATTGTATGGCAGAAGATACAGTGCGTACATTAAATGGTGGTCGTCCACAACAATCTCAGCAGGAACAAGAAGCTTCAACACCCAATAGAGTTCCCCATTGGGACTCAGCTGAAGAAAGATAAGGATCCACTGCACTTTGCCCTCGAAAATTTTCGAGGGCTTTTTATTTGACTTTATTTATTTTTTATGTTATTATAGTAAAATCCCATAGCCGAAAGGCTTAAAATTGTTGGAGGCACCTTATGTCTACATTTCTTGAAAATGATCTTGTCCAAGTTTTGTTCAGTAAAGATTCAAGAGGTAACTCTTGTATAACTTTCGCCAAAATAAAAAAAGTTATACTTGAAGAAGAATGCGCTATTCTCGAAGGAGTAATATCTTTTCGGGGAAAATTTCCGCTTAAAGCCTCGGAATATGCATCCACCGTAGAAGAGGATGCGAAAATCCCGCTCAAGAGGCTTGTAAGAATTAATAAAAATGATATGCCTCCCTCTTGTCCACTATAGAATAGACTAGCACAAAAATAGCCAAAAACCCGCATCTTCGCGGGTTTTAAAATTATTATTTTCCAAAAATAAGTCGCAAATAATCTTTCATCATTCGAGAACCAGAGACCACGGGAATATAACCTTTTAGCTGTTTTCGAATTTGTTTTTCAAGCAAATAATCATCTTTAAAAATCTGCCCAGCCCGATTCATTTGAAGATACAAAGACTTCAATTCGTCATTATAATTTGCGCCACTAACTTCCAAACAAGGTGCTGGCGAAATATCCGCAACACCACCATCGGCCGTTGAAATTAACATTTTAAGATTTGCTAAATCTTTCATAAACGAAGTTCCGCAAGCTTCTAATCCAACAATTGGCACATTTATCGAAATATCTGAGCCAACAGCTAAGGCTAAGCCTAATTCTTCATCATAATCTTGAATAAAATGAACTCTTTCACGCAAGAAATCATCTGATTCAATTTTCGAAAGTACAGAATTTAAAGTAGCTCGCATCTCAATATCACCTTGATGAACTTTTCCCGCCAAAATATAATGAGCGTTATTTTCTCGCAAAATTCGGCGAAGCTCTTCCATATTTTCGAAAGGCATCCAAGGGCGTTTATAAGATACAAAACGTCGTTTGAAATCAAAAAGCATCGCATTTTCAGGGATTCGCACCACATGGCCATATTGATCTTTTCTATGTGCTAAAATCTGGTTTAGTTTTCTTCGACCAATCTTTCGAAAATCTCGAATATCTTTTGCACTAATTTTTGCTAAATTTTCTTTATAATTCTCTGTTGGTAAGTCAAATTTATCAAAAATATCTTTATTTCGAAAATCTTCTAAAATCTCAGGCAAAACCCAAGTTGGTAAATCAATTCCATTTGTTACGGCCTTAAACTTAACCTTATCACCGTTGATATCATGATAATCTGCAACATTTGCATGAAGCCGCGAAACACCATTTTTTGCTTCAGCGAGTTCGATTGTAAGCGTTGAAAGCTTCAACCTATCATTTCGAAAAAGCCCAAAAATCCAGGTCTTCAAAGCTGAAGATTCGATGTTTGGCATTACAATTCGGTTAAATTGGTTAAAAGAGAATTCGCTTTCCGCTGCCTGAACTAAAGTGTGATTCGTATAAAGTGTGTGTTTTCGAACATAAACAATCGCCTCGTAAAGATTCATTCCGTTTCGAACAAGCTCATCAAGCCGAGCAACGGCTGCAAAAATCGTGGCGGTTTCATTCAGTTGAATGACTGAAGGTTTTAGCCCAACCATTTTTAGCGCTTTATAACCACCAAAACCGAGTGAGACTTCTTGATAAAGCCTGTGGTCGCCAGAGCCATCTCCAGCATATAGCTCACCAAAATTACTCTCACCCATTGTCAAGAACCTTGTTGAGCCAAGAATTTTTTGAAAAATATTTAGGCGTGCTGGTGGCATATTTTCAGTGTAAATTTCAACATCATCAAGATATTCAAAACCGAAATCTTCTGGATTAACCGAAATAAATTCTTCTCTTTGGTCAAGATTGTGGATTGATTGATGAAGCTCTCTTCGGTAAAACGGCGTTACACAAACAAATGGGATTTCAAGCTTTTCAGCTACTCGCCGAGTATCAGCCGCCAAAACACCCAAACCACCGCCACCTTTAATGCCGTTGCTTTTGTCATAAACCTCCATCGTAAAATAAACATAAGGGCGTTCGGGCGATAATTTTTTAGTTAAATTTGCACGCTCAATCGCCTCATAGAATTCACTTACATCTTCAATATTTTGGCCAACTCGCCGTCGGTTGATCTTTTCGAAATAATTTTCCACCACTTTTCCTTTTAGATTATTCTTATGTTTATATTCTACCAAATTTTATATTTTTTCGCAAATTATTGACAAAATAAATTAAAAGTGTTATTATTTATATATTCTATTTTTTGGAGGTATTTTTCTATGCATCATTCGGATGAAGATTATGTTAGGGTTTGTAGCTGCTGCGGCTGCGGCTGTTTATTCTTTCTTATTATATCCTTTCTTCCTATATTTCTATTAATAGTGTCTCGAAAATAAAACTCCAACTTTTGAGAGTTACGTATTAACTTTTTCAACATTATTAGTAATAATCAATGGTTTCTAATAAAAAACTCAAAAGAAGATTGCGATTTCTCTGCTGCCAGCAGATTAGCTCTTTTAGAGAGTCGGCAAATGCTGGCTTTTTCTTTTTATCGGAAAAGAAAGTTCTAACGCTTCAGTAGATAATTGACAACATAAATTAAAGATGATATGATTTATGTATTCTATATTTTGGAGGTACCCTTTATGTCTAAAGATAGCAATAACCATAGTATATTTGGAGGATGTTTACCATTCCTTTTAGGATTCTCAATAGTCTTTATCGCTACATCATATCTTGATACGGAGCCTAAAAAACAGGATTAAAGAAGATATAATTAAAAAAGGAGACGAGTTCTCTATAGATAATAAAGATTTATCTAACTATATAAATGTTTTAGAAGACTTAAATCTTAATTATACAACATCTAAAGAGGGTAACAAAACTACCGTCAAGATTAATCGCTCTAACAAATAAGTCAGCAAATATTTGCTGGCTTTTCTTTTTCGAAAAAATAAAATCACCTTTCGAAATGAAAAGTGATTTTTTAGTTTTAAGCTTCTTCAGCAACTTCTTCTTTTGGTTGGTTACGGCGAAGCTTTTCGGCGTTTTTGATCGCACGAGTTTTTTGAGCAGGTTTTTTAACCCATTTTGGCATTTCAATTCCTGCTTCTTCCAGAAGTTTTACAACTCGTGGAGTTGGCTGAGCACCATTATAAAGATATTTTTCAGCTAATTCTTTTTCGATTTTAGCTTCTTTTGTATGTGGGTTATATGAACCAACATAGCTAACTACGCGCCCACTCGACGGATGCCGATGCGCTTCCTGAACCGCTACGCGATAAACAGGATAACCTTTGCGACCTAATCGCTGTAATCTGATTGCTAGCATTTAGATTATTTCCCTTTTATTAACTTTTATAGCTTTCTCATTTTAACAAATTTTATAAAAAAAATCAAGAGTTATTTACGAACATTGACTTTTTATTAAAATCATGTTATAATTTTGAAAGTTTAGTACATTTGGAGGGTGAAAGATGAAATTTTCGAAAGAAAAATGGGCAGAAATAAAACTCAGCTGGCAAAGGTATGGCGGTGAGTATATAGCCCTTATGTTCTGTGGCTTGCTTTTTCTTACGGTAGTTTGGTTTTTTGTGATCTGCCCTATCGTGAATTATTTTCATGAAAATGAAATAAGTTCACTAAAAACCGAACTCCTTCGAAAGGTTGAAGATAATTCTGCGACTTTGGAGTTCTCAAACGAGAATGAAGCCAAAAAAGCAGAATTAAACCTTGGTGAAATTTCGAAAAAGGATAATATTCATTTTAAGGATATTAAACTTTCAAGAAAAGGTGAAAAATTTGAAATCAAAGTTTATTTCAAAAGCGCAAACTAAATTGCGCTTTTCTTTATGCTCCAATTTTATCTTTTTTATTGCCACGTTTTGCATTTCGCTCGATATAATCAATAATTTTACCTGCAACATCGCGATATGTCACTTTCTCGATTCCAAAACCTGGGCTCGCATTAACCTCCAGAACCAACGGACCACGTGCTGAACGCATTAGATCAACACCAGCGATAGTCAAGCCCATTGCTTTTGCTGCTCGAACTGCCATTCGCTTTTCTTCAGGTGTAAGTTTAATCGGCTCACCTAATCCACCTTTATGCAAATTTGAACGAAAATCATCATCCAAACTTTGACGTTTCATACTTGCTACCACTTGAGATCCAACCACGAAAGCGCGAATATCCGTTCCTGCCGACTCTTTAATAAATTCTTGAAGAAGTACGTTAGTTCCATCAGAATTTGTTAAATAGAAAGCTTGAAGCACCGATTTTGCAGCCTTTTTAGTTTCCGCCAAGACTACGCCATTTCCGTGAGTTCCGCGAGCAAGCTTGATAATTGCGGGCGTTCCACCAATTTCTTCCAAAAGGTCATCAATATCGTTCGAATTTCGAGAAAACACCGTTTTAGGGATCGAAACACCATATTTTGCCATAATTTGAGTTGAACGCAACTTATCACGAGCACGTGTGATTGCTATTGAACGATTCACAAAGAAAGCTCGCGGATAAGCTGTTTCTAGTTGGCGAACTACGGACGTGCCATATTCAGTCATATGGCTAGCAATTCGTGGAATAAAGGCATCGAATTTACCAATATTCTCACCATCATACATAACTTTTGGATTTTTTTCATCAATCGAAACATAACATTTTCCATAGGCAATAACCTCAACTTCATGCCCGCGACTTTCCGCCTCTTCTCGCAAACGTTTTGTCGAATAATTTCCCGGCCCGTTTGATAAAATTGCAATTCTCATTATTGTTTTTCTCCCATCTGTTCCCATTCTTCATCGAGATTAATTTTTCGGCACGAATCAACCAAAACATTATTTTTAATCAAAAATGCGCGGCCAATCAGCATTTCAAATTTCATTTTCGAACGGTTATCTAACCCAAATAACGCTTCAAATCTTTTGCCCTCAATTAAAATTCCAAATTTCACCAAAAAACGCTTTTTCACACCACCATGAGTGTTTCGAACATTTCGAAACCTAAAATCTTGCGTTTCAAAATGAAGTTTTTCATCACCAAATAAATCAAAACTTAAAATACCATCTTTTTCGAAAATTTTTTCAGCATGAACAACTCCTGAAAAAGCTCCTGTATCAATTTTAGCGATAGTTTTAACTTCCGAGATTTTTTCCCCTGAAACATCAGTAAAAGTCACATCTTCAAAAGTTCCAAAAATCACCTTTTCTTCCATAAAAGAATCACTCCTTGCTGAATTTATTATTTAAAATTATCTAAATTTTACCACGTTATCTAATTTTTGTCAAATTATTTCTTACCAACTTTAAGTTCATAGATCTGCCTTTGCTGGTCTAAATTATGTATATTATTCTTCCCGCCAAGCAAAAAATCATCAATCAATGTCGGTGAATCAATATTTTCTTCAATATATTTCCAAATCTCTTGGCCACCATTAAAATAGCTCAGATCTTTAAACCAAGGTAGCTCATCAGTTCCACGAAAAATCCTCTGTGTATTTCTATAAGCAATTTGACGTTTTTTATCGATATTCTCTTCCGAAAAATTATTTTTGCCGTCTAAAATACCCATTCTCCAATTAGCTTCGAAAGCTTTACGAAAATTCATATTATTAAAATAAGCAAAACCTGCCGTCAAATAATGTTGAGCACCCGCTTCTTGATAATCGCCTTTTACGGCCATTTCCATAGCACGAGCGATTCCTTCTTCAGTGTTCATATATCCATCAAGCCCAGTCCTTAAAGCTTGATTATTATAAGCCTCGCCCATTTGAGCACGCATATAATGCGTTCCAATTTCGTGCACAACCAAACCTTCAAGCTCTTTTTTTGAAACCGGGTTTCGATTTTCGGGAATAAAAATCTTCTTATCTTTTGCTGAAACCGCAATAGCACCAGAATCTTTCCATTCAACATTAAATTTTGAAAATCCATCTTTTTCAAAATCTTTCAAAATATTTTCGAAAACTTCAAAAATTTCCTTTGCTGAATATTTCTCATTGCTATCTTTTTCTGGAATAAGCTCTAATTGCTTTGAGTATAAGTCTTTAATAATCTCACCAAAATTATGAAAAACTTCATCACTCGGTTTAAATCTTTCTATGTTTTGATTTAAAATTTCATCCTTTTTGATTAGTTCATAAAACTCTGAACGGATTTTTTCACCTTTGTCATCAAGCTTCGAAGTATCAATTTTTGTAATTTTATCTGAAAGTAGAGAATGGAATATCTCAAAGTCTGGCTCACCATAAACTTCAATATTGTTTTTCATGAATTCTTCTTGAGCTTTTTGTTTGTCTGCTAAACTTTCAGCTTTTCGAAAATTACAGGCCGCTTCGAGCATTTTAACAGTTTTAATTCTTGTTTCGAGTTGAGTATTGTACATTTCTCGCTCGATCTCACCAAGTGAATTATCGTTTTCAACCACTAAAATTGCATTCGAAATATTTTGGTAAAGATTTTCAATTTCACTACTATTTAACTTTTCATATTCATTATTTGGGTGAGAAAGATTATCATTTTCAAGAAATTCAGACTTTGCTTCATTTGCATTTTCTGGAGTAAATGTTGAAATGATTTTCGGCTCCGACTCTTTAAAAATCTCCCTCGTATCAAGAAGTTCATTTTTACCAAAATTGCTTTCGAAATTATTCACAACTTATCTCTTTTCGTTATTCTTATATTTTCGAATTGCCTCTCGAGCTGCTTCTTGTTGAGCAGTTTGTTTACTTGGTCCTTCACCTTCACCCATTTTTTTATCACCAACAAAAACACCAAGAGTGAAATTCTTATCGTGATCTGGACCATCCTCTTTAAGAACTTTATAAATTGGAGTAAAACCATCTCTTGCTTGTGAAATCTCTTGTAGATAACTCTTTGGATCACGCCAAGATTCTTCCTCTAAAATTTGCGGCAGAGTACTCAAAATATTATCTGTGATATATTTTTTTGCAGCTTCGTAACCCTTGTCAAGATAAATAGCACCCGTAGTTGCTTCGAAAGCATTTGCCAAAATCTGCTGGCGAGCCCTTGCAGAGCCTTGTTTTTCACCACGGCTCATCCGAATTAGTTTTTCATAACCGAGTCTTTCGCCAGCCGCACCAATACTTTCAGTTCTAACCAACGCTGAACGCCAAGCTGTTAAAATTCCCTCAGGTTTATCATAGTTCGAAAATAGAAAATCAGTAGTAACGAGCTCTAAAACCGCATCGCCCAAAAATTCAAGTCGTTCATTATGTTCACTTGCTGATTTTTTATGTTCATTTAAATAGCTTCGATGTGTTAATGCAGTCACTAATAAATCAATATTTTCGAAATCATAGCCAAGTTTCTCTTTCGCCCATTCATGATAAGGCGCCAATAAAATTCCACTCATTATAAGTTCTCCTGTCTAATTTTTTTCATCGCAAGCAAAATTAGCTTACCGATATCTTCATATTCAATCTCATCCAATGCATCAGAAAAACTAAACCATCTAATACCATTCATCCAATCTTCTTTTTGGATCGCATCAGTATTACCAAGTGCTTTAACTAAAAAAACTTGAGTTGTCATTAAGACAAGCTTATCGATTCGCCTATATCGAAAATTTATTTTGCCAAGCCAGCCAATAATCTCTACATCATGAAGACCAGCTTCTTCTCCAATTTCACGCTTAGCAGTTTCTTGAGCCGTTTCTCCTTCTTCGATATGACCTTTCGGAATTGTCCAGCGATCTTTCGAATCTTGAATTAGCAAAATTTCAACTTCATTTTTTTGATTACGACGAAAAATTACGCCACCAGCGGTCGGTTCACGAACAATTTCCTGAATTGAAGATCTGCGTGTCCTATGAAAATATTTTCGAAAATGTTCAACCTTTTTGTTCGCCATTTTGTTCCTCCACAAAAAGCTTATACGCCGTTCCTAATACGCCGTTGATAAACTTACTTGAATTATCGGAACCAAACGCTTTCGCAAGCTCAACTGCTTCATTTATAGCCACTTTTGGCGGAACTGTTTCTCGAGAATAAAGCAATTCATAGAGCCCCATCCTTAAAACATTGCGGTCAATTCGCGCAATCTGTGAAATTGGCCATTCCGGTGCCATTGGCTGAAGTTTCGTGTCCAGTTCAACCTGTCTTTCAATAATCCCGTTTAATAAATCTTGAACGAATTGCTTATCTCCAATCGCTTCTTCGTATTGCTTCATATTTCGAAAAATAATCTCAGCCAAGTCAACAGTTTTATCTTGTGCCTGAGAGCGAAATTCATATTCATAAAGTGTTTGAAGAACAACAATCCTTCCTAAATGTCTATTTGATGCCATTTTTACGTAAGGTTCTTTCCTATATTAAAATATTATTATTTTTTGTCAAATGAAAATTAAAACGCCAGCAAATTAAGCAGCTAGCGTTTTGTTTTCTTTGAGTTGCTTGTTTAGAGCTTTACCAGATTGTTTTTTAGTTGTATAAACTTTCACTGGTGATTTTTTATTAACTCGACGAGCTAAATCCAATCGCAAGTGGCTGCGTCGCAAACCAGTCTTTCGAGGACTACTCTGTTTCTTTGGCTGTGCCATTTAAAGTTTCTCCTTAGGTTTATTATTTTCCTTCAATATCAATTATACCTTAATTTTAAAGATAAAGCAAGCTTTTTATAAATCTATTGTTGACTTTTTATTATTTTTATGCTATAATAAAATCATTATGAAAAATTATGAAAACAAAAACAATCAAATTCAAAATAATGAAATAGTAAAAATTAGTAGAAAGAATCTAAAACAATTTGGTGCTTTAGCGATGCTTGCCGGAGCGCTTGGTGGTTGGTTTGGCCACGATACTTATAAAAATTATCAAGAAAACCACCCACCAGAAATTTTCCAAAAAAGTCAAACTGAAGGTTTAGACAATTCTGAAATGGATTTTTCAAAACTTAAAAAAATTTCAGATGATGGCGGCGTAATCCATCTACAAAAAGGAGATGCCATAAGAAGCTCAACTAGCGAATATTACAAAAACCCTGAAAATTACACTTTCAGCGAATCAAACCATTCAGCAATTGGTATTATGAATACAGACAGGGACTTTACTACTAAGGGCGAAGTTTACCTAGAAGACGGGGATAATCCAAAATTAATTACCAGAATTGAGAATTTTGAAAAAACGTCAACTGGTGAAAATACTAAAATTGATATAAATATAGATAAAGACGGCTGGGTTGCAGTTGATGCGAACAGAGAAGATTTTCAGCAAAAATAATAAGATGGAGGAATAAACCTCCATTTTATTATTTAACAACAAAGTTAATTAATTTATTCGGAATGAAAATTTCTTTCAAAATATCCTTGTCTTGCAAGAATTTCGAAACATTATCTTCTGCTTTTGCAGCAGCAAGAATCTTATCCTTTTCAGAGTTTGCCGAGACTTTAATTTTCCCGCGGAGTTTTCCATTAACTTGAACAATAATTTGAATTTCATTAGTTTTCAAAAGCTCTTCATTCCATTTTGGCCAGCCAGATTTTTCGATAAAGTCATTATTTCCAAGCTGCTGCCAGAGTTCGCTTGAAATATGTGGAGCGAATGGAACGAGCATTTTAAGTAAATCTTCTAGAACAAATCGCCAATCGTTCGAAAAACCTTCAAGCTTCATTTTATAAAGCTCATTTACAAATTCCATCAGAGCAGCAACCGCAGTATTTAGGCTTTCACGGTGAAAATCTTCAGTAACTTTCTTGATGGTTTTATGCTGGATTTTTTGGACTTCAGCAAAATTCGAAAGATTTTCAGTAGATTTTTCGGATTCAATAAATTCTTGAATCAAAACCCAAACACGATTCAGAAAACGATAAACTCCAGCTATACCTCGTGAATCCCAAGAAGCGTCAACTTCATATGGGGCAATAAACATTTCGTAAGTTCGAAGTGAATCTGCACCATATCCTTGGTCGATAACTTCAAGTGGATCAATAGTATTCCCCTTTGATTTACTCATTTTCGAACCATCTTCGGCATTAATATATCCGTGATAAAGGAGTTTT
Source organism: uncultured Saccharimonas sp. (SeqCode) (assembly GCA_963526625.1). Taxonomy (GTDB): domain Bacteria; phylum Patescibacteriota; class Saccharimonadia; order Saccharimonadales; family Saccharimonadaceae; genus Nanogingivalis. The sequence goes on from CAURNF010000003.1 coordinate 12,038, forward strand.
TTAACTGGTTCGGCAAAATTGGTTAACCCTAAATCTTTAAAAACATGAGTCCAAAAACGAATATATAACAAATGCGCAACCGCGTGGTCACCACCAACATAATAATCAACTGGCGCCCAGTAATTTACAAGCTCAGGATCCCAAGCTTGCTTAAAATTTCGAGGGTCAGCATATCGCAAAAGATACCAGCTTGAGCATGCGTAACCATCCATTGTATCGGTTTCACGAGTCATTTTCTCGCCATTAATTTCAACTGTAATGAATTCTTTACTCTTAGCAAGGGCCGACTTTCCAGAATCATCAGGTTTAAAATCACTCAAAGTTGGAAGCATCACAGGCAATTGATCCTCGGGGATCAAATGTTCTTTTCCATTTTTATCATAAGCAATTGGAATCGGACAGCCCCAATAGCGCTGGCGAGAGATCAGCCAATCTCGCATTTTATATGTAGTTTTCGAATAACCAACTCCAGATTCTTCAAGCCAGCCCAAAATCTGTTCACGAACATCCTCTGATTTTTGACCATTAAACTCGCCAGAATTAACCACAGTCCCTTCTCCATGATAGCAAGAATCATCATCCGCCATGTTCTCAGGCTTCTCAACAACTTTTATAATATCTAAATCAAATTTTTTAGCAAATTCAAAATCTCGCTCATCATGAGCAGGAACCGCCATAACAGCTCCTTCGCCATAACCGCCAAGCACATAATCACTCACCCAAATTGGGATTCTCTTACCATTTGCTGGATTTATTGCATAGCTTCCAGTGAAGATTCCCGTCTTTTCTTTATTCTCTTGGCGTTCAATTTCAGATTTTTTAAGAGACTCTCTCTTATATTCCTCAACCTTTTCTCTAGTTAAATCGGTTGAAAGTTTTTCGAGCAATTCATGTTCTGGCGCAATAGTTAAAAATGTCACACCAAAAATTGTATCTGGTCGAGTTGTAAAAACTTTAATTTTTTCGCCTTTAGCCTCACCATCAGCAATCTTAAATTCTACCTCAGCACCTTCAGATTTACCAATCCAGTTTCGTTGCATCGTTTTGATTTTTTCAGGCCAATCAAGATTATCAATATCAGCCAAAAGTTCGTCAGCATATGCAGTAATTTTAAAAAACCACTGAGTCATTTGTTTTTTCGAAACTTCTTCACCACAACGCCAGCATCGGCCATTTTCGACCTGTTCATTTGCAAGAACTGTTTTATCGTTATCACACCACCACTGATAGCTTTCTTTTCGGTAAGCTAGACCTTTTTTATAGAGCTCACGAAAAATCCACTGCGTCCATTTGTAATATTCTGGGTTCGAAGTGTTAATTTCTCGCGACCAATCGATTGAAATTCCAAGTCGTTTAAACTGTTTTTTAAAATTTGCGATATTCGTTTTTGTAGCTTCTTGTGGAGATATTCCAGTTTTAATTGCATAATTTTCTGCCGGCAAGCCAAAAGTATCCCAACCAATTGGGTTTAAAACATTTTTGCCCTGCTGGCGATAAAAACGCGCGATCGAATCAACAATCGTATAGCTCCTTGCATGCCCAGTGTGAAGCCCTGCCCCACTTGGATACGGAAACATTCCTGAAATATACATTTTCTGTTTCGAAGAATCCGCTTCAACCTCATAAAGCTTTGATTCATCCCATTTTTTTTGCCATTTTTCTTCAATTTCAATCGGATTATATCTTTTCATACTTATTTTAAATTATACCAAAAATAGTATAAAAAATCAAAAAATCACCATAAAGTAACCTTATCACAAATATATTCATTCTTATTAGTTAAATAAACCTCAACCAGCTCATTATTTTTGTAAAATTCAATTCTGTTTTGAAGATTGCTAATTTCTGGCTCAATAACATTATTCCACCAACTTTTACCAGAGCGATATATAACACGCCTTCTATACTCTTGCATCACTCTTTTTTTAAAAATATTTGGTAAAATAAGTATAAAGCTAATCTTTTTTGAGAGTAGTCGCTTTAAAATCTCATCATCCTCGCTAATAAATATAATTTCGAAATTTCCCGAATAATATGCTTCTTCAATTTTTTGTACACAGAAATCGAAAAAATGAGATCTTTCAGCTTCATTCATCATTTTAGTTTTACTACTTTCATTAAATTCCATATCTAAAAATCGCTTTTTAGATATTTTTGAAAGAGTAGTTTTGCCCAAACAAGGATAAGCTGCAATAATTTTAGTTTGCATTTATTGCTTTCAAGAATTCATCTTCATCCATAACTTTTACACCAAGTTTTTCAGCCTTCGAAATTTTTGTTGCACCAACTTTTTCGCCAATTACCAAAAAATCTGTAGTTTTCGAAATCGTTTTTTGGAATTTTCCACCAAACTCTTCAATTTTTTCTGCTGCCTTTTCACGCGCCATTGTTTTTAGCGTTCCGGTAATTACAAAATTTTTACCACTTAAGATCCCCTCATTTTTTGCAAAATTTTGCACTTTTACACCAAAGTTAAACATTTTTGTTAAAACTCGCAAATTTTCATCATCATTAAAATATGCTAAAATACTTTCAGCAACTTTCTTACCAATACCATCAATTTCAAGAAGCTCTTCAAGCGTTGCATTACAAATATTTTCAAATTTATTAAATTTTTCCGCCAAAAGCTTTGCCGTTTCGCCACCAATATGTCTGATTCCAAGAGCTGAGATAAATTTTGAGAGTTCTGGATTTTTTGAAGACTCGATAGCTCCTAGAAGATTATTAGCTGAAGTTTCACCAAAGCGTTCAAGGTTTAACAAATCGCTTTTTTGAAGATTGTAAATACCAGCCAAATCTCGAACTAACCCCTTTTCAACCAACAAATCAACATTTTTTTCACCAAGATTTTCAATATCCAAACCTGCTTTCGAAGCATAAAAGGTGACCGTTTTTTTCAAAATTAAGCTTGAATTCAAACCTTTTGCACGATATGCAACCTCACCATTTGGTCGGTAAAACTCAATATCTGGGAACTGTTTCTCAAGCTCTTTTTTAAAATCGAAAACTTTAGCATTTTCTGGTCGAAGCTCCGGCAAAATCCGTAAAATTTTCGGAATAATATCACCAGCTTTAAAAACTACTGCCGTATCACCAATTCGCACATCGAGTCGCTTAATTTCATCAGCATTATGTAAACTTGCATGCCGAACAGTAGTTCCAGCAAGTTGAACCGGCGAAAAGACTGCAACAGGAGTTGCGATACCGGTTCGCCCAATCGAAATCACTATATCTGAAATCACCGCCGTAACTTCTTCGGGAGAATATTTAAAAGCAATTGCTGCACGAGGCTGTTTTCCAACAATTCCAAGTTTCGAAAAGTGCTCACGATTATTAATTTTTACAACTAATCCATCAGTATTAAATGGTAACTCTTTTCTCTTTTCACTCCAAAAATCAATAAACTCGATAACTTTTTTCAAACCGTTAATTTTTGAAGCTTGCTCATTTATCGTAAAACCAAGATTTTTTAATGCTTCATAAGCGAGCTGATTAGTAGGGACATCTTGCGGATTTTCACGAATTAAATCATAAGCTCGAAAATGTAGGGGTCGAGAAGCTGCAACTGAAGGATCGAGCTGGCGAATCGTGCCTGCAGCCAGATTTCGTGGATTAGCAAATTCTGGTTCACCATGTTCTTTTCGAACAAGATTTATCTTTTCGAAATCTTCTTTCAAAATAACAATCTCACCACGAACTTCGGTTATTCCGTTTTTAAAAATTTCAAATTTACCACTTGCCTGCAAAAAAAGTGGGATATTTTTAATTGTTCTAACATTACTTGAAACATCTTCACCAACAAAAGAATCACCTCGAGTAACAGCTCTTACAAATTCACCATTTTCGAAAATAAGAGAGCACGCTAAACCATCCATTTTAATATCTGCAAAAAAATCCTCTTTAATATTTGGTTCAAGTTTTTTAATTCTCTCAAACCAATCGAAAATTTCTTCACTACTAAAAATATCATTTAAACTTAGCATTCTACTGGCGTGAGAAACCTTGGCAAACCCACCTTTAACCGTATTTCCAACTCTTTGTGTTGGTGAGTTTTTTGATATTATCTCTGGGTTTTTGGCCTCAATTTTTTTAAGCTCAGAAAAAAGCGAATCATAAACCGAGTCTGGAACGCTTGGATTATCAAGAGTGTGATATTCGAAAGAATAACGGTTCAAAAGCTCTAGCAAATCTTTGTATCGAGTATTTTTATCTGTCCTCATCAACAATCCTTCGATATAAAACGTAAATATAAACCGAGCTTAAAACACAAGAAAAACAACTCATTAGGAGCATCGAGATTGGTACGATTGGAATATTAACAAAGAATCCATTAATTGAAATCAGCCAATTCATCAGCATAATTATTGGAATTATTATAATCGACCAAATTAAAGCAAGTATAAAAATTAAAAATAAAATTCTCTTCAATATTGCAAGCCTCCTTTGAGAAACCATATCACCAGCAATTTTTAGAGCCTGTAATGGATAGGTTCCCGGAATTGTGACAATAATCATTGCGAAAATTGAGCCCATAACCCAAAAAGCTGAGAGCGAAAATAGTAATAGTATTGCACTGAAAAATACAGCTTGTTCTATTCCGCTCGATAAAAAACTTGTTGTTTTTGCGGCTGCACCAACAATCGTTGCAATAAATACAGGAACTAATTGCATTAATATTACAATAGCAATAACCGTCATTGGAATAATAGGAGCTCCACAAGAATATAAAGCATCTCTTAAATTTAAGTTCTTTTTTCCACTTAAAATATTTCTACAAATCTGAACTGTCGCGAGCCAAATAAATAGCACTATTATAGCAAACATCATCTGTTGAATTTCACTTGGTGATTGCACCAAACCACCACTATTAAACGTTGCTGCCATGATCAATCCGGCTTTGCCAATTTCACCAAAAAATCCTTCGAAATTTCCACCATTAGTAGTGTCAACAACAGCTTGCAAGCTTGAAACAAAATTTTGGTCCATTAGCCCAATAAAAACAATGCCAGCTAAAGCCGAGACTAAAACAAGATTTCGAAAAATATTTTTGTTATCTCGAATGAGCTTAAAAACAAAACCCAGCAAATTCCAATAGCCCCCAATTTTTAAGGGTCGAACATAATCTATTTTTCTTGAAATTTTAAAGCTTCTATGTGGCCTGCGCACTTTAAACTTTCGATACCTTTCCAATATATTTTTTCGTAAATAAATTCTAATTCTTATATACCAAAAATAAACTAAACTAATTTGTTCTTCATTTGAACTTAATATTTTTTTTCTAAACATTAAAACCTCGCACTATTTTCTTTCAATCTATTAATCCTGTCATCTAAAGGTGGATGTGTTGAAAATAATCTCTGAAAAAAGCCCTGTTTCATAGGATTGGAAATAAATAAGCTCGCCGTTGTTGAGTTTTGTCTTTCAAGAGGCTTGTTATTTTTCAACTTTTCGAGAGCACTGATTAAGCCATCTGGATATCTAGTTAATGAAACAGCGGTTGCATCAGCCAAAAATTCACGCTGACGAGAAATTGCAAGCCTTGTTATTGTAGCTAAAAGCGGCGAAATTAAAACAAAAAATAGCCCCAATACTAAAGCGATTGGATTTTTCGAATCCTCATCGTCGTCATTCAGAAAAATGAACCTTAAAACAATATCGGAAAGTACCCCAATAACAGCAGTTAAAGCAACTGCCGCCATTGAAACACGAATATCATAATTCTTAATATGTGAAATCTCATGAGCCATCACGCCTTCAATTTCAACCTTATCCATATTCTCAAGAAGCCCCGTTGTTGCACAGATTACGGAATTCTCAGGATTAGTTCCGGCCGCAAAAGCATTCATTGAAGAATCATTAATAATATAAAGCTTTGGCATTGGTAGGCCAGCAGTAATAGATAATGATTCAACTATTGAATAAAATTCAGGAGCATCTTTTTTTGAGATTGACTCAGCACCATTCATTTTTAAAGTAATGGCTGTCGAAATCTTATATTGAAATAACGCATAAAAAACAGCAAAAATTAGCGTAAAAATAAAAATTGTTAAATCGTTATAGATATAAGAAAAACATAGCCCAATCCCAGAAATAATCGCAATAAATAATGAGAAAATAATCACAGTATTACGCTTATTCTGAGAAATTGAGCTATACATATTTAATAAAACCTCTAAAAATAAATTAGAATTTTACTTGAGGCGCAGATTCAACTACTTTTCTATCTTCTACTTCGAAGAATTCCCTCTTTTCAAAACCTAATTTTTTAGCAAAAATATTAGTTGGGAATACTTTAATCTTAATATTAAGGTCTCGAACACCACCATTATAAAATCGGCGCGCACCTTGAATTTTATCTTCGATTTCTTGCTGTTGTTGTTGAAAACGTATAAAGCCTTCATTAGCTTTTAGCTCAGGGTAGTTTTCAGCGACAGCAAACAAACGGCCGAGCGCCTGTGAAAGTTCACCTTCAGCTTTAGCAGCGTCAGAAACATTGTTTCCAGCACCTATTAATCCAGCTCGTGCACTACTTACATTTTCGAAGACTTCTTTCTCATGAGTTGCATAACCTTTTACAGTTTCAACAAGATTAGGGATTAAATCTGCTCGGTATTTTAGCTGAACGGCAATATCGCTCCAAGCTTCTTCAACTCTTTCATTAAGCCGCACAAGTGCGTTGTATTGGCTCCAAACAAAAAGCCCAACAAGGACAAGAACAGCAATAATTACAATAATTGCAATTGTCATTTTATTATACTCTCCTACTATTGTTAAATTTGGTGCGCAAGGCGGGAATCGAACCCGCACGACTGTTTAGGTCAAGGGATTTTAAGTCCCTCGCGTCTACCAGTTCCGCCACTCGCGCATATTTATATTTTACACGCCTTAACCGCAAAAGTCAAGGCGTGTTGTAAACTTAAGCTTCATCTTTATCAAGAAGTGGAGCAATAATCATAATGAATAGAGAAAAAGCACCAAGCACTAAGAATGTAGCCCAAGCTTTGCCCATTAATTCCCCTAGATTATTGTCTACCCAAATATATACTAGGCTGATTAAAGCACAAACCATAGCCGTAAAAATATTAAACCAAACGCAAATTTGTCGAATACTTTTCACTGTTTGACTGTATTTCTTCTTTTTTGATACTGGAGCAACAACTACTGAGCGAACATTTGATTCATTTTCACCTTTTCGAATTTCTACAACTCTTTGATTTTCTTCTTTCATATGGTTTTCCTTTACTTAAATATTTTGGAGGCACCTACCGGATTTGAACCGGTGTAAACGGTTTTGCAGACCGCTGCGTAACCACTCCGCCAAGGCGCCAAAGTGATATAAAATGATTATATCACATATTTTTTAAAAAATAAACAATAGCACTATTTTTTTAGAATTTCGGCCAATTCTAACTTTTTGCCAGTCTCCATATCTTTAAAAATAAATGAATTTTCAGAAATCTCCTTTTCACCAATTACTAAAGTATATTTAACACCTCGCTTATCAGCAAATTTAAAAGCTTTTTTCATAGTAAAATCTTCAAGCAGAACTTCAGTATTTTTACCTTCTTTTCTTAATTCACCAGCAATTTCGAAAGACTTTTGAAGCTCGTTTTTACTCATTGGAATTATTAAAAATTCCGCAGTTGAGCGTTTTGAAAATTTAAGCAAGCCCAAGTCTCGTAGGCACCAAAACAATCGCGTTAAACCAATTGAAGCACCGACTCCTGGTAGTTCTTCTTTAGAATAATATTCGCTTAAATTATCATAACGACCACCACTAGAAACTGAGCCAATTTCTTTGAAGTTGTTTAAATTTGTTTCAAAAACTGTTCCCGTGTAATAATCTAGACCACGAACAATTAGCATATCGAGTTTGAAATATTTTTCTTCAACGACCATCATTTTTAACAGTTTAGAAACTTCTGAAAGCTCCTTAATTCCTTTTTCGAATTGTTGATTTTTAATTTTTTGAGAAAGATTTTTTAACTCACATATAACATCTTCAGCTGAACCTGAGATTTTAATAAAATCAGAAATTATTTGAGATTTTTCCCCTAAATTTAAATCAGTAAGTTGCTCCGAAAATTCCTCAGTTGAAATCTTCTCAGCACGATCAATCAAAGCCATAATTTCAGCTGATTTTTCAGTTAATCCAAGCCCTTCGATTAAACCACTCGTGATATTTCGGTTATTAATTCGAAGAGTAAAATCACCAAAATTTAGCTCTCGAAAAATATTATAAATTACTGCAATAACTTCAGCATCATAAGAAATACTCAATTTGTCTCGCCCAATCACATCAATATCACATTGATAAAATTCACGAAAACGACCTCGCTGTGCCCTTTCGCCGCGATAGACTTTACCAATTTGCGAACGTTTAAAAGGAAATTGTAACTGACCAAAATTCTCAGCAACAAATCTTGCAGTTGGTACAGTTAAATCAAACCGCAAACTTAAATCGTTATCACCTTTCGAAAAACGATAAATCTGTTTCTCAGTCTCACCACCAGCTTTTGCAAGAAGGGTCTCCGTTCGCTCGATTACTGGCGTATCAATCGGAGTAAATCCGAATTTTTCATAATTTTTCTGAATAATTGCCATAATTCGATTAAATTCGAGCTGTTCTTCTGGTAATAACTCCATCATCCCAGGTAATGGTTTTGTATTAATTTTCATAATTCCTCAAATTCATTTTAATTGACTATCTAGCTAAATGATACCATAAAATAGCGTTTTTTTCAAATTTCGAAAAGGCTATTTTTGCAGTTTTTACATTAAAATGGTAAAATATAGAAATGGATTACCAACAAAGAATTCCCCTTGCTGAAAAAATGAGGCCAAAAAAGCTTGTTGAAGTTATTGGTCAATCTCATCTTATTGGTAAAAATGGAATTTTACGAAAAATAATCGAAAACAAAGAACCTATTAGCTTAATATTTTGGGGGCCAGCTGGAACCGGTAAAACTACTCTTTCAAGAATTTTGGCGAATGAAGTCAATGCAGACTTTATTGAAATTTCAGCCGTCACTAGTGGCAAAAAAGATATCGAAAAGGTTATTGAACATGCTCGCCAAAACTGGAACCTTGGAACGCGAACAATTCTTTTTGTCGATGAAATTCACCGTTTCAATAAATCGCAGCAAGATGCTTTTTTGCCGCATATTGAAAGTGGATTAATAAATTTAATTGGGGCAACAACCGAGAATCCAGGATTCGAAATTATTACGCCGCTACTTTCAAGAAGTCGAGTCCTGTCGCTCAAGCCTTTAAATACTGATGAGATTTCAAAAATCATTAAAAATGCACTTGAAAAAGTTTCGCCAAAAACAAAAATAGAGCCAGAAGCACTCAAACTTCTCGCTAAAATAAGTAGCGGAGATGCTCGAAATGCGCTTGGAAATCTTGAGCTAATTTTAAATTTCGAAAAAAATAACATTACACCAGAAGTTATTAAAAATTCAATCGAAAATTCAACCTCAATCTATGATAAAAATGGCGATTATCATTATGATGCAATCTCGGCTTTTATCAAAAGCATGCGAGCCAGTGATGTTAATGCTACTGGCTACTATCTAGCTAAAATGTTAAATGCTGGCGAGGATCCAAAATATATCGCCCGCCGAATGATTATTTTTGCAAGTGAGGATATTGGGCTAGCTGGAAATGGTGCTCTTAGTTTGGCGAATTCTGCTTTTGATGCGGTTGAAAAAATAGGAATGCCAGAAGCTAAATATAATCTATTCCATGCTGCAATCGCTTTAGCAAAATCTAAAAAATCACGTGAAGCTACTGGAATTATGTTTCAATCTTATGACTTAGTAAAGAAAGCCCCAAACGCTCCCATTCCTTTGCACTTAAGAAATTCTACTTCTAAAATTACCAAGGAACTAGGATATAACAAGGGATATCAGTGGACGGCAGGTTTCAAGCACCCAGAAGATAATCTGCCCAAAGAAGTTCGCGAGCTTATTTCATTAGACAGGCAGAATAAAAAAATCTTAACTGGTGAATGGTCGCCAGAAATTAAAGAACTAACAAAATGACACACAAAAGTAACAGATTAATATTATTCTTAATATTCACTTTTTATATAGTTATTCCATTTTTATCGTTAACTAATCCATTATTTTTTAAAAATAAATTCATAATTTTAACTATCATCGGAATTTTAATTTATATCCTACTCAGATTATTAGGTTTCAATAACGGTTCCCTTGGCATTAAATCAGCAAATGCGATACAATCAATTCGAGATATTTCATTGGTAACATTTATTCTTATAGTTATTGGAATTATTTTATCCAGCTTTAAAATATCAAGATTCCAGCCAAGCGAAACTCTGTCTTTTTACTTATTTTATATTTTCATATCTTCACCCATTCAAGAATTTCTTTATAGAGGAGCATTAACAAGTATTTTACAACAAATAAATTTTCGAAAATCCTCAATCATCTTAATTTCATCGATTTTATATAGCTTAGCACATTTAGGCTATAAAGATCTCATAACCTGCACATTAACATTTCTAATTGGTCTATTGTGGCATCAAAAATATCTCAAAACCAAGAACCTCACTGGAGTAACCATCAGCCATGCAATCTTAGGAGTTATCACAATTTTTATCGGGATTATCGATTAGTCAGTTTCTGGTAAAATATTTTCAAGCCAAAGTTTAATTTCTTCTAAAATATACTCTTCTTGCGAGTTTAAATTTTGGTTATTTGCAATTTCTTGGAATTCTTTCATAAAATTGGGCATCATTTTTTGTAAATTTTTTACCCGATACTCTTCCCAAAGCTCTTTCTCTTGAGAACTTAAACTTTTCGGAAAACTCCTTGCTTTATAATGAAGGAGTAGATCTGTCAACCGTTCGTCAGCAAAATCTGGATGAAAATCAGCGAGCTCGCGATCAGTTGAATTTCGAACAGCTTCAATTTTAATATCATCACTTTTTGAAACAAAACCTTCAAAAAGCCGAGCTTCTGGAGCTGGTTTTTCTGCATTATTCTTATCTTGAAAGACTTCACTTCGCCTTTCGAAAGCAGATCTAAGGTTTTCAGCAAAATGTGGATTTTTTCGTAGAATATCTAAATTTCTCTGAATTTCAGCTAAATTAATCTTTAATCTTTGCTGATTCTCTTCAGTCAAAACACCCATTGGCGCAACCGCCGGACATCTATTATACTGCAAGACTTTAGCTGGTAGTGGTATAAAATCTGCTTGCGAACGAGTCTCGAAATCCGCCTTAATATTTTCTAGAATTTGCTCTTCACTCCAATCAATAAATTTCTCAGGAGAAACTCGCAAGTCCCACACGATTACATTTTTATTTTTAGCTGGCGCAATTGGAAACGCCACGGTAGTTTTTCCAAACTCAACTTTAAAGCGGCCAGACGTATAAACAAATGGTTTTGGATTTTCAAGATTAACTAGTTTTTGAACCTCATTTTTTGAGCGAATCTTAAAGAGATAATCAAAGATTTGAGGTTGTTTTTCTTTCAAGAGTCGCGCAACATCTATCAAGCCGTCAACATCACTCATTGCATCATGAGCATTTTCGTGCGAAATTCCATTCTCTTTAGTTAAAAGCTCCAGCTTATTAGCCGCAAATTTTTCGCCAGTTTCTTCATTCACGACAAACGGCCAATTAATCCCCTCTGGTCGAAGCGCTCGTATCATTCGCACCACATCTAATAAATCCCAACGCGAGCGACCTTCTTTCCACTGCCAATCATATGGCGGGTAAAAATTTCGCCACAAAAGATGCTGAATATGAGCATCATCAAATCGAACATTATTATATCCGATAATCACTGTATCTGGCGTGAAATACTCTTCAACGAGCATTTTCGCAAATTCGGCTTCAGTATAGCCTTCTTCAACAGTTTTTTGTGGACTAATTTTCGTCACCATTAGCGCACTCGGGCTCGGCAAAACATCATCATTCAATCTAACCAAAATATTAACAGGCTCACCAATTCGATTAAGGTTTTCATCTGTTCGCTGCCCTGCAAATTGCATAATTCGGTCATTTTGCGGGCTAAATCCGCTGGTCTCTAAATCATAAAAAAAGAAAGTCTTCATGTTTATATTTTACTCTAAAACTACAAAAATAACAAATATACTTGACTTTTCAATTAAAATATGGTAAAATACAAATGTCCTTGAGATAATAATCTCACTCATTCGCCAGAGAGTGGCGCGCACATTTAGGAGAAAAATGAATGAAAGCTAACTATAAAAAGGCTAAAAAAGAAGTCAATCCAATCACAAAAGGGTTAATCAAACTACTTCTTTTCATAGGTTGTAACCCACTTACAGTTGCTAGACTCTTCTCAAAGAAGTTCAATGAAGCTCAAGTACGAAAAGTCATATCCTCACATATAGGGATAGACGAAAAATCGTTATTACGATTTCAAAACGTTGCGTTACTTAGAACAATTCGAGAACAAAATCCTAAGGTAAACCTATAAGCACGACTAAGATCGTGCTTTTTTATTTAGACAACTTTTAATCTTCCCAATTCGAGTCAACAAGCTCAAATTGATTGCCAGCGATTGAAATTATACTTGAGTTTTCTGCACCCATTCGGCGGAGTTCATGCTCAATTCCCATTTTTCGCAAAATATCACGCAAACGGTTCACGCCATGAACATTCATAAAATTAGTTCGGCGAGCAAATTTTTCAATTTTTTCACCATAAACTTCGAAAATGTTTTCTTCTTCATTGAGTTCAACCGCCCAAGCCTTATTAATTTCATCCTGAGATAGAGATATCACGGCAATCTCTTCATTCCCTTCATCATCAAGATTTACTTCGGCTTGTATACTTCTAGATTCTTCAACTTGTTTTCGAAGCGCACGAAGAACCTCTTTCAAGCCTTGATGCGCACTCGAAGAAATCGCAAAAATCTGCGAGCCATCAACCACCTTACGAAGTTTCGAAATTTGAAAATCAATCATTTCAGCGTCCATTCCCTCCGCTTTAGTTAAAGCGATGATTTCGGATTGATCTAAAAGTTCGGGTTGATATTTTTTTAATTCTTCACGAATAATTTTATATTGTTCGTCTGGGTTTTCTTCATAAATATCAATCAAATGAAGCAAAACACTTGTTCGCTCGACATGACGCAAGAATGCATCACCCAAGCCTTTACCTTCGCTCGCCCCTTCAATTAGGCCAGGAATATCCGCAATTAACAAATTATAACCATCAATTTCTGCTACGCCAAGATTTGGAGTTAATGTAGTAAAAGCATAATTAGCAATTTCTGGTCGCGCGTTAGAAACAACGCTCAAAAATGTAGACTTTCCAGCATTCGGAAAACCAACCAGACCGACATCGGCGAGTAGTTTTAATTCTAGATCAGCTTCGAAAGTTTCACCAGCTTCACCGAGTTCAGCAACACGCGGAGTCTGCCGAACCGAAGATTTAAAGTGAGCGTTGCCAAATCCACCATCACCACCACGAGCAATGATAGCTTCTTCGCCATCAAATTTTAAGTCAGCTAAGATTTCTCCATCACGTTTAACTAAAGTTCCCACAGGAACCTTGACAATTAAATCTTCACCAGATTTTCCAGTCTTATTCCTTTTCGAACCATTTTCGCCATTTTTAGCTTTAATTTCTGGCTTATAGCGAAAATTTAAAAGTGTATTTAGATCTTTAGTTGCTAGAAAGATAACATTACCACCCTTTCCGCCATCACCACCATCTGGTCCACCTTTTTCGATATAAAGCTCCCTCCGAAAACTGACCGCACCATTTCCACCGCGGCCGGCTTGGACAAAAATCTTAGCCGTATCTACAAACATACATATATAATAACACAAAAAATATAAAAAATCCAATTTTAAATGAGCGCTCAAAACGATGACGCTCATTTAAATATTTTATTTAGTGTATATAGTTCGAAACACTGCTTGCCGGTACTGTTCGAGTTGTTACAACATTCAGTTTTCCAGCGTAATTCATATCTGAAACAGTAATTGTTCCGTCAGAGTTCACAGATTCAACAATAGCAACGTGCCCGTAGCCCCAAATGTATGAGTTTGCGTAAGCATTCCACTGAGCAATTGCACCTACAGATGGATTTTGGTCAACTTTATACCCAGCAGCTCTAGCGCTAACTGCCCAAGTTGAAGCATTTCCCCAGAAGCTTCCAATATCTGGACGGCGATTATATGCATACCAAGTACAGTTTCCCCAGGCATAAGCATTTCCAGCCTTAACATTGTAATTGGAAGATAGAGATACTGGTGATACGTTCACAGAGCTAGAAGATTTTCGAGAATTCGAAATTGTAGAAGTTGAGAAAACCTTGGATTTAGGATTGTAATCTGGTCGCTCTTCTTCAGGCAAGATACCGCCAGGAATTACAATCTCAACACCTTCTTTAGGCTCTTCACTATCTTTAAGCTTATTGTAAGAAATCAATCTCTCTAAACTGGCTTGGTATTTTTCTGCTACAGATTTGATACTATCGCCAGATTTAAATCGATAGATAATTCCGTCTACAGGCAGAATTCTTAGCTCCTTATTAGCTTCAACTTTATCACCCTTCAAGCCATTAACCCATTTAATAGTTTGAGCAGTGATACCATATTTATCAGCAATTGTTTGAATAACTTCTTCTGAAGTCGTAGTGTATTTAATGATTTCACGTTTTTCAGAAGAAACCTCAAGAACTTTAGGCTTTTCAACAGAAGCAGCAGCTTGAGGTGAATCCTGAAGTATCGCAGTAGATGTCGAAAGGCTCGCCACAGAAGATGCGATTGCTAAATCAGCAGACTCCGCAAGATTAGCAACAACACCAGACTCCGTAACCTTGTCTGCTACAGAATATTTCTCATTACTATTTTGAGTATCTTCAACAGACTTTGAATTAATTTGATTGTTTAACTCAGTCGATTTTTTAATATCTGGCTGACTACCACCAAATACGGCAACCATAACCACAATAACAAAAATAGAAGAATAAACAACAGTTGATTTTAAACTTAGTATGTTAATTATCTTTGAAAAAGTAGAATTAGAAACTGTATTTTTTCCATTCTGTATAATTTCAATTTTAGGAGATTTAACTCCTCGTTTTTGACTACAAATAATCTTTCTCCCGCAAACACATTACTGTGATGCACTACCTTAATAATACCCTTTCTTTTCGAAAATTAGCATAATGTCGACCTTTTTAATTAATATTATAGAGTTAAACGAATGCTATAAAGTATTTTCTGGTAGGTGCCTTAATATAAAAAATCACAAAACATCATTTTATATTAATTTACATATAAAATTCTATCAAATATTAATACAATTGTCAAGCTTAATCACAAAATCAAGCACTTTTTTGCACAATATTTTTTAATATTATCTTGATGCTCTATATCTGTTCTACCGTAATAAGTCTTATCATCATCTCCGCTCAAAAAGAATAAATAATTATGCTCAGCCGGAGAAGCTGTTGCCTTAAGAGCAGACAGCCCCGGTGTTGCGATTGGAGTAGGTGTTAAACCTTTATATTTTCGAAGATTATAAGGGCTATCTAAATTTGGAGTTCTTTCAACTCCTATTTTATCTGCAATATATTGATATGTCACATCTGATCCAAGCGTTATCCCAGCTTTAATTCTGTTGTAAAAAACACCTGCAACTTTTTGTTGATCTTCGAAATCGCTCAAGGTTTCTTTCTGAACAATTGAAGAAAGTGTGATTCCTTCATATAAACTCAAACCTTTTTGCTTGAATTTATTCTCAAGGTTTAATTCTTTAATTTTAGCTTCAAAGTCTGCAAAATATCTCCGCAAAATATTTTCAACTTTTGTGCCTTTCTTAAAATTATGAGTTTGGCCATAAAGAAATCCTTCCAGATCCGTATTTTTTGGCTTACCAGAGAAAAGAGTTGGAAATTCCCCGGAATAATCTTTCGAAAAAGCATCATCAATTTCATTTTTCGAATAACCAGCTTTCAAAAGAGCGTTCTTGGCCATTTTTACTGTTCCACCAGGTAAAAAAGTAATGTTAAAATTATCAACAGCTTGGCCTTTGTTTAAAATATCCAAAACCTCAGGAATCGTCATGCTTGAAGATAACTGATAACTACCAGCTAAAATATTTCGTTTATTATTTATTCGCGCATAAAAAATAAACGAGTTTTTAGAAATAATTATTTTTTTATCAGCCAATTTCTGAGCAACTACATCTAAAGATTCGCCCTTACTAATATTGAAGCTAACTTTTTTAGAATCGTTAGTTTTATAATTTATTGCACTATTATAGCTTAAGAATAAAATTCCACAAAAAGAAATAAAGCAAAACAATAGAACTGTAAAAAAAACTAAAATCCTCTTTCGAAAAACTCTTTTTTTATTATTTTTTGTGTCCAAGATAGAAGCATTTTCCCTTTCGTGCTTAGATATTTCCTCAATAACCCTTTCAGCACGATCTTCTATTAGCTCCTGCTTATCTCTATTTACTGGTGGTTTTATAATCCCATCCATTAAAAATTCTCCTCCAAATAATCTTGTAAAATAATTGAAGCCGCATTCATATCTATATCACCTTTTGAATATGGCCTTCCATAGCTTTTTAGCCTATCCTCAGCCTGAATACTCGTCAAGCTTTCATCTTGAAAACAAATTTTATCGACTGAATATTCAATTTTTTTTACAAATTCTTTAGTATAAGCAGTTTGCGAAGTTTCTTCACCACTCTGATTTCGTGGCAATCCAACCACAAGAATGTCGATTTCTTCTTTCGAAATTATCTCAATAATCTGTTTTATTGCAGAATCTATATCATTATTAACTTCAACAGTAGTAAATGGTATTGCTATTTTAATAAAGGAGTCAGCCAAAGCGATACCAATCCTCTTAGTACCAACATCCAGCGCCATTAACTTTAAAGATTTCATTATTTATCAACCGTAAACTTGATATTAATTTTTTTATCATCGTTCGGTACAGTATTTACCCAAAAGAATGAAAACTTCACATCAACGTTTTTTACACCCTCTTTCGCTTCAATTAAGCTTCGAACTTCACCAGATTTTTTACCCTTAATTTTATCTTTTAAATTATTTATATCAATAACTGGGCCAATTTTTACATTTGATGAGATTTCTACACTATTACCACTAAATTTCGAAAACGAGACATCTTTCAGGCCATAATCATAAATTTTTTGATTATTTAAATCACCCATTTTATTCTTCGCAAGAGAAGAGATAATTCTTTCAATACTTTTATTTTCAATTGCAACGATTGAATATATAGAAGTTGTTTTTAATGTAGACTTACCGTTTGGAGCCTCTTGATTGATGGTAACGGAAGAAGAAATCTCACCATCTTTTACGGAGAAGCTATCGTTCAATACAGTATAATCTGAGCTGAATTTAGCTTTTAGGGAACTCTTAATAGAATCCGCATTTTCTGTATTGATTTTAGCTTTTGCTGCATTTATGTCATTTTGCGAAACAACTTTTAAAGTTTTTTTCGAGCCGCCTGAAAGCTGACCGCCACTTGCCGAAACACCCTTAATTAATGAAACATATTCTTGCGCTGGCAGATTACATTGCTCGCCGATAGTCGTCGCCTTAATTTTAACGCTCGCTTTTCCGTTAGAAATTACACCGCCTTTAATCTTTACTCCTGGAATAGTAACAGATGAGGTTGTAATAAAATTACATTGCCCAGCTGAAAATGCAGAGCCTTGCGCCACAGTAACAGGATCACTATCACCACTTTGAGAAAGATTTAAAGTTCCTGAAGCCGCTTCGCCTTCTTCACGAGTTCCAGTCGCTTCAAAAGTAATTTCATGATTTTTTTCAATAGTTTCAGTTTTTGAAAGCAACGAATTTTCACTTATACTATTAGAAATCGAAGCAACACCTTTTACGTTAGTAGTCGAGGTTTTTGCAGCAATCGTGATATCCGCAAATGGAGCAAAGAATATTACCCAAATCATAAAAACTAAAAATACAGAGAATACCCCACCGATAATGAGAATTTTTTTTCGAAACTTTGAAAAATCTGGAACTTTCGATCCTTTTCTAGATTTATTAGTCTTCTCTTTTTTAAGCTCTGGATTAATCTTGTTAAAATTCTTATTATCATCAATATCAATTCCTTCAAGAATTTCAGCCTCCTTCTCATCAGAAGTTGGACCGCTAAATTCCGAAATTGGCAAGCTTTCACCATCAATAACATCATCTCCTTCAACTTCTAAAATATCAATTTCTGGTATCTCTGGCTTACTTTGAAGGGTTTTCGAAACTGGAATTTTTGCCGCTGCCGACATAGTCTTTAATGCAGAATTATTAGTAATAAAAACAATTTTCTTATCATTTTTTTGTGCAGCTCGAGAAAGCAAGCGAATATTTACAGCACTCCTAAAAATACCCAAACTTTTTGGCGGGACAATTGCAATAATTCTCTCTTTCGAAGATTTTATTTTATTAACAACATCAGTAATATCATCTTCAACGTCAACATAGATTACATCTTTTTTAACTTTTTCACTCATATCTTACCTCTTTTAAGCTCGTAAAATCCTGTTTAGTTTATCACGAAAACTCTCGCTAGCATTTTCATCAGTACTGTAAGTATCATATCCGACTCGTAAAAGCCCCATTGCCGTAATAAACGTATGATCGTTAATTTTTCCAGATTCATCAATGACTCCCGAAACTTCAGAAGGCTTAATATGCTTTACTATAGGCTTTTTATTGAACGGTAATTCTTGCCACCAATCGTCATTTTCCAATCTTTCAACAAGAGATTCTAAGCTTGATCCACCACCACATAGTAAAATCTTACTTGGCAAATAATCAACATTTTCAAAATCGCTTAAAGCTAGTTCAACGCCAGAAATCCAAACATCCAAAGTATTATCAATTGCATCGATTGCCTGCTTTGCAATAGTAGACTTGAGTTTTTCATTCGAAAGGTTTAGCTTTAGCTTTTCAGCGTTATTATAAGACAATGAAAGCTCATTCGCAATTTGATTTGTGAAACTTCGACCACCAATTCCGAACATTTTAGTTCCTTCAACACCACCATCATTCACGACAGCAATATCAGTTGTTCCACCACCAACATCAGCTAAAATTGCAGTAAAATTGCTTGAAGAATCTGAGCCAACAACACTTCTAGCAACCGCAAAAGGCTCAGCTGCTACCGCAATTAAATCAAGCGCAAGTTCATTCGCAACACGCTCAATAGCACCAATATGAAC
The DNA here is from genome assembly GCA_963526625.1 of uncultured Saccharimonas sp. (SeqCode). Classification (GTDB taxonomy): domain Bacteria; phylum Patescibacteriota; class Saccharimonadia; order Saccharimonadales; family Saccharimonadaceae; genus Nanogingivalis. Next base: position 31,275 of record CAURNF010000003.1, read on the forward strand.
AGTTGGCGCAAAAGCTGTATAAATTTGAATTGAGACATCTTTTCCCTGAAAACCAATCGGATTCGAAACCTTATAACCATCAATATGAATCCCAACAATTGCTGAATTAACAAGCTTAATTTCAGCTTCTTGATTCCCCGTCTCAAGAGCAATCTCTCTTTGAGCTTTAAGCTGAGCTCTTTCTTGAATTTTATCAATAATAAATTCCATCTCAGCTTCATCAAGAGGGCGATTTGGCTGTGGACGACGATATTTAATTGTATTTGTAGCTCCTTTAACTAACTCACCAGCAATTCCGATTACAGCTTTTTTGGCTTGAATCTCTGCTTGGTCTTCCGCCTCAATCAAAGCATTCTCACAATTTTGAACAACGCTAGCAATATCAGCAATCGCACCCGAATGCATATCCGCCACACTCTGCCGTGCACGCCCAACGCCAATAACACGAATTTCATCACCATCAATTTCAGCTACAAGAGCCTTCACGAATTCAGTTCCAATATCAAGAGCAACAATATGGTTGTCACTTAAATCTTCTTTTTGTTTATTCTTGAATAACATACTAACACTATTATAAACCGTTTAAGGTTTTTTTGCAAATTTTCATAAGATTATTTCTATGTCTTCTAATTCCAAAATATCGCTCAAAAAAGTTTTGTTATCCAGTTCGAAAACCTCGCAGTCATACTTTTTTCGAAATTCATCAGCATTAAACCTCTCAAGAGAACCCTTTACGCCGCTTTTTCTGTCAACTCCAAAAATCCAAGATTCATTATTACCTCGTTTTTTGTATCGATTAACAAACTCACTTATATTTTTAGGATTATTCATTGGAGCAACCACACAAAATGGCATTTTTTCTTGAGCTAAAAAATCAATAACTTTCTTATTGTTCCAAACCGCCATAATTTTATCTGGCGAATAATTTTTTACAATTTCGTTACAATAAATCTGAAGAAAATTATCTTTTCGAACTCTATCAAATCGCCCTTTTGCGTTTTCTTTGCCATATTTCCAAGCCAAATTATCAACATAAATAATATCAGAGCTTTCCAAATCTATAAAGTCCTTATGCTTTATTGAACTTTTTCCAACGCCAGGATAGCCAACAACAATAGTTCCGCGTTTAATTTTTTGAATCATCGCAAAATAGCCTTAATTCGCCGAACGCCAGCACTTGAAGATTGCTCTTTCACAATCTTAAACTTTTTACCGCCTTCAGCAAGCTCTCGCGTATTATCAACATGCGGACCACCACAAATTTCAACACTAAACGGTTTTTCACCTTTGGCTTTCATCGTATAGACTTTAACGGTCTCGCCGTATTTATCGCCAAATACGCCAATCGCTTTCAACTCATTCAAGGCGTAATCTGTTGGGTATTCTGCCCAAGAAACCTCCAGCCCTTTCGAAATTTGATCATTAACCGTATCTTCAATTTGCTGTTTTTCTTCATCAGTTAGTTTTCGATCAAAAGTAAAATCAAAACGGAGCCGCTCAGCATTAATATTTGAACCTTTTTGAGCAATTTGCCCCTCAAACATATTATGAAGCGCCGCATTCATCAAATGAGTAGCTGTATGAAGCTTGCGGTGTTCGAGCGTCTGCCCTTCAAGCCCACCTTTAAACTTACCTTTTGAAGCTGTCTGTGAACGTTCACGCTGCTCTTTCATTTTAGCATCAAATTCCTCGCACCAATTAGTAGAAAGATTAATGCCTCGCCTTCTAGACTCCTCTATAGAAAGCTCAGATGGAAATCCATAAGTATCATAAAGACTAAAAATATCTTCACCACTCATACCTGCTAATCCAACATAGTGAAATTTTCCATCAGCAGGGATTTTATTACGTTTTTTATCATCTGCATATTTATGTGCAATCCTATCAAATTCTTTTAATCCTTTTCGTAAAGTTTGACGGAAAGCTTTCTCCTCTTTTGTCATAACTGCAATAATTTCATCAGATTTTGAAGCAACTTCCTTATAGTCCGGCGCATAGATACCAACAATTACTGGTACAATCTGTTCAACAAAATTATCTTCTATACCCAAATCAAAAGCCTTCGCCATCGCGCGACGGATAAATTTTCGCATCACATAACCTTGTTCTTTATTCGAAGGAGTACATCCATCGACTGCCAAAAATGTTGCACTTCGCAAGTGGTCGGCAATCACGCGCATCGAAACTTTATTTTCATCGTATTTTTTACCACTAATTTCTTCAAGCTTTTCGATAATTGGCTTCATCAAGCTAATTTGGAATACATCTGGATTGTTAATTTTTGCCGCAGCAATCCTTTCTAAGCCACCGCCAAAATCAACGTTTTTCTTTTCAAGCGGCTCGAAAAAACCATCTTCCATTCGTTGATATTGCATAAAAACTTGATTGCCAATTTCCATAAACCGACCGCTATCACTCGCTGGATGAGCCTCACCAAAACTAGCATCATGATTTTCTTCACCAAAGTCATAAAAAACTTCTGAATCCGGCCCACAAGGATCACCAATCGGTGTTGAATCTAGACCACCACCACGGCTCCACCAGTTTTCTTTATCATTATAAAAGAAAATTCGTCCGCCTTGAAGACCGAGCTTGTTACCGTTTTCAGCTGTATCAAGCTCAACAATTTTTGCATCAATACCTTTTTCAGCAAAAACTTTTTGCCAAATCTCTGCCGATTCATCATCGCGTGGAATATTGTATTTTTCATTACCAATAAAACAAGAAACATATATTTTCGAAGGGTCAAGGCCTACTATATCTGTCAAGAATTCAAAAAATTGCCGAATTTGCTGTTCTTTAAAATAATCGCCAAGAGACCAATTTCCAAGCATTTCAAAAAATGTTGTGTGGCGATTATCGCCAACATCATCAATATCTTGCGCCCGCAAGCAGGTCTGGCTATCTGTTAATCGCACACCCTTTGGATGTTTTTCGCCCAAAAGATACGGCAAGAGCGGCTGCATTCCACTCCCTGTGAAAAGAGTTGTTGGGTCATCTTTTAAAATTAAAGAAGCGCGTTCGATTACTTCGTGGCCATTTTTTTGACAAAATTCTAGATAAGCTTTTCGGATTTCTTGTGCATTCATATTCTTTCATTTTACCAAATTTTAGCCTTTTTAGCAAATTGTTGATTTTTGAAATTATATTTTGTATAATTTAAGTATTCTAATATTATCGGAGGTACATTATGAGTGGAATAAAAACTGGTCGCGACTTTATAGTTTGTTTTTTACTTTCAATTTTTATAATGATTTATGTTGGCATACTTATATTCGCCATTTCGAAGAACGAGTCTCACAACAATCAGACCAATAACCCAAAAAATGGACAAAGAATTGAAAAAAGAATTGAAAAGTTGGAATAAAACGACTATATCTACACTTAATTATTTTCGAAAGTCAGTACACACTGGCTTTTTCTTTTTATAATAAATAAAACCACTCTTCAATTTTCGAAAAGTGGTTCAATATCTTAAATATGGAGCTCTATTGAAATGCCACCAGATATGCTACCAATCCGGCACCAGCACCAAGCATTAGAATTACAATTATAGCTAGCACAACACCCCAGCCAGATTTCTTTTTATGCTTAATGGGCGCAGAATATTCATCACTCGAAAGAATAGGTGCCGACATTTTTGCTCGCCGAAGCTCCTTTGTAATCGTTGCGGATTTTTGCTCATAATTAGAAACCGGCTTTTTAAATTCGAAACTTTTAGCCTGATTTTGATTTGTACCTAATGGTCTTTTTTCAATTTGCGGATTTTGTACGAAAGGTGTTTTTGGCTTTTCAATTTCATCAACAGGCTGAATTATCACCTTTTCCGAGGATTCATTTTGTTTTGAATTTTCTTCAACTCTTTCATCAAACTCAAAAATATCTATTCTTTTATTATTTTCTTTAATCTGCCCTGATTGATTTTTTTGCTCAGTCTTAACCTCAATCTTTGAAGCTTCGGTCTCAGCTTTACCATCTATCTCTTTTTTGATTTTATCAGAATTATCAAGAGTAATCATATTGCCGCCAGTTTTTAAGCTTGAAATTTCTGGCATAACTTTTTCTGGCTCATTTTCGAGATTTAGATTTTCGAAATTTGAACTAGGAACTTTTCGCTCTGGAATCTCAACCGTATGCTCGCCATGAAAAACTCGAAGTTTATTGCTATCATCACCAATCCGATAGACACCAGCATAAAACTCCGCCCGACTTGGCGTGGTAGTTTTTTGCTCCGCAATATTAATTTCATTTTTTTGAGATTGAACTTCAGTTTCTTTTCTTGCTTGAGTTTTTCCATTTTTTGAAACAACTTTTTTTCGAATCGGTGAATTTTCAAGCTTTTTGATATTTCGAATTGGTTTTTCACCGCCATATGTTTCTAAAATTGGGCTTTCGAAAGCAATTTTCTCTTCTCTCGCTAAAAGTGAAACGCCAAAATTATCACGGTGATGCTCTGGTGGAACGGGCGCACTAAAATCATCCAAAATTCGAACTCTTGGTTTTTTATAAATAGTTTTTTTCTCATTTTTTGGTTTTTCAGCAACCTTTTCAACATTTCGAATTTGTACTTTTTCGTTATTTTGATGCAATTGGTTTGCCGACTGCGGAGCTTTTCGTGCAAAAACCATTTTTTGTTGCTCACGAGAATGCTCAATCTGGCTTTCGATTTTCGAAAAAACCTCATTATTTTTATCTTTCGAATTTGGCACAACACCATTTTCAAGATAGCTTCCAACTGCTTTATCTAATTCTTCAAAATCTATATCTCGCATATTTTTCCTTTTACTTTTTTATTGTTTCAAAAACTTTTTCTGCAATTTTAGCGAATTTTTCAACGCTCAAGCTTGCTCCGCCAATTAGCAAACCATCCATCCCTTTAATATTTGCATAATCTGTTGCAAATTCTGGCTGAATGCTTCCACCATAAACTACTTGAATATTCTCAGCAGTTTTTGCACCATAAAGTTGCTTTATTTGATTTCGAATAACTTTTACCGCTTTTCGAATATCATCAGGGTTAGCATTCACGCCAGTTCCGATCGCCCAAACTGGTTCATATGCAATAATCACTTTTGTAATATCTTCACTAGATACATTTGCAAGCCCGCCAATTAGCTGATCGTTTAGAACTAAATCAGTTTCATTATGATTTCGCTCATCAGATGTTTCACCAATACACAAAATTGGTCGAATGTCGTTTCGAATTGCTGCAGCTACTTTTGCACGAATATCTTTATCTGTTTCGTGAAAAATATTTCGCCTTTCAGAATGGCCAACTAACGCATATTGAACAATTCCGCGAAGCTGTGAAATTGCTATTTCACCAGTAAAAGCTCCGTGATCTCGCCAGTAAAAATTCTGTGCCGCTAACTTAAACTGCCTATGATTAACTTGCAAGCTTAAAGATTGCAGAGTGAAAGTTGATGGCGCGAGAATAATTTCCATTCCACGATGAGCTTGAATTCTATCACTCAATTTATGCAAAAAAATACTCGATTCCTGCATATTTAAGTTCATTTTCCAGTTGGCGATAACAAGTTTTTTATCCATAATAATTTTATTTTATCATTTTAATTTATTTTTGTAAATTCTTATGCTTTATTTTCTAGAACTTCAAATCCTGGTAAAATTTCACCGCTCATCAATTCAAGAGCTGCACCGCCGCCAGTTGAAATTAATGAAAAATCTGCACTTTCCGCATTTTGACTCGACCAATCCAAAACAAAAGCTGAAGTGTCACCACCACCAACTATTGATTTTGCACCATTTTTTGTAGCTTTCGAAATTGCAGAACAAGTTTGAGAAGAGCCTTTCGCAAAATTCTCAAATTCAGCATAGCCAATTGTTCCATTCCAAACTATCATTTTTGCATTTAAAATTTCATTTTCAATTCGCTGAATCGATTTTACCCCTAGATCAAGAATAATTTCGTTTTCTAAGACCGCCGTAACAGGTTTTTCAATTCTCTCAGCATTTTTCGAAAACTCACTCGCCACAGCAACATCTTCTGGTAAAATTATGAAACTTCGCAAACTATTAAACCCAACTTTTCGCTCCGCAAGCTCAAAAATCTGCTCAATAATCTCATTTTGGCCATCTTCAATTCGGCTTTTTCCAACTTCAACATTTAAATATTTTAAAAAAGTGTTCGCCATAGCTCCAGCTACAATAATTTTATCAGCTCGCTCAATAAATTTCTCAATTAACGGCAGTTTATCAGATATTTTCGCACCACCCATTACTGCCACAAATGGTCTTTCGGGATCCTTAAAAGCTTGCAAGATTGTCGAGTATTCTTTTTCAAGCAACAAACCAGCTACGCTTGGTATTTTTTTGGCAATTTCACTAGTTGAGGTATGCTCGCGATGGATAACGCCAAAACCATCTTGCACAAATAAGTCCGCACCAGTAACCTGTACTAACGCATCCGCAAATTCTGGTAAATTATTTTTTTCAGCCTTCGAAAAACGCAAATTCTCTAACATTTCAATCTTATAATCATCGTTTGCATCTTTCATTGAAACCGAATATCGTGTTCGCGGAAATATTGGCGTAGTGTGAAAATTCATCGGAAAATTCAAGCCTTCAGCTTGTAGAAGCTCACGCAAATTATTAAAAACTGGTCGCAAAGAATATTTTCGAGTTCCATTAGGCAAATGTTCAAGTTCATCCAAATCAGCAATTCCTTCAATTGATTTTGGTCGCCCCATATGCGAAATAATAATTATTTTTTTCACCCCTCGTTCAATCAGATTTTTTATTGTTGGTAAACTCGACCGAATTCGATAATTATTCAAAATCTTCGCCGAGCCGTCTTCTGAGTATTCGATAGGTACATTATAATCTGCACGAAGCAAAATTACTTTTCCTTGCACATCAACGTCATTTATAGTTTTTTTGTTAAACATTTTGTTCCTTTTTATTTTGAAAATATTTGATATAATTTTAGCACAAGCTTATTGATTAATCAACTATTTTATTTCATAAACTGTGTATTTTATCCTACCTAAGAGAATAAGAATGATTCCAGATACAGCAAAAAATATTCGAAGGCCAGTTTCTGCTCCGAAAGCCAAAAACAGAACGAATGCTAAAATAGTATATAAAGTTGAGCCTATAAAGAAGAATGACTCCGAAATTACAAAATATTCGATTCGCCGGCCTGAATCATCCGCTTCAAAAAATGCACCTTTTTGATTCGATAGAGAATAGCCAACTCCAGACACTTCATCTGCTATATTCGTCAAAACAACCGCTAATGGGCTCATCATAAATAATCCACGACAAAGATTTATTAGACCACGAATAAAAATAGATCCTCTGAGCATTATTCCGCCTTGGTTTTTATCAACTATCTTTCCGAAAGCAATTGCCGCAATAATAGAAACTATCGCCGATAGACTAGCCAAAGACGCAATCACCCCATAAGAATTTACTTGCGAAAAAATAAATACTGGCACGAAAATACGCCATGTAAAATGAACAGTAGATGAAGGTCCCGAAGTTAAAGTCTGTGGAATAAAAATCTTATTAAGATATTTTTTTACTGGAAATGTCTTGAAATTTAATTTAATATCGTTTTTCATAACTTCCCTAGTTGAAAGTAAAGGAATAGCCGACATAACAAAAAGAATTGCTGAGATATAAAGCGCCGACTCCATTCCAATAAAAATCGCCAGCCAGCCACCAATAATCGGAGATAATGCTGCTGCAATTTTATCAATACTATACAGAACTCCCAACTGCCCGCCAGCTTTCTTATTATTCTTCACTTTAGACATGCCAACATAAATAGAAACGTTATAAATCGAAATAGCAAATCCCTGAATAATCATTGTTGCAATTGCCATAGATACTCCAAATTTCGAAGTTAAAGACGCCATAATCAGCATAGGTATATTTAGAATATTCGAAAGTAAAATACCGTGTTTTGGCCCGTGCTTCGCGATATAAGCACCGCCAACCCAAACACTAATCAATTTTACTACGTACGACAAAATCAAGAATAGTAAAACTCCATTCCAACCATATCCAATCTTATAAAAATACATTAACACAAAGCCGGCCGAAAGATTCAGCGCAAAACTTCGAAACATTTTTGCAATATATAAAATACTCATTTCGTCAAATTTAGCTAAAAACCAAAAATTTCGCTTTTGTCTAATTTTTCTTAAAAATTTTATAACCATAGGCAATATTATATATACTATATTATTTTTTGTCAAACTAATTTAGACTATTGACATATAAATAATTTTGTGATATAATGATAACATAATCATCCAAAAAATAAAAAGTATCAAAATAAAAAATGATTATAGAAAGGAAACATTTTGTTTAAAGTTATTCGAGTAAACCAATCCGAAGAATCTTATTCAGTGAACGTTCGAACAAGTCGCGAAAAATAATTAAGACTTTCAAAAATCTAAAAAATCGCCCGCTGTCCTTGGGGCGATTTTTAAATATTTTAATAAATTGTCAAGTGTTATTATTTAGTAGATTTTGCCATTCGTTTGCGCTCATTTGAGTCGAGATAGCGTTTTCGAAGACGCAAATTCTGTGGCGTAACTTCAAGAAGTTCATCATCTTCAATAAAATCAATGCACTGTTCAAGACTTAAATCCGTAAATGGTGTTAGCTGAACCGCACCATCAGAAGATTTTGAACGCATATTTGTGAGATGTTTTTCTTTCACAACGTTAATTTCAAGATCTTCTTGGCGATTATTTAAACCAACAATCATTCCGGCATAGACTTCAGTTCCCGGGCCAATAAATAATTCGCCACGGCTCTCCGCACTTTGAAGCGCATAAGGTGTTGATACTCCTTTTTCGAAAGCAATCAATACGCCATTTCGACTTGAAGGAATTTTAGCTCCCATCTCTTGATAACCATACGGCAAGCTATTCATAATAATCGTGCCTTTTGTAGCAGTTAGCATTAGATTTCGGAGACCAATCATAGCGCGCGTTGTAATAATATAAGTTAAGCGAGTAGCTCCTGTCGGCAGGCTTTCTTGAGCACGCATTTCAGCTCGGCGAGCCCCCATTTCTTGGCTTACCGCACCAACAAATTCGGGCGCAACTTCAATAATTAATTCTTCAACTGGCTCTTTCTCGACACCATCTTCTTGGATTGTGACTACCTGCGGGCGACCAACTTCAAATTCAAAGCCCTCACGGCGCAAAGTTTCAATCAAGACAGAAAGGTGGAGCTCACCACGGCCCGAAATAATGAAGCCAATTCCACTTTCTTCAACTTGCAGTGAAACATTTGTTTCGAGCTCTTTCTTTAGTCGATCGCCAATTTGACGTGAAGTCGTAAACTCACCTTCACGGCCTTTCATCGGGCTGGTGTTTGGGCCAAGATACATCGAAAGAGTTGGCTTTTCAACCTCAATTGTTGGCAAAGCCTCAGGATTATTTATATCTGCCAAAGTTTCACCAATTTCAGCTTCAGAGACACCTGTGATAGCTATGATATCTCCAGCAAAGGCTTCTTGAATTTCCTCACGGTTCAAACCACGGTATGCAAAGAGTTTATCAATTTTAGCCTTTTTAACCGTTCCGTCTCGCTTAATTAACGCAATTTGCTCGCCAGATTTTACTTTTCCGCGAGAAATTCGCCCAATCGCATATTTTCCTAAGAAATTATCGTAAGTCAAAGAAGTCACAAGCAATTGGAAATCACCCTCAAGTTCAACTTTTGGCGCAGGAATTTCGTCAATAATCGCATCAAAAATCGGCTCAAAATTTGCATCTGCCTCAGGATTTTCTGGTACTTCTGGCCAAGCTTTACCATCACGACCAATTGCATAATAAGTTGGATACAACAATTGATCATCATTTGTAGCAAGCTCCAAAAATAAATCAGATACTTCATCATTTACTTCTGTAATTCGACGAGCTGGTTTATCAATTTTGTTTACCACCACAATTGGTTTTAAGCCAAGTTCAAGCGCTTTCGAAAGCACAAACTTTGTTTGTGGCATTGGTCCCTCTTGAGCGTCCACAACCAAAATTACACCATCTGCCATATTCAACGTGCGTTCAACCTCGCCAGAAAAATCGGCATGCCCTGGCGTATCAATAATATTGATTTTATAATCGCCATGATAAATTGATGTCTGTTTTGCGGTAATTGTAATTCCGCGCTCCGACTCTTGATCTCCTGAATCCATCAAAAGTGTTTGGCTCATTTCAGCCTGATTTTCACGAAAAGTATTACTCTGCTTTAAAAGACCATCCACTAAAGTTGTTTTTCCGTGGTCGACGTGAGCAATAATCGCTACATTTCGAATATTTTCTGATTTCATATTTTCTTTCTCTTAAAAATTATTATAAAACTTTAAATATTCTACCATTTTTCTCACTAAAAATCAACCAAACTATTTAGAGAAATTACGCCACCAAAGAATTTTATTCGTAATATTGAATAGCCAATATATTCGCCGATCATAATTCAAAATTATCAAATGCGTGTGCTGATGCTTAACAGTTTTTCGGACATTTTGCGCTGCACGAGCATAAATTGAAAAACCTTGAGCTTCGTATTTTGATAAAATTTCAAAATACTCTTCTTTTTCTGCTGGCGAAAAAGCACTAATCGTCTCTGTGAATCTCTTCGGAATCAGGAGTAAATGTTTTTCAACTTCAAAACCATCCCAAATCTGATACGGAAACAGGTTTTCAACCAGTACAAAATTCTCAAATTTTTCTATAACCAAATTATCGTGTATTGCTCTGTCGTAAAAATTATAGTCTTCACCCTCGTGTTTTTTATTTTCTGAGTATTTTTCATATTTTTTACCAACCCCATTAGGTTTTCGCGTATCCATTATTTTTATTTTACCTTTCGATTATACACATTTATCTAAATAATATTAACATAACTTTAATATTTTTTCAAAAAATGAAAAAAGTTGTTGACTTTACAAAAAAAGTCTGCTAGAATAGTAATTGTTAGGGTGATTAGCTCAGTTGGCTAGAGCATCTCGTTTACACCGAGAGGGTCTGGGGTTCGAGTCCCTAATCACCCACCAATTGAAATTATATCGAAAAGCTTCAATTCTGGAGCTTTTTTCTTTTTTTCGAAATCTTAACTCATTGACTTTTTTAGCTTTTTATGTTATTATATAGGAATTCTAGTACCTTTCCAGACTGGAAAATTTTTTATAGAAAGTGAGGGGTTGATATGATTAACCTCTTAATGCATGCAATTATCTTTTGCATGCAATTACTCAACGTCGTTACTTTAGGGGTTGTAGATAATTTAGCAGTTGCCTACGGGGCGCTTGTTCTTGCAACACTCTATATCTTGATTAAGCTAGATGGGCGTTTTCAAATTTGCTCATTATGGCAAAAAGCTGGGCTATTCACAAAATCACTCGTAATATTAGGATTGATTTTAAACGCCCTGCCAACAATCCTTTATTGGATCGTCGGGATTCTTCTGATCATGTTGGCGTACTTTATTACGCCTACTGAAAATAGCGTTAAGAAAGCAAAAAAACCTTCGTTATTTTCAAAACTCAAAGACGTTATTCTTGAAGAATACGACGAGAGCGGTATGAAGCAGAAAACTGCAAAAGTAGCGGAAACGTTTTCAAAGAAGGCAAAAAAACCTTCAAACCCAAAAAAAGAAGAGGGTAAAAAAGAGTTTAAAGACCTCCCTCCTCTTTAAAATTTTCCTTTTCTACCCCATTTTTGGGGTATTTTTTATTTGTAAAAAATAAAGCGCTTGCGTTTATTTAATATATATTATATACTTATTGACTTTTTAATACTTTTGTGCTATAATTCTAGCAGTTGACATATCATAATCAGCAGATCTGTCAATGAAGCTTAAAAATCGGGTTATTATGAGGTATTAATCGTATACCTCTGTGTTCATTTTTATTATTTTGGCCAGAATAATAAAAAATATATTGAAAGGAAGGTGAAATGAAAATGAACACGACAAATAAGAAAATCAAAGAACTCCTACAACACATTCAAAGCCTTATCGGAGACGATAAGAAGTCGATGGAATGGTTTAAAGAGGTTCAAGTTAAAGCCTCGAAGTTAGAAACCGACGAAGAAGAGTTGCAGTATCTTCAAGGGATTTTAGAACAACTTCAAGATAATGATAATAAAGAAGTAGAAGATATGGATCAAGAACCAGAAAAGGTTCGGCCAATTTGGCTAAAGATCATACTATTTCTTGCCTCAGTCATTGCAGTTATTGCAATTGTTATTACAGCTTCGCATTTCTTTTCTCCAAGAAATGTCAATGCCACAAATAGCAACACAGTTGCCACTTCTTCTACAATTTCGAAGGCTGGAAATCTTCCGAAGGAAGAGTTCCAGATCGTCGACTATAAGGTCGACGGCGATACTGTAGTTTACGACAGCCAAATTGCAAATACGCAACACAAAGTATTTGCAAATGGGTCAGATGAAAACACTCTTTCAGTAAACGCTGAAAGCGCGGTTAGCGAAATGGTTCAGTACATGAGCCACAACGCAACTGCCTTGAAAGAGAAGGCTATAGCCTTCGGTATCGTTGACGCAAAAGCTGACGTTAAAGACTGGCTAGAAAAGAAGGAAGGAAAAGTTTATTACAATAGCAAAGGAAAGGATGTTTTCTATCAAACGAAGGCTTTTCTTTCCCGGAGTCGAATTTCTTCCAAGAAAATGGAAGATAATTCAAACTACTACACTACTGGCGTCAATGACAAAGGTGATGTAGTTATCAGCAAAAATGCACTTGATCTTTCAGGTCAAGAGTACGTTGAAGTTTCGAACCCTGAGGGTTCAGCTGAGAAGTACATCTATTGTGTTCTGGTTTACTGTGGCAACACAGTAATGCAGAGCAACAACATTCCTGGAATTCCGACAGAAAAGATCGAGATTCCTCCTGCAAAACCAGGAAAACCTGACAAGCCAAGCGAAAGCAAGGTTGAGAAGAAAGACCCTAGTAAGGACCCCGCCAATCAAGGTAAAGCTTTGATCGGTGGAGGTCAAAACGATGGCTCTGAAAATGGTACGGAGACTACTAAGGCAAAATTGCCTGAAAGCTACTCTGCACCAACAGCTCCATCTGCACCAGCAAGCTCAGCCACTGCTCCACTACAAGACGCTCGCATTAGTGAGCCGTCTCAATGGTCTGGCGCTGGCAATGTCACAGATTCCAATGGCACTACAACAGTGACCAATGATGGGTCTGTGACCACCCCAGATGGTCGTCATTACGATGGTCTTGTGGGTCAATCCGCGTCTAAAGTTGAATCTGGAACCAACGGAGTTACAACTCCAAGTAGTTCAGCCAACTTTACAGGTAGCTCTATGAGCCAGCCTGGAATAGATGACTAGCAGCTTTGGTTTCAGCGATTAGCACCTTTTTTCGAAAAGTTAAAATCTTTCGAAACTCACGCTGGGCGGTTTTCCGCCGCCCGGCTTTACATTGATACTTCTTAATAACCCGATTTTAAGTTTTAACAATTCGGCTAAAGCGAAGAAAACAAAATATTGACAAACAGAATTATGATGATATTAATAATAAATTCTAATAAGTGGAGATTAGAAGGGAGAAAATGAGGGACCAAATGAAAAAACTCATTAATTTTATTAAAAACCATTCAATAATCTCTGGTTCAGTTTTGGTGGCAGCAATAGCTCCAGCTCTAGTTTGGGCTTGGGGTCCATCTCGGCCATCATTCACTATCGAAAAACCAGCAGATTATATTACATTCAACTCAATCACAAATAACCCTGTGATTGGCGGAGACGAAAAAGATTTCGTTGGAATCCGTGAAGTTGGCTCAAACGCAAAATGGACAAACAATATGAAAGTCCAAAATGGCAAAGAATATTATGTTCGAATGTACGTTCACAACAACGCAGCTTCGAACTTAAATCTTGTTGCCGAAAACGTAGTAGCAAAACTTAACGTTCCAACAACAACAGCAAAAAATGTAACTGTTCAAGGTCAGATTTCAGCTTCAAATGCAAAACCTAACACAGTTTGGGATGAAGCAACTTTTTCAAGCGATAATGACTTTAACTTAGCTTATGTTGCTGGCTCTGCCCTTTTCGAAAACAACGGAATGGGTACAACTAAACTTCCAGACAGTATTGTAAATAATACTGGAGCAAAACTTGGATACGACAAACTTGACGGAAAAATCCCTGGATGTTTCCAATATGCAGGCTATGTAACTGTTAAAGTTAAAGCTCAAGTTAGCCAACCGCAAGAAAAAACTAATATCGACCTTGCAAAAACAGTTCGAAATAAAACAAATGGCGAAAAATCTTGGGTTGAAACTGCAAACGCAAAATCTGGCGACACAGTTCAATTCCAAATTCACGCTAAAAATACAGGTTCTGCAGGAATTCAGAATCTTGTAATTCGCGACATTCTACCAAAAGGTTTGAATTATGTTGCAGGCTCAACAAAGCTCTACAACACATCAAATCCAAAAGGATTGAAAGTCAGCGACAATGTCATTCAAAATTCTGGAATCAATATTGGTTCATATCAACCAAATGGTGACGCTTATGTTCGGTTTGATGCAACTGTTTCAGCTGAAAATAGTTTGCCAGTCTGTGGAGAAAACACTTTAACTAACATTGCTCAAGCAAGCGACCAAAAAATCGTTAAAAACGACACTGCAAGCGTAAAAGTTACAAAAAAATGTGAAACTCCTAAAAATCCAGTTTATAAATGTGAAGCTTTAAGTTTGAACATTGTTCGAAAAGACGAAAAGCAAATCACTTATGCGGCTGATACAAAATATTCAGTAAAAGATACAGAATTTACTGGCACAAAATATGTAGTAAAAAATTCAAAAAATGAAGTTGTTGCCGAAAAAGTTGTAAATGGTGGAACTAAATTCGAAATTACCGTTCCAAACAATGTGAACGAAAAATACACAGTTACTTCAACAATCATCACTAAAAACGGTGAAAATTCAAATACTAACTGTGAAAAATCTTTCGAAGTTAAACGTGAAGAAAAACCTTCAATCCTTATCAAGAAAACTGTAAATAATCAGAAAAATGCTAAAATTGAAGCAAATACTGATTTTAACTACGAGATTACAGTTTCGAATAACGGAAATGTTGATTTGAAAGATGTTGTTGTAACCGACCATGCACCAGCAAATATTACTTTTGTAAGTGCCGATAGCGGTGAGATCAAAGATAATACTTTAACTCTAAAGATTAGCTCTTTGAAAGTTAGTGAAAGTAAAACTATTACAATTAAATCACAAGCAACAGCAACAGGAATAACTGCCGTAAATACAGCCTGTGTAGACACTCCAACAATTCCTGGCGATAACGACGGTTGTGATAGCGCGAAAGTGGAAGTTCCAAAGAAACAAACTCCGCCAACGCCTACACCAAACAATCCAACACCAAATATTCCAACAGAATTGCCACAAACTGGTGCAAATAGCCTTTCTGCAATTCTTGGATTAACCTCAATGGTGACCGCCTTTGGTTACTACTTCGCTAGCCGAAAAGCTGCAAGATTCTAAGCTGACCGCTTCTCAATGGAGCGATCAAGCTTCAAATCTAATAAAATAGACTTCCACTTGGAGGTCTATTTTATTTTTATAAATCTTGCTGGCCTTTTTTATCAGCAATTTTTCTCGCTGCTATAATTACATTATCAATTAATGAAGCTACCGTAAGCGGACCAACACCACCCTTTACTGGTGTAATTGTTAAGTCTTTTCGAAAATCACGAACTTCTTCAGCTACATCGCCTTTAATTTTACCATTTTCGCTTGCTGTTCCAGCATCAACAACCACAGCTTTATTTTTTAGCATTTCTGAAGTTATTAAATTTGGCTTTCCAACAGCTGTAATTACCACATCAAAGTCTTTAAGCTGCTCTTTCATTTCTTTTGAATTAAATTCATCAAATTTCGAAACTAGCACACCAGAAGCCTCAAGTATTTTTGAAAGCGGTGCGCCCACCAACTTACCTTGGCCAACAATAGCAACTTTTTTATTCTCTAACGAAATATTATACCCTGCCAAAAGCCAATTTATTGCCTGAGCTGTGGCCGGTACAAAAGTACCACCGTTCAAACCGTCGACATCTTTTTCTTTAGATATTTCCGATAAAATTTGCTCAGTTTCCTCTTTCGAAATCTTCTCGCCATTTTCATCTTCAAGTGGAAGTTGAACAATAATTCCATGAATATTTTCATCAAGATTTGCTTTTTGAATTTCTTTTTTCATGAATTCAATAGTAACTTTTCGCCGCTCAACATCAATTAGAATATCTTCGCCATATTTTTCTTTAAGCCGCATATAAGTTTCAGTTACAGTATTTTTCGAAGAGTAAAAAATTACTAATTTTGGAAAAACCCGCCAGCTTTGCCGCAAAGCCCGCACTTGCTTAGCTTGACGCTCCTTAATAAAATCGCGGAGTTCCGCACCATTTAAAATTCTCATTATTTTATTATACGCAAATATATTGAAAAATTCAATTTTTTAATATATAATTTAACATATACTCATTACAGAAGTTAATCAAAGAAAGGATTTTTAAATGTATAATTATAATAGCTACCACACATATGGATATAGGAATTACAACCATGGTGCAGAAGCTGACGCTATTGCCGGAATGTCTATCGCATTTTTGTTGGTTTTTGTACTAGTTGTTGCGATCATAGGATATGTTATTAGCTCTCTTCTCTATATGCTAATTTTCAAAAAAGCTGGAATCGATGCTAAAAAGGCTTGGATTCCTTTCTATAACAGATGGACATTCTTTGAACTTGGTGGACAAGAAGGTTGGAAATCTCTTTTAACTTTCGTTCCTTATGTCGGACTGATAATCTCATTTGTTTTTGAAGTTCTTGCAGTTATTGAAATTAGCAAAAAGCTCGATAAATCACCTTACTGGTCTATTCTTTTCATATTTATGGCCCCTATTTGGTTCTTAATTCTTGGACTAGATAGCTCTCGCTGGAATGACATAGCTGGTAAAGAAAGCCTTGCAAAAGGAACTATCCTTGGTTATAAAATTGTAGAAGAAGAAAAAGAAGCAGAAGAAGAAAAAGCTCCTGAGATTAAAGAAGAAAAAACGGAAGAATAATTCTTTTTAAATCTTAAAACGACATTCGAATCAAGAATGTCGTTTTAATTTTTATTAAATCTCCAGCGGTTCTTGTTCAATTTTTAAACCAAATTTTTCAAAAACCCTATCCTGAATCATTTTTCTTGCTTTAGCTAGTTCATCATAGTTTTTAGCTGAAATATTTGTTAAAACTAAAGCATTCTCTGGATGAACTTTTATTCCAAAAAATTCTCTTCCCTTCAATCCCGCCTGCTCAATAAGCCAGCCAGTTGCAATTTTATATTTTTCGCCGACTTCAAAGAGTGGTACATTTTGATATTTTTTGCGAATCTCTACGGCTTTCTCTTTCGAAATTATCACATTCTTGAAAAAACTCCCAGAATTTGGATTTTCCTCTGGATCTGGTAATTTTTTTGAACGAATTTCAATCACCGCGTTCATTACATCTTTCGCTGTTATATTTTCTTTATTTTTGCCAACACTCTCAAGTTTCTCCTTTAAAACCTTGTATTCGGGCATTTCTGGTCGAGATTTCGAAAGCTTCAAATTCACCGAAATGATAAAATATTTTCCTTTAGCATCATTCTTAAAAATACTATCACGGTAGGCGAATTTACATTCACTTTTTAACAAAGTTTTAATTTTACCAGTTGAGATTTCGAAAACTTTAACACTTTTCAAAATATCAGCAATTTCCTGACCATATGCACCAACATTCTGGATTGGTAGAGCTCCAACTGTTCCGGGAATCATCGCCATCGCTTCGCAACCGCTAAAGCTTTTCGAAACTGCAAAGTTAACAAAATTATGCCAATTTTCACCAGATTTTATACAGAATTCAACATTCTCATCATTTTCGAAAACCTTTTCAAAACCTTTAATTTCATTTTTTATCACTATTCCTGCAAAGTTTTGACTCTTCACAATCGTATTACTTCCACCACCAAGAATAAAAATCGGCAAATTATTTTTTTCTGAAAATTTAATCGCATTCTTAAAATCTTCGATATTTTTTACTACTGTAAAAAAATGAGCTTTTCCTCTAATTTTCATAGTCGTAAGCTTACCAAAATCAATATCTTGCTGAATTTTTAGATTTTCGAAAATTATTTCCTTCATATAAATCAATTATATCATAAAAAAATAAAAACCCGCCAAAAGCGAGAAAAACTGTGGTACACCCGGCAGGATTTGAACCTACAACCGCCTGGTTCGAAGCCAGGTACTCTATCCAGTTGAGCTACGGGTGCTTAATAAATAGATTATACCACACTTTTTTCATTTTGTGAAGACTATTTTTTAATAAATTTTAAAATTTTGTATAAAGGATCACCGTTTAATGAGTTATTATAATCCATTTCCTCTGAAAAATTATAATCAGAAATTGGCGATTTTTTATCAGCACTGTTATATGGGGAAATTACAAAAAACTCTTTATTCTTCAAGAAACTACTATCATTCTCAATTTTTGGAGTGTAATCAGCTCGAATCATATCACCCGAACGATAAATTGGGGGTTCACCATAAAACCAAATTTTACTTTCGTTATTGGAATATTGTGCTGCCGAATAATATAAAAATCCGCCAACAACAATTGCTGCATTATTTTTTTCATTTCGAACCTTTTCAATTGCTTGCCGAATTTCAGTAATTTCTCCACCATTTTTAGAAATACCCTTTTGTGAATTAAGCTGAAAAATTCCAAAAATATGCGAGAAAATGATCAAAATAATTAATAAAATTGAAACACTCTTTTTATTTTCAAAAAGTTTAACCGCAATAATTGCCATTAAAATCGACACAAAAACTTCAGCCATAAGCAAATATCTGTCAACAAAAATTGAACTAAACGGTGGTAAACTTGCGATATAAAGCAAAAATATAGGAATTACCGAGACTGAAAAAATCAGCCAGAAAATACTATTATTTTTTTCACTCCTCCACTTTTCGAATGTAAAAATTACAATAATTAGAAGAATAGCCATAGCTATCAAAGATAGCCAACCGTTAGTTTTGCCAGCATCAAGATAAAAAAAGAAATTCGATATCATATTTGGTATTGTTGTAAAATCAAGTGCAGGAATCCAAAACTTAGCTTTGACATAAGTAGCTTGCGAAACAAAAAATGGAACCCAAGGGGTATATAAAAATGCGATAATCAAATGTGAAGACAGCCATTTTTCAGCAAAAAAATTACTAAAAAACTGTTTTACATTATTCTTCTGCTTTTGAAATTTCAAACAGCTAAAAAGATGAAATCTATTGTTCTTTTCTTGATTCTTCGAAATATAAACTGCTCTAAAAATCCATAATGAAATTGGAATCAAAGCATAGAGATACTGTGTCCAAATTCCAGCACAAACAGCAATAATATAAATTATTCGCCATTTTTTCTTACTTTTCATCGTATTTTCGGCAACCCAAGCTTCATAAAAGGCCCTCACCGTTAAAACACTCAAAAATGCTACCATCGTATACATTCTGGCTTCCTGAGAATATCTAATTAACATTGGCGAAATCGCAAGAAAACTGCTCGCTAATAGTGCAATTTTCTTATTATAAAGTCTTTTTACCAAAAAATATGCCAAAATTATGGTTAAAACACCAAAAAATGCAGATAAACTCCTCAATGCAAAGTCGCTCGAGGCGAAAAATACACTCCAAATCTTCAATAAGAAATAGTAAAGCGGCGGATGAACATCAACAGATGTGTAATGCCAAATTTCAGCAAAATTGAAACGAATTATATAAGCCGAAAAAGCCTCATCAAACCAGATTGAGGCTTTCGAAATCGTTAAAAAAACAAGGGTTAAAAATCCTGAAATAATTCCCAGAAAAGAAATTTTAGAACGGCACTTTTTAAATCTCGAAAAAACCATACCCATGACAAGTCTATTATATCATAGCTTTTAGCTTTTCGAAATATTAAAAATTATCTATAAATCGCTCGGCAGCGGAAAATTTCTAGCAAAATCTGCAACTTCTTTTTTAATTTCGGCAAGTTTTTTAGAGTCTTCACGGTATTTAATCGCAAGATCCATCCATTCAGCAATTTTCGCCATCTCAGCCTCCTTCATTCCACGAGAAGTGACTGCTGGTGTTCCGAGTCGGATTCCGCTTGGCGCGAACATAGACAAAGTATCATTAGGAATCGAATTAGCGTTTAAAGTTAGGTCAATTGCATCCATCGCACGTTCGGCAGTTTTCCCGTCAATTCCAAAACTTGCATAAATATCGACTAGAATTAAATGATTTTTTGTACCTCCAGTCACGAGTTTGAAACCTCTTTTCGAAAGCTCTTCAGCCAAAAAATGAGCATTTTTTACTACCTGTTGAGCATAAATTTTAAATTCAGGCTGAAGTGCTTCATAAAAAGAAACTGCTTTTGCTGCAATTGAATGCATTTGTGGGCCACCTTGCGTTCCTGGAAAGACACTACGATCAATTAGAGTTGGAAGATTCTCGAGAGTTTTTTCTGGTTTTTTGAGTGGATTCCCCGCTTTTCCATTCGAAAGAATCATTCCACCACGGGGGCCACGGAGGGTTTTATGTGTTGTAGTCGTCACAACATGAAAACCGTAATCAAATGGGTTTTTCGAAACACCTCCAGCAATCAATCCAGCAATATGTGCTACATCCGCCATCAACATTGCTCCATATTTTTTGCCAATTTCAGCAATTTTAGCATAATCAATCTCACCAGGATATGCAGAAAATCCCACAAGAATAATTTTTGGCTTATATTTTTCAGCTAATTCTTCAATTTGCTTATAATTAATTTCACCATTTTCATCCAAACCATATCGCACAAAATTATAAATCTTGCCACTACGCGTTACTGGTGAGCCGTGCGTTAAATGACCGCCTTGAGATAAATCCATACCCAAAACCGTATCGCCAACTTCTAGCCAAGCATTATAAACCGCCTCATTAGCATTTGCACCACTATGTGGTTGAACATTCGCATGATCACAATTAAAAAGCTGTTTCGCGCGTTCGATCGCTAAACTTTCAATGATGTCAGTATTCTCCTGACCGCCATAATATCTTTTACCAGGATATCCTTCAGAATACTTATTTGTTAAAACTGAACCAAGCGCTGCCAATACTTCTCTCGAAACATAATTCTCGCTCGGAATTAGTTCCAAGCCTTCTCGCTGACGATTTTCTTCATTTTCAATTACGTCAAAAATCTTTTCATCAAACATAAAAAACTCTCCTTAAAAATTAAACTTTTAGAAACTAAAAATATAAAAACCGTCGCTATATCATATTTTTAAGTATATCATATTTTTAAAAATAAAAAAATCTTAGAAAACTTGTTTTTATTATACCATAAGTGATATAATTATTTTATGAATGAAGAACAAGCCTATTTAGAAAAAATTGGGAAGCTTATTCAAGAATCCCGCCTGCACAAGAATTTAACTCAAGTTGAGCTTGCCGAAAAAATTGGCACCTCACAAAGTGCAATTAACCGAATTGAAAGTGGCAAGCAAAACATAACTATTGAAATGCTTGCAAGAATTTCAGAAGAACTTTCGAGCGAAATTATATCTGTTAATTCAAATAAGAAAACCAATTTTCGTGTTCATGGCGGTCATGAACTTTCTGGTGAAATTGAAGTTAAAACCTCAAAAAATGCCGCCGTCGCCCTGCTTTGCGCCTCTCTTTTAAATAAAGGAAAAACGATTCTTCGCCGCGTTGCTCGAATTGAAGAAGTTAATCGAATTATTGAAGTTTTAAATTCGATCGGCGTAAAAACTAAATGGCTAAATAGCAAAAACGATCTCGAAATTACACCTCCCAAAGAATTATCTTTCGAAAATATGAATGTTGAATCTGCCAAAAGAACACGCAGTATTCTAATGTTTCTCGGCCCACTTCTTCACCAATATTCAGACTTCGAAATACCTTTTTCTGGTGGGTGTAATTTAGGAACACGCACAGTTGAGCCTCACCTCTCTGGATTAAGGTATTTTGGTGCAAATGTTACAGCACAAACTGATTTTTACAAAGTTTCGAACAAACCAAAAAAAGTTGAGAAGCCAATACTTTTGACCGAGCGCGGAGACACAACAACTGAAAATATAATTATGGCCGCAGCACTTTCTGGTCAAGAAGTTATAATTCGAAATGCTAGCCCAAATTATATGGTGCAAGATTTATGCTTCTTTCTTGAAGAGCTTGGCGTTAAAATTGAAGGAATTGGAACGACAACCTTAAAAGTTCATGGATTAACAGAAATTGAGAAAGATATTGAATATTACGTAAGCGAAGACCCTATTGAATCTTTAACTTTCGTGGCGGTTGCGCTGGTTACAAATTCTGAAATTACTATCAAACGTGCGCCAATCGAATTCAACGAACTTGAACTTGCAACCCTCGAACAAATGGGCGCAAATTTTGAAATCAGCCCAGAATATCTTTCGAAAAATAAAAAAACGCGCCTTGTGGATATCAAAGTTAAAAAATCAAAACTTCATGCCGCAAAAGATAAAATTCACGCGCTACCATTTCCTGGTATAAATATGGACAATTTACCTTTTCTCGGGTTAATTGCAACTGTCGCTAAAGGTCGAACCTTAATTCATGACTGGAGTTATGAAAACCGTGCAATTTACTTTACCGAGCTTTCAAAACTGAATGCTAAAATTGAACTTGTTGACCCACACCGCGTTTATATTTCCGGCCCAACGAAATGGAAGCCTGCAGACGTTGTTGCGCCAAGCGCCCTTCGCCCAAGTGTTGTAGTTCTAATCGCAATGCTCGCTGCGCCAGGAATTTCAACCTTGCGAGATGTTTACAATATCAATCGCGGCTACGAAGATTTTGCAGAAAGATTAAATTCGCTCGGCGCAAAGATTGAAACTTTATTTTCATAATTAAAAAGACTCCCAAGATTGGGAGTTATTTTTAGTAGATATCTCTATGCGCTTCACGATATTTTATCGCATTAACAAAAATAAAATTAGCTGTCGGAAAATTAAATGTTGCATCATCTTTGAGCTTTTTGGTGAGAAAATAAATAAATCTCAAGTTAAATTTCACACAAGAAATTCCGCTCGGTTTTTCACCGTTTAGGATTTCGAAGATTGTTTTCAGTTCGACATCTACATCAATGCTCTCTGATCTATGGTCTTCTTCAAGAAGACCTTCGGCAGCCTGAATTAGCGAACTTTTAATCACCTCTAAGAGATTATTTTCATTTCGTTCAACAGGATTACCGCAAAAGCTTGGATGGTAAGCTCTAAAACAATCAAGAGTGTCTCGAAAGACTTCATCCATCTCTTTTGATCGAAATTTTGTAAGGTTCAATTTTGTCATTTTTATTCCTCCTCGGCAAAAAAATCTATACAACACTATACCACACTTTTAAATTTTAGTCAAATAAAAAAAGAGCCCTAAGCTCAAATTTCAATTGGGGCGAATGATGGGGTTCGAACCCACGGCCTCCGGTGCCACAAACCAGCGCTCTAACCAGCTGAGCTACATCCGCCATAACTTCAACCATTTTAACACATAAAAACTTGAAAATCAAGCTTTAAAATTTTGGCTTAATTTGCGGGCGAAAACTTCGCACAACATTTTGAGAGCTTGAAGTTTGCGAACCATAAAAACCTGCTATTCCGGTTTGTTGAACATCGCCAAAACCACTTTTTGTCATTCTTATTTTTGTTGATTGACCAATTTGACCATTCGAAAGTGTATTTTTTTGCCTATTTAAGTTTTGCTGCAAATAATTTGAAGTTCTTTCTTCTCTTTTAGCTCTAATCTGATCAAGAGCCGATCTTGAACTTTCCATTTTAGTTTTTTGCGCCATCCTTAATTGACCAAGTTGAGAATCTCGATATGAACGTACTTTTGAATTTCGATAATCAATCGCTTGGCGCTGTGCAAAACTTTGTGAGCTTGCAGCACCAATTCTTCCACCAGACTGAGCTTTAGCGTATCCACTAGAATGAGAAACTTCTTCAAGACTTGATTTTACAACATAATCATTTAATTTCATAATACTATATTAACATAAACACATTATTTTTTCAAAAAAGTCTTGCTTTTATAAAAAATGTTTGTTATAATAATCTCATGCGGGCGTCGTATAACGGCTAATATACCTGCCTTCCAAGCAAGTGATGAGAGTTCGATTCTCTCCGCCCGCACCATTTGATCTTTTTTGTTTTAGCATAAGCCTCCATTTTCTGGAGGTTTTTGCTTTTAGAAAAATAATCATATAGACTTTTTTCAAAAAACTTGATATAATTGTTTTAGGTACGCCCCCGTAGCTCAGTGGATTAGAGTAAGAGGTTTCTACCCTCCTGGCCGTAGGTTCGAGTCCTACCGGGGGTACCAAATTATTTTATTTTATGGAAATTATTTTTTGCTAAATATTATTTATTCTCAGCATAATTATTATAGCTTTTCTTTTAACTATATTTTTTGGCGCATCGTATGCCCCAACACATAAATCAGATCTTTTCAAACTCTTCAAAACAATAAATTTTTCTAAAGAAGACGTCCCCGTAGATATCGGTTCTGGTGATGGAGTTGTTTTAAAAGTCGTAAACAATTTTAATGCAAAAGCTATCGGTTTTGAAATTAACCCTTTTCTGGTTATAATTTCAAAAATTAAACTTAGAAAACAGCAAAACTGCCAAATTTATCTTAAAAATTTTTAGAAAGCCTTCCCGATTTCAAACATTACCGTATTCTATACTTTTGGCCACACCGAGAGGATTGAAAAAATGCTAAAGCTTGCTCAAATTCAGGCAAATTTTTAAAAAAATACCTCCACTTTTTATTAACTATGGTTTCGAAATTAAAAATTTAAAACCTTTTAAAATATCAGGCACACATTATATTTACAAAATTCAGCCAAAAAAAATAATCAAAAAGTCTTTTTTTTCACGATTAAATATGCTATAATGTGAATATTGGGCCAGTAGCTCAGCCGGTTAGAGCACCTGCCTCTTAAGCAGGGTGTCGAGGGTTCGAGCCCCTCCTGGCCCTCCAAAATTTGAAAAAAATAAATCAGCAAGAATATCTATCTGCTGATTTTTATTTTATATTAGCTTTGTCGAACTATCTCTGGAGTAATTTCAATACTCGAACCAGCTTGAGCTTCGCCGGAAAGCATTTTTCGTGCAATAGTATTTTCCACAACTCGCTGAATAACTCTTCTCATTGGTCGAGCACCAAGTTTTGGATCATATCCTAAATTTGCAAGCAATATTTTAGCTTCTGGCGTAACAGAAACTGTAATTTTTTGGCCAGCAAGAGTTTTATTTACTCCGAAAATCATTAAATCAATAATTTGCATCAGATTTTCTTTTGTGAGTGGTTCAAAAACGACAATTTCATCAAAACGGTTCAGAAATTCAGGGCGAAATTCACGACTTGCAATTAAGTCATTTACAATAATTTCTTCAGCACTTGTCGAATCGTAACCACGAGAAATTAACTCTTGAATTCGCTCAGAACCAGCATTTGATGTTGCAATAATAATCGCATCTCGAAATGAAACCTCACGGTTTTTTTCATCCCTCAAAATACCTTCATCTAAAACCTGCAAAAGAGCAGTTAGAACATTTGGGTGAGCTTTTTCAATTTCATCCAAAAGAACAACCGAGAAAGGCTTTTTCATCATTTGAGCAGTTAGAGAACTTGCATCACGCGCGCCATCTGCAATCAATCTTGAGACATCGTCAAGGTTTACAAACTCATTCAAATCAAGACGAACAATATTATTTTCACCATTAAAATAAACTTCTGAAAGTGCCTTCGAGAGCTCTGTTTTACCAACTCCAGTTGGGCCAAGAAATAGAAATGTTCCAATTGGTCTGTTTTGGTTTCGAACACCAGTTCTCGCACGACGCAAAGCATTTGCCACAGCCGAAACTGCTTTTTCCTGGCCAACCATTCTGGCGTGCAATAAATCTTCAAGGTTTAATAAAGTTTCTTTCTCTTCATTAACATTTGCAGTAGCGATTTTTACATTCATTGTTTGCTCAATCACTTTTTCAACTGAGCTCACCGTTACAATTTTATTATCAGCAAATCCTGCCGCCATCTCTAACAAGCGCACCGCCCGCCCTGGCATTTCTAAATCAAAAATATATCTTTCACTTAGTTTAAAAGCTTCTTTAAGTGCTTGAAACTGATAAAACACGCCATTTTGATGTTCGAAAATCAACAACTTGTCTTGCATAACCGCCAGTGTTTCATCATAATTAGCTGGCTTAACCTGCAGCCTATTCATTGCCTGAGCAAGTGCTGGGTTCTTTGCTGAAATTTGCAAAAATCTCTGTTCATCAAGAGTTAAGATTAACCTTAAAGCACCAGCCTGAATGACAGGAAGAAGTAAATTCGAAACGTCAACCGAACCAACACCATCTTCAAAAAATAGCTGGGCGTTATCAAGACAAATAATTATATTTTTAGCAGCATAAGCTTCGTTCAAAACATAATTCAGCAAATTTTCTATTTCACCTCGCCCTGGTGCTGCCGCAATCAAAGATGCGGCGTCAAGAGAAACAACCTGTCTAAATTTTAAATTTGAAGGGATTTTCTCACTACCATTTGCAATTTTTGCAGCGAAAGAATTTACAACAGTAGTCTTGCCAACGCCATCAGCACCAATCAAAGCAATATTCTGTTTTCCATTACCACTGAACTGCTCAACCATTTTCAAAACTAAATCTTTATGTTGCTCTAAATTTGAAGACATTAGAATATTGTTCGAAACCTGATTTGTAATATTCACTCCAAAACGATTCAAGGTTGGAGTATAACCAAACGACCAATCGCGGGCAATTCCACCAGTTTTCATTGGAATTTTGGATTGACTTATTAGTGAGAAAATATGATCATGCCACAAAACGCCACGCTCTAAATCTTCAAAATCAAGATAAAACTGCGCAAGAAGTGTTTCGTAATTTGGAAAATTTCGAATTATCGCAAGAGTTAAAACCGAACCAGAAACGGTTTTAGTTTTTAACTTTTGCTGAATTTGTAGTGCAGTTTGAAAAATATTTTCAGGTGAGTTTTGTGGAATCTGAACCAAACTTTCAATCGTAGTTTTTCCAAGCCCAAAGCGTGAAATAATAAACTTTCCACCAGAACTTTCCAAAACTACTTTTGCGATCTGCTCGCTTGTTGGATTTTTAGAAAGTTTCCCTAAAATATTACTAGCTAGCTGCCCTTCAATATTTAAATCTTTTGTTGGCTCCAACCTATGAAGTTCTCCATTCCACCAATGAATTAAAATTGTAATTATTGATGAAAATGCTAAAATTAACCAGCCAAGAGTCGAATCCATTAAAATTAAACAAAATCCACTCAAAGTTCCAACAATTTTCAAAATCTTAACTAGAAATAAAAATCCCCTAAGCCCATTCATTAAACGGGATTTTTTTGCGCGCAAATTATTGTAATTAAAAATCATAAGAACCAACTCCTTTTTGTTTTAATTGGTTTAACTTCTTTTGATGGAACATTTTTTTGCCAATTTTTAAAATCATCCTTAATTTTTGGAATAATTTTTGGTGTCCAACCAGTTGTAAAAATTACAGCAAGTATAACTGGTAAAACCGGTGAAATCAACCATAAAATTAACATTATTAAACCCCAAATTGCTTTAAAGCTAATAAAAAATATACCAATTATCATTATTATTGTTCGCAAAAAAGCACCAATGAAGCGAGAAAAAAGCTTATCGAAAAACTTCTTAATTCGAACTTCAACTGAAGCGTTCGAAACGCCTAAAGCATCAATTTGTCGAAAAGGCGCAAACCAAGTTTTCACTAAAAGACCAAGCGAAAAAGTATCAATCGAGCGTTCGATTCCATCTAAAATTTTCTCAGCCCGCCAAGCTAGCCCTTTCCCATACCACCAAGTTAAAAAAGACATAAACATAATTAAATTATACACAAATCTGCAAATTTTTACAAGCTCGCATCAGCTAAACTCGCCAAAAAATAAAGCAAGATTGATTCTTCAAAAAACTCTATAAACTTTCATATACATATTTTCCCTACCACTTTTTTATATTATATGTTATAATTATATTATCAAGTCCAATAGGAGGAACATTTCATGACTAAAATATCATTAAGTAGCGATATTCAAGGTATTTCCAAACCAATAGGAAAATGCCTTGAACATAGCAAGGAAATCGAATGCTCATTCGGAACATTTACGTTATATCCGATAACTGATATAACTATTGCTATTTATGGCGAAGGTGAATTTGTAAAAAACGTGGGCGAAGTCGATTTTATCGGCAAAAATTTTGAGCCAGTGTCTGAAGAAACTAATATGTGTTTCGAAACTGGAGAGACCGAGAAAGTCATCTTTAAAGGTATTGTTATACTAGAAAATAACAAAATACTGATCTTGAACAAACAAGATTGTACTATACAACAGATAATCTCGTTAGATAAATTTTTAGAGACCTTAAATCGTGCCTATTCCGCAATGGACAAGTCTTTCCATCTCGATCCATGTACATCAGAAGCGTATTATGCTACAATGCTTGGATATAGGATTATAAATGCCAAAGATAAGTATCTAGAGATACTAAAAATATTGAAGTCTTTGAAAAAAGAGCTGGAAGAATGGTTAGAAAAATTCAATCAAAAAATCAAAGATCGTAAAACCATCACTCTTCCAGAATTGAATAAACGCGACTCTAAAAAAGCAGAGCTGGAGTTGCTGAAAAATATTCTGCAAGATTAGACTTCAAACTGAAATAGAATCAGCCCTTCGGGGCTTTTTAAATTGTGCCAAATTCTGCCCTTATCTTGTTTTTTATGTTATAATTAAATAAGGCATTAGCCGTTGAATTTTTATTTAATTTATTGATGAAAGGAAAAATATGGAAATAATTATAGCTACGCTTGGCGTTTTGTTTGGCGGTGGTAGCGCTTTTGCATATCAAAAAGTAAAAACCGCAAATGCAAAAAATAATTCAGATAAAATTATCGCTGAAGCCCGAAAAAAATCAGCTGAAATTTTAGAACGCGCAAATGAAAAAGCCTTAAAAATTACCGAAAAGGCTAACGAGGATGAATCAGAACGGCGAAAAGAAATTCGAAAAACTGAAAACCGCCTCGCAGAACGAGAAGAATCCCTCGACCGAAAGCTCGATCAGATTGATTTACGAACCGAGAAACTTCGAAACAATGAGCTTGAAGTTGAAAAACTCAAAAATGAGATTAAAGAAATTCGCAAAAAGCAAGATGAAAAACTTGAAAAAATTGCGAAGCTTTCAAAAAAAGAAGCGGCTGAAAAAATTATGAAAATTGCCGAAAGAAATATGGCTCAAGATATGGTTAATCTAGTTGCAAAGCTCCAAAAAAATGCAACCGAAGATGCTGAAGAGCGAGCTCAGGCTATTTTAGTTTCAGCAATGGAACGAATTTCAAGCGAAGTAACAGCTGAACGAACAGTTACCGCCTTAAAACTCCCTGATGATGAAATGAAAGGTCGAATTATTGGCAAAGAGGGCCGAAATATCCAAGCACTTCAGCGCGAAACTGGTGTAGATATCTTGGTTGATGATACTCCTGGAATGGTTGTTCTTTCAAGTTTTGACCCTGTTCGCCGCCAAGTTGCACGACTTTCGCTCGAGCTCTTAATGAAAGACGGACGAATCAATCCGGCAAGAATCGAAGAAGTTGTTGAAAAAGCTGAACGTGAAATAAACAAGGAAATTAATCGTGCTGGTGAAGATGCTGCTCGTGAAGTAGGACTTTCAGGTTTACCACATGAAATGTTGCGACTACTTGGCGAATTAAAGTTTCGAACAAGTTATGGTCAGAATGTTTTAAAACATTCAACAGAAATGGCCAATGTTGCAGGATTAATTGCCGAAGAAATTGGCGCAAACGTTAAAATTGCAAAAACTGCTGCACTCTTTCACGACATTGGAAAGGCTGTAACTCATAAGATCGAAGGAAAACACGCCCAAATAGGTGCTGAACTTGCCGAAAAATATGGAATGGATCCCCGAGTCGTAAATGCAATTGCAGCACATCATGAAGATGTAGAAGCTACAACAGTTGAGGCAATTATTGTTAAAATTACTGACGCAATGAGCGCCTCTCGACCAGGAACTCGAAACGCTTCTGCCGAAAACTTTGTAGAGAGAATGCGCGAGCTTGAAAATGTTGCAACTAGCTTTAAGGGTATAAATAAGGCTTATGCAATTTCGGCTGGTAGAGAGATCCGCGTAATAGTTTCGCCCGAATCTATCGACGATCTTTCAGCAATAAAAATGGCACGAGATATTGCAGATAAAATTGAAAGCACAATGCAGTATCCAGGCGTAATTAAAGTTAATATAATTCGTGAAACACGCGCAATCGAATATGCAAAATAATAATTTAGAAATATAATAAAATAGCCTTCATAGAGGCTATTTTATATTACATCTTACAGTTTAACCCACTATTTTTAATTTTAGTTGTTGAGAAATCTTTACAAATCGGCTCATCCCCTTCAGTTTGAGCAGAAAATAAAGGAACTGGGAAATTACTATCATGGAATCCAATTCGACTTTCAATTCTTCTAAACTGATTATTCGCTCGACCAGTTGAATCAACTTTTGGCTGAATACCTTTAAAATCTACAATATTACCATTATTCATAAGCTCAATTTTAAATTCAGCATTATTCATTAAAGGTGTCAATCGAGCATATAAAACATCAGTTGGAGAAACGTTTCGCCCAATATTTATTACCATTTCGCAAGCATAGGTACTTGAGCCAGCCCCAAGATCATCTAAACATTTTGTAAAAGTATAGTCATTTGTTGACTGTGCAGAATTTTCATCTCGACGAACAGTTGGTAGATTTGAACTATTCACAACTCGAGAATCCAAGCCTGAAGCAGGATAGAACAGCATTTCACTCGCACCATTTCCATCATCTGGATAAGGTGTATCCATGCTTGTTGACGAATTTCCATTCCGTCCGGGAACATAACCATATAGTTGGGTTTTTAATATGGCTGGTCTATTTTGAGCTTGCCAATCTTTCAGAATATTAGGGCGAGCATTAGGATTATTTATTGAATCTAATGATATTTTTGAACCATTCGCCATATTATTTTTGGTATGCCACTTAACACGAATCTGGTTAAAGCTCGAAACACCTTTTAAGTTAATAACTGAAGATGTTCCTTCATTAATTTGACCCAAAAAGTCAGAAGTATCTGTTTTAATTTTAACACAAGTATAGGCTTGGTTTAAATCTCGATCAGTATTTCCTCCACCAGAACTTGTTTTGGTTTGCACTATAGTTTCACCACCATTAGCGCCAATTCCAGCAGTCGCTAAAACATAACAGTTACCAGACAAAATTGCCTTTGTCATTTCACTGCAATCATATGTCTTACCTTCGAAAACTTTCTTACCAACATCTGCGCCACCACAGGCACCTTTATAAATTCGCAAAAATCTTTTAGCGTCTTCAACTCCCGCCTGAGCACTATCATAAGCACTCTGTGAAAGATCTAGCCTACTGGCCTGCTCTTGGTCTCGGAGCATAATCCGCAAAAAGCTTGCAGACATAATCGAGACCAAAATACTAACCATAATAACAATAAAGATTGAAACACCACCTTTTTTAAACTCTCTATTTGTCATATTTAATACCTCACCGGAAGTTCTTTAGTATAAGTTGTAACAATTTTACCCGCACTACCAGATTGAGACTGAGCCCACAAGTAGGTGTCTGCCGATTGGTTAAAAATTTCAGCAGGATTAGCTAGCGTATCTTTAGTAGTTCCATCAGAACCGGCAGTTCGCCATAATCGCAATCCTTTCGAAACTATTCCACCGCGCACACGCAATTGATTGTCACAATTTCTCATATTAACATCATTAGCATTCTGGGCGCCATTAACCGCACAAGTATTTATTACGCCTTGAGCAATCAACCACGCATCAACTCTTTTCACTCCTTGATCAATAGTAATATCTCCGTCAGCAATAATTATAATCTGGCGAAAATCCGAATCATTATTTACAGATCTATCAGCATTCACGATATCGCTAGAAATTCGAATATTTTTACCATAGATCACTCGAGTTTGCTTATCAGCCGAAATTGAACCAAGTTGTTTGTTCGTATCGCCATAAACTTCAACTTTTGTATTTGCATCTTCGAAATTCTTTTTTGGAAATTTTGAAGAAATGTTTGAAATTAATGAATTAATACTTGATTTTCCTTGGCCAAAACTACTTTTTGAAGAATAATCTTCAATTGCCAACTTTCGCGTACTTTGCGAAGATTCAGTTCGAAAATCTTTAATTTTTACACCCGAGAGTGCTTCATATTCAACCCAAGAACCAAGAACCCCTTGTTTAGTTGTAGATAAACTTGTTCGAATACCCGATTTTGAATAAACGCCATTTCCCCAAAATTGAACTTTTGGTTTCTTAACCAACTTAATACAAATTGGTGCACCATGCCGCCAGTCTAAATTTTCTCGTTCTTGCTTGGCTTGTTCAGCCTGACTTTGATTTGAATTCATCTTATATGGTGAGATGGAAAGCGCCACACAATAACGGGTTCCCGCCTCGGCGCCATCTTCAATTGAAGGTATAAAGTCGGCGACTCGAGTATCTTTATTAAATTTTCCAGTCCCTTCTTTAACAACACGACATCTCTCAATTCCTTGATAATCTTGATAATAAAAGTTTGAAGGTGAACAGGTATCGCTATTCGTATTATCTCTCTTATTATTTTGAGTTACAAAACTCTCTTTATCTGAAGGAACACGCCAAGTTGTAATTTTATATCTTATTGATGAAGTTTCAGTTCCGCCTCCCGGAATATTAATTTCTTCACCATCATTAGGGTCGTTTGGCACTTTACCATTAGTAGGAACATCTAAATCGCCACCAGAGCAGTTTCGAATTTTATCAATTTTAACACAAGGTGTTATTTCAAAATCATAAGGAACATAGACGCAAGCCTCATTGGTAGTTTTATTATGCCTATTAACATTATCAATACCCCCCGCAGCAACTCCATATGACATTTTCGAACATATTGTCTTTCCGGCCATATCTCTGGTTACCCTAAAGATCTCCCTATCGGTGCTTACTGCATTAATTGTATCCCAAATATTACCTTGATTAATTATTGTAGGCCTACTATCCCACGATTCTTTATTCCATCTAAAATTATAATTATTTACCGAATAATCGCCATGTCCATCATTTCTGAAAGTTTGATAATGACCACTGCCGCTAACATTGCTTTTGTTAAAATCCTTACCTGTAACTTTGTGCCTAAAAGAAACCCATTGACCAACTTTAGCGATTTGAGGATTATAGCGACCATTACTCTTAAATCTTGAATCATCTGAATTAATTCTCTGGCTAGAATTTAAAACTGCAGCTTTAGTATTTCCTTCAACATTAAACTTAACTGGAGCTTTGACTCTTATGGTAATTTTATGATCATAACAATACCCTGGCCATTTATTCCAAACATCATCATCCCAATCATGATTCCCTGCATTATATTGATTCCAACACTGCCACACTTTAAACTGTATATAATCGCCATCTGAAAGTTTATCTATTTCAGATTCTTTAATAGTTATTTTAGTAGGTGGAGCAATACGACCATATTCTTTAGCTTTCAAATTAAAATTATAAGCAGTTCCTTGACCTCTACTGCCAAAAGTAACAGAACCATTTGTTTCAAGTTTATCAGCATCTAGTTCTTTCATAATCCTAATATTTGAAGCTGAATCTTTAGCTGGACTATGACATGCAATTGCGGCAATATTAAGATAGAAGCTTCTATTCTCTTTACTTATTTGAAATTCATGCTTTTCATAAATAGAACTAATAAGCTCCTTACCTTCAGGATCAGCAGATATCCAGTTTCCAGTCAATGATCTAATACCAGGCGAATATGGGCTAAACTCTTCTTTAAGTCCATCATATGTCCTTTCCCAAATCATCTTGTCGTTCGAATTACAAGAGTCTATAAGCCTCTTAGCAACATTTTTTGGTATATCACCAGAAGCGGCACGTGTATTTTTTTGAAAAAATACAGAATTAAATATAAAAGATAATAAAATAGCAAAAAATAAAATATTAAGTTTACTCATCTAGAATAAATCTCCAGCATCTTCATACTTCAAGCTTGCAGGCTTAATATATTCAATATAACTAGCACCATTAATCTTTAAGCTTGGGTTCTGGCCCTTATTAATCATTTCTTCAAGATTCTTAAATGTTTGTTCCTGATTTTCTGTTCCAATAAAAAGCCGCATCATAACACAGTTGGAGTCTTTTTCATTTCCTGCCTTTTTTGAAATTTCGTCACCTAAAGCTTTAGCGTTTTTAGTATATTCTTCTTTTCTACCTTTGATATTGTTATATCTATTAATAATATCATCCCCACAAACCGAACCAACAGGGTTTTTCATTGCGGCAATATCATTTTTATTTTTAATTACTTGCACCACGTTTAGCCCTGCACTCAAAACAGCAATAGCTAAAACTACGCCAAATAATATTTTATGTTTCATTATCTAAGTCCCTCCACCTTAAAAATATTTCCTAAAATAATTATAAACAAAAGCGTTTTAAAAATCAAGACTGCGCCACAAAAACTTATCTTACAATATATATTTACTACATATTTAGCCAATCTTTACCAATAGAAACTTCAACCTTTAATTTAACATTTAACTCTGGAGCTACATTCTCCATTTCTTGTTTTAAAATTTCTGCCACATTTTCAGCATTTTCAGCTGGAACTTCCACTAAAATTGAATCATGAATTTGTAAAATTTGGTCACCGAGCCCAGCTTTTACAATTTTTTCATCAACAGCCAACATCGCTCGCTTCATTAAGTCTGCCTCAGTACCTTGAATTGGCATATTCTGAGCTGCTCGCTTTGCCATCTCGCGAATCATAAAATTACTAGATTTTATATCTGGCATTGGTCGCCTTCGCCCAAAAAATGTCTCTACAAAACCTTCATCCTGAGCTTTTTTTAATGTATTATCCATAAGCTCCCGAATCGGTTTGTGCGCATTAAAATACTCTTCAATATATTTTTTCGCTTCATAAAAACCAACTCCAATCGTGCCAGAAAGATTATGAGCTCCAACACCATAAAGAACGCTAAAATTAATAATTTTCGCGACGCGTCGTTGCTCTTTCGAAACTTCATCAATCTGAACACCAAAAACCTCGCTCGCAGTCTTTGCGTGAATATCTAAATCTTTTTCAAAAGTCTCAATCAAAGGCTTGTCATTCGCCAAAACTGCCGCCAACCTCAATTCAAACTGTGAATAATCTGCTGAAACTAGTAGATTTCCCTTTTTCGCCACAAAGCCCTCACGAATACGCCGACCAAGCTCGGAACGAATCGGTATATTTTGCAAATTAGGATTACTTGAAGAAAGCCGCCCCGTTGTTGTTACATCTTGCGCAAAATTGCTATGAATCCGATTTTTTTCATCTGCTAATTTTGGCAAAGCATCAACATAGGTACTTTTTAATTTTGAAAACTCACGGAATTGCTCAATTTTTTCAATAATCGGACTATATTCTCGTAATTTATCAAGCTCTTTTTGCCCTGTCGAAAAGCCATTTTTTGATTTTTTAATACCTTTTGTCGGTAGGCTTAAATCTTCAAAAAGAACTTTCGAAAGCTGCAATGGACTAGCAACATTAAATTCCCGCCCAGCAATTTCAAAAATTTCCTTCTCAATCTTTGAAATTTCACCAGCAAATTCCACACTCATCTTAGCAAAAATCTCTGGGCAAATTTCAACACCAGCTTTTTCCATTTTAAATAGAACCAAGCTCATTGGGAAATCTAATTTTTCAGCAATTTCACGAATTCTTGGTAAATCTTCAAGCTTTTTTTGTTGACGCTCAAAAATAATCCGCATTGCTGAAATTCGAACTTTCGAATCATCTTCATCTATTTTTTCGCCATAAATTCCGCTCAAACTTTTATCGCGGATTAAAGCATTCAACAAAAATTCCAATTGCTCAATATCATAAATTTCACCCCAATCTTCAAAATCAATACCAGCATTAAAAATTTTATGAAATGTTTCTTTTGCATTAAAGAAAGCTGTTTTTACATTTTTGAAGAAATCAGAAAATTTCGAAAATTCCATAAAATTAAATTCTGCAATATTTTCAAAATTCGAAACTAAAATTTTTAATTTTTGAGCATCAAAATCAAAGAAAACCAAATCTTGCGGTTTTTCGAAAAACTTTTCAGCAGAAATTTCTGGCAAAATATTAATCTCAGAAGATTCTAGAACTTCTTCAAAAAGCCCAATTTGGTTTTCATTTTTTGTTTCAAAATCCTCTGAGCTAGTTTTCATCTCTTTTGGAATTTTTCGAACCAAAGAGTTAAATTCAAGCTTTCGAAGCATTTTCAAAACTCCTTCATAATTAAAATTACGAATATCGGCATCTTCAAAGTTAAGCTCAACCGGTGCATCAAGAAAAATTTCAGCAATTTTTTTGCTCATAAATGCCGAATCTTTACCAGCTTCAAGTTTTTTTCGCCAAGCCGGTTTGATATTTTCAAGATTTTCATAAATTCCCTCAAGCGTAAAAAACTCTTGTAAAAGTTGCGTAGCAGTTTTTGGACCAATCCCTGGCACACCTGGAATATTGTCGCTAGAATCACCTTGAAGTGCTTTTAAATCTAAAAATTGAGATTGTTTTAATCCATATTTATTCTCAAAATATTCAAGATCAAATTCTTCGATATCCGAAAATCCACGTTTCATTGCAAAAACTTTAGTATTTTCATCAATCAATTGCAACATATCAAGATCAGAAGTAATCAAATTTGCTTCAACTCCAAGCTTATTTGCTTGAACCGCTAAAGTCCCCAAAATATCATCAGCTTCATAACCATCAGTTTCAAAAAGAGGCCAACCTAAAGTCTTCAAAAAATCCTTTAAAAGCGGAATCTGTTCATAAAAATCATCTGGCGCTTTTTTTCGCCCAGCTTTATATTCAGGATAAATCGCACTCCTTTTTGCGGTTGAAGTTCCTTTTTTATCCCAAGCCACGACCACATAATCTGGTTTTAATTTTCGAATAACTTCAAAAGCTAAACTGGCAAAACCATAAACACCGCCTGTTGGTGTTCCATCTTCAAGACTTAAATTACCCATAGCGTAGTAGCCCCTATAAAATACGCTTTTTCCGTCAATAATCACTAACTTTTTCATTATATTCCATTATATCACGCTTGGGGATATTTTTCACTTTTTCGAAAACTAAAATAGGGCAATAAAACCCTATTTTTCATTGTGTAAAAATTCTGAGATTTTTATTGCCGCTTGAGCACCAGTTGCTGCAGCTACCACAACTTGTTTTTGTGCATTTTCAATTATATCGCCAGAAGCATAAACTCTTGGAATGTTTGTTTCAAAATTGCTATTTACAACAATCTCACCATAGTTATTAACTTTAACACCAGATTTTTTTGCAAAACTAGAATTCGGAATTAATCCAATAAATTCAAAAATTGCAGCAGCTTTAATTTCAAAAGTTTTTTCACCTTCTTCAGTTTGCTGTTTTATACGAGCACCAATAATTTTTTCACCAAAATCAGTCTTTTCGAAAATAAATTCCTCAATTTCAGTTTTTAAAAATAACTCAATTTTGCCAGATTTAACTGCTTCAAAAAGTCGCTCTTGCAACACCGCTTGCGCCGAAATTTCACCCCGAACTAAAAGCTTAACTTTTGAAAATCGGCTCAAAAACAGAGCTTCAGTTATCGCAGAATTACCGCCACCAACTGCAATCAAATCCTTTCCAGCATAGAATGGACCATCGCAAGTTGCACAAGTGTGAACACCTCGCCCAAAAAACTCTTCTTCCCGTGGCAAATCAAGCATTCTATATGAATTTCCCGTTGCAATCAAAACTGTTTTTGAATCAAATTTTTCGCCATCAATATCCAATCGCACAAAATTACCAAGATTTTCAAAACCTAAAACTTCACCATAATCAAATTTTGCACCAAATTTTTCAGCCTGGATTCGCATTTTTTTTGAAAGCTCAAGCCCAGAA
Source organism: uncultured Saccharimonas sp. (SeqCode) (assembly GCA_963526625.1). Classification (GTDB taxonomy): domain Bacteria; phylum Patescibacteriota; class Saccharimonadia; order Saccharimonadales; family Saccharimonadaceae; genus Nanogingivalis. Next base: position 69,447 of record CAURNF010000003.1, read on the forward strand.
ATTCCTTCATCAAAGCCTGGATAGTTTTCAATTAAATCTGAAGTTGTTGCAATTCCACCAAAAGCCGCTTTTTCGAAAACTCGCACACTCAAGCCATCTCGTGCAGCATAAATTGCCGCACTCAACGCAGATGGCCCTGAACCAATAATTACCAAATCAGTCATTTTAGTTTTCCTCAAGACTTGGCTGTGGAATTTCTTGGAATTCAGGAATTAACATTACAATAAATTTCAAAGGTGTATTTGGGCCAATAGTTTTTGAAGAATCTTCCTGATTAACTGAGCCCTGAGCACCATAAGCCTTATCCGCAGGAATAGACAATTCACGAATTCCGCCAACTTTCATTCCTTTTAGACCTTCACTCCAGCCTTCAATTAAGCCCCATTTTTTGCCCTCTTTACGAAAAACAACTGGCGATTTTAATCTACCATTTTCAAAGCTTCCGTCAAAAACTGTGCCATCAGGTTTCCAGCCAATATAATAAGCCTGAAATTTCGTTGTTGAATCTGTAAATTCTTCACCATTGCCCTCTTTTAAATCTTTTTTCGTAAGCTCTTTTATGCTTGCAGCGTTAAATGCAACTGGGGCTTTTTCATACTCCTTAAAACTGTCGTAATATTTAGCCGAAAGTTCTTTCGCCTGCTCTTCAACCTTTTTTCTGTAATCTTGGTATTTTTTCAAAACTTGCGATTGCTTTTTTTGTGCTTCTGAATTACTTTCAGTTTGTAAGAATGAAGAAACATAAAGTGCCACAGTTGAAACAACCGTTAAAATTAAAATCACCCAAATTGAATATCTCTGCCAAGCTGGTGTACCAGTTTGTAATGAATTTTTCTTTGTTGCCATCTTTTCTCCTAAATTATCTTTCCGCCATTTTTTATGGCTCTTTCTTCAATTTTTTGCATAATTTCCCGAATCTCTTCACCGTTCAAAGTTTTTTCGAAAGGCGTAATCTTAAATCGAATTGAAATATTTTTTGAGCCATCACAATTATTAAAAATATCAATCGCTGAAGTTTCAATATTAATTTCACTAAATTCATCAGAAATATTCTCAAAAATACTAAAAATTTCAGCAAATTTGCGATTTTCTTCAACGTTAATCGAAATATCGCGCTCAACAGATTGAAACTTCGAAAAATCCCTAATTTTCACATTTGAATTTTCAATATTTTCAAGTAAAATTTGCAAATCGAGCTCAAATCCAGCAGTCGGTTCTGGTAGTTTTAGCGCTTTTTGAACTGATTTTCTAAACTCACCAATTACACCTAAAATCGTCATTTTGCCATTTTTAGAAATTTGCATTAAGGCCGAACGTTTTGGTTCAAATTCAGTTGAGAGTGGTGATTTTTCAGTTTCAAATTTCACAAATTCTACATTTAAACCAAGCTTTTTAAATAGAAATTCTGCATAATTCTTTGCTTCATAAAATGCATTTTCACCCTTATTTTTTGCATAAACGAACGCCAATTTCTTCTGTTCAACTGGCACATTCTCGTCATTCAAACCAAGTGATTTTTCAGTGATTTTATTCATTTCGAAAATTGCAAATTCACCAAAACCTACACGAATATTTTGACTAATTCTAGAAAGCAAACTTGGCATTAAAGTTTGGCGATAATATTGTAAATCTGGCGAAATTGAATTGATAATTTTGTAAGAGTTTTGTGGATCTTGACCAACCTTTTCAAGCAAGTCACCGTGAATAAAACTATAAGTTAAAACCTCATTAGCACCGCTTGCTACTAAAATATCACGAATTTCAGATTGAAGCAAGTCAATTTTCGCTTTTTTTACCGCTTTAAAAGTTCGACTTGGCAGTTGTAATTTGATATTATCATAGCCATTCAATCGCCCAACTTCTTCAATTAAATCCTCTTCGATATGCAGATCGTTTCGCCAAAATGGAATCATAAAAGTTTCAGGATTTTCATTTTTTGCTAAAATTCTAACATTTTCTAGAGTTTGTTGAATTTCTTCATTCGAAAAATCTGTTCCCAAAACTTGGTTAATTTTATCTTTCGAAACTGAAATTTCAGTTTTATTGTAATAAAAATCACCGTTTGAATCTACAACCTCACTCAAAGATTTTCCGCCAAGCTTCAAAATTCGCGCACCAAACAAATCAAGAACTTTTCGCGATATCATTTCTGGAACACCTTTTGTGAAGCGCGTAATCGCCTCCGAGAAAATTCCATGACGCATTTGCGTATTTCGCAAATTATAAAGATTAAACGTAGCACTTTCCACCAAAATTTGTGTTGTATTTTCATCAATCGCGGTCGAAGCTCCACCCATCGCACCAGCAAGCGCCACAGCCGTTTCAGCATTTTCGCCAACCGCAATCATGATATCTTGGTTGCTCATTTTGATTTTTTTACCATCTAAAAGCTCTAATTCTTCATTTTCGAAAGCTTTTCGAACAGTAATTTTAATGTTTTCACTACCGTTAATTTTTGCTAATTTATCAAAATCAAAGGTATGGAGCGGCTGCCCAGTTTCAAGCATAAGTTCATTCGCTAAATCAGTTATCGAATCAATCGGCCGCATTCCAGAACGCAAAAGATAAGTTTTTGCAATTGTTAAGTTTGGATTTTTTAAAATTTCAGAGATATCAAAAACTGTCGCTGTGTAACGTTCACAAATTTCAGGATCTGAAATTTCAATTTCAACCATTTTATTGCTTTGAGCTTTAAAACTCAAACCTCTTATAAAATCTGGCTCAACAAATTTTTGTCCCAAGATTCCTGCGACTTCACGAGCAAAACCAACAATTCCAAAACAATCTGGGCGATGAGTCAAGCTTTTATTTTCAACTTCGAGCAGAAAATCATTTAATTCAAATTTCTCCGCAAAAGAATCACCAGCCTGAACGCCGTTTTCGAAAACCTCTGGTGAAATTTCAAGAATACCATCATGTTCTTCACCTAAACCAAGCTCGCGAAGGCTCGCTATCATTCCGTTGCTCATATAACCCATCAGTTTTAGTGCGCCAAGCTTAAAGTTATCACCACCAAAAGTTTCTGGCACGATTGACTCCGGCGGAAGCCAAGCCACAAAAATACCAGCTCGCACATTTGGCGCGCCGCAAACCACCTGAATAAACCCGTCTTCATCGCGAGTAATATTTTTTCTTACACCACCATCATCAATCTTGCATAGGTTTAAATGATCGGAATTCTCAACTTTTTGCGCAGAAATAACCTTGGCAATAATCACGTCCTTATACTTTTCACCCAAATTCTCAACACTTTCAATTTCAACCAGCCTTGCACCAATCAATTTCGAAAGCTCACCAATATCTGGCAAATCTGGAACAAATTTTTTAAGCCAATTTACTGAAATTATCATTTATCACTCCTTCTTAATCCAAAAATATTTCTAATCATATCAGCAATAGGTTTTTCGAAAATATTACAATAAAAACGTTGTCTGCCTCTACTAAAAGCTTCACAATGAGTATCTTCTTCTGTAAAGGCTGAAACTCCGGCGAAAAATATAATGACTGCGGCAAAAAATATCAAAGTAACCTTTAAACCAGCTAAAGATCGCTTTTTGTCTATTTCTCTCCATTCTTGCTCAGTCATTTAAAACTCCTTTAGAAATTCTAACTTTGCGCTTTCGAAATAACGAATATCCGAAATTCCATATTTAAGCATTACGAGGCGCTCAATTCCGCCACCCCAAGCAAAACCACGATATTTTTTACTATCAATTCCAGCAGCTTCTAAAACATTTGGGTGAATCATTCCACAACCAAGCATTTCAAGCCATTCGCCTTTCTTACCACCAAGAGCTTCTGGTTTTTCAATCAAAAATTCAAGGCTCGGCTCAGTGAACGGAAAATAGCCTGGCTGCGTGCGAATTTCTAGTTTTTGGCCATAGTATTCTTCGAAAAAGGCGTGAAGTGTGCCAAGCATTTGCGCTAAGTTTGCAGTTTCACTCACAAAAACGCCCTCACATTGATAAAAAGTATGTTCATGAGTAGCATCTAAGTCTTCATTGCGAAAAACTCGCCCATAAGAAACATGCGCAATTTGACCCTCCTCTTCAAGTTGTTTTTTACCATGTTTCAAAACACGGTTTTGCATTGTTGAGGTGTGAGCTGGCGGAATAAAGTTTTCTTCAGTCCGAAAGGTATCGTAGCCATCTCGCGCTGGGTGATTTTCAGGAAAGTTTAACGCGCCAAACATATTCCAGTCGTTATCGATCTGTCGAGATTCTATTGCTTCAAAACCCATTCGCGTATAGATATCCACCACTTTTTCAAGCTCTTTTTGGAGCGGATGTTTTGAACCGTTTTCCGCACTCAAAAGCTGCGGTTTTCGAGAAATTTTATCATGCGAGCTTTCTGCGAAAGGTGCCGAAATATCAATTTCTTCAACTTCGGCATTCTCTTTTTCTTCAAGTTTTTTCGAAACTTCAGCCTGAATTTCATTTTTTAAATCATTCACTTTTGCGCCAAATTCACCTTTTTGCTCATTTGGTAGAGTTGGAATAATTTTATAAAGTTCTTTAATTTTTGGCGATTTCAAAATATCGCTCGGGTTTTCGAGTACTTGGAGTTCCGCCAAAAGTTCATTTCTAATCTGTTGAATTTGTTCCATAATTATCTTTAATTATATCATAACAGTATCTTTTTGTCGATTTTTAAAAATTAAACTCGCTGTGATGCCACCCAAATATAAAGCCCAAGCGCCACCAAAACTGCCACAAAGACTAAAAGCCATATAAAAGCTATCCCTGTGGTTTCTTTTGTTCCTTCAAGATACACGCTATCTTCAGGCTGAACAATTTCGCCTTTGCTCTTTGGAGTTTCATTTCCCTCTTCGAGTGAGTTTTTAATCTGTTTTTCACGAAGCTCTGCCGCAATCTTTTCTTGCAATTCGGTTCGATTATCATCTTGTTTTACATATAAAGCCATAACTATATTGTATCAGATTTTGACATTTTCGAAAAGTTTATGATAAAATATAAACATAAGTTAAAATAAGGAGGGAAGATGGCAACAAAAAAAGCCAATTTAAAGAAATCTTCAAAGACTGCTCACAAAAAAGTAACTGAAGAAATTTCGAAAGTTGAAAAAACGGTTAAAGCTATCGTTAAGAATGACAAAAAAACTGACACTATCTTTCTTGAGGAAATTTCAAAACCAAGTTTTATCTCAGCGGTAGTGCTTGAATTTATTGGAACATTTCTACTCGCGGCTGGCATTATTATTAGTCAAGGTCAACCAATCGGTGTAATGTTTATTCTTATGTCAATTGTTTTGATTGCTGGAGGAGTTAGCGGAGCCCACGTTAACCCATTAATTACAATCGGCGCTTGGGCAACTCGCAGGATTAACACAATTAAAGCTATTTTTTATATCATTGCTCAAGTTTTAGGTTCGATGGTTGCTTTTATGCTTTTAAATGCCTTTGTCAGTACACAAGATACTCTACAATCATATGGTCAAAAACCAACTCTATTCACTGCAAACCCCATCCCAAAAGACAAGGAAATGCTAGCGCTTGCTGCTGAATTTATTGGATCATTTATTTTTGCATTTTCTGTCGCAACTATAACTTCAAATAAAAAGAACGGAAATATGGCAAAAGCACTTGGTGTTGGCGGTGGTTTATACTTGGCAGTTTTAATTGCAGGATCTCTCGCAACATCAATCGGATCTTCAGCAATAATTAACCCAGCAGTAGCATTCGCACTTCAAGCATTTACTATAAAAGAGCAGAATGTTCCTTATGCGATTGCAATTTATATCGGCACGGCGTTAATTGGTGGAATCCTTGGCTTTGCACTAAATCACCTAATCCAAAAGTCAACTGAAGAAGAAAAATAATTACCAACAATAAAAGAGCAGCTTTCGAAAGCTGCTCTTTTAAATTTATTTTATTCACGAGGTTTATCGAGTATTTGTGGCTCAACTCCAGTTTTATTATCTTCGCCCGAAATTTTCACCACATCTTTATCAATTTTACCAAGCTCTTTATGAGCATTGTTAAAATGATTAACAGTTGTACCAAGTGATTTTCCAAGACGTTGCATTAAATCTTCGTATTTCGAAATATGCGCTCCCAGCTGACCAACTCGCTTTTGAATCTCCCTACTCTGCTCTTCAATTTTTAACGATTTCAAACCTTGTAAAACAGTTTGAAGATACGCCATAAAACTAGTTGGACTAACCACAATCACACGTTTATCACGAAACGCATATTCGATCAAATCTCGTTCTGAACCCTGTGAACCAACAACTCCAGTTAAAGCATCATAATACAAACTCTCACTAGGAATAAACATAAAAGCAAAATCCATAGTGTTTTCATTCGGGCGAATATATTTCGAAGTTTCATCAATCCGCATTTTTAAATCGTCACGAACTCTTTTTGCTAAAATCTTTCGCTCTTCACCTTCAGATTCGACCATCCGATTATAATTTTCGAGGCTAAATTTTGAATCTACTGGCAAAATCTTATTTTTATCAAGAAAAATAGCTGCATCGACAATTTCGCCATTTTTAAATTTATATTGAATTTCAAAAGCATTCGGCGGTAAAACGTTTTCAAGAACTTGCTCAAGATAAAACTCGCCTAGAACACCACGCTGTTTTGGATTTTGTAAGGCATTTTGAAGTGTTTTTAGCTCGTCTGCAACATTCACAACGCGGTTATTTGTTTCATCGAGCTTTGTAAGCCTTTTCGAAACCTCTTCAACAATTTTCGAACTCTCAGAAATCTGTTTGGCCATTGAATTTTGAATTTGAAAATTATTCCTCTCAAGCTTTTCTGAAACTTTCTCGTTAAAATTGGTTAGGTTGGCGTCAATATTTTCACGCATTCTATTTAAGCTTTTATTTAGCTCAATTACATCCATTTTTAGCAAATTTACACTTTGGTCTTCATTTTTCGAAGCTACAATTTTTGAAATTCGAAAAGACTGAAAAATCAAAACCGATGTTAAAATTACAATAATGATTATTAGTCCAATTTCCATTTTTTCCTCCTTTTAGAACACAAAATACCTAATAAAAAATACGCGAACGATAATAACAGTAACTATACTAAATTATAGCATGTTTCAACAAAAATAAAAGGCGCATTTAACGCCTTTTTAAGTTTGAATTTAGCGAATCGCCACAAGAGTCATATTCATACTTCGAGAATTTGCCGTCCAGCTGATAATTTCGTTTACTGTTCGACCAAGCACACTTTTACCTAGAGGGCTCTCGGCAGAAATCTTACCAATAAGCGGATTTGCTTCTAAACTTTCAACAATTCGAAATTTCATAATTCGCCCAGTTGCACGATCGAAAAGCTCCACAAATGAACCAATAGAAACCTTTGAACTAATCTTCTTGCTCCTAGGTAGAATTTTTGAATTATGAATTTGAAAATTCTTTTCATTAATTTCACTTCGGATTGCATCAATTCGTGCAAAAATATCATTTTGCCTTAGTAAATCCTCTTTAACATCGCCATCACGAAGCTCCATCTCGAGCATTTTTTGTTCATGCTCAAGCTTCGCAATTTTCTTTTTTAATTCTTTAAATCCTTGTTTACTCAAATAAATTTTAGTGGTATTTTTCATAATTCCTCCTTTTGTAGCAATGCTACGTTATTATTATAACGAATCATTCTTAAAAAACGCTTAAATTTATTATTTTGTATTTTTATGATATAATCTAATTATATGAATAAACAAATTCTAAAACTTAAAAACCAAAAAAAGAGTGATTCCGTAAAAATTATTGCATTAGTAGGACTGGCCGGAAGTGGCAAAAGCACCGCTACAGATTATCTAAAACAAAAAGGTTATCCGAGCGTTTATTTTGGTGGAGTTGTAATGAAAGCGCTAAAAGACGAAAATCTTGAAATCACACCAGCGAATGAAAAAACGATGCGCACAAAACTACGTGAAGATTTTGGTAAAGATATAATTGTAAATAAAATTGTTGAGCAAATTCAAAATCTCATTAAGTCTGGCCAAAAACGTATTATCGCCGATGGTCTTTACACCTGGACTGAATATAAAATTCTCAAAAAGCACTTCCCAACTGAGCTAAAAGTTATAGCATTAGTTCCACCAAAAAATCTTCGTCACAAGCGAATTTCCTCTCGCCCCGAGCGAGCAATGACTTTAGCCGAAATTAACGACCGTGATTTTAATGAAATTGAAGTTCTTGAAAAAGGTGGCCCAATCGCAATTGCTGATTATTTCATCGTAAATAAAAATTCAAATCTTCGAACTCGCCTTAAAATCGACAAAATTCTTAAAGAAATTAACTTTTAAAAAACTCGAGATTTGTTTACTCGAGTTTTATTATTCTAATTTACATTTTTTCTGGAATTTCAATTCCTAACAAATCTAAGCCGTTCTCGAAAGTTTTCGAAACTTTTTTAAGAAGAGTTAATCGTGCAGATTTTTCAATTTCTGGCGCATCAGAAACTCGTGTTTTTTCGTAATATCGATTCATTTCGCGCGCTAAATCATAAAGATATTTCGAAATTTTATGTGGTTCCAAATCTCGAACCGCCATTTTAACTGTTTCAGGAAAGGCCAAAAGTTGTAAAATAATATTTTTTTCAGCTTCAAAATCATATTCTTCGAAATCAACAAGCTCAAAATTTTGCTCTTTCCTTAAAATATTATTCACACGAACCGCTGAATACTGAACATATGGGCCAGAAAATCCAGTTAATGCAAAAATATTTTCCCAGTCAAAAAGAATATTAGTTCGCCTATCTGCTGTAAAATCTGAGAATTTAATCGCACCAAGTGCAATTTTTTTCACATCTTCTTCACTCACATCTCGACCGGCAACAATTTCACGGGCACACTCTTCAGCTTTATCAAGTAGCTCTTCCATCAGAACTACACCTTTTCTTGAAGACATTTTCTCACGAGTCCCGTCTTCGTTAAGCTGGTCAATCACACCAAACCAAAGATGATATAAATCAGTTTTAATACCAAGTTTTTTCGCCATTGCAAAAATTTGTGAGAAATAGAACTGCTGCTCTGCGCCAACCGAATAAATAACCTTATCGGGAGCAAATTCTTCTTCACGGAATAAAATTGTCGCAAGGTCGTTTGTAGCATAAAGTGCAGCGCCATTACTCTTCTGCACTAAAAGTGGTACATCAAAACCATATTCTTCCAGAGGAACAATTACTGAGCCATCTTCATTTTGAACCGCAACGCCGCTTTCAATTAATTTCTGAACCGCTGCTTTTCCTTTTGGCGCAAAAAATGCTTCACCATATTCATAATCTGTTGAAATTTTTAATCGTGCCATCACATCATGAATATGTTTAAGGCTAATTTCTTTAAATTTATTCGAATAATTTAGAGCCTCTTCATCACCATTTTCAAGCTTCAAAAGCCACTCTTCAGCCTTTTTCTCAATTTCACCACCTTCACCCTGCTCTTTCATTGCAGCTTTAGTTTTAATATAGACATCACCAAGCTCGTAAACTCCACGCTTAGCTAGCCTTTCTTCATTTGAAAACATTTCAAATCCAACAACCCAAATTCCAAAAGGTGTACCATAATCACCTAAATGATTATCCGTAATAACTTTCCATCCAGAAAATTCAAGTAATTTTTTTGCCGCCCAACCTTGGTTTCCAGGTCGCAAGTGCCCAACGCTGTAAGGCTTCGCCATATTTGGACTTGGCCCATCAATTAAAGCAAGTTTTCCTTCACCTTCATTATTTGAACCAAATCTATCGCTAAATTCCTGACTCAATATTTTTTCAAGTTTTTTTGCTGAAACTCGCAAATTCAAAAAACCTGGCCCAGCAATTTCAACATTTTCAAAAATTTCGTTTTTCGAAAGTTCACCCGCTAGTTCTTCAGCAATTTCGCGTGGATTTTTCGAAAGCTTTCCTGCAAGCTGCATTGCAATATTCGTTGCAAAATCACCAAACTCTGGCCGTGGCCGCGTTAAAGAAACCTCGGTTTTAATATTAAATTTTTCTTCAATTAATTGGTTAATTATTTCTGCAACTTTATTCATATAGTATATATTAACACTTTTTATAAAAAAATAAAATATGTTATAATAGAACATATATGGATAACAGTAAAAAACTAAATGGATTAACCGCCGCAGAAGTTCGAAAAAGAATCTCACAAGGCTTGGTGAATGATTTTAAAATTGATAACAATAACAGTTTTTGGGAAATTGTTAAAAGAAATATTTTCACACTTTTTAACTTTTTAAATTTTGCAATCGCAGTACTTTTAGCATTAGTTGGCGCTTGGAGCAATTTGATTTTCTTCGTTGTGATTATATTCAATGCAATCTCTGGAATTGCCACAGAAATTCGTGCTAAAAAAATGATCGATAAGCTTAATCTTTTGAGTAAAGAAAAAATCACCGTAATCCGCTCTTCTCGCGAGCAAAAAATTATGCCAGAAGAAATTGTGATAAACGATATTCTTAAACTCTCTGCTGGCGAGCAAGTTCCATCCGATGCGGTTATTTTAAAAGGAGTTTCCGAGGCCAATGAAGCCATGCTTACTGGTGAGAGTGACCTTGTTCTAAAAGAAAAAGGAGCAGTTTTGCTTTCAGGTAGTTTTTTGGCGAGTGGTTATGTTTTAGCGGAAGTTGTACATGTCGGCGCTGATAATTACGTCTCAAAATTGATGGTTGAAGCCAAAACGCACAAGCCAATTAATTCAAGAATTCTTAGCTCCCTCGATAAAATTGCAGGATTTACTAGTAAAATTATTATCCCATTTGGTTTAGCTTTATTTTTCGAAGCACTCTTAATCAAAGCTCTTCCTGCTAAAACCGCTGTAATTTACACATCAACCCCGCTTCTTGGAATGTTACCAAAAGGAATCGCCCTTCTCACAATCACCTCTCTTTTAACGGCGGTTATTAAACTTGGCCTTCGAAAAGTTCTTGTTCAAGAAATGTATTCAGTTGAAACACTCGCTCGTGTCGATACTCTCTGTCTTGATAAAACCGGCACAATCACTGAAGGAAAAATGAAAGTTGAAGCAATCCATAATCTTTCAAAAAAGTTTTCTGAGGCCGAAGTTAATGATTTTCTTGCAACTTATATGAATTTTAGCGAAGACAACAACCCGACTGCACAGGCAATTCGTAAATATTTTTCAAAGAATAAAACTACCTTAGAAGCAACAAATATAATTCCTTTTTCAAGTGACCGAAAATGGGGCTCAATGGAAATTGAAGGAATTGGAACACTTTTTCTGGGCGCACCTGAAATGATTTTTGGCGAAACCCTAAAACAAGCAAACGAAGCGCTTTCTCGTGGCTCACGTGTTTTAGCTTTGGCTTTTTCGAAAGAAAAAATCGATAATAAAAACATCAAAATACCTGCAAAAATATCAAAGCTTGCTTTAATAGAAATCACCGACCCAATTCGCGAAGGAGCACGCGAGACACTCGAATACCTACGCTCGCAAAAAATTGATCTCAAAATTATCTCTGGCGATAACCCAATAACAGTTTCAAATATCGCAAGAAAAGCTGGTTTTGATAATTTCGAAAGTTATATTGATTGCTCGAAAGTAAAAGATTCCGAGCTCAAAAAAATCGCTGTAAAAACTGCAATTTTTGGTCGAGTCTCACCGCACCAAAAAAAGTTAATCGTCCAAACTCTTAAAAAAGCTGGGCGTACAACTGCAATGACTGGTGATGGCGTGAATGATATTTTAGCCCTACGCGAGGCAGATTGCTCAATTGTAATGGCTGAGGGCGATCCCGCAACAAGACAAATCGCAAACCTCGTCTTACTCAATTCCGATTTTAATGATCTACCAGAAATTCTTTTTGAAGGGCGCCGAGTCGTAAATAATATTGCTCGAATTGCACCAATTTTCTTGATTAAAACGATTTATTCGTTCATTTTGGCAATTATTTGTATTTTAAGCGCTTTACTATTTGATAAAAATCTTCTCTTGATTTTCCCTTTCATCCCAATTCAAGTTACATTGATCGACCAGTTTGTTGAGGGCTTCCCACCTTTTGTTCTTACTTTCGAAAAAAATATTCAACCTGTTGAAAAAGATTTTATTAAAAAATCACTCCTAATGGCCCTACCTAGTGCGCTAATGGTGGTATTCTCGGTTATTTTCGTACGAATTTGGGGTTCACTTAACGGCTGGATTCCTCAAGAAGTTTCGACAGTCTCGTATTATTTACTCGGTTCGATCGGAATGCTCTCAGTAATTCGCGCCTGCCTACCACTTAATTTCTGGAGAATTCTTCTTATTATTTGGTCAATCAGTGCGTTTATAGTAACCGCAATTCTCTTTAGACCGCTGATTGAAATTGGTGTGCTTTCAGGGCGTGCTTTCGAACTTTACGCAATACTAATGATAATTTTTGCTATAATTTTTATTATAATTGAATGGTTGAAAAAACGTTCGAAAAGTGATACAATTAAAGCATAAACTGAATAAAAGGAGTATCTGAAAAATGACAATAGACCAACAGTTTGTTGAATATATCGTTAAGAATTTAGTTGAAAATCCAGAAGATGTAAAAGTTGAGCGCACAATTGACGAAAAAGGTGTTTTGTTAACTTTGATTGTGAATAAAGAAGACTTAGGCCGAATTATTGGTCGCCGTGGAGCAACTGCACAAAGCCTTCGTGCGCTTCTTCGAGCTCTTGCGCTAAAAAATAATGCTCATTATAATCTAAAAATTAGCGATAGTGAAGAAAAAACTGAAGTTGTGGAAAATTCAACAGATGCACCTGTGGAAAACACAAACACTTTCGCGGAACAAACTCGAAAAGAGCTTGCAGAATTAGACGATATTGCGTTATAATATAAATAGTTCAGTTCGAAATCTGTTGTGGAGTTTTAGATTTCGAAAGGACTGCGGAAAAACAAAAAAGTCAAAGCTCTATGCGAGCAAACTAAGGAAAGTTTGAGAGCTTATACTTGTTAAAAATCTAGCCATAATATCTTGGCTGGATTTTTAGTTTATTCATTTTGCAAAAAAATCTAAAAAATGGTAAAATAAATTAATATGAAAATTCAAGTGATCACTCTCTTCCCTGAAATGTTCGAACCAGTTTTAAATAATGCAATGATGTGGAAAGCGCAAAATCAAAATGTAGTTTCTTTTGAAATTATTAATTTACGTGATTTTGGTATTGGGATACGCAAGCAAGTTGATGACATTCCCTATGGTGGAGGAGATGGAATGCTCTTGAAACCAGAGCCTCTTTTCGAAGCAGTTGAATTTGCAAAAAATAATTCGCCAAATGCAAAAATTATCGCAATGGCTCCAAGTGAGAATGTCTGGAATCAAGAAAAAGCCCAAGAAAAAGCTAATTCTGGCGAAGATTTAATTATTTTATGCGGACGATATGAAGGGTTTGATTCACGAATTTTCGAAATTGTTGACGAAAAAATAAGTATTGGTAAATTTATTTTAACCGGTGGCGAAATCCCTGCAATGGCAATAATCGATAGCATAGTCCGCCTAATTCCCGGCGTACTTGGTGGCGAAAAATCAGCTGAAATTGAAAGTTATTCAGACGGTGATAATCTGGAATTTCCACAATTTACAAGACCGGCAGATTTCCGCGGAATGAAAGTTCCAAAAGTTTTGTTAAGCGGGCATCACGCTAAAATAGAAGAATGGCGAAAAAAATATTCAAAATAGATTTTTTTGCTTGATTTTTTGAAATATATGCGTTATAATGGTTGTATATTTCGAGTTAATCTCGGGGTGTGGCGCAGTTGGCTAGCGCGCGCGGTTTGGGACCGTGAGGTCGAAGGTTCGAGTCCTTTCACCCCGACCAATACAAGATTATCGCAGACATAACTTTGACGAGTTGTGTCTTTTTTTATTATGAAATAATATTGACTTTCTAAAAAACTTATGCTATAATTTATCTATATTATTAAATTAAAAACAAAAAGGAAAATAAATGTCAAAAATCGTTGTTGCACTTGGTGGCAATGCTTTACAAAAAAATGGTGAATTAACCGCACAGGTTCAAGAAGAAGTTGCAAAAGAAACAGTTCAAAAGCTTATTCCTCTCATTAAAGATGGTCATGAATTAGTAATTGTTCATGGTAATGGCCCACAAGTTGGAAATCTAGTCCTTCATGAAGAAGCCGGAAATTCACCTTCAACCCCTGCAATGCCCCTTCATGTTAGCGTGGGAATGACTCAGGGAATGATTGGCTATTGGATCCAAAAAGCCTTAAAAGAAGAACTTTCAAGAAATGGAATTTCGAAAAATGCTACAACCATTATTACTCAAGTTGAAGTTTCGAAAGATGACCAAGCTTTTAAAAACCCAACAAAGCCAATTGGTCCATTCTATTCCGAAGAAGAAGCTCAAAAGGTTTCAACCGAAAAAGGTTATGTCATTAGAGAAGACTCTGGGCGCGGCTGGCGGCGAGTTGTCCCTTCACCAAAACCAATCCATATTCTTGAAAGTGATGCGATTATTGACTTTATGAAAACTGGCGCAATTGTTATAGCGGCTGGTGGTGGTGGAATTCCAGTAGTTTCAAATGGAGAAAATTCTTTCGAAGGAGTTGACGCTGTGATTGATAAAGACTTTGCCGCAGAGCTTTTGGCTGAAAAAATTAACGCCGATACACTATTAATTTTAACTGGTGTTGATAATGCGATGATTAATTATGGAAAAGAAAATCAACAAGCTTTGGGTGTAATTTCACCAGAAGAAGCAGAGAAATATATTAGCGAAGACCAATTTGGCGCAGGTTCAATGTTACCAAAGGTCCAAGCTTCACTAAAATTCGCAAAAACTGGTGGAAAAGCAGTCATTACGAGCCTCGAGAATGCCCAGGATGCAATTTCAAAAAATCTTGGAACAGTAATTACACAATAAAACCTAAAATTAGCCTTTCGAAAGATCGGCTAATTTTATTT
>CAURNF010000004.1:0-83046 GCA_963526625.1 uncultured Saccharimonas sp. (SeqCode)
TAAAAATAAAAATAAAAATAAAAATAAGCGCTCCCTACTTGAAACGCTTATCTTATTTATTTTATAAAATTAGATTGTTCGAACACGAATTGTATCGGTTCCACCAACTAATCCAGGTTGACGGCCAGAAACAATAACAACTGTTGCTTTCTCTTTATTACCAAATGTTCCATTAGCTTTTAGTTCTTTTGCAAGTTCAAGACCAGCAAATTCACCATCTGGGCGGATGAAGCTTCGGGTTGCATAATTCAAACCAAGTTGTTGAGCAACACGATTGGAGCTTGTTACAGCATAAATTGGAAGTGCTGGGCGGTTTGCGGCAGCAGTTGCAGCAGTTTGTCCAGATTTAGTTTCAACGATTAAAGCATCTGCATTAATTTGCTCCGCAAGCTCAACTGCAGCAAGAGAAATTGCATTTAAAGCTTCATCTTCACCACGCTCAACAATATCATCAATTGGTGAAACTGCTGCGTGCTCTTGAGTATACATAATAACATCACGCATAGCTTTCACAGTTTCTTCTGGGTATTTACCAGTCGCAGACTCATCTGAAAGCATTACAACATCAGCACCTTGAATTACAGCGTTAGCAACGTCAGAAACTTCTGCACGAGAAGGTTGTGGATTATCAACCATTGAACCCATTGTTTGAGTTGCAACAATTGAAATTTTTCCATGCTTCCGACAAAGGGCAACAGCTTTTCGTTGGATAATTGGCACAACTTCTGGAGCAACTTCATAAGCCATGTCACCACGAGCAATCATTACACCATCCGCTGCGAGAACGATTTTTTCAAGTTCTTTATCAGAAACGGCTTTTTTGGTTTCAATTTTAGCAATAACTTGTGCTTCGCTATTATTGCTTGCAAGAAGCTGACGAACATTTTCAATATCTTCAGCAGTCTGCACAAAGCTCATTGCTACGTAATCGATATCTTGAGTTGCACCGAATTCAAGATCCCGCATGTCTTTTTCAGTAATAACATCACCGCCAAAGTCTGTATCTGGCAAGTTTAGGCCTTTTCGGCTCATCAAAGTTCCTTTATTCAAAACTCGCAATTTAATTGCAGTATTTGAAGGCAATTCAATAACTTCTGTTCGAACTTTTCCATCGAAAATATAAACAGGCTCGCCAACTTTAACCTTTTCAGCCAAATTGTATTGAACTGGCAAATTAGCTGAACCATCATGTTGCTGAATTGCATAGTCAAGAACCAATTCATCGCCTTCATCAACTTCAAAACGATTATCTACAATATCTCCAAGACGAATCTTTGGACCTTGCAAATCTTGCAAAATTGCAATTTCACGACCTAGCTTTTTACTAATTTCGCGAACTGCTTTAATTTTTGCAGCATGTTCCTCATATGAGCCATGAGAGAAATTCAATCGAGCTCCGTTGATTCCTGCGTTGATAAGTTTTTCGATCATTTCAGGGCTGTCGCTTGCTGGGCCGATCGTAGCCAAAATTTTTGTTCGTTTGTAAACATTATTTTCCATACTTATACATTATACCACTTTTATTTTTATTAAAAAAGGGGTTGCATTATTTTTTAAAGTTTGTTATAATTAAAACGAGTTGCTGCTTTATCACCCCAAAGCTCAACTCAATGGTCTTATCGTCTAACGGTTAGGACACCAGGTTTTCATCCTGGCAATCCGGGTTCGATTCCCGGTAAGATCACCAAAAAAGAAATTATTTAAAATCACTTTTCGAAAGATTAGTGATTTTTTAGTTTACCTTAATCTTAAAAAAATATATTCCTTAATATTTATTAAAAAATCTAAATGGAAAGATATATCTTGTAAAAAATAAATTTGCATCAATACATTATTAAAAACAAAAAAAGCCAAGATAAAGCGTTTAAAATAAACATTTTATCTTGGCTGGGATGGAGGGATTCGAACCCCCGAATGCCAGGACCAAAACCTGGTGCCTTACCACTTGGCGACATCCCAATACCCAACCATTTTACCAAATTATAATCTAAAAATCAAGTATTATCGTGGACATTTTTTAGCAATTTCACGCGCATTTCTAGTGATTTGATCAAGTAAATTTGCCTTTCGAATATTTTTATAAAGAACTTTAGGCATTTCATAATCTTTATTTTTCAAAGCTTGTTCAATTAAAAATAACGAAATTTTTGGATTTTTTGGTAAAATTGAGCCGTGTAAATATGTCCCAATCACATTTTTATAAATTACACCCTCAAAATTTCCATCAGGCGTGTTTCCCGCGCCACTTTTAACGCGTGCCAATGGCTCATTATCTTTTGAAAGATAAGTTTTTCCACTATGGTTTTCATAACCAATAATTTCACCAAACTGATCAGATTCTTCAACAATATTGCCGATCATTCTCTGTTTACCACCAACCGTTTTAACGCCCTTAAATAAGCAAATCCCTTTGATTTTATTACCATTTACAGTTTCAAAAGAATCACCAAAAAGCTGGTACAATCCACAAACCATTAGCATTGGTACACCTTTTTTAGCAAGCTTTCGTAAATTTGGTGCAATTTTCAGCAAATCATCTTGAATTTGGCTCTGGCCCGAATCCTGGCCACCCCCGCCAATGATGATATCAACATCCTCAGGAAAATTATCTCCAGGATTATATTCAACAATTTCGTATTTTATTCCACGAAGCTCCATCTGTTTTTTTAATGCTAAAATATTGCCATAATCACCGTAAATATTCATATTTTTAGCATAAAGCCACAAAATTTTTAAATTCATAAAATCTTCTCCACTTCTGAAATTTTCGAAAGTTCTTTTCGAATTTCCAACATTGCCGTATAAGTTGCATAAATCCGCTTATCTTTTTTTCCTTTTTCGATAAAATCAATAATAGATTCAGCAATATCAAGATTCACACTATCTTCTTCAAAATCAACATCATCATGAAAAAGTCGAAGCGCCATATCATACGCTCGATTACCTGAAATTGCTTGAACACCAGTATGCTTCAAGACTGAAAAATCCACGTCCCAAAGCCAGCTCATATCGCGACCATCTGCATAATTATCATTAACCGCAATCATTGTATCATATTTATCAGGATCAAAATTTCGCAAATTTATTCGAAAACCAGCCGGATTTTTAACTAATATAATCTCAATTTCTTTACCATTAATTTTTATTTTCTCGCCTCGACCAAAAGCTGGCTGAATTTTCTCTGCCGCGCAAATTACTTTTTGCCGATTAATTTTAAGTTTTTCAGCATTAAGAATTTCTTCAACTAAAGCAATCGCAGCAGTTAAATTTAAAATATTATGAATCCCACCAATTTTTAGTTTAAACTCATCAGTTTTTCCACCCCAAGAAATTTTTGCAATATTATTCGAAAAATCCTCAAGCAAAACATTTGCTGAAATTTTTCGATGTGATTTTTTAGAATTTTTTAGATGAATTTCATCATCATTTGGGAAAAAATCTGCCAATTTTTGGTTAAATCCAAACTTAACAACTTTTGAAAAATCTTTCGAAAATTCCTTTTTACCCAAAAAATTATCGTTAGCATTCAAAACAACCGATCCAGAAGTATTTTCACCAATCTTATGCAATAATTTTGCAGTATAGTCGATTTCGCCAAATCGATCGAGCTGGTCGCGCATCACATTCAGAAGGAGCGAATATCGTGGCTGAATTAACTTTACAAAATGAGTTGCATGAGCTTCATCAAGTTCCAAAACAGCAATGTCGGCATCAAGCTCGCCGCTCCAATTAGCTTCAGAAAGAATTGCCGCACCCACACCACGAACAAAGTTTGAACCAGTTTTATTCGAAAATACATTTAGCCCTTGGCTTTCGAGTAGTTCAACAACCATTTTTGTAGTTGTAGTTTTTCCATTAGTACCGCTAATTACTACAACACCATATTTTAAGCCTTTTAGCATGTTCGAAATAAAATTCGGATTAATTTTTTCCATAACAAGACCAGGCAACGCCGAACCGCCACCTTTTAATCTTGAAATCGCCTGAATAATTTTTCCAATAATTACCAAAATTCTATTTTTCATTACTTCCTCGGTTTTGTTATGTTTGCATCTCTACCATAAAAAGGTAGCGCAATTTTATCATTTTTACCATTTTTCAAGCTTTCGAAAGCAATTTCTCGCCAATTTTCATCACTTTTCACTGCGACAATTGGAATTTCCAAGCCATCAGCTAAAGTGTTTGCAACTGAAGCTCCGATCCTTAATCCTGTAAAGCTCCCCGGCCCCGCAAAAAAACCAATTCCAGTGAAATCTTCATATTTTTTGCTAACAGAATTCAAACATTCCTCTAAAAAAGCCAGAATATCTCGCGCCATATTTCGGCTCAGTTCTTTTTCGAAAAAGTTTTCATCAAGCCAAATTTTGCATTTCTCTGTCGATGTATCTATAAATAAAATCATTATGCTTCTCTCACTTTAACTTTTCTTTGATTTTTACTTAAACTTTCAAAAACTAGCTTCAAATGTTTTTTTGGTAAAATTTCAGCTAGATCACCAGCCCATTCAACCACTGTTACATTTTTTGGATTACTTAAATTTTCAGCAAGCTCCATTTCCATAATTCCATAATCATTCAATCTATAAAAATCATAATGCGAGAGTGTTAGCTTCTCGCCTTCATAAACTCGTGATATCGTAAAAGTCGGGCTTTGAACCGTTTCGGAAATACCCAAACCTTTTGCCAAGCCTTTTGTAAAAGTAGTTTTTCCAGCACCAACATCACCAATAAGCTCCAAGACCATTCCTCCAGAAATTTGCTTGCCAATCTCTTCGCCGAAAGCAATCATTTCATCTGTTGAATTTATTTCTTTTTCGAAATTCATAATAATATAATTATATCACGTTTCAGGATTCATTCAAAATATCGAGTATTTTATCCTTTCGAAGCCTAAAATTAATCAAAATAACTGCCAAAATTAAACAAAAATAGCAAATTAGCATTTCGCTAAAGCCAAATCTGATTTCTAACTGCGCTCCTTTGATTTTTGAAAATTCACCAATTATAAAAATTGAATATTTTAAAATTAATTCTGCTATAAAGCCAAAAAAATGAGCGATTGGTGAGAATATTGCAAAAATTCCTGTTAAAAAAGTTGCAAGCATCGCACTTGGCACAAATGGTAAAACTAGCATATTCGCAAATATTGATATTACGCTAACCGCACCAAAAGTGAAAATTATCAGCGGAAGTGTTGTAATTTGAGCACTAAAAGTTTCGAAAAATAATTTTAAAGCAGAATTTAGCTTTTCTGGCTTTTCGAAAAAGATTTTTTGCAATAGTGGCGAAAGAATTAAAACACCAAAAAATGAAGCAAACGATAATTGCCAGCCTAGATTAAGCAAGTTCGAAGGTTCGAAAATTAAAGTTATCGCCGCTACAAAAGTTAGAAGAAAATACGCTTGGGTTTTTCTACCAAAATACCATAAAATTAAACCAAAAATTGCCACAATCCCTGCACGAATCATCGATGGCGTAAATCCAACTACAAAAACAAATCCTAAAACCAGTAAAATCGCCACAAATAGAGCTATCTTTCTTGAAATTTTATTAAAAACTCGCTGAGCCGCCATCACTAAAACAGTTAAATTATACCCACTCGCAACCACAATGTGCGTTAAAGCTGTGATTGTTAAGGCTTTAGAAATCTCCTCCGGCAAAGAATTTTTCTGGCCTAAAAGATAGCCGAGCCCCAAATCAACCTCTGGTGAAGGAATAAATTTTCGAACTCCTTCAGCGAAAGAATCTCGCATATCGCGGATAAAATCACTCTTTGGGCTAATCTTTATAAGTCTTCCTCGATGAATTGAAATCGCAAAATCACCAAAACCTTCAGAAATTTTCCCTTTTACTAAAATCTCATCGCTCCTACGAATTTTTTGATTTGTTTTTAAGCTAATAAAAGCCTTTCCATTAAATTGTTCATTCGAAATTTCTATAACTTTTGCACGAATTTTTAAGTTTCCATCTTCCTTAAGATCTGGATCTTCAAGAACAGTAGCTCGAACAGTTACATCTTTTTTAATATTTTGTGCGATCTTTAAATTTCCGAAATTATAAACTGAGCCTCGCCACAAAGAAAGCAAAATTCCAGCGAGCAAGACTAAAATTAAACAAAACTTTCGAGCAAAAATCCAAGAGAATAAGAATAAAATTATTGCTAAAATTAGCCAAACAATTGATTTAAGACTTGTATTTTTCGAAAAAACTGAAAAAATAGCGCCACAAATAATTCCACCAAAAAATACAAAATTAAGATAAAATCGGTGAGTGCAGCCGCTTATCATTCTTCAAACTGACGTTTTTTATTACGATAAATTCGGTAATTCACAAAAACTATTGGCAAAATTGACAAACTCGAGATCAAAAGCATAATCCTCATTGATAATTCACCTGATGGGTCCATTCCTTGAAGCACAAAAAATAAAATCACGAATAAGGAAATATTAATAATAGAAACTGTATTCATTCCAATTTCATACAAAAACAAATATTGTGTGCGCATTCCGGATTCATCAGCTTCACCATATAAACCTTTGAAATTCGCCATATTGAAGCCACTCATTGCCATTGCAGCAATAATTTCTAAAACTCCAATTAAAAGCGGATTTGACGGAATAAAAATTCGAAGCAAAAAAACTAACGCCACAAAAACAGCCCCAATTTTTAAAAGTCCTCGCTCTTTATTTTTATCAATCACTTTACCATAAATAAAAGCTGCAACCAAAGATGCAATTGAAGAAATTGAAGACAAAATTCCAGCTGAACCATAAGCATTAATACCTTTCAGCAAAAAGACCGGCACAAAAAAGTTCCAAATATTTAAATAACTCCAAAACATTGCAAAACTATAACAAATAACTAGAAGATGCTTATAGTTTCGCCACGGAAAACCTCGAAAACTTACTTTTCGAACAAGCTTCACTTGCTCTTTTGTTGTTAAGAGCGGAATCGTCGTCAAAATTAAAATCACCGAAGATACCACAAAAAGCTTCTCAACTCCAAAAAATATCGCAAAAAATCCACCAATTGCAGGAGCTATACCATTCGAAATATACTCCAAAATATATGCAACTCCAAGCTGTTTTCCAACTTTTTTGGCAGTTTTAGCTTTCGAAAAGTTAACATTATATGATATATTATCGACCGAAACCGACATTCCTGTAAAAATCTGACCAATAAGGGCCATAATCAAACCCATTTCCTTACCAAAAATTCCCATCGAAGCTATTAAAACTAAAGCTGGAATAAACAAAATATTTGCAAGTAGCATTCCGTGCTTTGGGCCATTTTTTGAAATATAGAAAAAAGCAATCATCGAACCTATAAATTTTGCAATGTAATAAATTAAAATACAAATAGGAACAATCCAAATTGAATTCGTAAACTTATATATAAAAATTAAACTAAAAGCACCTGTTAATTTTATCGCGAAAACTCGCATATTTTTCGAAATATACAAAACAGCCATTTCATCAAAAGAAACATATTGCCAATAATTTCGAATTTTAAAAAAAGGTTTTAATATTTTTTTAATCATAAGTATTTATATTTTATCATATTTGGCAAATTTTTAAAAGCTCAAAAGCTTTATTTTAACCATTAAAAATGTTAAAATAAAAGTATGAATATTTATTTTTCTGGAATTGGCGGCGTTGGAATTGGCGCTCTTGCAAGTATCGCCCACAGTGCTGGCTATGGTGTTTTTGGTAGCGACCAAAATTCAAGTTTAATGATTGAGGAGCTTTCAAAAAAAGATATCGAAATTGAAATCGGCAAACAAGATGGACATTCTTTAAAGCAAAAATTCATCGAAAACGGCATCGATTGGTTTGTTTATACTGCAGCCCTACCTAAAAATCATCCCGAACTTTTAATGGCAAAGAAATTAGGAATAAAAATTAGCAAACGGGACGAGCTTTTGAATGAAATCATCAATTCAAAAAAACTCAAACTTATAGCAATTTCTGGTACTCACGGTAAAACCACAACAACAGGAATGGCAATTTGGGCTTTTCAGCAATTAGGAATTCCAATAAGTTGGTCGATCGGTACAACAATTTCCTTTGGTGCGAGCGGTTTCTTCGACCCAGAAAGTGAATATTTTATCTACGAAGCTGATGAATTTGACCGAAACTTCTTGCATTTTACGCCATCAGTTAGCTTAATCACTTCAATTGACCACGATCACACCGATATTTATAAAACTGAGAAAGATTATTTTGAAGCTTTTGCAGAATTTGGATCGCAAAGCGATTTTATTATTTCTTGGAAAGATCAACACCCAGAAATTTTCGAAATTCTAAAGAACAAGGTAATTTTATCTCAGCCAGAAGATAATATTAATCTTCCTGGAATTCACAATCGAAAAAATGCCAGTCTAGTTCTTGAAACTATTGATTATTTAGTTGAAACCCAAAATCTTAAAGCTCCAAAAGATTTTTATGAAAAAGCAATTTCAGCACTAAATAATTTCCCTGGCACAAATCGCCGTTTCGAAAAAATAACAAACAACGTTTATTCTGATTATGGCCATCACCCAAAGGAAATTCAATCAACGCTTCAAATGGCAAAAGAAATAGCTGAAGAGCAAGGATTTTCTGGAGTATCGTTAATTTATCAACCACATCAAAACATTCGACAAATTGAAGTTCAAGATGAATATACGCCAGAAATCTTTGAAAATGCCGATGAAGTTATTTGGCTGCCAACATATTTAAGCCGTGAAAATCCAGATTTTGAGATTCTCTCACCTGAATTTCTATCTAGAAAAGTATCCAAAAAAACAATCGTTATGGATCTTACAAAAAATGATTCACAGCTATTAGAAAAAATTAATGAACTTGAAGATAAAAATCGACTGATTCTAGCGATGAGCGCTGGCTCACTTGATAGCTGGATTCGAAAAAATATCAAATGATTCAATAAGATTGCACCAAAAATATGGTGCAATTTTTACAAAATAAAAAGCGGAAAAACCGCTTAAAATTCAAAATGGTGCGCACGAGAAGACTTGAACTTCCACGAGCCGAAGCTCACTAGCCCCTCAAGCTAGCGCGTCTACCAATTCCGCCACGCGCGCAAAACCATTTTAATTATACCAAAACTATGGCGTCTTGTAAAGAGTTGATTTTGAAGCAGACCAATATATAACATCTGCATATCTATTGATCTCTGTTACAAAAGTATTATTTACTGAATATGGCTGAACTGATTTTCGAAAAACATAACTCGTTTTAGTCTGACCAAGGCCAATGGCGACCGAATTAGCTAACCAACGTTGAGTAAATTTAGTTATTTGTAACTTTTTCTCATTCGAGCTTTGAGCGGTTCTTGAATTTAGCAAAAGATCATCAGCAACCGCATCATTATAATTTGAAAAGTTCAATCCCTTTTGGCCAGATTGTGAAGAATGCCAAAAAGCGTAGATATCAGGATCAGCGCCAAGATCAATCTCATAAACTAAAATACTATAGTTTCTTGGCTGGAGTATTGATTGAACGAAAGCTCCGGTTTTATCATCTTTATCAATTACTGTTAATTTTACATCAAACCCGAGTTTTTTAAGCTGACTCTCAATTTCTTCAGCAGCTTTCTTATAGTTATAAACACTAGTTGTTGCAATATTTAAAATAGCTTTCTTACCATCTTTTTCTAAAATACCATTCGAGTTTTTCTTCCAGCCAGCTTCATCTAATATTTTTTGCGCTTGGTCGAAATCATATTTAGGAACGCTCAAATCTTTAGTATTTAAAAACTGATTCAAAGTTGGAAAATCAAGTTTATAAATAAATTCCATTTCTTTTCGAACTTTCGAAATATCAACCCCAGTTTGAATAGCTTTTCGAACCTTTAAATCTTTCAAAACTGAATCAGAATTATTCAAAAAAGCATAAATTCCACGATTAACATTAGTTTCTCGAGATTTTAATTTGTCCCGCTCAGATTCTGAAAATTCACTAATTTTAAGACTTGGCGATGCGACAATCTCACCATAAATCAAAGCATTTTTAAGCTTAGTTTCATCTTTAAAGGCAACAATATCAAAGTTATCAATATAGGCCTCACCCTTATAATATCGCTTGTTTTTAACTAATGAAATAGTAGTTTTATCACCATCATTCTGAACAGATTTAAAATTAAATGCACCAGAAGTTATCGGGTTCTTCGAAAAAGTACTTTCGCGGATCTTCTCTGTCTGAATATCTTTTAAAATATGCTCTGGCAATATTGAAAAATTAAAACTATACAAAATAGAAGAAGAATTTGACGGCACTTTAACACTAAATTCATAATCACTATTTTTCGAAATCTCAACGTTTTTCCAGGCTTTAAAACCAGAAGGATTAATTGATTGCTCTCTCAATAGCTTTATAGTGAAAATTACATCATTGGCTGTTATTTTTTGACCATCAGACCAAACAGCATTGTTCCGCATTTTAATTTTAAAGTTTTTATAATTATCAGATGTTGAAACACTTTCAGCTAAATCGCCTTTCAAATTTCCCGTTTCATCAATACCATAAAGACGAGAAAAAGCAATTTGTTCGAAAGATTTTTCAGTATCAGTCGAGGTAAATAGCGGATTCAAGGTTTTAACTTCACCCAAAATTCCTTCTGAATAAGTTCCTCCTCTATAAAAAATATCCTCACTATAGTTTTCAGCACTTAACCCGCGAAAAACACCAACAGAAAAAATCAAAATAGACACAACGCAGATCCAAGAAATAACTATTTTTCGAACATTTGACAAATTCTCAAAACGACCAAAAAACATTTTTCTCGTGTGAGAAGTAATAGCCTTTTCAACTAAATCTGCTCTTTCAGCTAAAGTAGCCTTATTATTAAAAGTTTGAATTGTTTTATTTTTTGAAACCTGATCTCTATTTTTTTTAGAAATAGCAGAAACTCGTCTAACCTTTTTAGGGCTATTTTTAAAGTCCATTAAAACTCCTTTTTATTTAGGCAAAAGCAAAGTTGTAAGAATTGATGCAACAAAAACAAATGCAAAGAAAACTGTTGCCCGAAAAATACTCTTTTCAACACCGCGTCGCTCAGTATAAAGCTCTCCAGAAGCCCCAAACCCTGCCCCCAAAGTTGCTCCTCGTTGTTGTAGAAGCACTAAAATCATCATTAAAACACCAGAAATAACAGTTGAAAACTGTAAAATAATATCAATATTCACTATAAAATCTCCTTTTCATCTTCAATTCTTAAAAATTGACTCAAACTATAATTTAGCAAGCTCATAGCCGCTCCTACAATTACAGAATTCCAAAATCCAATTGAAATATTTGGTGCTAAAAGTATCGAAATCCAAACAATCATACCATTAACTATCAGTGTAAAAAAACCAAAAGTCAAAATAATCATTGGAAGTGATAAAATTGTAAGAATAGTTTTAAGTGTGCTATTTACAATTGAAAAAATTAAACCAGCAAGAAAGAAAGTTCCCGCACTGTGGTTGCTAACATTTCCAAAAATAGAAATTAAAATCCATAATAAGAAACTATTTAAAAACCAACGATTTATAAATTCTATCAATTGCTTCTTCACATATATAATTTTATCATATTTTAACAATAAAAAAAACACCTTTTGGTGAATTTTCTAATATATTGGAGGGTCTGATGGGGCTTGAACCCATGACACCCTGCTTAAAAGGCAGGTGCTCTAACCAGCTGAGCTACAGACCCACTCACTGAATACATATTAAAGTATATATCAATTATTTTTAAAAGTCAAGGGTTTTTCTCAATTTTCTTAAATTTAAATGAGGTTATATTTAAAATAGAAAAAATAACTCCCGCCAAAATGACCCAACTAGCCCATTTTTCAAGCGGCTGCGAAATACTTTTCGAAAGTAAATCTGGTAAAAAAACTTTTTCGAAATACGAAAGTGACACTAAATATGTAAAAATCGCTGAAAATATCGAAGAAAGTATACCAAAAAGCCATTTTTCTTGTTTTGGATTTTTTGCTAAAATTACCAAAGCTGGTGCTAAAATTAAAAACAAACCAACAATTCCGCTCAAAGTTGATTCTGGAATTACTAAATTTGAAGTTGTTAAAAAAATAGTAATATCTTTATTCCAATATCTATTCAAAACAATTCCCGCGAGAATAATAAGATTGAAATAGCCCATTTTACGCCGAGAGAGTGTTAAAAAAA
Source organism: uncultured Saccharimonas sp. (SeqCode) (assembly GCA_963526625.1). Classification (GTDB taxonomy): domain Bacteria; phylum Patescibacteriota; class Saccharimonadia; order Saccharimonadales; family Saccharimonadaceae; genus Nanogingivalis. The sequence goes on from CAURNF010000004.1 coordinate 12,172, forward strand.
TCGAAAGAATTACAATAAAAATAATTGTTGTCATAGCAATATTATAGCATAAGCTCTAAGGATGCTCAAATTATTTTATAAAAATAGAACAACTGCGCTAACATATTGTCTCATAAAATAGCCGAGCTATTAAATAACTCGGCCAACTATTTAAAATAATGATTTTTTAGATTTCTTAAATTCTATCAAAAGCTCTTTTTGTTTTTTCGAAAGCTTCGTAGGAGTTTCAACAATGATCGTCACAATTTGAGCACCTCTTCTTTCAGTTCGAAGGTGAGGCACACCGTGACCTGAAAGCTTAAAGTCAGTATGGCTTTGCGTTCCGGCTGGAATCTTCATCGTTAGCATTCCATCAATTGTTTCAACTTCAATTTCAGCACCAAGTGCAGCATCAATCATTGAAATTCTCTCTTCACTTAAGATTAAATCACCTTCACGCGTAAATTTTTTATCAGCTTTAACATAGATGTTTACATATAAATCACCTTTTTCGCCACCTTTGATTGCTTCACCACGGCCAGAAAGCCGAATTGTTGCGCCATCATCAATTCCTGCTGGAATTTTAAGTTTTACTGTTTGCTTTTTACGCAAAATTCCAGCACCACGGCAAACTGAACAATTTAGCTTTGGAACCTCACCGCGACCATCACAAGTCGGGCAAGTTACAGTTTGTTGAATCGGGCCAAAAAGAGTTTGAGTGGCGCGAGTTTGCTGGCCACTTCCATTACAATCTGGACATTTTTGCATTCCATGACCAGGCTCTGCGCCAGAGCCATCACAATGTTCGCACTCATCATCTAGATTTAATGAAATTTCAGTTTCAGTCCCAAAAACTGCCTCTTTAAAATTCAAAGTTAGATCTACTTCAACATCGCGGCCTTTTTTATTTTTCGAACCGCGGCCATTCGAAAATCCGCCGCCAAAAATTCCGTCAAAAATATCACCAAATCCGCCGCCAAAATCAAAATTAACATTTTGGCCCGAAAATCCGCTAAAACCTTCGAAAGGATTTCCGCCAGAAAATCCACCAGAGTTTCCGCCAACTCCCGCATGGCCAAACTGGTCATACCGCTGGCGCTTTTCTTTATCTTTTAAAACCTCATAGGCTTCATTCACCTCTTTAAAAGCCTTTTCATCTCCACCTTTATCTGGATGAAGCTCAACTGCTTTTTTTCGAAAAGCCTTTTTAATTTCATCAGCACTGGCGTCTTTTTTTACACCTAAAATATCATAATAATCTGTTTTGCTCATATAATATATTATAGCAAATTAGCACTTAAAGAGCAAGAGTGCTAATTATTATTTTCTATATTTTTTAGTCGAGATTCCAGCCAGTTTCTTTGTTTTCATTTTGATTATTTGGATTAAAATTTTCCATATCCTATACTATATCGCTAAACCAGCTTTTCATCAATAAACTTCATATAAATCCTCAATTAAATAGCTAACCCTTATAAAATCTATTTAACCGTAACCGTAACCGTATCGTGCGGAACATAAATATTTCGAATAAATCTGCCCATATTTATTTTACCAAACATCGTTCTATAGTAAAAACTCCTGAAACCTGAACCATAATTTCCCTATCAATTCTTAATCTTCTTGTTAAAAATTCTCTCCATTACTGAATAGCATTCTAACTAAAGAATGTACTACCCGCAAAACTATTATCCAGATGAAAAGCAACATCACGAGTGTTATCTTTAGTAGTAAAAGAAAAACCAAAAATAAAAAAATTACTACGGTAAATAAAAAAATACTACGGTAATAAATACATTTTTAATCGTATTAAATATCTTTTTCGCCATAGAAAAATACCTCTTTCTAAAAGTACAAGCATTGGGTGAGCACAAACCAATTATACTAAATAAACTCAAAAAATCAATACGCAAAAATGCCCAGTTTAACCTGAGCATTTTTACTTTTCGAAAGGTGGATTTTCGAATTATTTCTTATCAATAACTTCGCCTTCAACTGGCTCATCATTATCTTTTTTGCGAGAAGTTTTAGCTTTCTCACCAGCTTCACCCGCATTATCTGCGCTTTGAGCTTGATACAATTTTGCACCAATTGGCATAATTGCATCTTGAAGATCTTTAGCAGCTTTTTCAAGCTCATCTTTACTATCGGCATTTTGATGTTTTTTAGCCTCTTCAACAGCTTTCGAAATTGCCTCTTCATCTTCTTTCGAAATCTTATCTTTGAATTCGCTTGGCATTTTTTCTGCCTGATAAATAGCATTTTCGAGCTGATTTTTCGCATCAATCAATTCGCGCTTCTTTTTATCTTCATCAGCGTGAAGTTCAGCTTCTTTTTGAGCTTTTTCAATATCTTCTTTACTCATGTTTCCTGAGTTTTGAATTGTGATATTATTCTCTTTACCAGTTCCTTTATCTTTAGCAGTAACTGTCAAAATTCCGTTAGCATCAATATTGAAAGTAACTTCAATTTGTGGAATTCCTCGTGGCGCTGGTGCAATTCCTGAAAGCACAAACATTCCAAGAGATTTATTGTCGGCAGCCATTTCACGCTCACCTTGAAGCACATGAATTTCAACTTGTGGCTGATTGTCAGCATAAGTTGAGAAAACTTGTGATTTTGAAGTTGGCACAGTCGTATTTCGATCAATCATCGGAGTTCGAACACCACCAGCAGTTTCGATTCCAAGTGTCAAAGGTGTAACATCAAGAAGTAGCACATCTTTAACATCTCCGGCTAAAACACCACCTTGAATTGCAGCACCAACAGCCACAACTTCGTCAGGGTTAACACCTTGAGTTGGTTTTTTGCCAAAGATTTTTTCAACTTTTTCAACCACAGCTGGCATTCGAGTCATACCACCAACCATCACAACCTCAGAGATATCGCTAGCTTTTAGATCTGCATCTTTTAGAGCTTTTTCAACAGGATCAGCCAATCGATCAATTAAATCAGCAACTAATTCTTCAAGTTTTGCTCGAGTTAGAGTATATTCGAAGTGTTTTGGACCATCTTCATCGGCTGTCAAGAATGGCAAGTTCACTTCGTAAGATGTTGTTGAAGAAAGCTCTTTCTTTGCTTTTTCAGCTTCATCTTTCAAGCGTTGCATTGCGGCAGAATCATTTTTAAGATCGATTCCTTCTTCTTTCTTGAATTCATCCAAGAAGTGGTTCACAATGCGGTTGTCGAAGTCTTCACCACCAAGGTGTGTATCACCGTTCGTTGAAAGAACTTCAAACACGCCATCGGCAATATCGAGAACCGAAACGTCGAATGTTCCACCACCAAGGTCGAAAACAGCAATCTTTTCGTCTTTTTTACCATCCAAGCCATAAGCAAGTGCAGCCGCAGTTGGCTCGTTGATAATTCGTTTTACTTCAAGACCAGCAATTTTACCGGCATCTTTTGTTGCCTGACGTTGGCTGTCATCGAAGTAAGCTGGAACAGTAATCACAGCCTCAGTAACTTTTTCACCCAAGAAAGCCTCAGCATCTGCCTTGATTTTCGAAAGAATCATCGCTGAAACTTCTTCTGGCGTATATTCTTTGTCACCCATTTTTACAGCCACACCACTACCTTTTTTCACAATCTCATAAGGCATAATTCCAAGATCTTTTTGGATCTCATCATCAGAATATTTTCGGCCAATCAAACGCTTTACGCCATAAATTGTATTTTTTGGATTTGTTACACGTTGACGTTGTGCTACTTGCCCAACCAAGCGATCGCCTTTTTTATTAATTGCTACAACTGATGGTGTAGTTCGATTTCCTTCTGCGTTTGTAATAACCTCAGGTTTTCCTGCAACCATATAAGCAAAAGCACTGTTAGTTGTACCAAGGTCAATTCCAATAATTTTTCCCATTTTCTCCTTCTTTCTTTATTAAATTTATCTGCTCGATAGCTTTCCTAGTCAATTTCGAATTTCTTAGCCTATTCGTATTTTTCAGAAAGCTTCTCGAAAGTTATTAGCTATTCTATAAAGCGCGCCTCGCAATTCGTTTCACGCTTATATTCTGATTATACGCTTTTAGCACTCACAAGTCAAGAGTGCTAATGTTGTATTATTTACAACTATTGTTTTTTTACTCTGTCGTGATAAAATTAAAATATAAACATAACTGAAAGGATATTATGGCTCAGCCAAAAATGACCCAACGAAGCATCTATCAGCTCTTGTCTGATAGAAAACATGATTTCTTAATACCAGAATACCAGCGCCCTTACGCCTGGACTGAAGACCAATGTCAAACTTTATGGGATGATCTTTTCTCTTTTACAATTCCAAATGAAAACTACACAGCTTTTGATGAGAATGGCGAATACTTTCTCGGATCGATAGTTTATTTCCCAGAGGATGGTAAATTCGAAATTATCGATGGCCAGCAGCGCCTAACAACCTTAATGCTTTTGCTTCGAGCATTTTATGACAGATTTGAATTTTTAAAAGATGATGAGTCTCAATTAATTCGAAAAAAGATAGAATCATGTTTGTGGCAAACAGATGAATTTGGACGCGTAGATAAAAACAATCTCAAACTAATTTCTGAAGTTGCTACAGATAATGACAAAGAAGAATTTTTGGAAATATTAAAATCTGGTAAAGTTCCAAAAGAATTTCGCAGCCAATACGCACAAAATTTCCGTTTCTTTCTTGAAAAAATTAAAGATGCTAGCGAAAAGTATTTTTCTTCAATATTTTACGTTCCAGCACGAATTTTAGAATATTGCATGATATTATCTATTGAAGCTGTCAACCAAGATAATGCATTACAAATCTTCTCCACGCTAAACGACCGCGGACTACCCTTGGCTGACGCAGATATCTTTAAATCGAAATTCTACAAACTTTATTTTGACAAAAATCAAAAGAATGATTTTATTAAAGAATGGAAGAAGCTTGAAGAAATTACCGAAGAAATTTTCAAGCCACAACAAGGCACGCCAATGGATGAACTTTTCACAAAATATATGTATTTCTTACGGGCAAAAAATGGCATAACTAGAAGCACGACCGAGTCTCTACGCAGTTTCTTCCGTGGCGAGAATCAAGATTTTCCTTATTTTAAAGATGAATCAGCTCTTGATGATTTAAGTGATTTAGCAATTTTCTGGAAAAAAGTATACTCACAAGACGAGTCTTTTGGCAATAAAGTACTTCGAAAACTCTTTGTTTTGCGATATTCCCCAAATACAATGTGGGAAAATATTGTGTCGGTTTGGTTTTTGCAGAATCGAGATTCAAACGATGAGATCGATTTAGATGCGTTCAGTCATTTTCTTTCAAAAATAACAAACTTTATTTTAGGATATAGCTTAATAAATCCTGGTGTAAACCAACTCCGAACTCCAATCTTTAAAGAAATGAGTGAAATAGTTAACCATAATAACCTTGTCCCAGCTTTTGAAAATCATCTTTTTAATGAAAATTCTCTCCGCACGGCTTTCGATAATTTTGAATTCAGCAACATGAAAGGAATTACAAAATCATTTCTTGTTTGGTTTGCATTTTTAAAAGAAAATCAGCAATTATTAAGCTTAAAAGAACCGCTTCAAATTGAACACATTTTTGCTAAAAAACGAGCTGAAATTAATGGAATTTCCGATAAAAATCTAATTGAATCTATTGGAAATAAGATTATTTTGGAAAGCTCAATCAACATTAAGGCTTCAGATTTCGAATTTGATGTCAAGAAAGATTTTTACCTCGGTAAAAAACGGCGTGGAAGCTCAAAAGAACCAAGTAAAATTGCAGAGGTTATAGAGCTCACAACTTTTAAAAAATTTGATGAAAGTGAGATCATAGAACGAAAATTACGAATTATTGACGATTTTATCGAAAAGCTTGAAAGTGAAAATCTATTAAAATAAGGATATCTCATGTCTGACAAAGAAAAATTAAAGGAACTATTGGCAAGACCTGTAGGTAATATAACAAATGATGAAGCTAATTTCATGATTCAAAGTCTACGAAAACTACGAGAGGAGGTTCTTAAGAAGTTAAAAGGGTCACCAGAAGAAAAATTAGCTAAAATCCAGAAGATGAATTTCGAAGAACGGCTAAAAATATATTTTAGAGAATAAATTATAGTAATAACCACACTACCTAGTGTAGCGTGGTTATTTTCGTTAATCAAACTTTAAGTAATTCCAATTCTCAATCTCTGATGCATCTACTGAGTTTTCTCGTGCAAAACGTAAAGCATCATCTTGGCGTTTTCGATATTCTCTCGCAAGTTTTTCAAAAGCTTCGTCATCTTTATCAACCGAATTTAAGGCTCTCACTGCAATATCATATCGCGACACCCTATTTCTCGCTAACATATCAAAAGGTGTTGTTGTTGAACCTTTTTCTTCATATCCGTTAATTTGAATACGTGCTTGATTTTCATAATCAAATAATATCGATTTAAGAGTTTTAGCGTATCCATGAAAAGCAAATATAACTGGCTTATCTTTAGTAAAAATCTTCACAAAGTCGCTTTTCGAAAGTATATTTTCGAAAATTCCAATTCCTTTTCCGCAAAGTGCTTGAGTATAAACCAACCGAATTTTAACTTGCGGCACATCATGAAGCAGAACTTGAAGCGCCGCAACAGTTTCTTTAAAAACATAATCACCGCTTGCTGCCAAAATTAAATCTGGCTCATCATCTTCTGTAACTAAATTCCAATCTGTAATTTCCTGATTTTTCCAAGAATCAAAAACAAATATTCCACTATTTTCAAGCTGTTTTTGCGCACTTTCGAGAGAAAAATATCTTGGTTCTGGCGTTTTTCCCGCAGCCAAAACGTTAATATTATTTCGGGATTTTAGCATTTTCGAAATCGACACGACCGCAGAATTATCATCTGCTGGCAAAAAAATCTGCCCAATTCCGTTTTCGCGGCGTAAAACTTCATCAATAAAACTCGGATTTTGGTGCGAAAATCCATTATGGTCTTGCCGCCAACCAGTTGAAGTCAGAACATAGTTCAAACTTGCCAAATCACCTCGCCATTTTACTTCTTTAGATTGAGTTAAGAACTTCGCATATTGATCCATCATCGAGGAAATAATCGGCGCAAAAGCTTCGTAAGAAGTTAAAATTCCGTGTCGCCCCGTTAAAATATAACCCTGCAAAAGACCCTGTAAAGAATGTTCACTCAAAATTTCCGTCACGCGGCCGTTTTTCGATAAATCTTTTTCCCACGGTTTAATTTCTCGCTGCCAAGAACGTGAAGTTGCCTTAAAAATAGCATCTAATTTATTCGAATAAGTTTCGTCAGGGCTAAAGAAGCGGAAATTCTCTGGATTCTTTTCGAAAACTTCTTTCAAAAAATCACCAACCGCATTCATTGCGAGTGATTTTTCACCCATTCTTTCATGAATTTCTGGCAATTCTAACTCTGTAAAATTTAAACTTGCATCTACAAAACGATTTTGCCCAATCCTGCTTGATTTTTCTGGTAAAAAATCATCAAGCCAAGGTTTGAATTCACCTTTTTCAAAATCAAAAAGCTCTTCAAATTTATAAGATTTTAACCAGTCTTCGAGTTTTTTGAGCTCTTTTTCATCACTCTTAGCATTTAAAAGTGGAACTTGATGAGCGAGCGAGTTTCCTTCAATTTTTTCGCCATTATTTTCAGCAACACCAGAGCTTCCTTTCTTACTCCGCATAATAATCATCGGCAGCCGCACAAAACCATTTTTTCGGCCAAATTTTATTCGCGAAATATCTCGAAAAGCGTCTGAAAAGACCTTCGAAAGCTCCAAATCGAAATCTTCAGCAGAGTATTCATCAACGATTCTTGGTTCCCAACCAGCTCCGTGAAAAAATTGAATCAATTCAAAATCACTCATCGAGCCAAAAATTGTCGGACCAGAAATTTTATAACCGTTCAAATGTAAAATAGGTAAAACTACTCCATTTTCAACTGGATTTATTAGTTTATTCAAATGCCAAGCTGCAGCAATTGGGCCAGTTTCAGCCTCACCATCACCAATTAAAGTAGTTATTACAAGATTTGGATTGTCTAAAACTGCCCCAAAAGCAGTCGAGAGCGAATAACCAAGCTCACCACCTTCGAGAATCACACCCGGCGTGAAAGGGCTGGCATGCGACGGAAAACCGCCCGGCCAAGAGAAGTTTTTTGAAATATATTCAATCCCCTGGGCATTTCGCGTGGCTTTTTTATCAACTTTCGAAAGTGTTTCCTCCATAAACAAATTTGCTTGAAGCGCCGGAAAAGCATGACCAGGCCCAAGCATAAATGCTGTCTTCAAGCCGCTTTTAGCAAAATCAAACTGTTTTTGAATATTCAAAAGATGAGCATAAACATGATTTACACCAGGGCAACTTCCCCAGTGGCCAAGAAGGCGTGGTTTAATATCATTAAATTTCAGCTCTCGCTCTAATAAAAAATTATCTTGCAAAAAAATTTGCGAAACTGCTAAATAATTCGTAGCACGAATAAACTTTTTAATATTTTCAAGATTTTGCCCACTATTCATTATTCGATTTTATCACACTTGTGGCTATTTTTCAATCTGGACTTGACAGTTATTGTATTTCAAGTGTTAAATAAAGCCTCCCAAAAGGAGGCCTTATTACCTTCGAGCATTTCAACTAAAATTCAGGAAGGTTTAGCAAATTATTGTCTGGATTAGAATCTGGTAACGTTTTAATATATTTATTACCAAAAGCGCTCGTTCGGACTACGCATAGCGCCGAACCAACATATGCTAGCCCACCTTTTTCGATAAAATCAACCATTGGCTTTAATGTACAACTACTAATCTCGCTATTTTCTGTAACATACTGAAAAGCTTGAATGGACTCGTATGGATCATAGTGATCGCCATTGTCTTTTTGAATTGCTATTATTTTGAGCATAAAATACTCCTTTCTTATGGATGTTTATTTAACCATCCATATTTTTAATAATTAATAAATTGCATAATGAGTCCCTTTATGCTATAATAGGAGTATTGTAATATATCGCAAAATATTTACACCTATTACGTCGCTCTCGGGCGACTTTTTAGGACGCTAATCTATCACCTACATAGCCTTCTCCTTTAAAGCTATGACAAATACTTCCTTGTTGTCTATTTTTTCTCTTATATAGTCATATCTTTGCGCAAACTTAGTGTAGTCTATTCCGTTATACTGGAAGAAAGCCCTCGATGATATATAGCATCCATATTTTCCATCATTAGACAATACAAGTTTGAAGCCACTCTTATCATCGTCTTCTGAAAATTCTATAGCTACTTTCATCATCTCTTTATCACAATATAATATTGCGCTCTTGTATTTTTTTAGTTCATTTATATTGTAAAAAGCTGCCGGAAAATTAATCTGACCGCCCTGAGTCACAGATATCTTATTAACAATCCTTCCCATCTCAGAATTATTAAATTTTTCAAATGCCATTTTAGATCCTTTCTTTGTATTGTTTTACCCCCCTATTTATATTTTATCATACCTTCGTAGTTTTTTGCAAGTATTTTTACAAAAAAAGAGCGCTCCCTAGCTCGCTCTTTTTTTGTTATTTTCGTCCAACCTTCACCATCGCGTGGCGCAAAACTTCACCCTTTAAATTATAACCAGCTCGAAGTTCTTCAACAATAACTTCTTCTTCTCCTTCCGAGCCTTCATCGAATTGAATCGCTTCATGAAGTTCTGGATTAAAAATAGTGCCGTTCGAAGAATTAATCTTTTCAACTCCAAGTTTCGAAAGGTTTTTTTCAAGATTTTTACTCATCTTAACAACATTTTGCGCCCAGGAATTTTCCGCCAATTCTGCTGGTAAATGTGAAATTGCACGCTCAATATCATCAATTATCGGAATTAATGCTAAAATTGCCTTTTTTTCGCCCAAATTTTGCGCATTCGAAATTCGGCTTTCAACGTTTTTTCGATAATTCTCAAAATCAGCACGCGTACGCTGCAAATCATTTTTTAGTTCTGAGTTCTCCGTTTGAAGCTTTTCGCACTTTGAATCTTTTTTAAAAAATTCTGATTGTTTCTTATCTTTTGTATTGTCTTGATTTTTTGCTACATTATTTTCTTCCATCTTTTCCTCCTTAAATCTTATTTACATACTTCGCAACTTTTTTAAGAAATTTTTTACGCATCTCAAGTGTATTCTCTTCTCTACCAACAAGTCCAAAAGATAAAATTTTATTGGTCTTAATGCCACAAATTCTCAATACTGCATTTTTTAAAACTGCAATTCCATAGCTATTTGGTGATAGGCTAATAAATCCAGAAAAAACTTTAAACCAAATACCGGGTCCTTGAGATGTTGTAATAATTGCGGCAGTCTTCCCTTTTGCAAGTTTTTCGAATTGCCTTCCAGTTATAAAATTTACCAAAAAACTACCACGAGGATTACTTCTATATGTTATTCCAGGAGTAAAAACTCGATCAATCCACCCCTTCATTAAGCTTGGCATACTTCCCCACCAAATTGGATAAATAAAAATTAAGTGATCCGCCCACTGAATCAATTCTTGCGAGCGCGTAATTTCAGCATCCTCTTCCATTCGCTCCCGATAGCCAAAGCGCAAGACTGGATCAAATTTCATTTCTGAAAGATTTAAAGTTTCAATCTGATGTTTTTTGCTGTCTAAGTTTTTAATGACCTCCTTAAAAATAGACATATTGAAACTCTTTTTATCGGGATGGCCGTTTATCACTAAAATATTCATTATTCCTCCTTAAGTTATTATAAAATCTCTTCCAGAAATTCACCTGTTTTCTGCACTAATCGCACTACTTTTCCATAATTTTGGCGAGTTGGTCCAAGCACACCAATGTAAGAATTTTCCGAAAATGGACTTTCGAATTTCGAAATAATCAAACTCGCACCAGAACTTTTACCAATTGGATTTTCGCTACCAATATAAACATTGAGCGGTTCATTTGGAGTAACTTCACGAAGCCATGGCTCAAGATTATCAAGCAGTTGCGCAACCGACTGCACAGCTTCACCACTTTCGAATTCTGGCTGCGAAAAAAGATTATAAATACCATTCATGTAAAGTTGATCACCAATTGTAGCAAGACCAAGATTTCCAGTCAGTTCAACTAATGAATCCACAGCCGAGCGGATTGCGTGATCGGCACGATCATTTTGAGCTGAAACTCGTGAAGAAATTGCACGAAAGCCACGCAAACTGTCTTTCGAATTATTAGCGTTTAGCAAAATTTGTTCATCTCCACCTTCATTTTGAGCAGTTAAGCGATTCACATAAAATCGATAACCTTTATCAGTTGGGATTCGCCCAGCAGAAGTGTGAGGTTGTGTAATTAAACCGAGATCTTCAAGTTTTGCCATTTCCGAGCGGATTGTCGCACTTGAAACGCCAAAAAGCTTTGCTAAAGTCACACTTCCAACAGGGCTGGCAACTTCGGCATATTGTTCAATAATTGCTACCAAAATTTGCGTTTGTCGTGGTGTAATATTCATACTTTAAGTTTATCACAAATTAGCACTTAGGTCAATAGAGTGCTAATTCTGTTTTTTTATATATTTCATTATAGTTTTTTTTCGTAAAATACTTGACTTTTTATTATAATTATGATGCAATTCTAAAGGCTTAGCAAATGTTATCTTAACAAATGCTAAGAGGTACACTAAAAGAAGAGTTGTCTAGAATATATCTGTTCGTTAATGATCGCTGGGAAGTAACCACTAACGAAAAAAACAGATAAAGTAATATTCTACAGACCATAACTCTTCTATGCCCGCGAAATGCGGTTTTTTCTTTTAGTCTATTTCGATAATTCTAAGAATTTAGCTTTAATATCTTCCAAAAGCTTTCTTGCTCGCACACGCACTTCGATATCTTTATAATTAAATTCAACATCTTGGTGCATAATTTGATCAATAATTCGCGCCGTATTTCGAAAATCATCATTTAAAATAAAGTGAAAATATGGCACTTCGAGAGCTTGTTCTAATGAAGAAATCGCTTCCGGCAATCGCTTTGCAAAATCCTTTTCGAATTCTTCCGCACTTGAATATCGGTTCGCAAATCTTGCACGCCAAGTTTCAAAATCCGGCGGTAAAATAAAGACTGCCACTACCCGATCGCTCATTTTTTTATATTCTGCGATTCCTTGAATATCAATATCCGTTACAGAAATCTGCCCGTTTCGGTTGGCTTTTTCAATCTCGGCAATACTTGTGCCATAAATCTTACCGTGAACAAATTTAGCCTCAATAAATTCGCGATTTTTAAGCATTTCTTCAGCTTTTTCAATCGAAATAAAATTATAATCAACGCCATTTTGTTCAAGATTACCATTATTTTCACGAGGAGCGCGCGTTGTGTGACTAACAATATCACGATATTCTTCATTTTTTAAAAGATATTTTTTGGTTGTATCTTTTCCTGCACCAGAAATTCCCGCAAGCAGTAAAATGCGAGAATTTTCAACTAAAGTGATAGCTTCAGGTGGTGTTTGATAGTTTTTTACAAGAAGTTCAAGGTTATTCATGCTTTGATTTTAACATCTTCCGCCAAAAAAATCAAAAATCTATTGATAATTTTATTGCTACTATTATATAATGGAACTTAGTGACAAGAGCTAATTTTATAGAGACTAAGCATCTTAAGGGCTCATTTCAATATAAAACTATGAAGAAAATATTTTTAATGAACGGTATCGAAATTCTATATCAAAAAAATCCGTCTTCAAATATAGTTTATCTAGAAGCTGGATTTTTGACTGGATTATTTTCTACTAAAATAGAAAAGCGGCAAATCCCTCACATTTTAGAGCATTTGATTCTAAGAAATTTTACTTCAAAAAATAATGAATTCCAGAAAAATGGAAAAACAAACAATCTTCTAACAACTTTCTCTTTCGAAAGCACAGCTGAAAGTTTCGAAAAAACACTGAATGAGTTTATCTCCCTTTTCGAAAATTTTAATTTCACTAAAAATGACTTGCAAATTCAGAAAAATATTATAAAAAATGAAATTATTACTTCAACAAAAGGAAATCCAGAAATCTACACAGAAATTCTTAAAAATCAAAACATTCCAGCCTTAAATTCTATAGAAGAAGTTGAAACGCTTTCAAAAATCACTAAAAATGATGTTTTAGATTTTTTTAAAAACCATTTTTCAACTAAAAATCTGCGAATTTTAGCAGTTGGGAATTTCGATGAAAATAAGATTATTGAAGCTTTCGAAAGTATAAAATTACCACAAGAAAAACCTATAGCAAGCCAAAATTATAAGCTTAAAAACGCTAAAATTATAAAAAATAATGAAAAAATGTATTCTTATACTCAGATTTTTACGCTTAACCACTCTCTAAATCCGATCGAAAGAGTTATCACAGAACTAATTCAAAACGAAATTGAAACCAAAATTTATCAAGCTCTTCGAAAAAATGGCTTAGTCTATAATTTTAAAGTATTTTTTAGCGAAGGCTCAATTTTAAATAATTCTTTTTTGGCGTTCGAAAGCAGATTCGAAAGCTCGGCGGCAGTAAAAATTGAAGAAATTGTTAAAAAAGAAATTACTAAAATCCAGAAAATTAATGAAAAAGATCTCGAGAATGCGAAAGATAGATTGAATAATAAATTGATTTTCAAGATGCAAACTCCAGTTCAAATTGGGCAAAGACAGCGAATTCGAGCTTTAACCTATGGTGATTTTATTGATTTTAAACTAATTGAAAAAATAAAAACTAAGGATTTCCAAAATTTGGCGAAAGAGTTTTTTAGCTAATCTTTTGGATTTCGTCAAAAATTTCCTGCTCAGAAATTTCATTTAATTTTCGGTTTTTTATAATTTTCGAAATAACTTCAGCTGCAAAAAATCCAAGAAAATCCTGCTCAATCTTATTTTCACTATTCATATATTTATCAAAATTATAGTTTTTAGCGTTTTTAGAAAATTCTAAGAAATCTTTTTTAATCTCTGGTGAAAGTTTAATATTTTTCGAAATTCCAGCCAAATAAAATCCTCCGCCAACCACCAAGATATCCATTAAAAATTCGTTTTTAAAATTTAATTTTCGCAAATTTTCACTCGTAACAGCTCGAATTATCGCGTTTCGAATATCAATATTGCGAATATCTCTAAAAATCTCGCAAATCTCAAAAGCAGCATGATTTTGACGGCGATAAAAATCAACTCCATCATCTGAATAAGTCCAAATTTTTCGGCAAAAAACCAAGTCATAACCTTTATTCTCACCAAATTGTGGCCGTAAAATTCGCATTGCTTGCTTATAGCTTGAGCGCAATTTCTTGCGGAAAACTTTATTATTTTTGAAATTTCCCAAAATTATTTTTCGCATTTTAAAATCTCCTTTTTGGCAAATTTAATAAATTCAATCGTTGAAATTCGCACAGCATCAATTGGTTTAATTTTATAGAATTTACAATATTCACCAACCAAAAAATCACCAATTTTATAGCCCAAATTGTGTGGAAAATCAGGATTTTCACCGTTAAAGTTATATAGCCATGCATTATAGTCATAGTCTTTTTTATTTTCACAAATATCAATCGCTTCAGCAAGTCGCTTTAAAATTATTGCCTTTTCATTTTCGAAATAATAAAACGGCTTATCTTTCCAGAAAATACTAGTTTCAGTTCTAACTTGTTTCTCAAAACTTACCGCCAAACCTTCAGAGACAATATCCACCATTAACCAAAAATTACGTTCATAAAAACCTCGAAATACATGGTTTAGCTCGTGAAAAATATTTTGAACAAAATTTGCTTCAGAAAAATCATCTTCGAAGATTACAAACTCCATAAAATTATCTTTAAGCTGGGCAACACCCCAAACTTTTTGGTTTTTACTTATCTCTGGGTTAGCCTTTTGAGCATGTGAAAAGTAAATATCAACATCACTCATTTTTGGAAAATATCGCAAAAAAGTATTATTATATTTTTCAAAATAATTATAAATTTTAGTTTTTAATGAATTACTTATATCTGAATTAAAAATTAAATTAAACATAGTTCCTCTTATAAAAAATAAGGGCTCATCGCCCTTATAAATTACAGCTTAGCGTTCGTATGAACATTCACTACATCATCAACATCGTCAAGTGCGTCCATCAATTTTTCAACTTTCGCACGAGTTTCGTCATCGGCGATTTCAACTTCCATATTTGGCACGTATTGAAGTTCGGCTTCTTTTACGGTTAAACCTTTTTCAATTAGTTCTTTTCGAACTTTCATTAAATCTTTTTGGTCGGTATAAACCACGATTTCGCCATCTTCTTCAACCGCGTCTTCCGCACCAGCATCAAGAATTTCAAGTAGTGCGTCTTCACCCGTTGCTTCAACCAAAATTACACCTTTGCGAGTAAATTGAAACATCACACTACCCGCGTCAGCAATTCTGCCACCATTTTTTACTAAAGCAGTTTTAACTTCCGGGAAAGTTCGATTACGATTGTCTGTTGCTGTTTCAATAATCAAACCAATTCCATTCGGACCATAACCTTCATAAGTAATTTCCTCAAGTATTGCCGAGTTTTTATCTGCCGCGCGAGCAATTGCGCGCTCAATATTCGCGTTTGGCATATTTACAGCACGAGCTTTTTCAATTGCCAGCGCCAAACTTGGGTTCATGTCTGGATCAGCGCCACCACGAGCTGCAATTGCAATTTGATTTCCAATTCGTGTAAAAATTGCACCCCGTTTTGCATCATTTACACCTTTCTGTCGTTTAATTTTTGACCATTTATTATGACCAGCCATAATTCTCCTTAATTTTTATCTGTAAATCTATATTAATTTTACCATTTTTTGCTTGAAAATTCAAATTTTGAAAAATAAAAAACGCCCATTCTAACTTTTGAGCGTTTAGTTTTATTTAATTTTATGGGCTGCCACACGAATAATCTCGCTCCAGCTTAAAAATGGTTGTGGAATTTCAGCTAAATCGTGTGCTGTCATTTCATTTCGAATCGCCAAAGAAATCTGCGAAATCAAGTTTGTTGCATCTGGTGATACAACGCTTCCGCCAATAACCTTTCCCTTCCTATCACAAATAATTTTAGCAAATCCACTACTGAAATTCTCAACATTACTTTTTGCAATTAAATTAAGTGGCGCAATTGCAGCTTTATATTTTAAATCCCTCCTCAAACAATCGTCTTCAGTTAAACCAACCGTGGCGATTTCTGGCCAAGTTGAAATTGTACGAGGCGAAAGCGGAAATTTAACCTCAATTTTTGATCGTGAATGTAAAATATTATGAGCAACCGTTCGGCTTTCAAGTAAGATCTCTGCCGTTTGAGCTTGTGGATTGACCACGCCACCAACCGCAAAAATATGCTTCATAGAAGTTTGCGAAAATTCATTTACAGTAATTCTATCTTTCGAAAAATCAATATGAGCATTTTCTAAGCCGATATCCGTATTCGGTATTCTTTCACCTACAACCAGAATTTCATCAACTCGCACAAATTTCTCGGTTCCACCTCGCTGAAAGATCACTCGCTTCATCAAGCCATCTTTTTGCACTGCCACCACTCGAGTTTGTGGTAAAACATAAACATGATTCTCTTCAACTAAAATATTTTCAAGAGTAATTCCAACTTCTTCATCTTCTTTTGGCAAAAGTCGTGCCGAAACTTCGCTGATGTAAACTTTCGTACCAAAAATAGCCAAAATTTGAGCAATTTCAACTGCCTCAGCTCCACCACCAACAATAAAAATACTTTTAGGCGGACGAGCAATATTGAAAATTGTTTTCGGCGTATAATATCGCACATTTTCAATATTTTTAATATCTGGAATTGAGATTTTCGAACCAGTTGCGATCAAGAAATTCTTTGCCGAATAATGCTTTTGGTTGATCGAAATCTCATTTGGAGTTAAAAATCTAGCTTCACCACGAAAAGTTTTAATCCCTACACTTTCGAAAAACTTTTGATTATCGTGAGCACCAGTTCGTTCAATCACAATTTTTTCCCAAGCAGAAATTATCGGAAAATTATAAGTTAAATTTGCCGAGCGTAAACCCATTTTTTCAGCCTTTTTTGCCTCAAAAAAAGCTTTTTTAACCTTCGAAATTGCTGCTCGTGGAATATCACTATAATTTGGCGATTCACCACCAAAAAGATCATTTTCAACAATCGCAACATTTAGCCCGGCTTTTGCTGCAATATTTGCTGCCGCTGAGCCACCCGCTCCGCTTCCAAGAACAATTAAATCAAAATCAAATTTTCTTTTAGCCATTTTTTACTCCTTAAATTATGCTCTTGAAATTTTTATAAATATACGCTGCTTCTGGATGAATTTTCTGCAAAATTACTCCCGTTTGTATTCGAATATCACCACTTGTAATTTCTGGTTTATTTTTTTGCCAATCCGCAAATTCGAGAAGAGTTTTTCGAACAAATTCATTACTTTGCCCTTCTGGAGATCTAACAATTAAAAAAGTTTCACTTAAGGATTTTTGCAATTTTTTATAATCAAATCTCTCAACTTCTCCATCAGATTTTACAACCATTCTCATAACGAGACTCCTAAAAACTCTGGTGTAAAAATTACAACACCAGTTATAAACGCTAAAATTATCATTCCCAAACCTGCTGAAAATTGCATAAAACGCTTATTCTTATTCCGCCAAGCTTGAATTTCTGAAATTGGATGCCCACCAGAAATCATACAAGCAATACTAAAAATTGGTAAATTAGAAATTAAAACATAAATTACTAAAATAGCAAATTGATGGGCTAGCGAAACACGTGAGGCTAAAATTGCCGAAATCGCCAAAGATGCAAAATAAAACAATATTTCACTCAAAACACTCACAATTCCTAGCGAAAAAGCTTCAGCCGAATGAACAGTTTTGCTTGCTCGCTCGTTAAGAAACTTCGCCATTGAACGAGGAATCCAAAGTTCCGTACTATTTTGTGTGTTTTTGCCTCTTCGATAATAAAAAATCCAAGTTGAGATCCCGGAAGCAACTAAAATACCGGCCAAAACCGCCCAAGCTACTTTCGAAAATGCAATATTATAAAATATTCCAGCAAAATATGCAAAAGTTGAAAAAATAAGAATAGTTGCAAAAACTGACCCAAAAACTAAAGACATAGATAACTTTGTTAGTTGCAAATGAGACTTCTTCTTGCTTAAAGTATGCCCACTCAAAAGTGTTAGAATACTAATACTCAAATGAAAACTAGCATGCACCATTGCTGCCAAGATTACTACTAATAAAATCATCCAAATTTCCATAAGCTTCATTTAAATTATATTATAAGCACAAGCGAAAATCAAGAAAAATGTTTAAGTTTTTTTCGAAAAAAGTATTGACTTTTATATTTTTATATGTTATTATAAATAACGTAATATTATTTAAAAACAAAAAAGGAAAATAAATGGCACAACACGAACGAATGTCCTCATGGGATAGACACCGAACTAAAAAAGAACTTCGAAACTTTATTGATGCAAGAATTTCACGATTCAATGAATTTGACGAGTTCGAAGATTTAATCTAAGAATATAAAGCTCGCAAAATTAGCGAGCTTTTCTCTTGAAAAAAATTTTTCAATGTGCTAAAATATAAACATTATGGTAGCGTAGCTCAGTTGGTTAGAGCGTAGGACTCATAAGCCTAAGGTCGCAGGTTCAATCCCCGCCGCTACTACCAGAAATTATATAGAAAATCGTTGCAAATTTTGTAACGATTTTTATTTTTATAAATAAAAATAACCTTCCATTTTTGAAAAGTTATTTTTTGAAATAATTTCTTGGTTGCGGGAGTAGGATTTGAACCTACGACCTCTTGGTTATGAGCCAAGCGAGCTGACCAGACTGCTCCATCCCGCGATATCTGCTTTATATTTTATCACGCAGATATTTAAAAGTCAAGGGTTTTTAGCTATTTCGTTGCCTTTTGAGCATTTCCACCAAAAATAAAGTTAATCCATTGTGTAAAATTTGAAGGTTTTGGCGTTTTAGTTTGCTCTTTCTTTTGTTCTTCTGGGTATTTCGAAAGAATCAAAACATGTTCACCTGGCATTGCAAGACCAAGTTTTTCACGTACAGCAAGCTCTTGATATTCAGAACTTTTCAGATATTTTTGTTCATATTCAAGTGTTTTATAGCTAATTTCATCAATTAAAGCCTGGCGCTGTTTGAGTTCTAGCTTTTTTTGAATTGAATAATTTTTTTCCATCGCCGCAATATTTCCCCAAACCCAAATTATCGAGATAAAAATCACACTAGCCATAATAATATTACTCAAAGTTAAAATATCGTTCGAAAAATAATATTTCGCACGGCGAGTTTTAGTTTTTAAATCGTTTAAGTTTAATTTCACTATTTAATTTTATCATATTTTCTGATATAATTAAATAGTCGGGGGATTAGCTCAGCGGTTAGAGCAGTCGTCTCATACACGATTGGTCGCTGGTTCGAACCCAGCATCCCCTACCAAAATCGCCTAATTGGCGTTTTTATTTTTTACTTAAAATTCAATAAAAAACCGCCCCATCTGGATGAAAGCGGTTTTCGTAAATCAATTATTTCTTTCGAGAAACTGTCAAGAATCCATTTCGTGGATTTTCTTTTACAATTCGATCTTCTGGAAGATCGCAAGGTGTTCCTTTATCGTTTTTTTCTTTTTTAGCAAAGAAGTAAATTGTTTGTGGTTTTCCACCACGCAAAGTTACTTCACTTTTGTGCAAATAATATGTAATTCCTTTTGAATTTGTTTGACTATAAGCCATTTCTATCCTTTCATTACTACTGTTGTATATTTTCATTGTATATCAGTTTTAAAGTGGTGTCAAGCCTTTTTACACTTTTGGTGTATATTTTTTCAAAATAAGCTTAAGAATTATAGTTGTTATCATTTTTATTATAATCATAAAAATTAAAATTATTGCTACTAAAGTTGTCCATCCAGCCAAATCTGGTGACCAAATTGGTGCGACAAAACTATAAGTATATTCTGAAATATTTGGATATTCAGCCTTAACTTGGCTCTGACTACTTGCAGGATATTTATTTTGTTCATCTAAAATACACTGCTGATACGCTAAAGAATATCCACCACGGAACCTTGGCCGGCAAGCTTCTTCTGCCTTTTTAAAAATATTTCCATTTGGATTATTACTTTCAGTTTCACGAGCAACCTGCTCAGCTTTTCTTGTATCACTTTCATAAATATTAGCCCACACAATTTTCACTTCTCGGTTCATTTTGAACCAGCGAGTTTCATCGCTATAAAAAATTCCACCACTATTCATATGAGCATAAACGTAATTAGCTAATTCAATTGTTGCTTTTCTGGTAGCTTCAACATCGCCAGATTTATCAGCCGTTTCAACAGCCTCTCTTCTACGAATCATTCCCACATTATTCAAACGTAGAGCTGTTAAATCTACAAAAATCACAAGTATAAGTAAAATAAACAATTGCCAATTTTTAAGCGATTGTATCTGTTTAAGACGCTTTTTAATTCTGCCTTTACCCACCATAATACTTATGTATATTTTACCAAAATTTCAAGAAAATTACAAATTTTGCTTAATTTTTTGAGCTAATTTTTCGCCAACAATTTTCGAAAGCTCTTGCACGGGGGCTTCGCGAATTTTCTTTAACGAACCAAATTCTCGCAATAATTTTACCCGCGTTTTTGTTCCTACACCATCAATCTTCTCCAGTTCATTCTGCGTTTGCTTTTTAGTTCGCAAATTAGAATGATAATTAATCGCAAATCGGTGAGCTTCATCACGAATTCGCTGGAAAAGCTTGGTTAAATCGCTAAATTCCGAGTTACTTTCACCTAGCAAGTTGCGAGCGTGGCCGTGTGAATGGCTTTGTAAAAGGTGCAAATTTAGTATCAAAAAATCGCCCTCTCGCCAAACCGAAAAATCTCTATCATTTTTTTCGAAGTTTTTATCTAACCAACTAGTTTTAAGGTTTGGATTTTGTGTATCAAAAATAATCTCTTCATCACGCTTAGCGATTCCAATTGCTAAAATATCACTCGGCAAAACTTCTCGCACTGCACTCAATTGACCTTTTCCACCATCAATCAAAACCAAATCAGGCCGTCCCCACTTTTCGTTTCGCTTCGAAAATCTCCGTATTAAAACTTCTTTCATATGAAGAAAATCATCATTTCCGCCAGTTGTCATTTTAAATTTTCGATACTCTCGCTTATCACTCAGACCATTCGTAAAAACCACCATCGACGCCACATTATTTTCTCCACCAGTATGCGAGATATCAAACGCTTCAATTCGCCGAGGTGGATTTTCAAGCGAGAGAATTTCTGCCAATTTCACCAACGCATGATCTTTCGAAATGTCCAAAAATTCCTCATTCGAAAAAATAACTTGTTTGCCAAGCTCACTCAAATCTCGAAGTTGGTTACGTTTTTTTGCGGCCATTTCAAAATTCTGTTTATTTGCAAAATTAAGCATTTCTTTCTCAATTTCAAGCTGAAGCATTTTTCGCTCACCTTTTAAATATCGCGAGAGCTGGCGTAAATTACGTTTATATTCTGTCATTTTTTGCTGATATTCAGGCGAATTTGGTTCAAAATTTTCTAGCCCAGGAGTTAAGCCAATCTGAAAATCTAAACTATTTTTAGCTGGTATTTTTTCGCTTAGATAATACGGAAAGACTTTTCGAAGCAATCGCACCGATTTTTTCACTGCATTAGAATTATAAAATGGGCCAAAATATTCTGCCAAATCATCAAGCGGATTTTTAGTAAAGCTAACATGCGGAATTTTGTCGCGAAAACCAATTCGCACGTAAGTTGGCGATTTATCATCCCGCAAAAGTATGTTGTATTGTGGCTTGTAGCGCTTAATCATCTCGCTTTCCAAAAATAGCGCATCAATTTCAGTCTCAACCTCAATCCAGTCAGTCATTGCGATTTCTGCCACCAAAGCTTCAGTTTTCGGATCTTTTCCGCGCGAGTTTTGAAAATATTGCCGCACACGATTTTTTAAATTTGCTGCTTTCCCAACATAAATGATCTCATCTTTCGAATTTTTATGAAAATAAACACCAGCAGAATTTGGCAGTTCTTTTAGCTTTTTCGAAAGTTGTTTGTTCATATTCTATTATTATATCATTTTATGTTTTTTATAAAAACTATTATTATATTAATAATATACTATACTCAGAATATAGATTATATTCAAGATAAAATCTATCTTGAATAGCCTTGAACTTTAGAAAGAGGTGTATAATATGGAACAAATCGAAACTAACAAAATGGAAGAAGAAACTTGCTGTATCAAATTATCAACAGGGCAATATATAGTTTTTAGACCCTGTGAACAAATAAAAAAGAATAACACCCGCACAACTTAAGCCACCTAATTTTGGTGGCTTTAAATATTTTTCAAAAAAAATAAATTTAATAAATTCATTATATGCTACTAGCTAAATCAAGCAAATTTAACATAATTTTAATCTGTTTTGTTAAAAATATTTGCAACAAAATTAGCAATTTTAAAGAAAACTTGGTAGTCGCAAATGAGCATTTTTTATATAATTGATGTATAATAATTAATATGAAAGGACAAAAAATGTTTAGCCAGAATTTACAAAAAATACGAGCCGAGAAAAATATCTCGCAAGAGCAGCTCGCTGATAAAATTGGCGTTTCACGACAATCAGTTTCGGCCTGGGAGAGCGGAAAGTCTTCGCCCGAGCTTGAAAAGCTTATTGCTTTAAGCGAACTTTTCGAAATTAGTCTAGATGAACTAACCGGCGAAATCTCAACCAAAAAAGCCAATTTTAATAAAAAAGAATATGAAAAATCATATCAAAAAATTGCACTAATTCGTGCGCTTGGTATGTTTATTCTTTTTGCCGGACTTGCAATAGCAGCATATTTTTCAGGATCAACAGCAAGCTTTAATGTTTTAGCAGGAGTCAGCTTAATGTTATCCTTGGCGATATCAGTTCCCCTACTAATTTTAGCTAAAAATTTCGATAATTCAGAAACTGAAAACCTACTTGATTATAATATAGAAATTGACAAAATTTTTTCAAAAAATGAAATCAGACAAGTCAAAAATATTAAAAATAGCAGCACTATGGCATTAGTATCAACAATTTTTACAGCTATAGCAGCTCATCAAATAATTTATCATTTTTCTGATCTTGGCATTAATTTAGCTAATACTATATTTATGGCCCTATTAGGAATTGGAATCTCAGCATCAACTTATGGAAATTCTATTTTTTCGAAAATTAATAACTTTTATGAAATAAAAAATAAAGACGAAGAAAAAGATTCAAAAATAGGATTTTTTGCGGCGATAATAATGCTTTCAATTACAGCAATTTATTTAACTTACAGCTTTCTTACAAATAATTGGGATTCGGCTAAACTATTTTACCCAGTTGGCGGAATTGCAATTGCAATTTATGCTATTTACGTAAAAAAGAAGTAAATCATTAAAACAAAAACGCTCAATAAATAAAATTTTGAGCGTTTTAATATTTTGCAATAGTTAATTCTTATACAAAGCGTGCGAATTTGCCGCGACTCGCTCCAAGAAAAGCAACTGAGCTTGCTGAACATTTTCTGGTTTTCCAGCCCAAGCTTGAAGCGCTGGAAGCTGCAAAGCTCGTGCAAAACTATAGGTCAATCCCCAGTCAAAAGGTCCGAGATTGGTTATTTCTTGAAGGTTATCGGTTGCCTGAGTTGCAGTTTGCCCACCAGAAAGGAATACGATCCCTGCTAATTCTTTTGGAACTATTTTCTTAAAAACAGAAACGGTTTCTCGTGCAACTTCTCTTGAAGAAGATTGAATTTCATTCTCAGAACCAGCAAGAACCATATTTGTTTTCAAAATCACCCCTTTAAGATCAACTTTAAATATCTTTAATTCTTCAAAGAGTTTTTTAAGAATCTTTTCTGTAACTTCTCGACACTGTTTAATGGTATGTTTTCCAGAATAGACAACCTCTGGCTCAACTATTGGCACTATTCCGTAATTCTGACAAGCTTTAGCATATTGTGCCAAAACTCGCAAATTTGAAGCAATTGCTGCTTCACTCGGTGTTCCTTTTTCTTCATTAATTTCGAAAGCAACTCGCCATTTTGCAAAATCAATTCCTACTTTTGAATATTTTTGGAGTTTTTCAATCAAAGAATCAAGCCCTATCGAAATCGTCTCACCTTCAAATCCAGTTAAAGGCTGCAAACCACCGTCAAGTTTCACGCCAACCAAAATTCCACGATTTTTTAAATACTCAACAAAATTAATACCTTCAGAAGTGTTTTGTTCGGTCGTCTCTTCAAAAAGAATAATTCCACTTAAATAATTTTCAATATCTGGTGTTTTGAAAAACATCTCACGATAGGCTCGGCGATTTTCAAAAGTATCTTTAAGCCCAATCGTTTCGAATTTTTTATGAATATTCCCGCCAGACTCATCTGCAGCAAATATTCCTTTTGGCCGCGCAACTAATTTTGCGGCAGTTTTATGTAATCGTGTTTCAATATCTGGCGTATTACTCAAAACATCAACAGATAACTCATAGTTTTTACGATTTAAAATTTGATACGCATAAAAAGGCTTCAATATATCATTAAAATCAGATTTATTAGCAATCGTAACTGCAACTTGTAAATTTTCTTCTAATTTTGAAGAATTCGAAAAATTTTCAGCAACAAAAGCCGCCTGAAAAATGTTATTCTGATAAAACGAATTTAATTCAAAATTAGTTTCAATACTGGCAATTTTTTCTTTATTTCCAGCAATTATTTTCGAACCATCAAAAATGACAACACCTCGCACACCAGTTCTAATTAGTGAATCTATCGCATTTTCATAACTTGAATAATCAATCAGATCGCTTAAATTTTGTTTTCGAAAATCTACAAAAACTAAATTCGCTCGAACGAAAAACTCATGCGCAAGCTCAGGGCTCAAATCAGCAATATTGAAAACAAGCTCGATCTTTGGATCTTCACGCAAATATTTTTTAAAATCTGCCAGATAATTTTGCGAAAAATTAGCATCCGCAATATAAATTAAATCTGGTGGAAAAGCTGGCAAAACCCATTTTGTGCTATGAGGATTACTGGTTAAAATAAAACTCTTGCCCTTATACGAAACTATAAATCGGTCAATTAGATCATCATTAATTTCATTATATTCGAAATGAGAAGTACCGTTTGGATTTGCGCTTGAAAAAGCCTTAAAGTGTGCTGCTGTAAAGATTTTTTCACTCAAAATTGTTCCACCATAAACACCAGCTTGTTTTTGATAATTTAAAGTTGAATCATCAAAAGTTAGATCATAATGAAAATCATTAAGCTCATCTTTATAAATTTTTTGATTTTGAATGTCTAAAAAGTTATCTTTTGTCGCATTTCCAATCGATAAAATCGTCGGTTTCATTTCCCACCTTTAAAAATTATTATGCTTTTGCTTAAATTATATCAAACTTTCGAAAATAAATCAAACTTAAAGATTAAATAAATCATTTAGACTTTCAGCCACGGTTGGGTGGGTAAAAATCTGGTCTCGTAGAACAGTATAATCAAGCCCAGCGTCAATCGCCGTTTTTATAATATTTATAACTTCTGGCGAATTATAGCAAAACAGAGCTGCACCTAGAATTTTATTAGTTTTTAAATCTACAATCGCTCGCAAAAGACCCGCCGTTTTAAATTCAAGCTGGAGTTTTGGTACTGCTGCCGCTGGAATCTCCTTTACCTTAATATCGAAACCTTCCGCTAAAGCTTGTTTTTCAGTTAATCCAATTTTCGAAAATGGAACCTGCAAAAAAATCGAATTCGGCAAATTAACACGATTTTTTAGAGAATATTTTCCGTCACCATAAAACTGTGAGCGCAAAATTCGAAAATCATCTAAAGAAGCATAAGTAAATTGCTCTTTTCCTCTCACATCACCAACCGCCCAAACTTTTGAATTCGAAGTTTTAAGATTTTCGTTAGTCCAAATTCCACCATTTTCAAGTGTTTTGATTCCTGCTCGTTCAAGGTTTAATTTTGTAGTTGCCGGTTTTCGCCCGGTTGAAATTAGCACTTTATCAAAAGCTAATTTCTTACCATTATTTTGGACTAAAATGCCATTTTCAACATTTTCGAAAGCCTCAATATTTGCATTAAACTCAAAATTAATACCTTGAGAGGCTAAAAAGTCAAAAATTACTTTTCGCATTGAATCATCTTCATCAGCAAAAATTTTGTCACCTCGTTCAAAAATTGTTACTTTCGTGCCCAACTTTGCAAGAGTTGAAGCAAACTCTAGGCCGATAAATCCACCCCCAATAACTGCTAGGTTGTCAATCGCCTCCCGATTCTCAAGAAGCTCTGTACTGGTTAAAATTTTTAAATCCTTCAAACCTTCTTCAATTCCTGAAATTTTAGGAATAAAACTTTCTGCACCAGTATTAATAATAATCTTATCGGCCGAAAGCTTAAGTTCTTCACCATTCGATTCAACTAAAATTGTATTTTCATCTAAAAATGAACCAAAGCCGTCAAAAACCGTAATCGACTCATTATCTGCAAGCATATTATAATTTTTCGAATTTAACCGTTGCACAACATCAAATTTTCGTGCAATCGCTTCTTCGAAATTTAAATTTTCACTCGCCGCAACCGCTAGAACTTTGGTTGGAATACAAGCAATATTGATGCAGGTTCCGCCATACATTTTCGGCGACTTTTCAATTAATGCAACTTTTTCACCTTTATTAGCAGCCAGAACTGCCAAAGTTTTTCCAGCTTTTCCAAATCCAATTATAATTTTATCAAATTTCATTTTTACCTCTTTTCTATTTTAATTTTAACATATTTTGCTTAGAAAAGTCTTAAAATTTTAAGAAAAAGAAAAACTCCCGAGATTTCGGGAGATTTTCTTGGCTCCCCAAAAATTGGATGCATTTAGAACTGCGTTCTACAACTATGATAAAATCTATGGCAAATTACTAGCCGAAACTTTGGACGATATTAGCCGTACCATATCTACTTCAACGCAAGCGGTAAAAATAAGCATAATTTTATATCATCAGACTCATGAAACGAGCCATGGCCCCCTACCAAAAAGTGGTGAAATATGATAAAATAATACTTAAAGATGAGGTATATAGGAACAAAAACGGGCTTACTTTCAAAAATTGCTGACTTCATAAAACAGCAAGGGATTTTAAGCAACTCCAAACTTACGTTCTGTGATGCATTTAGTGGTACAGCCGCAGTCGGCGATTACTTTAAAAGCAACTTTAAAATTATAGCGAATGATATTCAGTATTACAGCTACGTAATAACGCAGGCAAAGCTGAATACTCCAGACTTAACATTTCCAAAGCTTGGTCTTAACCCATTTGAATATTTCAATGAAACAGACGAAGGGTTAGAGGGATTTATTTATTCCGAATATTCATATGGTGGAAGTGGCGGACGAATGTACTTCTCGTCAGAAAATGGTAAAAGAATTGATTTCATACGTACGAAAATTGAGAAATGGCATCAAGACGAAAAAATCAACGATTATGAATACTACTATCTGATTGCGGCATTAATCGAATCAGCCTCAAAGGTGGCTAATATTGCAGGGGTTTATGGTTCGTTCCTGAAAAAATGGGATCCACGATCCGTAAAGAGAATGCCGTTTATTCACGTCGAGCAATCTGACACTACGGCCATATGCAAGAGCGAAGTCCGTAATAAAACGATAGAAGAACTAATTTGTGAGATTAGTGGCGATATTTTATATCTAGATCCACCATATACTAAAAATCAATATTCAGTACAGTACCACCTATTGGAAACGATTGCTAGATATGATTCACCAACTATTACCGGAAAAGGCGGTCTTAGAAACACATCAGAAACATCGTCGGCATTTTCGAAGAAAGGTAGCGTAGAGAGTGTTTTCGATTTTGTTATTTCTAAGGCTAATTTTAAATACATTATTCTTAGTTACAGCTCAGACGGCATAATGTCGAAGAAATTTATAGAAAATACACTTAAGCGATACGGAAAAGAAGAAACCTACTGCTTAAAGAAAATACCTTATAAAAAATACAGAAACCACCAAGCACGCTCAGGAGACGAACATTGTGAGTACCTATTCTTCATTGAGAAGAAGCCGTATTCTGAAGCAAAGTATGCTTCGCCGCTCAATTATCAAGGCGGCAAATATGATTTAGTTGACTTTATCAAGAATAACTTACCGGACGAAAAACTTGGAAGATTTATAGATGTATTCGGCGGCGGTTATAGTGTTGGCGCTAATATTGGTGCTGAACAAATTATATATAACGACTACAACTTTATGGTTGCAAGACTGTTGGAGTGTTTCAAGAGTTCCGATACTGCTGAACTGATTAGATATATAACGCGTACTATAAAGAGATATAAGCTCGAACCTGGCGCTAAAGCAGAATACATGAAACTTCGCGACAAATACAACTCAATTCCGCTAGAGCGACGTAATCTAAAGATGCTCTATGTGTTGATTTTGTATGGTTTTAATCAGCAGATTAGATTTAACTCATCTTATGACTACAATAACCCAGTTGGTCCTGCTGGTTTTAATGATGTAATGTTATCAAAGTTAGTCAGTTTTTGCAGAAGAATGCAAGAACAAAATCTTATGATTCATTCTGGCGATTTTGAAAAAATGGAAGAATACTTTGATGAGAAAACATTTCTATATTGCGATCCACCATATCTAATAACATTGGGTAGTTACAATGATGGAAAAAGAGGTTTTAATGGATGGACAGCGGAAGATGAAAAACGCCTGTACGCTTTTCTAGACAGGGCTAATAGTAAAAATATCAAATTTATGCTGTCTAACGTATTAGACCACAACGGTAAACATAACGACTTGCTCGACTCATGGATTCAGAAAAATAACTTAAATGTAATTGAATACGAAGGTGCTGCCAGAAAAGGTAGAAAAGAGATATTAGTTACTAATTATAAAAAGGAGTAATCTTTATGATAGAAGTAATATTACCTAGTAGCGGTCCTCTTGCAGGGCTAGATAATTCTATAATATCGGCGATAGTGTTCCTATTATGTAATACTCGAGATTTTAGCATTACGAACGAAGAACGCAGAACCGGACGCTTTATTAAAGTGAAGAACTTAGACAGTAGTTATGTGCATTATGTCTGCCTTTCAAACCCGGATAACGATGGAAGGAACTCGCGTTTAATGCAATTCGTATCACCTTCGTATATTGAATATCGCAAAGACTCAAATCAAAATAAAGATTTTAGTATCTATATTATTTCTCCAGACCGTAACGATAAAACGGACTATGCAAAATTATTTTATCGATGCTTCGTAACTATCGGCATACGGCTATTAAATGAGGACGAACTTCAACTAACCGATATTACACCGTTCAATTCGTATGAAGATTTAAAGGCTTATAGGAACAAAACAAGCGGAAGGAACACACACAATAGGCAAACTTATTTTGTTGACGAAGGCGACGTCAATCAGATATCAGTATACGGGAAAACATTCGGCGCTAATGCGATGGAGTCTTTTGTTTTCGCAATGACATTAGCAAGAATTTCTCAAAAAAATGTAGTCTTTTATCAGATAGTAGATAACGATTCGGTTGCATTATCGGACGACCAACGTATGATCCTAGAAGAAGAAAATGTTGATTTTGGCGAGAATATCAAAGTATTGCCTGACGGTGGTGGAGTGGTTGCGCCCACAAGACGTAAAACAAGTCGCGATACACCAGTATTCCATTACAATTTGCTTAAGAAATATGGCGAAAAGAGATGTTATATTTGCGGTTGCGATATGGAGCATATGATTATCGGCTCTCATATAGAAAGAGTTACTGATATTGACCATAACAACCATTATAACAATACAGAAAAGAACCGCCGAGCAACGGACGGAGATAATGGTTTTTGGCTTTGCGCCAATCACGACAAAATGTTCGAGTACGGAATCGTCTATTTCAACGGGAATGCGTTGCAAGTTGGGTATTTAGTAAATAGAGCGACCGACGAACCTTATATCAACCACTCGTTTGAAACTATCGGCAATGTTTATTCAGAAGATTTATCAAGTGTCGGCCAAATCACAAACGGCGAATTCTATATAAAGAGTGAACATTATAATGAAAATATGCGGGGTTATCTAGAAAAGCATAAAATCCGCGTAACGTCTTAGAATTCTTCTTTAGACCTAGCCATACTTCTAATAGCTTCAACGACTCCGCATTCCGGATAAATTTCGGTCTTTTTATCCTTTCACGAGAGCACAGGATAACCAACATAGATTTTGCCACACATCGGGCATTTTTGCGGCTTTTGAGCGACCTTTGAGTCAGAGTGGTATAGTTTCATAAATCCACCAAGCTAACCGATTTAAGACCGAATATGCGAGCAAGTTCATCCCACATATCGTCAGACACATCTTATTCTAAAACTTTCCAAGTTGAATAATCATAACGCAGAAATATTGGGCGACTTCCTTCGAGTTAACCATCATTCGGCAATAATAGCCGGTATCAGTTTCACCCTCAATTATAATAGGATCTTGCTCAGATCCAGAAGCGATAGTTTTAAGCCGTTTCACATCAGAAGAAATAGCATCGTTCACAAGTTTAACGGCCACAACCAATTTATCATTCTTCGTCATAAGTAACTCTAAATTAGGTTTGTATATTTAACCTTATTCCAGAGATTTTGCAAGCCCAATTGAGCGATTTTAAGATATAATAGTATACATAATTGTTTCAATGCTGTGAGTTAAAAGTCGTGAGAAGTTTGAGAAGATAATGGATAAAATACGCAAATACCCGAAGGAATGCGTGGTCGTATTCGATAAAATTGACCGCTTTACGCAAAACTCTTCAAAAAGATACTCTGCTCTAGAAAGGAAACGGAATGTTCTATATAGCGACAGGCTCGAAGGGAGTATTACTATGGAGAGATACGAAAAATATAATACAGAAATAGAAGACGAAGAAGAAATAAATAATGAACTTCGAAAGATTTTATCCGACGATAAAAGCTTAAAAATTAAACCCTCATATCTGTTAAATCTATCAAATAACCTATCTAAAATACGAAAGTTCGCAAACCGAGCAGAAACGCCAAATTCTAAAATTATTATTTGCGAACTCCGAAATAAAAGAAAAAAGGCTCTATTTTAATCTGTTAGAACCTTTTCTCACATTATCAAATTGTCGTAAAACTCAAATTTGGCTCCGGCAGCTGGGCTCGAACCAGCGACCTATTGGTTAACAGCCAACCGCTCTACCACTGAGCTATGCCGGAATAATAATCTTATTATACACGAGTTTTTTAATAATTTCAAGACTTTTTTCTATTTTTTCAGAAAAATCGGCCCACTTTTTTAATGAGCCGATTTTTATTATCTCTATTCAGTTCGAAGAGCCTCAATTGGGTTCATCTTTGCTGCTTTTCGCGCTGGCAAGAATCCAGAAATCACCGAAAGTAGCATCAAACCAACTACCAATAAAATCCAAGCGAATAAATCTGGTTGAAGTAAATTCGTGTCCACGCCAGAAGTTTTTTGTAGTTTTAAAACACTACTGATTACAGGATTTAAGAAAGTAATTCCATACGCTACAACAATTCCAATGATTCCACCAAATAAACCAATCAGCGCCGCTTCGTATCTAAAAAGTTTCGAAACATCACTCTTTCGCATTCCGAGCGATTTCATTAAACCAATTTGTGAAGTTCGCTCTAAAACTGAAATATATTGCGTGTTAATAATTCCAAAAGCCGAAGCAAGAAGTGTCAAAAATCCAAATCCAGCAAGACCTGCCGCCATAACATTAATTGCTGTTTGAACCGTTGCTTTATCATCTGCAAAAGTGGAAACTTGGTAAAATTCACCACCGTTTAATGCTGTAATTTCCTTTTTAATTTCATCAACTTTTCGTGTGCCGTCGGTTGTTACGCTCGCACTATAAAAACGCATTTTACCAGAATCTTGCTTTTTCGCAATTTCCAGACCATCACTATTATTCATCCAGAAATTTCCGTTATAGTTAAAGGTAGTATCCGTTTTTCCGGCATCAACTGCTTGAATCTCAAAAGTCTTTTCGAAAGTTTTACCTTCTGCATCTTTCATTTCGAAAACTACTTTTTTACCCACAATATCGGCAGGATTTTTACCTCCAAATGGTTCAACATAAGCTTTTGGCGCGATGACTTTTCCATTATCAATTTGATTATTTTTGCTGAGTTTTCCGGCCGAAAGCCCCATCTCTTGTTCGTCATTTTTAGTGGCAACATATCCATCGTATTTTATACCATTGTCAGACCGAACAGTTTCAATTTTTACGGGAACCGCTGGAGAGACATTTCGAACACCTTTAATTTTTAAAATTTTATCTAAATCTTCTTTCTTAAATGAGTGGCTCTCGGCGTCAATTTCAGCTTTCTTTTTGACAGCATCTTCACGAGTTGATTCAACCTTATTTGGTGCATACGGATCTTTTTTATTCTTAATTAATCGCGAGATAGTTAAAGCATTTTGATCACCTAATTTATTGGCTAGACTTTCAACATAAGCATTACCACCCTTTCCGGCTGCAATTGCGAGTGCAACTGTCGTCGCACCAACCGCAATTGCCAAACTTGTCAAAATTGTTCGTCCTTTCGCTAAACGAATATTTTTTCCAGCTCGCTTAATAATATCAACTCTACGCATTTTTAACTCCTTCAATATGCTCTATTTCGCCATCTTTTATTCGAATCCGAATATCACACTTTTCTGCTAATTCTTCATCATGAGTAATAATAAATAGCGTTGCACCAGACTTTTTATTATATTCAAAAAGTAATTTTTCAATTTTTTCACTAGTTGCGGAATCTAAATTTCCCGTTGGTTCATCCGCAAAAATTATTTCTGGCGAGTTTACAATTGCTCGTGCAATAGCAAGACGTTGTTTTTGCCCGCCCGAAAGGTCACGAGCTGGTGTTTTGGTTTTATCTTTCAAACCAACCGCTTTTAGGGCGTCTTCTACAATTTCTTTCCTTCGAAAAATTGGCTCTTCAGCAATTTCAAGCGGTAAACTCACATTTTCGAAACAAGTTTCATTTCCTTGAACGAAAAAGCTTTGAAAAATAAATCCCATTTTTTTCGAACGAAATTTATCGATCTTCTTTTGATTCATTGATAAAATATTTACTCCGTCCATTAAAACTTCACCTTTTTCTGGAGCATCTAGGCCACTCATTGCATGAATCAGTGTTGATTTTCCACTTCCCGATTTTCCGATAATTGCCACACTTGAACCATTCTCAATCTTAAAACTTACATCTTTTAATGCCTGAAAACGATTCTTCTTTTTGCCATAAATTTTTGAAATATTTCGAACTTCAATCATATTCCTCCTTTAATTAAAATTCATCTCTATCTAAACTCTCAAGATAAAAACATTGACCTTTAGTGTTCTCGTTAAAATCATAATTATTCACTTTTATATTTTTTGCACGAGCTTTCAAGCGAGTAACTTTTGGACTATTAAAACTACAATTTTTGGTTTTGACATTTGCATTTTCAACATTTTTTAGTTCAACACTTCCGCTATTTGAATTTAATGTTAAGTTCAAAACATCAATGTGCTTTCCTGAGAATGCGCCATATTCACCTTTCGAAATATCTAAATTTGTAATTTTGGCTGAATTTTCAAAATAAACTGAACCGCCATTCATTTTTACTTTCATATTCTCAGCATCTTTCGCAAAATAATTTACGTTCGAATTTGAAGTTACATCAATTTCATTTAGTTCTGGGCCATAAATATGAATTTCCTCATAGCCTAATCCGCCAAAATATAGATTTTGCGGAACATTATTTAAGCTCAATTTTAAAGTTTCTCCTTCAAAATCAACTTTCAAATTATGTTTTCGAAAATTCATATGCGTAAATTCAATTTTTCGCTCATCTGAAATGTGATAGAAAACAGAAACTGAAGAATCGACTTTTAGTTTTTTAACACTTTTCATTTTTTCAGAATTAATTTTAATTTGTTCAGAGACTAAACTTTTCGAAACCTTTTCATTAGCCTTATCCCGTAAAATTGAGGTAAAAGAAATCGATCCCAAAATTCCGCCCAAAGCAACTACCACCGAAATAATAATTGCTATAATATCAATTTTCGAAGCCTTCAATTTAAACAGCATTTTTGCAATAAAAGCCGTAAAAATCAAATATGAAATTCCCATTATATTTGCTGAAATTACTATACCAGTTGCAGCATTATTTGCGTTGGCAAAATTAGCCATTTCGCCAATTTGCATTAATGCCCAGTTTCCAAAAAACATCGCTAGGATTCCGCCAAGAAAAGCAAAGACTGTAAAAATTCCAAAAATTATCCCAAAAATTCGAGCAATTTTCATATTTCGAGCTGCATTTTTTTCGAAATTATATTCTTCGTTAACTTCTCGAATTGCACTTGCTGTAATAGCTTCACCACGAAGTCGTAAAATATCATTAGCATTTTTTGCCGCTGGAATTATAAGAATTGATAAAACGTAAATTGGAACAATTGCGCCAAAACTTACAAAAAACATAACCGCTAAAGCTAACCTGACCCAAACCGTATCAATTTTTAAATATTGCGCCAATCCTGCCGCTATACCCGAGATCATTCCGTTTTGTTCATCTCGAAATAGCTTTTTTGAAATTTTTGGAATGCGAATTTCTTCATTTTCACCATCAAAATTCAAATCTTGGAACACTTCTGGCGAGCCAATTTGAGCCTCAATTTTCGAAATTTCTTTTTCAGTGATTACTCCGCCTTCTTTTATACCAAGTTCCGCTAGAATTTCAGTAATTCGAATTTCAACATCTTCGAAAATATCTTCATCGCCAGAGTAGATTTTTAAATCTTTTAGATATTTTTCAAGCCTCTTTTTGGCATAAATTTCAATTTCGTAAGGAATTTTCGCCAAATGAATTCTTGTAATTTCTTTCATATTTCTCCTTAAAGTTTGCTGATTGTTTTATTTAATTTGCTGATTTCTTCGCTAACCTTTTCACAAACACTAGCGCCAAATTCAGTTATTGAGTAATATTTTCTAGGCGGACCTTGCTCACTTTCTTGCCATTCATGGCTTAATAATCCATCTTTTTGTAGCCTTGATAGCAACGGATAAATCGTGCCTTCGACCACAACCATTTTAGCTTCACGCAATTCCTTAATGATGTCGCTGGTGTAAACTGGCTTTTTTGCACAAACCTTTAGTACGCAAAACGCCATAAAACCTTTTCGCATCTGGGTTGAAATTTGTGAAGCATATTTTTCAATACTTTCTTGTTCCTTCATACTTCTATGTTATACAAGGTAGCTTAAAAAGTCAAGTACTTTTTTCAAAAAAATAGAAAAGTCTGTTTGAAAACAAACTTTTCTAATATTTTTAGATTAATCCATTCGGATTTTTACTTTGCCAGTTCCACGAATCTCGACACATTTCCTCAAGTGTTTTTTCAGTTTTCCAGCCAAGTTCTTTTTCAGCCTTGGCAACATCAGCATAACAAAATGCAATATCACCTGCACGGCGCGAGGTAATTTCGAAAGGAATCTTTTTGCCAGAGGCTTTTTCGAAAGCACGAACTAGCTCCAAAACACTCACTCCCGATCCTGAACCGAGATTATAAATTTTGACTCCACCATTCTTGTGGTTATTTTCTAATGCTTTCAAATGGCCCTTAGCTAAATCTACAACATGAATATAATCACGCACACCCGTGCCATCAGGAGTTTCATAATCATCGCCAAAAATTGAAAGTTTTTCTCGCTTTCCAATGGCAACTTGAGAAATATATGGCATCAAATTATTTGGAATTCCTTGCGGATCTTCACCGATTAAACCGCTTTCATGCGCACCAATTGGGTTGAAATATCGCAAAATCGTAATTGACCAGTGCGTATCAGCCTTTGCTAAATCTCTTAAAATATGTTCAATCACAACTTTAGTATATCCATAAGGATTCGTTGCTGTTTCGCAAGGCATTTCTTCTCGATAAGGAACTAGATTTTTATCGCCATAAACTGTTGCGCTCGAAGAAAAAACAATATCATAAATGTTAAACTCTCGCATAATTTCCAAAAGAGAAATCGTTCCTTGAATATTGTTTTTATAGTATTCAAGTGGCTTCTCAACACTTTCGCCAACTGCTTTTAAGCCTGCAAAATGTATCACTTGCTCAATATTATTTTCTTGAAAAATTTTTCGAAGCTCATCTTTATTTAAAATATCAACTTCATAAAACTTAAAATCCTTGCCCGAAATTTCACGAATTCTCTCTAAAGCTTTAGGTTTCGAATTTACAAAATTATCAATAATTATAATTTCTTCATTATTTTCAAGAAGTTCAATTGAAGTGTGAGCACCAATAAATCCTGCACCGCCAGTTACTAAAATCGCCATTTTTTCCTTTCATAATATAAAATTAAGCACTTTATATTGTATATTATACTATTTTCTAAAAAATACAACAATTTATTCTAAAGAATACTTTTAAGATACTTTCCCGTCCAGCTTTTTTCAACTTTCGAAACCTGTTCTGGAGTTCCAGTCGCCACAACAGTTCCTCCGCCAGCCCCACCTTCTGGACCCATATCAATTAGCCAGTCAGCACTTTTAACAATATCTAAATTATGTTCAATTATTACTATTGAATTTCCAGCGTCAACCAAACGGTTCAAAATTGAAAGCAATCTTTTAACATCTGCATTATGCAAACCAGTTGTAGGCTCATCCAGGATATACATTGTTTTACCGGTTGAAGCACGAGCAAGCTCAGTTGCGAGCTTAATTCGTTGCGCCTCACCGCCTGAAAAAGTTGTTGCAGGTTGTCCAAGCTTAATATAACCTAAGCCAACTTCTTGAATAGTTTTTAATTTTCGATGGATCGCAGGAATATTTTCGAAGAATTCTGTTGCTTCATCAATTGTCATCTCCAAGACATCTGAAATTGTTTTTCCTTTATAAAGAATCTCCAACGCCTCGCGGTTATATCGTTTTCCGTGACAAACGTCACATTCTACATAAACATCTGGCAAAAAATGCATCTCAATTTTAATTACACCATCGCCTTGACAGTTTTCACATCGACCACCTTTAACGTTAAAGCTAAATCGACCAGCTTTATAGCCGCGGATATTTGCTTCTGGTGTGCCAGCAAAAAGCTCGCGAATCTGAGTAAAGACACCGGTATAAGTTGCGGGATTTGAACGCGGTGTACGGCCAATTGCACTTTGATCAATCACGATTGCTTTATCAAGTTTTTCCAAACCTAAAATTTCATCATGCGCACCTGGAACTTCTTGCGCGCGGTGCTTGCGTGCTAACAATTCTTTACTTAAAATTTCATTCACTAAGGTTGATTTTCCACTGCCCGAAACCCCCGAAACTACTGTCATTACACCTAGTGGAATTTCAACATCGATATTTTTCAAATTATTTTCACGCGCATTTTTAATCACCAATTTTTCATTTTTCTGAATTTTTCGGCGCTTTTTTGGTGTTTGAATTTTATCTTTTCCGCTCAAAAATTGCCCCGTTAAAGATTTTGGATTTTTCGAAACCTCCTCAGGTGTACCAGAAGCCACAATCATTCCGCCATTCACACCAGCACCAGGGCCAACATCAACCAGCCAATCCGCCGCTCGAATCGTGTCCTCATCATGTTCCACTACTAAAACAGTGTTATGCAGATCACGAAGGTTTTTTAGCGTTGCAATCAATTTGTCATTATCTCGTTGATGAAGACCAATTGAAGGCTCATCCAAAACGTAAAGTACACCTTGAAGCCCAGAACCGATCTGCGTAGCTAAGCGAATCCGCTGCGCCTCACCACCACTTAAAGTATTAGCCGCACGCGAAAGTTCCAAATAATTCAAGCCAACATTATTCATAAAGCCCAATCTCGAAGAAATTTCTTTTAGGATTTGAGTTGAAATAAACTTTTGTTGCTCATTTAGTTCTAAATTTTTGAAAAGTTCAACGGCTTCATCAATTGCAAGATCACAAATTTCCACGATGTTCAAACCAGCAACCGTAACCGCAAGAACAACTGGTTTCAAGCGCTTTCCACCACAAGTTTGACATTTTCGAACACGCATAAACCGCTCAATATCTTTACGTTGGAATTCACTACCCGTATCTCGATGGCGACGCTCCAAATTTGGAATTACGCCTTCAAAATTCATATTATAAACACGGCCATTCATCTCGATCGGGTATTTTTCATCTGTTTTTGTACCATATAGAATAATTTCAATCGCTTCTTTCGAAAGCTTTTTAGTTGGGACTTTTGTTGAAAATCCATGACGTTTTGCAACTTCCTCAAGCAATTTAATTCTATAGCCCTTTTCCATCACACGATTATAAGGCCGAATCGCACCCTCAGAAATTGTTAAATTTGGTGAAAGCACCAATTCTGGATCAATTTCCATTCGCGTTCCGAGCCCCGAACAAGTTTCGCAAGCTCCTTGTGGCGCGTTGAACGAAAACAATCGCGGTTCAAGTTCAGGAATATGCTCATCTGGGTGAAGCTCACAAGCATAGCGTTGAGAAAAAATCTTCACCTCGCCAGTTTCATCATTCAAAATCTCTAAAATTCCGCTGGTCATTTCAAGCGCTTGTTCAACACTTTGAGCTAAACGTGTTTGCATCTCTTTCGAAAGCACCAAACGGTCAACTACAATTTCAATATTATGCTTAATATTTTTTTCAAGTTCAGGGAATTCATCTAAAGCATAAATCACTCCATCAACCCGCGCACGGGCAAAACCTTTTTTCGAAAATTCTTCAGGGATATGCGCAAATTCGCCTTTTTTGGCTTTTGCGATTGGCGCAAGCAATATCAACCGTGAACCTTCTTCAAGATTCATGATGCTATCAACAATACTTTGCGGTGTACGCCGAACCACATCTCGGCCACAAATTGGACAATGTGGTGTACCGATTCGTGCAAAAAGAAGACGTAGATAATCATAAATTTCCGTTACGGTTGCCACAGTCGAGCGTGGATTGCGACTGGTAGATTTTTGATCAATTGAAATCGCCGGGCTGAGCCCCGTAATTTGATCTACATCTGGCTTATCCATTGTGCCTAAAAATTGGCGGGCATAAGAATTAAGACTCTCCATATAGCGGCGCTGGCCTTCCGCATAAATTGTATCAAATGCTAAACTTGACTTTCCACTACCAGAAAGCCCCGTTATCACCACTAATTTGTCACGCGGAATTTTTAAATCTACATTTTTTAAATTATGTTCACGTGCACCCTTGATTTCTAAAAAATCAGCCATTTTACCTCTTTCGAAATTTATTTATTCATATATTTTTCGGCGGTATAGCCTTTACAAAGTTAATTTTTAGCCCTTCTGCCGTAAAACGTTTCTCATAAGTTGTCATCACTTTATAATTTTCATTTAAGTTGCTTTCATGTAAATCAAAACTAAGCCGCTCAATTTTCCAACCTTCTGCTACAAGCTGTTCCAAACTCCATTCGAAAAGGTTCTTAGCATCAGTTTTAAAGTAGAGCGCACCATCTTCAGCCAAAAGCTTAGCATAAATTCGCAAAAAAGTTGGGTGCGTTAAGCGGCGGCCCGAATTCCGCTCACGTAGGTAAGGGTCAGGAAAGGTCACCCAAAGATATTTTACCGAATTTTCGCCAAAAGCTTCAAGAAGCTGGTCGGCTCGCGCTCGCAAAAAACGAATATTTTTAACGCCATCTTGCTCAGCTTTAATAGCTCCCTTAACTAGTCGGTCGGCCTTAACATCAACTGCCACAAAATTCTTCATTGGATTTTTTGCCGCCAAAGCCTCACTAAAAAGCCCTGTTCCTGCGCCAATCTCTAAATTATTAACTTCAGCATTTTCTTTTTGCCATTCATTAAATTCAAAACAAATTGCAGAATTATTGAAAAGCGCAAATTTATAAAGTTTACGCTTTCGAGTAATAATAAAATCTTTCGGATTTAAAAAAGCCATTTTTCTCCTTTATTGGTCTGTTATTTTTAAAGTTTCATCACTTAAGGAGCTTTCGCTAAACTCATCTGTATGAATTCTCTTTCTTGCCTGCGAATAAAGCCTTTCGAAATCCGCCATATCTTTATTCGAAAGACCACCTTGTGGTAAAAACTCCTCATCTTTTTCGTTTTTCTTGCGCTCTTCTTCCTCTTTTTTTGCCTTTTTCTGGGCCTCACGCGCCTCTTGCAAAACTGGCCTACTCAGATCAAGCTGAATAGTCCCATCCGAAGTGTAAAGAATTAAGCTCGCAATCACCAAAACTAATGCAATTCCTAAACTTCCAGCAAGAAAAATTAGCAAATTGCGCGAACCATTAATTTCTTTTTGTAATTCCAACGGCCGATTTGTAATTTTTGCTTTAATTCTATTCAAATAATTATTCATTCAAAACTCCTGATGTATTTTTTACAACAAAATCATGAACCTGAACACCATATTTTTCAGCAATTTCATTCAGTTTTTTAGTGTTGTAATTTACTTCTCGGCGAGCACGACGTGTTTTTTCAAGTTTTAAATAAAATTCACGCGGATTTTTGGTACAATCTTGTGAAACTAATTCCGAAAGCTCCCGTTCATAAATCTGAAAATTCTCTTTAAAATACTTAAAATTCTCTTCAAATTCAGAAGCAGTCAAGATTAATTCAGCCCCATTTTTCTTGTTTAGAGCAATTCTTGCATTAAAATTCGACATCAATCCATTCGAAATCTTCTCATAGCTTTTACCCAGATTAACCCTTTTTAGAGCATCTTCAGAACGAAGTTTTTTCAAATTATTTTTTAAATCGTTGCATTTTTTACTAATTTTTGAAATCTGAATTTCAGTTGGTT
The DNA here is from genome assembly GCA_963526625.1 of uncultured Saccharimonas sp. (SeqCode). Classification (GTDB taxonomy): domain Bacteria; phylum Patescibacteriota; class Saccharimonadia; order Saccharimonadales; family Saccharimonadaceae; genus Nanogingivalis. The sequence continues at coordinate 53,001 of CAURNF010000004.1, forward strand.
TTTCTTTTGCCACTTCTTCGGCAAAAACAATTTTCGAAAATTGGAACAAAACTAAAAATCCACCAATTATAAGAATCACTAAAAAACCAAATTTTTTTTGAAAATTTGCCAATTTATTCTTCATCTTCAGAGAGCTCAATTTTTAACTCCTTTAGCTGGCCTTCATCCACAAAGCTCGGCGAACTCATCATTACATCCACTCCCGAACCATTCTTTGGAAATGCCACCACTTCACGAATATTGTCTTCATTCATTAAAATCATAAAAATTCGATCTAAGCCAAATGCACATCCCGCATGCGGAGGCGCACCAAATTTAAATGCATTCAACATTGCACCAAATTTGGCTTCAACATATTTTTTATCGTAACCAAGCAAGCCAAAAGCTTCATACATCACTTCTGGACTATGGTTTCGAACAGCCCCCGAACAGATTTCATAACCATTCATTACCATATCATATTGATCAGCTTTAATCGCTAGTTTTTCAGCATCAGTTTTAGCATTCCGAAGAGCTTCAACACCACCTTTTGGCATCGAAAATGGATTATGGCCAAAATCAACTTTTTTGTTTTTCTCATCAAATTCATAAAATGGAAAATCTACAACCCAAGCGAGATCCACTTTATTTTCATCTTTCAAATTAAAGAAATCAGCAAATTCATTTCGAAGACGACCAAGAACCTTATTTACAACTTCACGCCTATCCGCACCAAAGAAAATTGCATCACCAGGCTGTGCGCCAGTTTTTTCGATAATATTTTTTTTCTCCATAAAACTAAGGAATTTCAAAATTGGAGAACGCATGCTCTCTTCGTTAAATTCGCTATCACCACCAAAAATATATGTTTTACCTTGTTTATGATTCTTAAAAAAATCAAATGATATATACGCCAAACCACCAGCACCCTCGCTTTTAGCAATTTCAGTAAAATTATCAATTTGTTTACGGCTCAAACTTGCACCATTTTTAACACAAATAGCTTTCACGCATTCAGCATTCTTAAACACACCGAATTCAGTTTCAGCTAACGCGTCATTTAAATCAACCAATTCCATTCCAAAACGCAAGTCTGGCTTATCACTGCCGTATTTTTCCATTGCAACTTCATAAGGAATACGTGGAATTTCTTCACTCAAAAGCTCTTTTTTAGCAAAATTTTTAACTAGATCTTTAACGAGAACTTCCATTTCTGAGCGAATCTCTTCACCATTTTCAACGAAAGCCTTTTCAAGGTCAAGCTGATAGAAATCACCATAAAGCCTATCTGCTCGCGGGTCTTCATCACGAAAACAAGTAGCAATTTGATAGTATTTGTCAATTCCGCCAACCATTAAAAGCTGTTTGAATTGCTGTGGAGCTTGCGGTAGAGCATAAAATTTTCCAGGGTGAACACGGCTTGGAATCAAGAAATCACGTGCGCCTTCTGGGCTAGAATTCGCAAGAATTGGCGTAGCAACTTCAATAAATTCATGATTTTCCATAAATTTTCGAATTTCACGATAAAATTCGGCACGGCGACGCAACATTTTTTGCATTTTTTCACGGCGCAAATCTAAAAAACGATATTTTAATCGCAATTCTTCATTCGATTTTTGACCATTATCTGAAACCGTAATTGGCAAAGGCTCACTTCGATTTAAAATTTCAAGATTTTCAACAATAAGTTCAACTTCACCGGTTGAAATATTTGGATTTTTCAAATTTTCTGCGCGCTCTTTTACCACACCAGTTGCTGAAATTACAAATTCATCACGGCATTTTTCAGCTAATTCAAAACTCTCTGCAAAATCTGGCGAAATCACAAGCTGGAGTAATCCAGAATGATCACGTAAATCAATAAAAATCAACCCACCGTGGTCTCGTCGAGAATTCACCCAACCTTTTACAGTAATTTTTTCACCAATTTTATCAATCGAATTTTTCGCTAATATCCGCATATTTCTCCTAATTCTTGAATTTAACTCTTTATATTTTACCATATTTTCCTATTTTTTGCGAATAAAATCTACTAAATTAACGATTCCAGCCAAATCGCCATTTTTTTCAAGTAAAATTGCATAATTTTCACCTTTTGAAAGTATTTTTTCGAAAGCCACTAAGGCACTTAAATTAGGTTTTATCGATAGAAATTCTTCATGCATTACTTTTTGAGCTTTTTTCGAATCGCTTGAATCAATTTTAGTAATATCTTCCAGAAAAATTACACCCTTAACTTTATTTTCTTCCTCGTTCATAACTGGAAAGATCTTTTGCTTGGTTTTGAAAAGTTCATCAATTACTAGTGGTGTTAACAAATCATTATCGTGGATTATCGCCATTTTTTCACCAGAAACCCCAACTTCTAAAATTGTTTTTTCTTCAAGTTCGAAAACTTTTTCAATCCATTTTTGTTCATTTTCAGTTAAAATACGCTTGTGATTAGCCAAAAAATTTAAAAGTTCTTCTTTCGAATAGAATGACCACGATTGTTTTTTATTCGCCATCTTCGAAAGCCTATTTTGCGTTTTTATATTTTGAGCAAAATAAATTCCATTTGCAATTGGGATAATTTTACGATTAATCTGGCTTGAAATTTGATTCAAAATACCACTTTTTAAAATTCCCTTCGAAATTAGAAAAATAACAAAACAAATAGCTATCGACTTCCAGAAATCAAAAACTTTCGAAAGTGAAATTACAGAAACAATCATGATTGCACAGCCAAAATATTGCAAAAAATAATTATAAACTGGCACAAATTTCTTTTTGTTAAGCATTTTTTCAGCTCGTTTGTCGCCAGAATTAATTCTGCGCTGGAGCTCAAATTCAGAAAATTCAATTTCCTTTTCTTTCAAAGAAAAAATAATAAGCATTAAAATTAAGCAAATTACACTTATAACTAACATATTTTTATTTTATCACACTTATGTATTTTGAAAAAGCTTATTTTTATGTTAAAATAGTAATAGTTAGTGAAAAAGGAGGAAAATGTCTACTAATAAAAATAAGGCAAAAAATCTTCAAAAAATAAAAGATTTTATAGCCGATAATAAATTTGCAATAATTTTTACAGTTTTGGTTGTTCTTTTTTTGAGTGGAATGATCTGGCTCTCAAACCTTCAAAAAATTGATTTGAGTGATATTGATATTTCGAAAGAGATTTCTTCAAGTAAAAATTCAGGCGATATTTCTGAGCATATTTATCATAAAAACAACTCGAAAGTAACTTTGGTTGAATATGGCGATTTTCAATGCCCAGGATGTAAAACTGCTGCCAGCCGCATCAAATCAATCGCAGAAGAATATAAAGATAAAGTTAATGTAATATTTCGAAACTTCCCATTAGTCACAATCCACCCAAATGCACTTGCTGCAGCAAGCGTTGCTGAAGCGGCGGGCTTGCAAGGAAAATATTGGGAAATGCACGATTTGCTTTACGACAAGCAAGATGAATGGACGGCTTCAACTGCTAGCGAGCGAATGGAATATTTCACAGAATACGCTAAAGAGTTAAATCTAAATATCGACCAATTCAAAAAAGATATTGAGAGTGATAAAGTGAAGGCGAAAATTAAATTTGACCAAGCTGTTGGTTCGAAGGCAAAAGTAACTGGAACACCTTCATTTAAGCTTAACAGCAAAGATTTGTCTTCTGATATTTGGGGCGATGATGCAAAATTAAAATCAGCCTTAGACGAAGCAATTAAGAACCAAAAATAATCCCATAATAAAATCTCACTCGGTAAAGAGTGAGATTTTCTTTTTGTCACTTTTTTATTGTTCAATGTAGCGTTGCCATTCAGCAGGCACCACATCCACCGCAATTATTTTCTTCCTTGAAGGAGGAAAATTGATTTTGATAGGCATGTGTTCTCCTTTTATTCATGCAACTCACGCGCTCGACCGATTTCTTTATTTAATAAATTTTACACGTTTTTGCGCGAGCCTATGAACTATTCTATCAAAAAAAATAACAAATGTCAAGAAAGCACGCTATTTTTATGGTTCCTCCTAATAATAACCTTAGCGCTTATACTTATATAATACATCATTTTATACACAAGCGCAATACTTTTTATTATTTTTATGGTTTTCGAAAAATCGCCAAAGTTGCTTCAACTTCTTTTGAAATATTGTGTTTTTTACACCATTCGTTAACTGCCTTTGAAGCTCCTGGCAAGGCGTGATTTCCATAGTCATCTACAACAACGATTGCACCACTTTCAAGATTATTCCAGATTAAATTAAGTGGATCTAAAATTGAATCATAATAATCTCCATCCAAGAAAGCAAAGCTAATTTTTTCAGGAATTTGTGTTTTCGAAAGTGTATTAAACCAACCTTTTGTAATTTTTGGCATTTTTTTAATATTTGATTTACGTAAATTTGAAATTAACTGCTTTTTGCTAGCACACAACTCACCTTTTTTAAAAACTTCACCCAAAGAATTAATATCTTTCGAAGATTTTTCTGGTAAGCCTTCGAACGAATCGTAAAGCCAAAGTGTTTTAGAGCTTCCCCATTTTTCAAGAGTTTTTGCTAAAAACACACTAGTTGTACCAACATAACAGCCAAACTCTACAACATCTCCAAAAAATGCGCGAGTCTTTTCCAACTCGCGCAAAATTACTTTAATCTCGCGTTCATCAACTTGATCACTCAATAACTTCATAGTTAAATTATACTACGAACGCTTGATTGTGCCAACAATATCATAAGTTTCATCTTCACCAGCAGGAATAAACTCACCAGAAACCTCAACTCCGTTTGAATTAGCTTCTCCGTAAAGATTTAAATTACTTCCACCAGAAACAGCATATTTTTGACCTTTATAATCAACAACTCCAACCTTACATTTATTTGGATTTGAATTATCAGTTTTACCCTTTTTTAATGAAAGACAAACTACATTTCCTGAAATTGTTATATTTTTCGAAGACTGATTCTGGCTTTTATTATTCGAAATATTTCGGTGAGCAACTGGTAGTGTAAAATCGAGAAGCTTTACAACAAAACCTACTGCAAAAACTATAACTACCAGTACGGCAACTACCAAAATTGAGGTTAATTTTCGATGAAAAGATTCCTTTTGATATTTCGAAATTTGTTTCATTTTATTTTAAGAATCCCATCACAACAATTACAACAAGGCTAATTAAAGTTAAAATAGCCATCAATGGAGCAGTTCTCTTAACCCAGTTTTTATAAGGAACGCCTGCAAGTGCTAAACCAGCCATTAATGATGCAATTGTAGGAGCAACCATATTAAGAAGTCCAGATGCAGTTGCAAATGCAACAACAGCAATTTCTTTGGTTGAGCCAGCTAAATCTGCAACAGGAGCAATAATTGGCATTGTAGCCTCCGCTAAACCAGAAGATGATGGAATAATAAATGACATCGGGATATAGAAAATATAAGCCAAAACACCAAATATCTGTGATGGAACTTTTCGAAGAAGTTCTTCACCCCAATAGACAATCGTATCTTGAATTCCACCAGCCTGCATCAAAACGCCAATTGCTGCAGCAACCGCAATAATTAAAGCAACACTCAATAAATCTGCTGAGCCAGCAAGGAAAGTATTTGTTACAGAAACATCATCTTTTTTAAATTCCTCATGATAAAGAATTTTAATCATTATTGTTGAGATTAAGAACAGTGCTGAAATTTCGTTAAAATACCAAGAGCCAAACGGAACAGCATGTTCAAATCCGAAGATTCCACCAACAATAGGCAAAGTTGCGAGCCACTCGTGCCAGTCTTCAAAGAATGTTACGTGCAAATCTTTCCAAGGAACAAGTGACATAATCATCACAAGGAAAGTTAGCCCAAAAATTCCCATCACAAATTTTCGCTCAAGTGTAAATTCTGGTACTTTCGAAGCATCAATCGCTTTAACTGCCGGTTTTCCTTTAGAATCTTCAGCATAGTCACCAGCTTTAACTTTAGCAGCATATCGCATTGTAAAGATAATCGAAGCAACTAGAGATGCAACTAGAATTATAAACTGAGGCAATAATATTTTCGATAATTCTGCACCAGCAGCATTTGCAGCAATAATAGTTGAGAATGGATTTACTGTTGAAGCTAAAACACCTGAACCAGCACCAAGAACAATTACCATTACGGCAGTCATTGAATTATAACCAGCAGCAATCATAATTGGTACGATTAATGCATAAAACGCCACCGCTTCTTCTTGCATACCATAAGTAGTTCCGCCAATCGCAAAAAGTGTCATTAAAACTGGAATAATCCACTTCTCTTTGCCTTTCATTTTTTTGAGTAAACCACCAATTGCAGAATCAAGTGCGCCGGTTTTCATCACAACACCCAAGAACCCACCAAGGATCAGGATGAATACGATTACATCAAGTTTCTTAGCCATTCCATAAATTGGAGACAAGAAAATATCCCAAAATCCTTGCTTTAGATTAATGTAATATTCTTTTTTCTCTTCTTCAGCTTTTTTAAAATTGCTTGCCGCATTTTTATAGCCTTTGCTTTCTGCGTCAGAAATTGAAATTTCGGTTTTTGGATTTTTAACTTCTTCAACAACTTTCAAGCGTTTTTCAGTTTGCGAGTAACTGTTGGATTTAATTTTTCCGTCTTCTAATCGTTCATAACGACCACTTGGTATGAGCCAAGTTAAGCCAGCCATTATTGCAATAATAATGAATAAAACACTAAAAGCTGACGGCGATTTAAACACTTTTAGCTTTTTCGAAACCTTTTTAACCTTTTTTGAAGCAGTTTTATCTGCATCTTTTTTCATAGCCATTTTCTTCTCCTAAAATTACAAAGTTAAAGCCATAACCGCTTTAATTGTGTGCATGCGGTTTTCAGCTTCGTCGAATACAATTGAAGCGTTTGAGTTAAAGACTTCATCAGTAACTTCCATTTCTTTCAATCCATATTTTTCGAAAATTTCTTTTCCAATTTTTGTATTTAAATCATGGAAGGCTGGCAAACAGTGCATAAATTTCACATTTGGATTTCCAGTTGCATGAAGAAGTGCCGTATTTACTTGGAAGCCACGTAATTGATGGATTCGTTCTTCGAATTTATCTTCTTCTCCCATTGATACCCAGACATCAGTATAGATGAAATCTGCGCCGTGAGCGGCACCATATAGGTCGTCTGTAATTGTAATTTTTGCACCAGTTTCACGAGCAATTTCACGGCATTTTTCAACCAAAGCAGGGTCTGGATGAAGATTATTTGGGGCAGCAATTCGAAAATCAACGCCCATTTTAGCTGAGCCAATCATCAAGCTGTTCGCCATATTATTGCGTCCGTCACCAACAAACACTAATTTAGCACCTTTTAGGTATCCAAGATGTTCTTCAATTGTCATAAAGTCTGCCAAAATTTGAGTTGGGTGATACATATCAGTCAAACCATTCCAAACAGGCACGCCAGCATATTTTGCAAGTTCTTCAACAGTTGAATGATCGAAACCGCGAAATTCAATTCCATCAAATGAGCGACCAAGCACAATTGCCGTATCTTTAATTGACTCCTTCTTACCCATTTGAATATCATCTTTACCTAAAAATTCTGGGTGAATTCCCAAATCTCGAGCCGCCACAGTGAAAGCAGTTCGAGTTCGGGTTGAAGTTTTTTCGAAAAGCAAAGCAACTTGCTTACCTTCGTGAATTTTGTGAGCAATTCCAGCTCGTTTTAAACGTTTGTACTCATGCGAAACATCAAGCATTAAGCGAATTTCTTCTGGTGTAAAATCTAAAAGTGTTAGAAAATTTCGATTTTTCAAATTTAATGCCATTATTAAATCTCCTCTCTCCAAATTGGCATTGACATACAGCGTGGGCCCCCACGACCACGACCAAGCTCAGCTCCTTGAATCTCAATAACTTCAACACCAGCTTCACGCAGAGCTCTGTTGGTTACATAGTTTCGGTCATAAGTTACAACTACACCTGGAGCGATTGCTAGAGTGTTTGAGCCGTCATTCCACTGTTCACGAGCTGCCGCAATTGGATCACCATCACCACATTGAATCAAAGTTACATGGTCAAGACCAAGAACTTCTTCCAAAGTTTCTTTTAGATTTGTTCGGTGTGTAATTTTTGGCTGACCTGGAATACCAGAATCTTCCAAAACGTAAATATTCAATTCGCCATCTTTGTCTAAAATTTCTGGGTGAACTGTAAATTTATCATAATCAATCATTGTGAAAACAGTATCAAGATGCATAAACGCATGTGAAACTGGAATTTGAATTGCTAAAATTTTATTAAAATCTGAAAATTCAAACAATTTCGAAGCAACTTTTTCAATTGCTTCAGGAGTTGTTCGTTGTGAAACGCCAATCGCCATTACATTCTTCGAAAGAACGAGTTCATCACCACCTTCCATATTGAATTTATTATAGCGATCAAACCAAATTGGAACTTCACCACCAGGAGTTTTTGCTGCAAATCGTGGGTGATAGCGCATAATATATTCCATAAATAAACTCTCGCGTCGGCGAGCTGGATATCGCATTTTATTAATTGTTAAGCCATTTCCAACTGCAGCTGCTGGGTCACGAGTAAAGTAAAGATTTGGCATTGGGTCGAGCAAAAATGGATAATCGCTCTTGAAATAATAATTCAAATGAGATTTTTCATCTTCATCAGTTTTAATTTCGTCTTTTTTAACACCCGCCATAATTTTTCGAACAAGCTCGAGTGGCTCAAATTCTCCTAAATAACGCATCAAAGCGTGCGTTATATGTCGTTCACCTTGTTTTGAAGCTCGCGCAAAATCAGAAATAAATCGCCATTTAATTTCATCATTATAAAGCGATTCTGCTGCTAATTGATCAAGATAAAGAACTTCAACTCCATGATTTCGAAGAGTTTCCGCAAAAGCATCATGCTCAGCTTGTGCAACCTCCAAATATGGAATATCATCAAAGAGTAGCTGTTCCAAATAATCCGGAGTCAACCCTTCGAGTTCTTTTCCTGGTCTATGTAAAATTACGGTTTTGAGTTTTCCGATTTCACTATTAACTTGAATCGGTTTTTCACCCATATTCCCTCCCTTTATTTTATGTTTATGCTTTAATTTTACCATAAAGATTATCTTTTATCAAACGATTTAACTTTATTGACTTTTTATTAGAAAAATTATATAATAATAGCATCTTAGTACATTTTTGGAGGTGAAAATATGGTAAAAATTAGAGTTTCGCACAAATTTCTAAAACGAATAGTCGAATTAGACATTCCAGAAGATTTAATTATCAAAGCCGAAAAAGGCTACTCTTCTGCAATTTATAAAATTTTTAAAATGTATTTTGCCAAATGTAACTATTCGCGCAAAAAAGTTCAAGCCCAAAGTATAATTTTTCAGAGAATTGACTCAAACTTTAAAACCGTAAAAAGTCAATCTTTCGCACATAGATCAGATGATTTCTCAGCCTGTGAAAAAGAAAATTGCTCATTTTGTGAGGCTGGAAAATATGAAGAATGCCCGAATAATCGCCGTAAATTATAAAACTCTTTCGAAAAGGGTTTTATTTTTTAACTTGTTTTATAGATGAATGCTTTTGGTGGCGAGTGCGAGCTTTTGAATTTTTCATTTTAGCTGTAATTCGATTTACATCATGAATGACCATTTGTGGATAAGGCAAAATAATATCGTTTTCATCAAAAGCTTTCTTGATTTCCCGCCGAAAAATTCCGGCAACATTCCATTGTTTTCCAGCTTTTACCCTTCCTAAACACTTAATTTCCATCGAGGAATCTAAGAATTTATTCACTCGTACGAATACAATTGGCTCAATAATATCTTTTTTCAATTCCGGATCTTCAAGCATTTTTAGCCCAACATTATTTATCACCTTTTCCAAAACATCGATATCCGTATCATAAGATACACCAAAAAGTAAGTTAACATTAGCATATTTAAACGAAAGATTAGTCACCGCTTCGCTTGCACCGTTTCGAATTGTATGAACTTTCCCATCACCATCACGAACCTGAGTAATTCGCAAAGAAATATTTTCAACTTTTCCCGAAATTAACCTTCCAGCAACCATAATTTCAATTGTATCTCCAACTCGATATTGATTTTCGCCAACAATAAAAAATCCTGCTAAAATATCACGAGTCGTCGTTTGAGCGCCAAGACCAACCACGACACCAATTAAACCAGCACCCGTCATTAAAGATGCAACGTTAACACCAATTGAACTAAGAAAGTTTATCGCCGCAGTCATCCAGATGACAATATCAATTGTAGTTTTTGCAATTTTCGAAATTGTTTCATTTCTTTTTAAACGTTCTTCGGAGCGCTTTATTTTTTTAGTTTTCTTACGAACACTAAAAGCGAAATCAATAATTTTGCGCGATAAAAAACTTGCAAAAACTGCAATAAGAATAATTGTGATTGGTTCGAACCAGTCATAATCTAAAAATCCTGTTATAAATTTTTCGAAACTCTTAAAAATATCCATTACTAATTATCATTAAAACATAAACACTTTATTTTTTCAATATTCTAATACCACAAAGTTAGAATTGCATCGTCAATTTTTCTCGCTTGTTCGATTTGATTATTTTCGGCATAGAAGTCTCGCTTCTTAACTAAAAAATCATGAATATTTTTTTCATCACCAGAAAGTTCTGAAATTTGTTTCTTAATAGAAATCGAACGAGCTTCACCACCATCAGATTTAGTTATTTTTCCCAATAAAACCAAATTATCGATATGCTTCGCTACCGTTGCAACAGATTTATAGCCCATACCACGAGCAATTTCGCGATATGTTGGGCTATAACCAGATTCTTCAATAAAAACTTCTATAAAATTCAACAGTTCAACTTGTTTTTTAGTCAAATTAATTGCCATTATCTTCACCTAACAAAATAATTATATCTGAGCCTTCTCCTATTTTTGATAATTCTGATGGTAATTTTTCAGCTTTGGTTGAATATTTAGATTCAAGTTTTTTAATTGTTGTGGTTTTCGAATCTTCTTTTACATAATAAATTTTAGTTTTAGCATAGTCTCGCTTTGGTGCAGAATCAATATCTTGAATATTAAAGCCTTCCTTCTCAAGTTTTTTCTGTTCTTGAGCTGCTAGTCCTGAATAATTCGTACCATTTAAAATTTTAATTTTAGCGTTTTCTTTAATAACCTCACCACCAATTGTATTTTTTGAAATATAAGCTTGAATTTGGCTATAATTATAAGTTCCAGCTTTTGGCAAAACTGCGCTCACTGAATTAATTACCCCAGTTGTAAAATAATTTGCAGACTGATCATTTTCATTAACAAGTGGCAAAGAAGTTATAGCTCCACCATTAAAGTCTTGAGCAATTTCAGCCGCAGTTTTTAGTTCATCTCCACTAAATGAATGATGGATATTTTCACCCAAAGATGAAGCTAGTGATAGTAAAGTTATTGGGTTAGTTTTTTGTTCGTTTATCTTAGAAAACGCCGCTTTTAAAATCTTCTGCTGATTTCGTTCACGGTCAAAATTACTTCCACTCAAACCAATTCCACCCTCTGAACCTCGAGCGCGCGAAAAAGCTAATGCCGTTTCACCATCCATATGATAAGTTTCACCACTCTTATAATTAATTTTCGTAGCTACATCATAAACTCGGTTCGAGCCATCATAAGCTTCAACTTTCACATCAATTCCACCAACAGAATTAATAGCATCAATTAGGACTTTCCAATTACCATGAACAACATATTGAATATCTAAACCTAAAATTTCTTTTGCTTTTTTAGCTAAAGCATTTTGGCCAGCCTTCTCTGATTCTTCTTCACTTGAGCCGCTATTTTTAGCATCATAATAACTACAGCCATAGGTTTCATTAAGTTTTCCGGCAGTTGTTCCAAGCCAGCTTCGACAAGTGTGTTTAACCCAAAGATCTCGCGGTAACGAGATGGTATAAATTTTCTTAGTTTCCTGATTAACAGACACAACCATCACAGAATCGGTCAAATTTTCACCATCCCAACCTTTTGGCGAAGTTCCGAAAAGCAAAATATTTGTACGACCATTAGAATCAGCCTTCAACTTTTTCTTCTCTCCAAAAACGGCACCAATAACATTACCATTCGTTAATTTATATAAATCTTTGTATGCTTTATACGCAAAGTATCCGCCAACAATAATTAAAATCAATAAGATAATAGCAAAAATTCGCCCCAAAATTTGACGTCGCTTAAATTGCTCTAAAGAAAGAGCTTCTTTACCTTTTTTCTTGCGCTTCAGATTCTTTTTTTCGAGTTTTCGAAGAAGTTTTCGTTGTTTTTTCGAAGCTATTCGTTCTTTCCGTTCATTTTCCTGAACTTCTTCAATTTCTAAATTTTGTAAAGCAGATTCAATATCTTCATTTAAATTTTCTTCTCGATTTTTAGCTTTTTTCGAATGCTCAATTTCCGTTATTCTTGGTTGAACCTGATTGTTCGAAACTAGTTTTTTAGCTGATTTCTCATAACTGTTATCACGACTTAAAGAATCGACCCGCCGCCTTGGTGTGAACCCATCTATTGATTGCTGATTTTTTTTCATAAGCTCTTTCAATTATAGCAAATGATACTGCTAAAATCAAATAAATATGTAGTGCATTTGGTAGTCCTGAAAAGAAAAACCATTGAACTAAAAACGCAGTTAAAATTGCCCAGATATACTTCTCTTCTCTAGATTTTAGAAAAATTCCAAATATTATTAGCCCCCAAATAATCAAACCAAAAATACCCAATTCTAATAAAATTGATAAAAATTCATTCTGAACAATTTCTGAGCTGTTAGCTATCTGGTGAGTTGAATTCAAAATCGCCGTTCCAGAAGCTCCAGAACCAACTCCAAAAAACAAAACAAAAGGGTTCGAAAGCCAAGTTTCTATTGCTAAATCCGACATTCTTGTGCGTTCATTAGTTGATTTTTCAACATAACCATCGAACATTGCCTTTTTAGGTTTTTCCATAACTTTTTCTGTTGGTTCTTTCGAATTTAAACCATTACTCTCAATTTCTGGCTCTTTAATTTCTTGATTAATCGCTTTTTCAATTTTCGGCAATTTAATTTTTCCCAAACTTGTTTGGTTTACACTTTTCGAAATTGAATCATAAAAACCATCACTCACTCGTGGGTTTAACTCGGTAAAAATTGCATGAAAAATCATTCCACCCAAAAAACTTGGAACAATAAACCAGCCAGAAATTAAAAAATTTCGTAAAATTACTTTTTTCAAAAATTTTTGGTTTACGAAAATCAAAACCAAAACTGCCAATAAAAGTGCAAAAATTGCCCCACGCGAAAGTGTTAAATATAAAGCAAAAAGCATAATCCAAACTGCTATTTTTTCTTTTTTTGTAGATTTTTTATTAAAAATTCTACTTATTAAAATTAAAATTGGCGCAAGAAGCATGCTTGCAAAAAATTGTGGTTCAATTGCAAAAACGCTTGGACGCACAAATCCAAAACCTTGTGCACTACACCCAGCACAAAGACCCCAATCCGACCAAGTTCCATAAACAACCTGAATTATTGCAAAGATTGACATTAAAAAAGCACTAAAAATAAAGTTTTTTATAAGGCTTTCAAACAATTTTTTATTTCTCGAAAAACTCAAAATCGCTAAAAAATCAAGCCACAAAACTAACCAAACGCCAGAAACCAAAAAACTTCTCAATTGATTTTGCGAACTTAAAATCGTTAAAAAATTCCAAAAAATAAAAAATCCAGTAATTAAAACTACATTATTTTTAGAAAGAGTTTTGCGGTTTTTAAAAATATTTTTAATGCTAAAGATTGCTAAAATTACAGTATAAATTAGAGCAATTGAAAATTCTAAATTCGCACCAGCTGCTTTTCCAAAATTAAAATTTGGGTAATATGAAAACCAAACCATAAATGGCGCAAAAAATAATATTTTTTCAGCTAAACTAAGTTTTTTAAAATTTTTCATTAAATCCTTTCCTAATTTCTCTTTCGAAATTTTTCTTAAAATTATCTTTCGAAAAACTTTTAGCACTTTCTGAAACTTTTTTAGCGTCAAAATTTAATTTTTCGAATTTTTTAATAGCATTTAAGATTGAATTAACTGATTGCTCATCAAAAAATACACCGTTTTTACCCTCTTGAATATAATCTTGCGAACCACCTTTATTGAATGCTAAAATTGGCGTTCCGGTAGAAAGAGCTTCGATCGGCGCAATTCCAAAAGGCTCCAAACTCGGAAAAATAAAACCTTTTGCTTCGCCGACAATCTTCGAAAGCTCTTTTGGGCTATTAACTCTTTGAACAAATTCAATATTTTGTGAGTTTTTTGCAAGGTTTTTCAACTTTTGATGCTCGGCTCCGCTACCAACTAAAATCAACCTTTTACCATTTTTAGCAAAAGCTTTAACTGCTAAATCAAGTTTTTTCCAATTAACTTGGCGAGAAGTTGTAATGTAGTAATTTTTCTTTTTATCTTGAAACTTAAATTCTCTAATTTCTACTGGTGGAAAAACCACAGTTGATTCTCTTTTATAATACTTTAAAATCTCATTTTTAGAATAGTTTGAATTTGCGATCAAAAAATCTGGTTTTTGAGCAAGTTTAAAATCATTTTTTCGAAGTGGATTAACCAATAATTTAAATAAAAATCGCACCAAAAAATTCAACCTACCAAACCCAGGATTTTCAATATAATCATTATACATTCCCCAATAATATTGAATTGGAGGACCTTGTAAATAACTAATATGGAGCTGATTATTCGAAAGGTTCAAACCTTTACTTTCAGCACAGCAAATTGAAATAATAACATCAAAATCTTTTAGTTTTTTGCCTAAATTTCGAAAATATAGAATTCGCCCAACTGGTAATATTTTACGCAATTTTGCCGGGAAAATATTTAACCAACCAACTCGAACATCATTTTTTGAGAACCGATCAACTTCCTTCTCTGAATATTGCGATGTAAAAATTGGTGCTTCAGGGAAAATCTCTGAAACCGTAGCAACAACCTTTTCAGCACCACCATAAGTGGTGAGCCAGTCTGTCACAATCGCAACTTTCTTGCAATTTAACCATTTTGGATTTTGCATTATTTTGCTCCTCTTCGAAAAATTACACTTGCAACAGTTTTAAATAAAATTTGAATATCAAAAATAATTGACCAGTTTTGAACATAATAAACATCCAGTCTGCGGCGTTCTTCGAAAGAAATATCACGCCTACCTGAAACCTGAGCCAATCCAGTGACACCAGCTTTTACCGCCAAAATAATATTTTTTCTATTTGATTTGTTAATCTCTTGTGGAATTAAAGCTCGAGGACCAACAAGTGAAATATCGCCACGAACAACATTAAAAAGCTGCGGCAATTCATCAATAGAAGTTGCACGGATAAATTTTCCAATTTTTGTAATCCTTGGGTCGTTATCAAGCTGATCTCCATTTTTACGATATTCTTTGGAAAGTTCAGGTTTTCCCATTTTTTCAAAAGCCTGTTCAGGAGTTAAGCCGTCAAATTCAGCCTTTTGTGAGCGAAATTTATAGATATAAAATTCACGATTAAAGCGTGTTAGACGAACTTGTCTAAAGAAAATTGAATCTTTAGGATTGGTAATCTTCATAATGATCGCCACAATTAACATTATTGGTGAAACTAAAATTAAACCAAAGATCGCTAAAGTTAGATCCATTAAACGCTTCCATATTCGACCCATTCCAAATAATTTTGTAATTTTTACATCAATAATTGGAGTTCCCCCAATAACTTCGATTGTATTAATCTGCGAAAGAAGCCTATCTTGTTGTGGCACAAACATATACTCAAGGTGATTTTCGATCGCATAGTTATAAATATCTTCACTCCTAAGTGTATCAGTTTGAATTAAAATATCAGGATTTGTTTTTAAAGCTGCATCTTTAAAACTCGCAAAATGTCGAACAGCCGATTTTGTTGGTAAAAATTGACTTTTCGAAACCATTCCAATCACATCATAGCCAAAATCAATATTGTCATGAAAAAATTGAGCCAATTCTGTTGAACGAGAATTCGAACCTATAATTAAAACTTTCTGGCGGCCAAAACCACTTCGAATCAAAGCACGGCGAATAAAACGCACTATTTCGCGACCAAGAATCATCATTAAGAAATTAATTGGAACAAAGAAGACCGCAATTATTCGAACTGGAAAAACTTCATCACCGGTGAAAAATTCATAAGAAATCATAGCCATAATACTAATTATTGAAACAACTAAAGACCTACCATACTCTTTTGGTCGATAAAAAAATACCGAACGGTCATAAAGGCCAAAGAAATAGTTAATGGCCAGCCAAAGTGGTAGAAGCGAAACCGCCAAAAATACAAAATTCCAGATATTTGGCGCAAAATAATACGCGCGGGAATCAAGATGAGTTCTCGCAAAATATGCTAGCATAAATGAGCTCACAACCGCTAAGGTATCAGACAATACCAAATTAACTTTAAATATGGTTATTTTATCTTTTTTCATTACGGCCATTATACATCTCCAATATAAAATTTAAACCAAACGCAGCGCCTACTATAAAAATAGGTAAATATATAAAAATATATCTTGCCCTACTTTCAAATAAAACCTGATATGCAACTACTAAAAGAGTGAAAAATAGTAAAACTACATGATAGTATTTAAACTTATTGGCTGATTTAAAGATAAAAATTGTAAATAAAATAAGAATAGCTCCCCACACAATAGAAATAAAAACACTAAATAGCCGAAATTTATCACCGCTCCAAGATAGAAAACGCCTAAATTTATGCACTATATTACCTTCAGATAAAAACTGTATGAAATTATTTCTACTAGAACCCTCTCCCCATACTCCGAATGTTCCGTCATTAAAGAAATTTGAAATCTTTAAAATAGCAAATTTAAGCCATCCAAAAGGAAAATTATTCGTCAAACTATCAATAAATATATTTAAACTTACTTTCTCGCGCTCTCTTGCACCTTTAGCGGCAGTATCATCAGCGTATCTTGGGCAATATGATCCAGTATTACATTCATTATAAGGTGGAAGCCCTCGCATAGATCCCATACCTAAATAATGCAAAAATCCAGTTCTTTTTTCACGTATTTGACTACTGGAATATTTTGCAAAACCGTTAGAAGATACAATTAAAGTATTTGACACAAAAAAGGAAGAAACAGCTCCAATTATAAATAAACCAAAATATTTTGCGATTATTTTAACATTTCGACACTTATTTATGAAAAATAATGAAGATAGGAATATTGATATCATCAATATTAAAGTAGTAGGCTTTACAGCATACCCTAAGTAAGCAAAAATCCCTAATAATATAGTTAAGATTTTTAGTATGTAGTCATTGCCTTTTTTTGCATATAATTCAATAAGTAAAAGAATAAATAATTGAGAAGCAACAAAAAACAGACCAACAGTATCCGTATAAAATACCGTAGAATATGGAGAAAAGTTTATTATAGCAATAATAAATGCTGATATGATAGAAAATACAGATTTATTAAATTTGACATAGACAACAGCCATTATAAATAATGAAGAAAGAAGAATTAATATATTATTTATAAAAATTAGGAGTATATCTTTATCAATACCTACAAAATTAGCTATACGATATATTATTACTACAAAATAAGTTATAGTTATATTATTATCATATCTCAATAAATAATTATACTCCCAAGCTTTATCGTCTGGATCAGTGTTACCAGTTTTTATATAATTATTAGCTATGGTTTGTATAGCACCAGCATCCCAAGAATGTTGCGTTGATGCAGTAGAAAAGCCAGTTATCATTTGAGAGATTAAAGCAATAAAAATAAATGATACAAGCAGAGTTTTCTTACTAAATTTTTTAGATAATAAAAAAACCGCCACAACAAATAAAATCAATACTATTGCTATAATCAATACTTTATAAGAATCATATACACTGAATATATTTTTCGAAAGACCAAATATGCCAAATATTAAGCTGATAAGAGAAAATAATCTTAATGCCTTAATTACCATGTCATCATTATAACACACACCAATCCAATATTCAATTTCAACACGCTATATGCTATAATGGTGTATATGAAAAGTATAGAAGAGACTAAATTATCTATAGTAGTAACAGCCCATAATGAAGGATTGTATCTATATAAAACAATATTATCTATAGAAAAATCTATAGAACTATTACCTGAAATAAGCTATGAAATAATTGTAAGTCTAGATAATCCAGATGATGAAACTATAAGAGTTGCTAAATTTTTGAGTAAGAAAAAACAAATCAGAATATTCGAATCATCTTTCGGAAACCCTGCAGATAATAGAAATTTCGCAATTTCGAAAGCGAAAGGATCAATATGCGCGCTTATAGATGGTGATGATCTAGTGTCTAAAAATTGGTTCAAGAATGGATTAGAAAAATTAAAAGAAAACGAAAATTCAATTATTAGACCTCAAATACATGCGATGTTTGGCACACGTATGAATTCTCTATCGATATGGCAAATGCGAAATTCTACAGAAAAAAATATAGACTCTATACAGATGTCATATTGGAATCCATGGACATTAACTTTAATAGCTAAAACAGAGTTATTAAAAGATACGCCATTCAAACCACAAAAAGGAGGTTTTGGATTTGAGGATTATCTATTTAACTGCGATATTATTTCTAAAAATATACCTATACTTATTGCGCCTGAAACTACTTTCTTCTATCGCCAGCGACCTAACGTCTCGGTATCAACCCAACACAAAAATACAATTCTAGACTATTCAGACCTGTTCGATATAGAATATATTAAGTCAATTAAAATGCCAACACCTCAAAAAAAGATAAATCCTAGGATTAATATTAAAAAATATTATCGAGCACTATACGATATTGCAAAAAAATCAGAGAATATAAGAAGGGCTATGTCGCCAGTAGCATCAAGAATCCTGAGCAAAAAAAATATGAAAAAGCTCCCTACCTTCTTTATTGAAGATTGGCGAGAAATTAATGCTATAGAAAATCAACTCTACCCCACAAAAGAAAAAATATCACAAGTAGAATTTCATCCACTAACTTTTAACCCACTAGACAATGAGTAT
Source organism: uncultured Saccharimonas sp. (SeqCode) (assembly GCA_963526625.1). Lineage (GTDB taxonomy): Bacteria > Patescibacteriota > Saccharimonadia > Saccharimonadales > Saccharimonadaceae > Nanogingivalis. Next base: position 72,073 of record CAURNF010000004.1, read on the forward strand.
GGGATCGTATATAAAAAGCTATGCGAACAGATGTCTGGAAATAATATAGATTATCTATTTTTAGCACCTGCCATGAGTGGAAGGGGCGGAACAGAAAAATTAATCTCTAACTATATTAGAGCATTAAAAGAGATTCACCCTAAATGGAATATAGGAATATTATCGACACAGCCATTCAACAAGCCAACTATCGATTTTTTCAGTAATTTAGATGTAGATCTAATAGATTTCGGAAGATTGACGAAAAAAATGGGAGATTACGAAAAAAATATAATATGGTCGCGTCTCCTAATTCAAGCAAAAATTAAAAATCTACACTTAATAAATGATGAATACTGGTATAGATGGCTATCAGAGCACAAGTCAGTAATTAAAGAAAAAAATATTAAATTAAATATATCTTTATTCATGCGTGAATTTACTAGCCAAAAAGATAGAATACTTTCATTCGCGGATCCTCAATTAGTAGAAGTGTGGGATATAGTTAATTTAGTTTTCACAGATAACCAAGCGGTAATAGATCAAGCCTTGGAAAATAATTTATTCGAAAAGTCTAAGTTTAGAGTTCACTATCAACCACAAACTATAGAAGAAAATAATAATTCGAATAATATAGAATATGGTCAAAAAATTAAAATTCTATGGGCTAGCAGAATAGCACTCCAAAAAAGACCAGATATCCTTAAAAAAATATCTAAAGAGCTCCCAAAAGATTTCGAAATAGATGCATACGGGGTCATTGAAAAGAAACAATATAGTAAAAATTATTTCAAGGACTCTCGAGTTAACTATATGGGAGGATTTAAAGGTATAAATTCTATAGAAACAAGTAACTACGATATATATTTATATACCTCTCAAACAGATGGAGTTCCAAATATATTGTTAGAAGTAGCATCCAAAGGAATACCAATAGTATCCAGCAATATTGGCGGAATCAGCGAGTTTATAACAGATAAAGAGAGTGGATTGCTAGTAGATATGGAATATATAGATGGATATGTAAAAGCTATAGAATTCCTGAAAAACAATCCGACATATGCAGAAAAATTTACAGCAAATTTGCGAAAAAAGCTAAAAACGCAGCATTCATGGGAAAGCTTTATAGATAAGATTTCTAAGGATATATAATTAAATATATGAGCAATAATTCGAAATACTTAATAAGTTTTATAGTACCCGTATTTAATACGGGTACTAATATAGAAAACATTGTTAATTCAATACTTAAAGTAAATAACACAATGGATAATATATTAGAAATTATAGTTGTTGATGACGGATCAGATGACCAAGAAACGCTAGATTCTCTAAAAAATATATCTAAGCTTAATGATGTATCAGTAATAAAACAAAAAAATTCTGGCCCTAGTGCATCTAGAAATATTGGAATATCTAACGCATCTGGAGAATGGATTGGATTTTGTGATTCAGACGATATTATAGATTCCGAACATCTTTTAAACACCGTAAAAACAATAAAAATGAATAATTATAAAAAATCAGATATGCTTGTTTTTGGGTGGAATATAAGGCATGATCAAAATAATAAAAGCACTTATAGACACATTAATTTAGAAAAACAATCCATAACAGGTAAAAATGATATAACACAAAAAACATTGAAATCTCTAAGTTTAGATGGACGAATGTACAATCTATGGAATAGACTTTATAGAAAAAATATAATCCGTGATAATAATATTAAATTAGATGAAAACCTTAGATTTGGAGAGGATCTAATATTCAATCTGAATTTCTTATTAAAATCAAGCAGGATTGATATACTAGATGTAGCCCCTTATTACACATATATATCTAATAGTGAAACGAGTATAGTAAAAACTACAAAGCTCAACACTGAATATAGAATAAAAAATGCAAGAGAGCTAGATAAATTTTCGAAAATAGCAAACCAGCACAATAACCCATATGTTCAACTTGTTAAAGCTAGATGGCTAATATCTTTTATAATGTCATATATTCAATGTCCAGCCAAGCAAGAAGGATATAAAAAATCTTTACATAATATAAAGCATATTATTAACAATAGAATACTAGCACCAAAATTTATTAAAAAAACACCAGAGATAGGGATAATAAAATATATACTTCTACTTATAACAACCTTAATACTAAAAAATACTCTATTAACATTTATTTTGGCTAATATATTGTTGTTTATTAAAAATATTAAATCACAAAAAAATATGAAATCAGATGAAAAATATTACACACTGAAAAAAATAAGCTAAAAATTAATATTTTTATTTTAATACCACTACTTAAACTCAAGTAGTGGTATTGTTTAAAAGCTCTCTATCCCTATTCGATAATATTCTTTTTCACTAAACCATAATCGTTATCGGTTTTAGTAGTTAAATACTTAAATCTAAAATCACCGCCGTCAAAAGTATTAGCAATGGCTTTAGAATGATCTTTATTTTTTTCATACAGAACTGCAACAACTCTAAAGTCAGTAGAATTAAAATTGTCTAAAGAAATCCTAATATTAAATACTGAATTATCTGAAGAAACCTTTACATGACCGCTGTCATAAACTCTACCACCTCTACCTTCATCTTGAAGAGTATAAGCAATATATAATTCAGCATCACCGTTATACGAATATTCTATATCAGCCTCAAAATATTCACCATGATGAATAATTGGTTTATTCCCAACAATTTTAATTGAGGAAGAATTATCATCAGTAGTAGAATTATGAATATTGCGCAAATTAAGCGTGTCTAGGTTGGAAGCTATATATTTCTCAGCAACTTTATCAACATCGCCAGATTCACTTATCATACCATCTGCAATAAAAATAGCATTATTACAATATTTTTTAACATCCGCCATTGAATGTGTAACTAAGATAACAGTTTTAGTTTTATCTTTCTTAATATTTTCGAAAAAATCATTACATTTACGCTGAAAAGCTTCATCACCAACCGCCAAAACTTCATCCAACACTAAAATATCACCTTGAGCTTTAATAGCGATCGAAAAAGCCAAACGAACTTGCATTCCGCTAGAATAATTCTTTAATTTCTGGTCCATAAATTCTTCAAGCTCAGCAAATTCCACAATTTCATTATACATTGCAGAAATTTCTTCTTTCGAAAAACCTAAAAGGGCACCATTGAGATAAATATTTTCACGGCCAGTAAGTTCTGGATTAAACCCAACACCAAGTTCAATAAATGGAACCAAAGTTCCGTCAACTTTTACTGTACCACTCTCTGGCGTATAAATTTGCGAAATAATTTTAAGTAATGTGGATTTTCCTGAACCATTTCGCCCAACAATACCATAAAAATCACCCTTTTTAACCTTGAATGAAATATCTTTAAGAACTTTTTGTTCTTTATAGCCTTTAATTCCCTTAGTCCAGTTTACAAAAGCCTGTTTAATACCACTCGCCTGTTCTGTTGGTAAACGAAAACTTTTCGAAACATTTTTTACTTCTAAAGCGTATTTTCCCATTACATAATCTCCGCAAATTTTTTCGAATTTTTATTAAAATACCATAAACCAAAAGCTACTAATAAAGTTGTGATCAAAATTGGAATTAACGCAAACCAGTAATTTTCGAAAAGTGTCCAGAAAGTCGGTGTTTCATGAGCTATAAAATTGTGGCGAATATCTTGAATCGCAAGCGCAATTGGGTTAAGCATCATGATTTTTGCAATCGAAACTCCAAAAACTGAAACTTTTGTAACCATTGAAATTGGATACATAATTGGCATTGAATAGACTAAAATCTGCATAAAGACTTCCCAGATATGCGAAATATCACGGAATTTAACATAAAGAGTTGATAAAATTAACGCTAGACCAAAAGCTGTAGCAAAAAGAAGTGTAATGTTAAATGGCAAAAGTAAAACAGACCATTGGAATTTTACACCAGCAAAAACTGCAAAAGCTAAAACCACCAAAAGATTAATTGAAAGTGAAATTAAGGCGCTCACCATTGAAGAAACAATCACGATATATTTTGGAAAATTAATTTTTCGCATCAAATCACCACGAGCGACAATTGAATTCATCCCCAAAGTAACTGCTTCGGTAAAAAATCCCCAAAGAGAGAGACCGAGAAGTAGAGTTATTGCATAGTTTGGAATTGAAGGATCAGTAATTCGCAAGAATTTTACAAATATAAAATACATCACCACAAAAATCATAAGGGGTTTAAGAACTGACCATAAAATTCCCAAAGCTGAGCCTTGATATCTCAACTTAAAATCTGTTTTAACGAGTTCTGCAAGTAGAACCCGATTCCTCTTTTCAAAAAATCCTATTTTAATCATTATGCTTTTAATTATATCATATATCGCCTAACACTCCAACACTAAACTATTCTTAACACCTGAAACCAGCTAGCTTTCTAGATTATTTTCAACAAGAAAAAACAGCATCTCTGCTGTTTTAACTACTATTTATCTATTTTTAATATATATTTATCACCAACGCCTGTAATCAATCCTCTTTCAAAATACTGAGTCCATTTGCCGTTATTCCATGCTTCATTCTTTAATGGTAAGCCGAGGTTATCTTTTTGAACATCATTTAATAAATTATAGAATTTAAATACATCACCCTGAATTTCCCAATACCCTAAATTATCGTTTCCTATAATATCACCCTTCTCGTAGTGTTGTATCTTATAACCTTTTTCTTCAATAACATCACTAATAGGAAATCCTAAAGCACCTTTTTCATTACCAATCTTATTCCAGCGTTCGCGTATTTTACCATAACTTTCATGATATCCAGATTTTGGACTACCTATAATAAAACCATTCTGATATTTTTGGAACCATCCACCTTGAATAGTTGAAAATTCTTGTGTTATAGGTAATCCCATCTTACCATGTTCATAACCTAATTGAGCATATTTCTCTCTAATTAAACCAATACTTTCCCAATATCCAGTGCTGTCGCTTCCAATTATGAAACCATTCTGATATTTTTGCGCACGACCATTATTGATAGTGTTAAAATATCCAGATAGCGGCAATCCCATCTTACCATGTTCATACCCTAGCTCAGAATATCTTTGTCTAATTTTACCATAGTTTTCCCAATATCCAGTGCTGTCGCTTCCAATTATAAAACCATTTTTAAACCTTTGGAATATTGATTTATCGGTCTTAAAAAATTCAGAATCTACATCACCAAGATATCCTTTTTCACCACCTAGCTCAATATATCTTTCATATATTCCACTATGTATTCTTTTACTTTCAAGAGTTGAACCAAATAACTGATTAAAGAACATAAAGAAATTACGATTTCCATAAGCCCCACAATGTGAAGTCCCTGGATAATTTGCTAGTGCTGAATCATTTGGAACATATGGCGTATAAATATACAAACTTAAAGTTGCAACATTCTCAATATTAACACGTTTTGTACCACAAGCTGGATTTGGTGAATATTGAATATTATTCCATCCAAGCTTTAGCGAATAGCCACCATCTTTATGGTGGTCTTTATAATATTTTAACTGCCAAGCCGCCAAAGTCATTTGTTTATAAAAACCAGCTTTTGAATCCGCACAAGCCGCAGAAAATCCAGGGCCAGAATCTGGGCAAGCATAGCCCATCGCATATTTATATTGAGTTTTTACTGGCCAATTATCATCTAATAAATTGAGAGATTCTTTCTTTAGTAAAACCAGTAAAACTTGCGGGTTAATTCCATATTTCTGAGCTGCATCATAAATAATCTGTGCTGCCGAAATTCCACCTTCGAAAGATACGCCACCTTTTTCGAAAGAAGTTTCGCCAGTATTTGGGTTTTCGTGATAATTATTTATACATACATATGGAGGTTTATGCCAATAATTTGAATTTTGTGCAGCAGCAAATTGAGCAGCGGTTCTGCCATCATTTTTTCCAGAAGGGCCAGTGCCCCAAGTATCGCAACTACCAATTTGCTTGTTTAAAAAGCTTTGGATTTGTTGCACGTTCATTGCATCTTTATTATAAAAAATACTGTCGTCAATAATTCGGCCAGGATTGAAATCAGTTGCTTTAACAGCGTTAGAAAGATTTCTAAGTACAGCTAAAGCACTAAAAACAATAACCGCCACAACTGGAACACCAATTAAAATTGACTTTTTAAATTTTTTACTTCTCGATTGTAAAACTTTGAGCATCCGACCTTCCTTCTTGCTTTTGTTTTGAATTTTTATAAGTTGTTATTGCTGTCCATTTTCCAGTTTTAAATTCACTATCACTAATTTTTTTCGAAACTGCCTTACAATATTTATTGTTTGGGCTCTCTAAAATTTCGGTTGAAAGTTCAATTTTAGTTCCATCAGAATGCGTTAGAGTATATGAACATTTACCATTTCCATCGTCATAAAGAAGCCCTGAAATCTGCCCAGCCACACGAACCGCACCATCTTCAACTTGCACAGTTGTATAAGTTGGAAAATTTGTATATCCCGAGGATTCAACGGTTCCTTCAGCACGATCAGTATTATTATTTTTAGTTTTCGAATTAATGATTTCCTTTGTAGCTTCTTGCTTTTTAGTTTCTTCAGGTTTTTTCGAATCTTCTTTTTTCTCTTCAACTTTTGAAGTATTTTCTTCTTTTTTCTCATTATTTTTTTGAGAATTTGAATTTGCCCACCAGAAAATTCCACCAGCACCAGCGACCAGCAAAATTACAAATGCAGCAAAAATAATAGTTTTAGTTTTTTTAGTATTTTGTGTGTTTATTTTCATTTTATTTCTCCTAAACCAATTTTAGCATAAGCCAAATAAAATTTCAACTTTTTGGTTATATTTTTGGTGATTTTGTGCTATAATATAATTACTATGAAGAAACTCATTACAATCATGATTCCAGCTTATAATGAAGAAAAAGCTCTACCAAAACTTTTCGAAAGGCTCAACCTTTTAGCGAAAAACACTTTAAAATATGATTTTGAATTTCTTTTTATTAATGACGGTTCGAAAGATAGAACAATGGAAATTATTAGAAGTGAAGGCCAAAAAGATTCACGAATTTCCTACATTAATTTAAGCCGAAATTTTGGAAAAGAAAATGCAATGTTGGCAGGTTTTGATTATGCAAAAGGAGACGCGTTAGTGATTATTGATGCAGATCTACAAGATCCACCAGAGTTAATTCCTGCAATGATCAACCTTTGGGAAGAAGGTTTTGATGATGTTTATGCTAAACGTGAATCTCGTGATGGTGAAACTTGGCTTAAAAAGCAAACTTCGAAATGGTTCTACAGCATACTTGATAAAATTTCACAAATTGAAATTCAACGCGACACTGGTGATTTTCGGCTTCTCGACCGCCGTGCAGTCGAAGCCCTAAAAACTCTCCGCGAAACCAACCGTTATACCAAAGGAATGTTCTCTTGGGTTGGTTTTCGAAAGAAAGAGATTACTTATAAACGTGATGCGCGTGTAGCTGGCGAAACAAAATGGAATTATGCAAAACTTTTTAATCTCGCAATTGAAGGAATCACTAGCTTTACTGTTGCGCCACTCCGCATTGCTACAATTACAGGATTTTTCATCTCAATTGCTGCATTTTTATGGATTGCTTTTTTGCTAATTCGCCCACTTTTTGGCGTTCCAACTGGTGACGGTTATACTTCAATTATGTCAGTAATTCTTTTTCTTGGCGGGATTCAGCTCCTCTCAATTGGAATTTTAGGCGAATATATTGGTCGAATTTTCATCGAAAGCAAAAATCGCCCCGTTTATCTAGCGCAAGAAATCAAGGAATTCAACCATGAAAAATCTACTAAAAAATCTAAAAAATAGCCAAGAACTTTGGTTTGCAGCAATTGGCGGGTTGAATACAATTCTAGATTTTGTAATTCTTTTTGGACTAACTTCTCTTGGAATTAGCTCTTTAACTGCAAACATTTTCTCAACTGGGATTACTTTTATAAATAGCTTTAGTTTAAATAAGAAAATCACTTTTAAATCAGTTTCAAAAAGCAAAAAAGAACTTGTTCGAGAAATGGCACTTTTTATTATTGTAACACTTTTTGGACTTTGGGTTATTCAAGGTGTGATAATTTTTCTAACTTTACCATTTTTCGAAAGTATTTTAAAAAATCCAAAAATATCGCTTTTAATTTCAAAGCTTATCGCTACTATCTTCAGCTTAATCTGGAACTTCATCCTTTACAAAAAAGTTGTCTTCAATAAAGATTAAACATAATTATTTATTTACTGAAGAAATTCATAATTGATTTGTAAGCCATTTTTAAACTAAAAACAAAGTAAAATAAGCCTTCAAAAGACTTATTTTTTCGAAATAATTAATTGTCGTTCGCGACCTTCACCTTCAGAATGTGTTTCGATATCTGAATAATCTTGAGCTAATTTATGAACAGTGAAGCGGTCAGTCGGATTTAAATTTAATCGGTAAGGCTCACCAGTTTTTCGAACTTGTTCAATCCATTTTTCAGCTTTTTCAGTAATTTTTTGAGCTCGTTGTTTTTTATAATCTGCAACATCAATATTTACACGGTGAATTTCAGCATTTTTAGCCTCAAGCGCTCGTGAAATTAAAAATTGTAATGAACGTAAATTTCCAGAATCACGACCAATAAATAAAGAGTTTAGTTCGCTTGAAGGAACTGAAAGCTGGATAATTTCATCATCCGCAGTTGAATAGACCGCCAAATTAACTCCGAAAAAGCTCAGAATATCTTCCAAAAACTTTTGTGCAAAAACAATTGATTCTTCTCGATTCATATTACCTCCGTTTTCCATCTTTCGCTTTAATCCTTCGAATATTCGTTCCACCTTTTTCTTTCGAATTTTTCTTTATTGGCTTAGATGGTGTATTTTTTACAATGATTGCTTCTTTAGCATTTTTAAGCTTATTTTTTGGAGATTCCTGAGCAATTTCTTCCATCTCTTTTGAATCAATTGAGAAAATATATTTTTGCTGAATAATTTGAATAATATTCGAAATTAGATAATAGAAAATCAAAGCACCATAAAGCCCCATCATAAGAAAGAACAAAATTACTGGGAGAATTAAATTCATATTAGAATTTACCGCAGCGTTAAGTTCTGCCTGATTCGGCTCTTTTCCTTCTGCCGCTTCCTTAAAAATATCACGAACCCGCCGATTACCTTTTTTCGGCTGAGTTTGCCGAACCATATACCACTGCGAAAGTGTTAGTCCAACTAAAATTACCATCATAAAACCACTCGAAAGGTCATTTAAAGGTACAGCCGTATCTGTTAAATCGATAACTCCAAGGAATTTTGGCTCAAGTTTTTTGCTTGAAATAACATCACTCACGCGACTCATTTGTGCAACTGGCTGATATACCCATTTCGAAATTTGATCGGGCGTATTTACTACGATTCGCATCACACTAAAGAAAGTTAGTAGAATTGGCAACTGAATAAATAATGCAAGCATTGAACGAAATGGCTTGAAATTATGACGGCGATAAAGCTCCATCATTTGCAAAGTTTCAGCTTGCTTATTACCTTTCGAATTTTTGCGAATTTTTTGTAATTCTGGCTGAAGCTCTCGCATAACTTTTGATTGATGAAGTTGACTTTTTGTAAGTGGCCACATCAAAAATCGCACAATTAAAGTGAAGACAATAATTGTGAAACCAAAATCACCAATAAAGTTATAAATCACCAATAATAGGTTCAAAATTGGCTGAGTAATAAATAATTCAAACAAATTCATATCTATTATTATACTACTTTCTACTACTTATTACAATAAAAATCAGCCTCTTTAAAGATGTCGATTATAGTTTCTTTAAGTTCTTCATGCGGAATATCTTTTATACTTTTATGAAAAATCATCACTACAACATCAAAAGTGCCATCAATTTTTGGTAGTTCATGGCGAATAATTTCATAAACTCGCCGGCGGATTCGATTTCGACCAACCGCACTCTTTAAAACCTTTTTCGAAACCACAACTGCAAAACGTGAATCTTTACGGCGTGGATTTTGCGCAAATTTCACCGTAATTTTTTGCGTACGAACTGAAGTTCCATTTGAATAGACATATCGTAAACTACCATGACCGTGAAATCTATTTTTATAAGCTAACATAACTGTTTATATTTTAGCATTTTTTAAGTAATTTAGCAAATTAAAACGAGCTCACAGTAAGCCCGTTTTTAAAAAAATATTATAGATTAACAATAACTTTTTTATTCGACCAGAATGATGGTTGATAGTGGAGTTTTAATGAAGAACCAGCAGGAACTTCGAAAATCATAGAACCACTCTTTTTACCACCTTTTACTAAATCACCAGAGCCAAGACTATCTGGTAGGCTATAAGTTTGCCCATTAGCACTTTCAGCGGCTCCGTTAGAATCTTCAGCCTTAAATTCGAAAACATTATAGTTCATCTCAGTTTCAGATTTATTTTCAATCTTTACTGAAACTTTTACATATTCTTTGCCATCTTTTGGTTTTAGATAAGCGTTTCCAGAATTCCAGTTTCGCTCAACCTTTTCAACAGTTAATTCTTTTCCATCAAATGCAATTATATCACCAACATTGAATTCAGTTTTCTCTTCTTTTTTAGACTCACCTTTTTGAGTTTGAGATGATCCGTTTGATCCAGAATTTTTATTTTCACCAACTTTTTCAGGCTGCTTGTATTGGCTACCAATAGCAATAATTACAACTATAACAATCCAAAACCAAGCTTTTTTATAGAACGGTTTCCCTGATTTAGTTTTTGCTAACTGTTTTTCATCCTTAAATTCTGTAGACAGCTTTTCTTCTTTCATTAGAACTCCTTTTATAAAATTTTAATTTATTATGTAATAATTTTACCCCCCCCCCGATATACTTTGTCAATAGCAAAAAATAAAAAAAGCACAGAACCTTAAATGAATTCTGTACCTTTTTTATTTCATCTAATCAATTTTCTCAACATTGAGAAGCAGCGAGCTAGTCAAAACAGACAAAGAACTAAGGGCCATAGC
>CAURNF010000005.1:0-63140 GCA_963526625.1 uncultured Saccharimonas sp. (SeqCode)
AATAGCACGGTGCCGAATTATAAAAAACTCCTCCTAGTCGGTGGAGTTTTTTCGTATTAAGGATTGTTGAAAAAATAATTGAGAGTATGATATAATATAAATATATGGAATTGGAGGAGAAAATAAAAACAACAAAAACTTTCGAAGAACTCGTTCCGAGTGATTTTGTGCATTTACATACGCATACATATCACTCACTGCTTGATGGCTTAACTAAAATTGACGATTTGGTTGATAATGTTAAAGCCAGTGGAATGGAGGCCGTAGCTATAACTGACCACGGAACAATGTCTGGTGCTATCGAATTCTTTAAAGAGGCAACTTCAAAAGGGGTTAAGCCTATTTTAGGAATTGAGGCTTATGTTGCAGCACGAACCAGATTTGATAGAGATCCAGCACATGACAAGCCGCGTTATCACTTAGTCTTATTGGCAAAAAACCAAATTGGTTGGCAAAATTTATGTTCTCTTACAACGAAAGCCTGGGTTGAAGGCCAATACTATAAGCCGAGGATTGATCATGACATTATGGCTGAGCATTCAGAAGGTGTTGTTTGTTTAAGTGGTTGTGCTGGTTCTGAAATTTCGGAATCCATTCGGGCTGGAGATTTTGAAAAAGCAAAAGAACTTGCTATCTGGTATAAATCAGTTTATGGTGAAGATTTTTATCTTGAATTACAAGACCATGGTCACCCAGAATGCCCTAATCACTGGGAGGTTCAAAAAGAAATCAATGATGGTCTATTTAGGCTTCATAAAGAACTTGATATCCCAATGGTTGTAACTTGTGATTCGCACTATTTGACTCATGAGAATCAAGATGCGCATGAAATCCTTCTTTGTGTCGGAACTGGCTCGTACTTAAATGACGAAAAGAGAATGAGCTTAAAAGAATTTGACCTTTTTGTCACTGACCCGAGAGATATTATTAAGCGATGGGGAAAGATTGACCCTGAAATCATTTTGAATACTAAAAGAATTGCAGAAAAAGTTAATTTTGAGTTTGAATTTGGTAAGATTTTAATTCCAAAATTTCCACTTCCAGAAGGTGAAGAAAGTGAAAAAGGCTTTTTAGACAAGCTAGTTTTTCAAGGTTTAGGTGAAAGATATGCTGGAATTCCTGTTAATGAAGTAAAGAAGATGACGATTCCTGAAATTCGCGAGAAACTTTCGAAAGAAGTTATTGAGCGAGTTGATATGGAACTTGGTGTTCTTGATGGAATGGGTTATAATGGTTATTTCTTGATTGTGCAAGATTTTATTAACTGGGGAAAATCTCAAGGAATTGTTTTTGGGCCAGGGCGAGGTTCAGCTGCTGGTTCGATTATTGCTTATGCCCTACATATTACTGATCTTGATCCACTTGAATACGACTTACTTTTTGAAAGGTTTTTAAATCCTGATCGAATTTCGATGCCGGATATCGATGTTGACATTCAAGATACGCGTCGAAATGAGGTTATTCAGTATTGTACTGACAAATATGGCATTGATCGTGTGGCGAATATTGCGACTTTTGGTAAAATGATGGCAAAAAATGCCGTGCGAGACGTGGCGCGAGTTTTGGAAGTTCCGTATTCTGAAGCTGACCGTATGGCTAAATTAGTTCCAGATCCGAACCAAGGTAGACATATACCGCTTCGAGTTTCGCTAGAAAATGACCAAGATTTAAAGCATGAATATGAAACTAATCCAACCGCTAAAACTGTTTATGATTTTGCAATGCAGCTTGAAGGCACTATCCGAAACCACGGTGTTCATGCTTGTGGTGTTGTGATTGCACCAGACGATTTAGTGAAATATCTACCTCTTGAAATGGCACAAAAAGGTGTTGTGGCAACTCAAGTTCCGATGGGTCAGGTTGAAGATTTAGGTCTTTTAAAGATGGACTTTTTGGGCCTTAAAAACCTTTCAATTATTTCAACTGCACAAAAAATTGTCAAAAAAACATATGGTATCGATCTCGACCTTTCGAAACTTGGCCTTGATGATAAAAAGGCTTATGAGTTATTAGCTCGCGGTGATTCAACTGGTGTTTTTCAGCTTGAATCTGCTGGAATGAAGCGATATCTGCGGGAGCTAAAACCTTCAAAGTTTGAAGATATTATTGCCATGGTTGCGCTTTATCGACCTGGGCCAATGAGTGAAATTCCAAAATTTATTGCTCGAAAACACGGTGAAGAGCCAGTTACTTACTATGAAGACCATATGGAGAACGCTCTTAAAAATACTTATGGAATTTTGGTTTATCAGGAGCAGTTTATGCAGATTTCGAAGGAAGTTTGCGGATTTACTGGTGGTCAAGCGGATACGCTTCGAAAGGCCGTAGGTAAAAAGAAAATTGACTTGATGAAGAAAATGAAGGGCGAGTTTATCGAGGGAGCGGTAAAACATTCTAATGCTGATCGAGGAAAGGTTGAAGCTTTCTGGGAACATTTGGAAGAATTTGCGAATTATTGTTTTAATAAGTCGCATGCGGCGTGTTATGCTTTAATTGCTTATTGGACGGCCTATATTAAGGCGCATTACCCAGATGCTTTTATGGCGGCGCTAATGACGGCCGACTCTGATGATACCGACCGTTTGGCGATTGAGATTGCCGAATGCCGTTCAATGGGAATTGAGGTTCTTGGTCCAGATGTAAATGAATCATTTAAGGATTTTGCGATTGTACCGCACGAGAATAAAATTCGCTTTGGTCTTTTGGCAGTGAAAGCTGTTGGTGGTGGCGCAGTTGATGCGGTTTTAAATGCTCGAAAAGCTGGTGGAAAATTTACTTCAATTTTAGATTTCGCGAAACGTGTTAACGCTCGACAATTCAATAAAAAGGCCTGGGATTCATTAATTATGACTGGGGCTTTTGACCAATTTGGAACTCGCTCGGATTTGCTTTTTAATCTTGAAAGAATCCAGGAATATGGTTCGAAATCTCAAAAAGAGGCACTTTCAGGGCAGACGGATTTGTTTGGCTTTGCTGGTGCTGAAGATATGCGGGTTGAATCATCAATTGAATTAATTAACGCACCGAAACAGCACACCGATAAAGAGCGTCTAACTTGGGAGCGTGAACTTTTGGGGCTTTATGTTTCAGCGCATCCACTCGACAGATATGTTAAATATTTCGAAGAGCAAACTCAACCGCTTTCGCAGGTTCAACCAAATACTGATGGTCAAAAAGCGACTATCGGTGGAATTGTGATTGATGTTCGAACGATTATAACGAAATCTGGAACAAAAATGGCGTTTGTGAAGATGGAAGACAAAACTTCTGAAGGTGAGGTGATTATTTTCCCGAATCTTTATTCTGAAATTAGCGAAAAGCTTAAAATTGATACAGTTTTAAAAATTGAAGGAAAAATTTCTGCCCGCGACAGAGAAGGTAATTTGAAATCTGATGCTCAGATCATAGCGGAAACAGTTTCAATAATAACAGACGAGGAATTGGAAAATTATGAATCAACTGGCCGCAGAGCAGATGGCTTAAAGGCGAGAAAAGTTCCTCAAACGAAAACAGTTTCGCAAAAAGTTTTAAACACGCAGAAAAAAGCATTTACTCCTAAAAATAATAGTAGTGTGGTTTCGAATAAATCTTCGGAAAAGTCGACATTAAATCCGTCAAGATTAGCAGAAAACTATCAAGCCGAAAAAATACAAAGAGTCTTCGTGCATATTAAAAATCCAAGTGATCACGAATCATTACTTTCAGTAAAGAAAATCTGTGGAAAATTCCCGGGTATGAGCGAGATAATTTTGGTTCTCGGCGAGGTTGAGAAATCCGCAATTCGAATGCCATTTAAAGTTGACTCAAACTCAGATTTACCAAAAGAGCTAGTGAGATTACTAGGCGAAGATTGCGTTGTTCTTAAGGATTAAAAGTAAAATAAAATCTCCAGTTAAATTCTGGAGATTTTTAATTGTTCTAAAATATTATTTTTCGAAAAGGTTTCGCAAGTTCAAGCTCTGGGTGAGCTTCTGCAATACGCATTAACTCATTATATTTCGCAACTCGATCAGTTCGTGAAAGTGAACCAGTTTTGATCTGCCCACAGCCCAATCCTACCGCTAAATGCGCAATTGTCACGTCTTCAGTTTCACCTGAGCGGTGGCTCATAACAGTATTGTATCCGTTATTTTGTGCTAATTTTACAGCTTCAATTGTTTCTGTCAAAGAACCAATTTGGTTTGGCTTAATAAGAATTGCGTTCGCAACACCTAAATCAATTGATTTTTGAAGAAGTTTTGAGTTTGTTACCATCAGGTCGTCACCAACAAGCTGAATTTTTGAACCAAGTTTTTCGGTAAGAGTTTTCCATCCACCCCAGTCGTTTTCAGCCAAGCCGTCTTCGATTGAAACAAAAGGATATTTCGAAGTTAGATTTTCATAAAATTCAATCATCTCTTCACTTGAAAGGATTACATCGTTAGCTTTTAGATCGTATTTTTCTTCTTTATAGAATTCACTTGAAGCTGGGTCTGAAGCAAAGGCGATATCTTTGCCAAGTTCATATCCAGCGTCTTTAATAGCTTCTGAAATCAATTCGAGCGGCTCTTCATTGCCATTTTGAACTTTTGGAGCATAACCGCCTTCGTCGCCAACAGTCGTTGGGTAATTTTTAGTTTTCAAAACTTTTGCTAAAGCGTGGAAAGTTTCTGCACCCATTTGAACTGCTTCGAAAATAGTTTTTGCACCAACTGGCATAATCATGTATTCTTGAATATCAGTTGCCCAGCCAGCATGCGCACCACCATTCATCACATTCATCATAGGAAGAGGAAGATTTGGTGTTGAATTTGTTTTTTCAGCGATATATTGCCAAAGTTCTACATCTTTCGCATTTGCAACAGCTTTTGCAGTAGCAAGTGAAACTGCTAAAATTGCATTTGCTCCGAGGGAAGATTTATTTTCTGTACCATCAAGTTTAATCATGATTTTATCGATTGCCTCTTGATCTTCGGCGTTCTTGCCGATTAGGGCTTCACGAATTTGATTATTTACAGCTGAAACAGCTTTTGTTACAGCTTTTCCGCCAAAAGCTGAACCGCCGTCGCGAAGTTCGAGAGCTTCACCCGAACCCGTCGAGGTTCCACTAGGAACCGCCGCTCGACCAAGAGCTCCGTTTTCTAAAATTACATCCGCCTCAACCGTTGGGTTGCCGCGAGAGTCTAAAATTTGTCGTCCTTTAATGTCTTTAATTATGTATTCCATATTTCCATTTTAGCACCAAAAAAAGCCTTTCGCAAGAGTTTTATCTCAAAAATATTATTTGCTAAAAATGACCAAAATATGGTATAATTATTTTAATATGAAGATTTCTCGAAAGAAGGAAAATGCACTCGTCTTCTTTAAAAACCTTGCGATGACGGCAACTGTTTTTGGTATTGTTTTAATTTTGGTTTTCTTAACGCAAGGCTGGCGGCTTGATGAAAAATTTGAAGTTCAACAAACCGGTTTAGTTCAATTTAATTCTTCAGTTTTGAATTCGATTGCTGAAATTGACAAAAAAAAATTGCCAGAAGGAACACCCACAAAAATACTCGCAAAACCAGGAAATCATGAATTTTCAATCTGGAAAGAAGGCTACAAAACTTGGTGGCGGCGTGCTGAAGTTAAAGTTGGTGAAATCTTGTGGCTAAATTATACAAGATTGATTCCAAAACAACTTAATGAAAAGAGTTTTCTAAATATTTTAAATTTAAAATCTGCTCAAGTTTCACCAGATAAAAAGAAGATCTTTGCAATTTCTGAAGACAATAATGGCGAAGCAGCTTTTTGGTTAATTGATATTTCTTTAAGTGAGCCAAAAATCTCGAGAATTAATTTTAACTCAAATATTTTTGAGCGTGATTCGCAAAATAATAAAAATATAAACCAGACCAATTTTTATAAAATTGCAGAAAATTTGCAATTTTCGAAAGCTTCAAACGATAATAAAAAAGCGCTCTTAAGTTTTAAAAATGGCAATAAACTTGAATGGCTTATTTTGAATTTTGAAAATCCAGATGAATCTATTAATTTAACTCAAAAATTCCATATTGATTTTTCGAAAATTATACCTTCAAATGATGAATTAACTAAGCTTGTTGGAATTTCCGGATCGGATTTACGAGAAATCAATCTTTCGAATAGTACAATTTCTGCGGCAATTTTAAATGATGTTGTTGATTTTGAACTTTATGATAAAGAGAATATTGTTTATGTTGAGAAAAAAACAACGAGTAATGATTTTTCGGTTGGTCTTCGAAAAAATGATAAAAATATTGAAATTGCAAAAAATATAAAAAATCAACCAAAGGTTGCGATTGGGCAATATTATCGAGAGAGTTACGTTTATATTGGGCAAGATTCAAAAATTGATATTTATAAATCTGCTAGCTGGACAGAAAAAATGCATTTAACCAAAACGCTTAATTTGAAATTCTCGCCAGATTATTTAAAGCTAAATGGCGAGTCTCGGATTCTAGTCTCGAAAAAGAGCAAAGATGTTTATTCTTTTGATATTGAAACACGGAATGAATATCAGTTCTCTATATCAAATGATGGTAAGATAAAATGGCTTGATGATTTTATTTTGGGCGATTTTGAAGGTGAAAGAATGGCAATTTATGATTTTGATGGAATGAATAAACAAATTCTTTCGCGGGCAATTTCGAATCTTCCATTTACGCTTTCTAATGATAATAAATATATTTATAGCTTTATTCAGAATAATTCTGGCGGATATTCTTTGAACCGCTTAAAAATGACAATTGAAGAATAAAACTATTCTTTTTAGAATTTTATCTAAAAGCTGACGATAATGTTCATTTTTGGTGTTTTTTATTGATTTTTTACCTATTTTAATATAAAATTTTAAATATTATGAATAAAAAATCATCTAGACTTTATTGTTTTTCGCCAACTGTAATGCTAATTACTTTTATTTTCGAAAGTTTTTCAGCGGCATTTGCAATTTTTAAATATAAGCCAAGTAAGATTCGTACACTGATTATTTTACTTTTAATGAGTTTGGCGGGCTTTCAAGCGGCTGAATTTATGGTTTGCGGAACGGAACATTTTTCTGGAATGGATTGGGCCAGGTTTGGCTATCTTGCAATAACGCTTTTGCCACCACTTGGTCTACATTTAGCACACGAAATTTCTGGTAAAAAAGCGGGTATTTTAGTGAAAACTTCTTATTTAACTTGTGTGCTTTTTTCGATTTATTTTGTATTTGTAAGTAGAAGTGTTTTTACCGGAGAAAATACTTGTCGAGCGAACTATTCAGTTTTTAATACGCCAAATGGAGTTGCGACATTGCTTTATACGCTTTATTATTATGGATGGCTTTTTGTAGCAGTATTTTTCTGCTGGAGTCAGATTTCGAAGATGTCAAGAGAAAATAATCGTGGAATTTTGCGAATATTCATTTCACGTTCTAAAAAACTTAATGAAATTATAAATAGCGAAAACCTTCGAAAAATATTAGCTTTAAAATGGTTGATTGGTGGGTATATTGCGTTTATTTTACCAACAACAATTGTGAATATTATAAACCCATCTACGATTGAAGGAATTCCGTCAATTATGTGCGGTTTTGCAGTTTTGATGGCGATTGTTTTGATTGGATTTGTTGCTCCGAGAACGCTTGAACTAAAAAAGAAATAATCTTATATTTGTTGAAAAAACAAAAATATGGTAAAATAATACCAATATGAAGAAAAATCTTACACTTGTTGTAAATCCTCGCTCAAGCGGTTTCGAACTGATTCGAAAAAAGATTTTGCCTTTTTTAGATGAAACTCATTTTGAAAAAGGTAGTTTTAAAACTTTTGAAATTCAACCAACTTCACCTATGGAAAACGCTCGCGAAATGGCAAAAGGCTTAAAGGATGATGATATTATTCTAGTTGCTGGTGGTGATGGAACGGCGCATATTGCAGCAAATGCTGTGGCTATTTCTGAAAAAAAGAACATAAAAATTAAATTTACAGGATTCGGAAACTTCAACGATTATGCTCATAGCTTTTCAAAAAATAGCGGAAAAGCGGCAATTCAGTCTTTCGAAACACTAAAGGTTCAAGCTAAAATTAGACCAATTGAATTGAGAATTAATGGTGAATTTTTTAGATATGCGCCACTTTATGCAACAGTTGGCTTGACTGCTGAAATGGCTGAAATTTTCGAAGGGGGAAGAATTCGAAAGGTTTTAAAAAAGGTTTATAATCGAAATATACGTTTAATTCTTTCGCTTTCTGCTGCAACGCGATTTTATTTTAAACATTGCCGTAATCACATTTTAAATCTTTCGAAAATTAAAATTAATGATGAAGATTTTTTAAATATTCCACAAAATCCAACTGATATTGTTTTTATGAATGGGCCAAGGATGGCGAGGATTATGCGAAGCTCAATTAATAAAAAAGATAGCGACAATTTTGGATTTGAAGTCTTAAATTCAGCAGGGCTTATACGGAATTCTCCGTTTTTAATGAAAGGTTTTTTTGGTAGAATTCCGCTTAAAAGGGTTGATCGTGTAGAGATAGATTTTCGAAAACCGCAAAATATTGTAATTCAAATTGAAGGCGAGGTTTGCAAAATTAAAAAAGTGCAAACTATTGAAGCGAAGATAAGTGATAAAATAATTGAGATTTTATAGAGGTTGAAATGAACGAAATTGAGCTAACGAAGAAACTTATTGGAATTGAGAGTGTTTCTGGAAATGAGACGGAGATTTTAGAATTTTTGGCAGATTTTTTGCGGGGGAATTCGGCCGAAGTTTGGCAAAATAAAGATTTTGCGGCTGGTGTTTTAAAAATTAGAACAAATGGAAATAGGTTTTCAAAAAGTAGCCGAGCAATTATTTTGACAGGACACATTGATACCGTTTCAGCTGGTGATTTGCGAGCTTGGAAGAAATCACCTTGGGAAGCGACTGAAATAAACGGAAAAATTATTGGCTTGGGCGCAAGTGATATGAAAGGTGGATTGGCGGCTCAATTTATTGCTGGTCTTGAATTTGCCAAAGAAAATAATTTCGAAAGTAATTTTGACCTTTGGCTAGTTGCAGTTTCGAATGAAGAAATTGATGGCCGTGGAAGTCGAAATTTTGTGAAATGGTTGAATGAACAAAAAGATTTTGATTATAGCGAATTTTTTGGAGTAATTGCTGAGCCGACAAATTGTGAAAATATTGAAATTGGTCATCGTGGAAATCGTTTTGTTCGATTAAAATTTAAAGGTGAAAGTGGTCATGCTTCACAACAGATGAATTTTCAGAAATCTGCACTTTCGAAAGCTTCATTTTTTCTGTCGCAAATTAATGATATTTTTAAAAATTGGCAAGAAAGTTTTTCGAATAATTTTTTAGGTTCGCCAAGTTTGGTTCCAACTTCATTAAAATCTGGTGAAGATAAAAGTCCAAATAAAACTGCACCTTCTGCTGAATTGATTCTAGATATTCGAACCACGCCTGAACTTGACTCTGATTTTAAAAATGTATTCAATTCGTTGGCTGAAAAATATGATTTTAAGTGGAAATATCATAGTAAGCCGGTTCCTTCAAGCCTTATTTCAAAAAAATCAAGGGTTATTGAAAATATTTTGAAGGTTTCAAAATTAAGTGAAAAATCGATTATGGTTAGCCCAGGAGCAACTGACCAAGGTGAATTTGTTAATGGACTAAAAAATGCTCAAGTAGTTGTTTTTGGTCCTGGTGAATGGGATGAGGCTCATCACCAGAATGAATTTATATATATAGATAAGCTTTCGAAATATAAAACTTGGATTATTAATTTTTTGAAAGAATTTTAATGGAAAGTGTTGACTTGAATAATGTTTTTTGGTAAAATTAAAACATACGCGGGTTTAGCTCAGTTGTTAGAGCGCTTCCTTGCCATGGAAGAGGCCAGGAGTTAGAGTCTCCTAACCCGCACCAATATAGACATGAAAATGACTGCTTAGGCGGTCTTTATTTTATAACAATAATATAGACTACTAAAGTTTTTGATAGCTTTGATTAGTTTATTTCTATTTTAAAGCTTCTCAATCTAATTGCTTAAGCTCTAAATTATTACTGATTAGCTTGCTTTCAAAAGGGTACTTCTAACAAATAATTGCCAGATTGTTAAGTTTCACATTTGAAGGTTTTACTATTCCTTAGGGGTTATTTATATGAAATTGCCTCAATTTGAACAACAAAATAGACCTACGGCCATCTGATCCCGTAGGTCTAATCCTTCTATAAACTAAAAGAAGCAGCTACCCATCAAGTAGCTGTTCCTTTTTTGGTACCGCGAGCCGGACTTGAACCGGCACGAGCGTAATGCTCACCAGATTTTGAGTCTAGCGTGTCTACCAATTCCACCATCGCGGCTTATTATGGTTTTGACTATTTACATAGCTCATTATCTATTGTATACTAAGAGTAGGGAAAAATCAAGAGAAATGAATGATAATAATACAAAAAATCAAAACAATGGATTGAATATACCTGAGAGGCAATTGCAGAGTACTTTTTCAAATGATAGAAATCGTGCTGCGATTGAATTTCGAAGGCAAAAAGTTCAACAGCTTTATCAAAAAGCTAATACTGAACAAATTTTAGAAATTCAGCAAAGCAAAAAAGAAAATCAGCCAGAGAAAATTAACTTGGCAGAATATTTAAAAAATCAAAATAACTCTAAAAAAGTTGATGGGCGGCGAAAAGAATTAATTAAAAACTCAATTGAGGAAGTTTCGAAACCATTTCAACCGCAACCAAAAGCTAGTTTTAATTCTGGTGTTGGTCAAGAGACTGACGACTTTAAGACTCGTCAAAAAGTTATTCAACCGCTCCAGAATAAGCAAGATATTGTAAAAGTTGATGGAAACTCACATAATTTAGGAGCGATAAAATATAAGCCACAGCAAGCTGTTCAAAATTTGTATAATATCCAGCAAGAAAATCAGCCAAGTGAGCAATGGAAACGATACCACGCGGCTTGGCAGAATTATTATCAAAAGTATTACGAAACCTATTATTCGGCGGCCTTAGAGCAGCAAAAAAAGCAAACGGCAAATATTCAACCAGAAGTTGCTGAAGACTTAACGGAAAGTCAGAAAAAAGAACGAGCTTTGGCGAAGCTTCGAAAAGATATTTCAGAAAAAGCACGTCAGCAAACTGAGAAAATTCGAAAATCCCGTCATTTTGTACCAATTTTTTCAGCAGTTGTTGTAGTAGCTTTGTTTCTGTTTTTGCAATACAATAGATTGATTTTTGCTTCAGTTGAAGCTTATGTCGCGCCGGGAAATTCGAATGCTGCTCAAACAATTTATAGCCCGAATTCTTCTAACTCGGTTGGGCAAGAGCCAAAATTGATTATTCCAAAAATTAATGTTGATGTTCCAGTTGTTTATGGTGTTGGCAATGATAATGCATCTCAATTGAAAGCGATGGAAAAGGGTGTTGCACATTTTTCAATCCCAGGCGCAAATGCGGTTCCGGGGCAAAATGGAAATACCGTTTTGAGTGGGCACTCAAGTAATGATTTGTTTGACACAGGTGATTATAAATTTATTTTTGCTCAGCTTGATAAACTTAAACAAGGTGATGTAATTTATGCTAATTATAACGGCAAACGATATACTTATAATGTAACAAAAACAGAAGTTGTAATGCCGAATCAAGTAAATAGAGTTCAAATTGGGACAGATAAACCGATGCTAACTTTGATTACTTGTGTTCCTCTCGGAACCGCTGAAAAGCGTTTGCTCGTTTTTGCCGAACAGGTTTCTCCAGACCCAACCAAGGCTGAAAAACCAGCCGCACAGGAGAATTCTGATAATAAAAAAGTGACTCTTCCACGAAATTCTCTAACATTTTTTGAAAGATTATTTAGTTGGAAATGGGATTAAGATAATAAATTGCTCAAGCTTAAATTTGAGCAATTTATTTTTTTGAAAACCCTTGAAAATTTAGTAAAAATAAAGTAAAATATACATAAGCTAAATAGGGAATAAAATGAGAGACGAAATTATCATAAACGGAAAAAAATATGATGCAATCACGGGTGAACTTTTAAGTGCTCCAAAAAATAATTGTAGTATTAAAAATAAAGATATTTCGAAAATTCATAATAATTTGCAGCGTTCAAGCACTTTGAACCGTAAATATGTTACAATTCCAAAGAGGCAAGGAGTTTCTCTTCACCAAGATGAAATGATTAGTCAATTTAAACGTCGCCACGATTATCAAGAGGCGATTTTACGCGCACGTGAAGCAAAAGAAACTCAACAAGACCGAATCTTAATTTCACGTTTTTCGAAAAATTCTAAAATAATCTCACCAATTTCAAAAGAGCAAATTAAAGAAGCTGAGAAGATTGCGCCTTTCGAAGAGCATCCCCTTGCTAAAAAAGCTAATGAAGAACTTCGAGCAAAAAAAGCTCAAAAACAAGAAATTTCAAACCAAGAAGTTAAAGAATTTGCAATTAGCCAAGCAATTGAAAAGTCTCACGAAGAAAGCAAAAAAAGCCGTGGAATTCATCGAAAGAGTTTTTTTGTGCGCAAGAAGTTTATTAGTTTCTTGATGGGCTTTGCTGTTGCGATTTTTGGCGTTGGATATCTAACTTATGTCAACCTACCAGATATTGCAAGCAGAATTACGGCTTTTCAATCTGGAATGGCGGTTGAAACTCCTGCTTATATTGCAAATGGATACTCTCCAAAAGGCCTAGCTTATTTTGATGGAAAAAATGTTAATTTCGAATATAAAAAGGGTGATTCGAATTACAAGGTTCAACAATCGCAAAGTGGCTGGGATAGCTCAGCATTATTGCAGAATTATGTTACAAAAAAATGGAGTGAAGATTATTCAACAACTTATAGTAATGGGTTAACAATTTATTCGAATCGTCGCGGGGAATCTGTTTGGGTGAATAATGGAAAACTTTATAAAGTTGAGGTTTCTGGCAATAAGATTTCAGATGAAGAAATTCGAAAAATCGCAACCAGTCTTAGTGCATAAAAAAGTAGCTTTTAACTACTTTTTGTTTTGGGTTGAGAAAAAATAAAAATTAAAGTATAATAGATAATTATGAAAGCAAGAACTCGTTTTGCGCCGAGTCCAACTGGGTATATTCATGTTGGTAATGTTCGAAGCGCACTTTACCCTTATTTGATCGCCAAGCAAACTGGCGGAGATTTTATTCTGCGGATTGAAGATACCGACCAAGCTCGATTTGTTAATGGTGCGGAGGATTTAATTCTTGATACTTTAAAATGGCTCGGTCTAGACTGGGATGAAGGTCCAATTTATAGCAAAAAAAATGAAGAAAAAGGTGATTTTGGGCCATATCATCAAACTCAGCGCCGTAAAAAATATCTTGAATGGGCGCAAAAAATGATCGAAAAAGGCCTAGCTTATGCCGACCCATATTCACCAGAGGAAGTTGAGGAATTTCGAAAAAAAGCTAAAACTGAAAAACGTGCATTTTTATACCGTAACCATCGCCCGGAAAATCCACCAGAGTGGAAACTCGGAATGCCACTTCGTTTTAAGACGCCAGAAATTAAACGTTATATTTGGCATGACGCT
The DNA here is from genome assembly GCA_963526625.1 of uncultured Saccharimonas sp. (SeqCode). Taxonomy (GTDB): domain Bacteria; phylum Patescibacteriota; class Saccharimonadia; order Saccharimonadales; family Saccharimonadaceae; genus Nanogingivalis. The sequence goes on from CAURNF010000005.1 coordinate 13,553, forward strand.
GTGATGGGTGAGCTTTCAGCTGGTCCTGAGGCTTTAGATGATTTTATTTTAATTAAAGCAGATGGCCTTCCAACTTATAATTTTGCACACATTGTTGATGATTTCGAAATGAAAGTTACGCATGTAATTCGTGGCTCGGAATATGTTGCTAGCACCCCAAAATATCTTTCGTTGTATGAGGCGCTCGAAATTCAGCCACCAATTTTAGCTCATTTACCTCATATCTTAGCACCGGAAGGTAATAAAAAACTTGGTAAACGTGACGGAGCGAAAAGTGTTAGCGAATATCGAGCAGATGGAATTTTGCCAGAAGCAATGCTAAACTTTTTGGCTCAACTTGGCTGGAATGATGGCACTGAACAAGAAATCTTTGCTAAAGAAGAGTTGATCGAAAAATTCTCTCTTGATCGTGTGCAAAAATCTGGGGCAAGATTTGACGAACAGCGACTCTTGTGGCTTAATGGTCAGTGGATTCGCAAAATTCCTCTTGAAGATTTATTTGAGCGTGTGCAAGATTTTTGGGGAGAAAATGCTAAGAATGCTAGTGAAGAATACAAAAGGAAGGTTCTTGGTCTAGTTTTTGATCGCTTAAAAACACTTAAAGATCTCCCGCTTGCTAGCGAATATTTCTTTGCTGAACAAGAAGCCGATTTAGAGATGATTTCGAAAAATAAGCAGCTTAAAAAACTTGAAAAATCGCAAATTGTGGAACTTTTGAATTTGGTTATTTCTGAGTTGAAACAGCTTGAGGATTGGAATGATGACAAAATCCAAGAATTGCTAAATAGGTTGCTTGAAAAGACGGGCCAGAAACCGGGAATTCTATTCCAGATTATTCGGATTTCATTAACTTGGGCTCCATTTTCACCAGCCTTGAATCAAACTCTGCGAGCAATTGGTAAGTATGAAAGTATAAAACGCCTTAAAAATTCGCTAAAAGAAATTGAAAAAATGTAAAAATAAGCTCCGTGAAAAACGGAGTTTATTTAATATTTTCGAAAATAATTTTAGCGATTTCTCGTGGTTTTTCCATTGGTAACAAATGACCAGAATTCTCAAGAATATGAAAATCTGATTTAGGGAAGTTTTTGCGGAATTCCTCCTCGTTAAAAGGCTGAACCGTTCCATCTTTATCGCCAATAATAGCAATTTTGATATAATTATCGGTTTCGAACACTTTTTTATCAAGTGCGATTGGAATTGTTAATTTTTGTGCGAGCAAATTTCTTGTTGAATTTTGACATAAAAACATATTTTGATAAATATTTTTATTTGCTTCAAGCGACCAAGTTTTTTGTAGGGTGGCTGCTTTAAAAGGTGAAAAAACTGGTAGATTTGAAAAAATCATTAAAAATCTAGATTTATTTAATAATTTCATTCCAGCCAAAAATGAATCGCTGGGCTCAAAAACAGGATTTATAATAATGGTTGGAATTTTTTTCGAAATCTCATCATCGCTGACAAAATAAGAACTAAAAGAGTGACCAACAATAAGATGAATTTCACCAAAATTGCTAAGTTTTGAAATCATTTTTTGGTAGAAAATTCGAAAAATATCAATATTTTGAAAGGTGTTAAGTGAGCTTTTACCGTGAGCGGGTAATTCGCAAATAATAATTGAATATTTTTTTGAAAGTTCAAATCCAAGTGGAGTTAGCCCAAAATAGTTTCCGCCAAAACCATGAAAAAGAACGGCAATTGGTTTACTCTCTTCTAAATTTTTATATATTGAAATTTTATTACCGTCAATATTGATAAATTCATTTTTCAGCTTTCTTCGCCAAGATTTTAGATTCATTGTATAATTATACCATTTTTGAGGCCTAATTACAAAATACGCTTTCGAAAAAGTATAAATTGTGATATAATATATTTAAAGCTTAAGAATTTTTAAATAAAAAGAAAGGAAAAAATGGCAAATCCGCTGCGACTAGTGATGATTCGGCACGGGCAAAGTGAGGCTAACATTGTTCAGCACGCACAAAAGCTCGGGCAAAAAATTGATCTAGAAAAAAAGGTTGAGGAGCGTGCAGACTGGCGACAGCGACTCTCGCCGAAAGGCAAAGAGCAGGCTGAGAGAGCAAGTAGAGAGCTTTCGAAAATTTATGGAAGTCTGGATTTTTTTGATTCGAAATATACTTCACCTTTTATTCGAGCAAGAGAAACTGCTGCAATTTTAAGCGGAGAAAATTGCTATTTTTGGAAGATTGATGACTTACTCTCAGAACGAAACTGGGGAATTTTTGGTAGAGTAGATATGAATGAGCGAGTTGATAATTTTCCAATTACAATGAGATACCTTTATAATGATCCATTTTTTATGCGGCTTGATGGTGGTGAGAGTATTTTTGATGTTTATTTGCGTTTTCGAAGTTTTTGTGAGCGTCTAAAGAGAGAGGAATCGAACCAGAATGTTTTGATTGTTTCTCATAAACAGTTGATTCAATCTGCTTGTTATTTAATTGAAGGATTTTTGCCTGAACAATGGAATGATAATCGAATACGAGATATTTACGATGTGCCAAATTTGGGGGCAATTGAGTATTCAAGAGTCAATCCAATGAATGCGAGTGATATACGTGAAAATTTTGCTTGGCGGAGGGTTTTGAACTTAGGTGAAGCTGACGGAAAATATGGAGATTGGGAAGAATTTGATATTCGCCGAGATTTTTCGAATGATGAATTGTTAGCTCAAATTAACGAAAATAAACCTTTTTTAAAATAGTTATTGACAAAGCTTAAACGTTTTGCTATAATTTTATTATAGTTGATGTGTTATCAAGGGCGATGTTTGTTTTCTCCCCTAAATAACACTTATAAATAAAAATAAATAACAAAAACCGCCCAGGGTGGGCACACATCAACAAATAAATCACTGCTTGAAAAAGTGGTGATTTTATATTATAATGAATAAGATTATGTTTAAAAAAGGAATTCAAAGAAAACTTGAAAAATATGTTCGAAAATATTTCGAAACTCACCCAGACATTAAATTGATTACGGTTGCTGGTTCTGTTGGAAAAACTAGTACAAAACTTGCGATTGCAACTATCTTGAGTCAAAAATATCGTGTACGATTGCATGAGGGGAATCATAATACACATTTGAGTGCCCCTTTGGCGATTTTGGGAATAAACTTTCCTGGAAATCCTCGTAATTTTTGGGAATGGCATAGAGTTTTTAAAGCTGCAAGAAAGCGAATTAAATCACCGAGTGATCAAGAACCACAAATTATCATTCAAGAACTTGGAACTGATCACCCCGGTGATATTGAACAGTTTAGCAAATACCTTGCTCCAAATATTGCAGTAATTACCTCTGTTACTCCCGAGCATATGGAGTTTTTTGGGAGTATTGATGCTGTTGCGCAAGAAGAGCTTGAAGCTGCGAGTTTTGCTGAAATGGCAATTTTAAATCAAGATGATATTTCGCCAGATTTTTTTAAATATGTTCGAAATTCGAATATTGCAACTTATAGCTCGGTTGGTGGAGCTACCTATAATTTTATAGCTAATAATTTCTCTTTGCTTGATGGCTTTAGTGGTAAAATTCAAACTCCAGAATATGGTGAAATTAATGTTCAAGCAAAAGTTTTTGGCGAGCATTCTCTCAGGCCAATTACTGGTGCAGTAGCGGTCTCTATTAAGCTTGGTTTGAATCCGCAAGAAATTATAGGTGGGTTAGCAAGTTTGAAACCGGTTCCTGGTAGAATGAATTTTATGCGAGGTGTTAAAGACTCTGTTTTAATTGATGATACTTATAACTCGAGTCCAGCCGCATTAGAAGCCGCGATTCAAACACTTTATTCTCTTTCTGCACCTTCGAAAATTGCAGTTATTGGAAGTATGAATGAGCTTGGCGAAGCTTCTGCTTTCGAACATCAAAAAATAGGTGAAATGCTTGACGGGATTTCTCTTTCCTGGGTGGTTACTGTTGGTGAGCATGCAAATAAGTTTCTTGCTCCGGCTGCAAGATTGTGGGGATGTCAGGTTTATGAAGCAAAAAATGCAATTGATGCGGGAACCTTCGTTCATAAGATTATGGAGCGAGGGGCTTTAGTTCTACTTAAAGGTTCTCAAGGTGAAATTTACCTAGAGGAAGCTACAAAAATCCTACTCTTAAATAAAGATGATGAGAAATGGTTGGTTCGTCAGGACGAAAAATGGAAAAAAACTAAAGATGACTTTTTCAGTAGCTTCACAGAAGTTGCTGAAGACGAGGTTTAGATGAAAGAAATTTTACCAATTGTTGATGAAAATGATAAAATTATTGACGAAATTGATAAGGCTGAATTTGATAAAACTACGGGGCGAATTTATCGAACGGTTTCGTTAATTTTATTTAATTTAGATGGTGATTTTTTAATTCAGCGGCGATCTTTTTCGAAAGCTACATTTGCCGGAAAATGGCAAAATTCGGCGGCGGCTGGTCATGTTCAGATTGGTGAAAGTTATCTGGACGCGATTCATCGTGAAACTATCGAAGAAATTGGTTTGGACTTGCGATTTCAAGATTTCATTAAAGTTGAAAAGGTCTTCATTCATACTAAAGAAAATAAGCGGCGTTTTATGCAAGTTTTTGCTGCAAAAACGAATTTTAATCTTGAAGAACTAGCGATTGCGCGCGATGAAGTTGCCGAAATTAAGCTAGTGAATTTTAAAGAATTTCGAAAAATGATTGAAGAGCACCCTGAAGATTTTACAGATTCGCCAGAAGTTACATTAAAAATTCTTGAAAAAGCCCGAGCAAAAATTGAAAAATAACTATTCACAAGCAATTTTATAAAGGGCTATTCCGGTTGCAACTGAAACGTTGAAACTTTCTTTTTGGCCAAACATTGGAATTTCAAGAGTTTTATCGCATAAATCGAGCAATTCTTTCGAAATTCCTTCAACTTCTTCACCTAAAAGCAGGGCAATTTTGGCATTTTTATTGGCTATAAAATCTTTTAAAAAGATTGATTTTTTGCTTTGTTCGAGCGCAAAGATTTCGAAACCTTGACTTTTTAAATTTTGAATTGTTTTAAAAATATCTTTAGAAATTTCAGTTGGAACAATTTTTTCAGCCCCAAGCGCGGTTTTATAAATTTGTGAATCAATTTTTTGTGCAATGTGTGGCAAACGACCAGTTTTTTGAAAATTTTCGTCCTTTAAAATTGGGAAGGGTGAATATCCGCTGAAGATAATTTTTGAAACACCAAAACCTTCGCTAGTTCGTAAAATCGCACCAATGTTATGAGTTGAACGAATATTGTGCGCTAAAACAACGATTTCACGATTTTGCACACGGTTTTGATTTTCGAAAGAGTTAGGATTTTTCATTATTTTCTATTTTAGCAGATTTTTTAAAAAATAAAAAGAGCCCGAAGGCTCGAATTTTAACGCTTATTATTTATGGCGTTTAAGTTTTGCCAAAGTTCGACCGATGATTTCATAGGTGTATTTTGCGAGCTCTGGTGAAACCCCATCGGTATTTATTATTTCGAAAGTATACTCGCTTTCGTAAAGTCCTTTTTTAAAAGTTACCAACGATGAGCTTTTGTTGTCAGTTTCTAGTTCTTCAACTTTAACAAAAGCAGAATATTTTGAAAGTATGCCAATTTTTGCGCGAAAAGAGTTTTCGATTTTTAGAGAAATGTTCGAGTGGTTTTCGAACGGGGCATTTATCTCTTTTTCTACTTCTGGGCAACTTTCGAAAATAGCTTGCTCGATTGTTTCTTTAAGGCGCATTTTGCTCACCTCTATTCTAAAGATTTCGCTTGAAGCGATGAGAATATTTTAGCATTTTTGATTGAAAAAATAAAGTGCTTGTGGTAAAATTAAGTTAATGGAAGAAAATAAAGTTCAGCTAATGCGTAGGCAAAAGGAAGAAGAGGCGACCGAGCAACGAGCTAGAATCCTTGGGCTAACGTATCTTGATACACGAGATTTCGAAGATATTTTCCCTCTTGTAAGAGATCTTTTTACAAATGAGCAGATGTATCGGGCATTTTTAGCACCACTTCAAATTGGTGATATTGATGAAAATAAGCCTTGGCGAGTTTTGATCACCAGCTTAACTCCACGCTCAGTTATTCAAAAATTAAGTAAAAAATATCAAGATGAAGGCAAGACTCTTGAGCTTTTCTTGGTTTCTGAAAGTGCATGGAAGAATATTATGCGGCGTTATGACCCGCCGAAAAAGGTTGTTTATGACGATATTGAAATTGCCGGTGAGGGCGATAGTGCTACTTTAGATAAGGTTAGCCAAACTTTGGCAAATGTTGCTTCCGATCAGGTTTTTGATTATCTGATTGATCAAGCAGATAGGCTTGGCGCAAGCGACATCCACATCGAAAATCAACGCCAGACGATTCGAATTAGAATGCGTGTTGATGGTGCGCTCCATCCAGTTGCTGAGCTTGGGCGAGATCGATACCGTGTTATTATGGGTGAACTTTCTTCGCGAGCGGGAGTGTCGAGCGCTTCAAAAACTTCCCAGTCTGGCCATATGCAGAAGGATATTTATCGTGACGGAACTTCGCATCTTTTAAATTTGCGTGTTGAAACTGTGCCAACGATGTATGGAATGGATGCAGTGATGCGTTTGTTTAACTTTGATGAAAGTATGCTTCAGCTTGATTTGCTTGGAATTGCGCCAAAAGAGCGAGCTGAAATTGATGAAATTATTTCGCACCCGCGTGGAATGGTTTTGATGGTTGGTCCAACCGGTTCTGGTAAGTCAACAACTCTTTATTCTATGCTTAATGCCTTAAATACGCTTGATCGTAAGATTATTACGCTTGAAGATCCAATCGAATATGGTATTGGTGGGATTTCACAAATCCCGATTGACACAACACATGGCGCTAGTTTTGCTGATGGATTGCGTTCAGTTTTGCGTCTTGACCCAGATGTTGTGATGGTTGGTGAGATTCGTGATAATGACACGGCGAGAACTGCAATTCAGGCTTCAATTACTGGCCACTTGGTGCTTTCAAGTTTTCACGCCAATTCAACGAGTGCGGCTTTTTCGCGTATGATCGATATGATTGGTATGAATCCAATTTTCTCAAGTGCAATTCGACTTTTGATCGCTCAGCGACTTGTTCGAAAGCTTGATAAAAATGCTAAAGAATATATACCAGATGAAGCAACTAAAAAATGGGTTCGAAACGTTCTTGAGGGTGTTCCAGCTGAAAAACTTCCACAAGATATTTCTGGAGATTTTAAACTTTGGAAACCAGTAGCTTCAGAAGATAGTCCGTTTGGTTATAAGGGGCGAATTGTGGTTATGGAAATGATGGTTGTGAACGATAATATTGCAGCATTTTTACGAGGTGAAAGAGGCGTGCTTTCGACTGAAGCTATTGAGGCTCAAGCTCGCAAAGATGGTCTGTTAACCCTTTTACAACAGGGCGTGATTTCAGCACTTCGTGGTGATACAACTATTGAAGAAGTAAATCGTGTAATTTAGCTCTTCACAAAAACTAAAAAGTATGATATAATGAATCTTGATTGTATATATTAAATTTAAAAGTGAGTGGAAAATATGAGTTTTGAGTTAATCAAAAAAGTTAATGACGCACAGAAGAAAGAAGCCGTTCTTGATATTAAAAGTGGCGATACTGTTCGCGTTCACCAAAAAATTAAAGAAGGTAATAAAGAGCGAATCCAGATTTTCGAAGGTGTAGTTATTCGAACTGACCGCAAGAAATCACATACTTCTCGAATTACTGTTCGAAAAGTTGCTAGCGGTGTTGGAGTTGAGAAGTCTTTCCTTCTTCATAGCCCGTTAATTGAAAAGATTGAAATTGTTCGCCGTTCGAAAGTTCGCCGAAATTACCTTTCATTCTTGAGAAACCGAAGCGGTAAAAGTGCTCGTCTTAAACAAGTTGCTTTTGATCGTGAAGCTGTAAATACTTTACCTGAAGCTCTAAAAGCTGAAGAAAAAGTAGAATCTACCGAAGAAAAAGAAGCTTAAAGTTTTTTAAAAAATCGCTCAAATTTTGGGCGATTTTTGATTGACTTTTTTAGAGAGTGTGCTATAATTGAAGAGTATGAAAAAGCTTAAGCTAAATAGTGGTTTTACAATTATTGAGGTTGTTTTAGTTCTTGCGATTGCTGGCCTAATATTTCTAATGGTATTTTTGGCTCTACCTACATTGCAGCGTTCGCAGAGGGACACCCAAAGAAAACAGGTTATTTCGAAAATTGCGGCAATTTTAGAGGAGTCGAGAACGAACAATAAAGGTAATTACGTGAGTGATTATGATACTAATAATGAGCTTGAAAATTTTATTAAAAACTATCTAAGGCCCCATGAGAGTGAGTTTTTGGATCCAAGTACAGGGCAATTTTACACGTTTTTAAAGTGTGGAAGTAAGGTAAATTGCGGGACAGGGGTTGGTCAAGACAATCTTGAAATTGGTGAAATTTACTATAACTCAAATGCTGATTGCGAGGCTGGGAGATTCGTTGACAAACCTGCTAATGCAACTAATTTCATTTTACTTACAAGACTTGAAACTGGCGGATTATATTGTTTTTCTTCTTCAAATTAAGATTTTTAAAAATTTAAAAACTCCTCTCATGAAGGAGTTTTTAATTATTTGATTTTATAAAAATCGCCAAGGCTGTATTTATTTCCGCTTAAAATATCGTATTCAATCATTTCGAAATCTTTTAGAACATCACTTTTTTCGTCTGTTTTTACAAATTGTTTAGTTAAGGCGGGATATTTTTCTCGCAAATCACTTAATAAATATTGAAATGGGGAGAGCTTTGAATTGAATGCATTTAGGGCTAAAATCTGATTATAAATTAAACTTGAAGTTCCTAAATCTTGCTTTTCTTTTTTAAAATTCGAATAAACAAAAAGTGGTGTGCGGCGGATATCATTTTTATTTAATTCTTTTTCGAACATTTCACCATAAATTCCTGGCCAGTGATCACCCCAGAAAACTACAACGGTTTTTTCGTTTAATTTTTCAATTTCAGAAAGAAAATTCTTCATTGCTTTATCTGAACGTGAAATTCCTTCAAGATAAGCTTGAACAGTTTTTGCATTTTCTGGATTTGCGCCATTTTTTGCATTAACGCTAAAATTATGCTCTGAATAAGCATTTTCTTCGTATGGCATATGATTTTGCATTGTCACAAGGTGAATAAATTCAGGCTTTTGGCTATTTTTTAGTTCAGCCAAAACTTCATTAAAGGCGGATTCATCTGAAATGTATTTTGAGTTATCAATTTTCGAATTATTTTTGAAACCATCAGCACTCTTATATTCTTGGAAACCAAGGTTTGGATAAACAACTTCACGGCGATACATATTACGATTATACGGATGCATTGCGATTGTCTTGTAGCCGTTTTCATTAAAATTTTTTACGATCGAAGGTGTGCCTTTGTTGGCAGGCACAATTGAAGTATAGGGGATTGAATTTAGAAAGAAATTGCTTAATCCTGTTAAAGCTTCAAATTCAACATTGGCTGTTCCGCCGCCGTATTCGCTTGAAGCGGCCCAGCCAGAACTTTGTGATTTTTTAATTTCTTGTGTGTATGGAATTGGCTCTTTATTTCTGTAATCGTAAAGATGCTTACCAAGCTTAGGGTCGATAAAACTCTCGCTCATCACATAAACGACATTTACTTTTTCATCACTTAATTTTTTGCGATTTTTATTATTTTCTTCAGCAATTTTTTGATATTTTTGGACAATTTTTTGTACGGCTTCTTTCGAATAACCTTCTGGCTGTTTTTGAGTTTTAGTTTGAAGATTTGAGATCGTTGCTAAAATAAAGCCATTAGTTCGGTAGTTGTAAGCTTGATCAGTGAAGTCAATAGAAGTCTCAAGATTTTCAACTTTAATGAAAGTGCCTTTTCCACTAAGGTTTCGAATTTCTAAAGTGTGTAAATTTAAAAAGTGCGCGCAAATTAGAATTAAAGCAATTTGTGAAATAAAGATCGCTATTTTTTGCTTTCTTGAAAATTTAAAATGCCAGATTTTTTTTGAAATTTTATTTACAATAATGGTTATGATTATAATTACCGCAATCGTAAAAAGCATATTTAAAAATCGTTCTAAATTAATCATCGAGGCTAGTCCACCAGCCTCACCAGACATCGCCAAATCTTCAGGTAAAAACGGTGTATTGCGCGAGGCCATTTTTTCAGTATTGATATACATCATGATTGTGGCGAGTGAAAACAAAATGCCCATTGAAATTCGCCAGTTTCGAAAGATTCCAACAAATAAAAAACTGACTAAAATTGTTACAATTTGGCTATACTCGGCAATTTTTGGATTTTTCGAAAGGAATTCGCCAGCCTTTTCCCAGCCACTAAATTGGAGATTTAAAATATATTTTGCAAGAAAAGCTCCTAATAAATAAATACAAATCGTTGAAAATATTAAAAAAGTAACTTTGCTTTGAATGATTTTTTTGCCAATTTTTGCGTATTTTATAACGTTTTTTTGTGATTTTTCAGATAAATATTTTTTAAAAATTTCTTTAAAGTATTTTTTGAAATCAAGCTTTTTAAAATTTTTCATAATAATTTAATTATAACATTTTTCGAAAAAGTTAGCGAGAGCTGCTCTTTGAATTTTTAGATTTTAAACATTTTATTTTACTATGAAAAAACTCAGCAGCAACTAAAAACGGTAGTAGTGCAGCTAATATTCTGTTGGAGTTTATTCTAGTTCTGGGTTTGGAGCGGCTTAATTTTATGCAGTAAAAAAGGCTACGCAAGAATAAGCGTAACCGTAACCGTAATGAATAAATAAATTCTCACTAGCGAAGACGTGATTCATTTTATAAACTATGGCCGTAGTTTATAAAACTACTTGATAAAAGAACTATCTCCTTTCTTCGGAAGTTTTTTAGTTATCACTTATCGGATTGTAAATAAAAGATTTTTTATATTTTTATATCTAATATAAACTTTCAACAAACGATAACTATTAAATTATAATAAAAACATTCCAACTTGTCAATAATAAAATTAGATATTTTTGCAAGATTTTTGAGTTTAAAGTGCTTGAAATTTTAGTTTTTTTGTGTTAAAATAAAATGAGTTGCCAGAGACAGTAGCCGCCTCGCGTTAGCTAGGCTTAATCTGCTACCGAGGAATACTTTTTCTATCTGCCAACGAGTTTTGAAGGGAGGCTTTCAAAACGCCAGAATCTTAACAATTAGGTCGAAGAATATTAACCAAAAAAGGAGTTTTTATGGCATTATCACGCGATAAAAAGAACCAATTGGTTGCTGAATTAAGCGCCGCTCTTAAAGACGCAAAAATGACAGCTTTTGCTGAATATAAAGGTTTGACAGTTGCCGACCTTCAAGAACTTCGAAAAGAAGCTCGCGAAGCTGGTGTTCAAATCAAAGTTGTTAAAAACCGCCTTGTGCGAGTTGCAATGCAAGAAGTTGAAGCTTTGAAAGAATCTGACACTTCTGCGCTAAAAGGTCAACTTGTTTACGCAATTTCAAGCGAAGATGAGATTGCTGCTGCGCAAGTTTTGGGTAAATTTGCAAAAAATCACCCAGAAATGAAGCTTGTTGGTGCGTTTGCTGACAACGGTAATGTAATGGACACTGCAACTGTTACGACACTTTCGGAACTTCCAAGCAAAGATCAACTTATTGGTCAAATTGTGGATACACTTCTTTCGCCAATCAATGCGATTGCTGGTGGTCTTACAAACGAAGATTTGGAATTTCGAAAAGCAACCAATTAATTTATTTTAGAATATTAACCACTTAAATTTTTAAAGGAGTCAAAAATGGCTGACATTAAAAAATTGGCTGAAGAATTGGTAAAATTGACTATTCTTGAAGCTAACGAATTGAAAGAACACCTCAAAGAGGAATACGGAATTGAACCAGCTGCTGTTGCTGTTGCCGCTACTGCCGGTGCTGCTGACGCTGCTGACGAACAAACAGAATTTACAGTTACTTTGAAAGATGCTGGTGCGCAAAAAGTTGCTGTTATCAAAGCAGTTAAAGAAATCACAGGTCTTGGACTTGGTGAAGCTAAAGCTATCGTTGACGGTGCTCCAGCACCAGTTAAAGAAAAAGTTTCTAAAGATGAAGCTGAAGAAGCTAAAAAGAAGCTTGAAGAAGCTGGCGCAACTGTTGAGCTTGCTTAATTATAACACAAATCAAATCGACCTAATTTAAGATTTTTAAAAATCGCTCAATTTTGGGCGATTTTGTTTTTTTGTAAAAATGTATTACTACTATTGACTTTATTTTATTATTATGTTATTATACTATCCTAGAGTTTGAGATGACTTTAGGCGAAGGTTATAAAGTCTCATCAAAGGAATCTTGTGGAAAAAAACTTAAACAAATCAAAAACTCAACAATATCTTTTAGATAACGCTTATGCTGAATGGGCGTTAAACGCAAATAAGGGTTTTCGAAAACAGCCGTCTTATAATGAATATTATACATTGAAATCATCGCCAGAAAATGTTAAAAGAGCAATAGCCGATTTAGATTTATCAAATCTTGTTCTCGTTGATGAAGGACAGCTGAATGATAGTTATGATCCAAATTTAGCACATGACGGTGGAGGCTATGATCAACCCTGGGAATTATATTCCGATGGAAGATATGAAATTTTAAGCCACGACCTTAATGTAGGTGATTTTGGGATAGGTGATCAACATATAACGATTTATACCGATAATATTGAAGTAGCGAGTGCGCATTATTTGGATTTTGGAGCGGAAGAGCAGCATATTAGCGAAGAGCTCAAAACTATTTTTTGGGTACGAGATATTCTCAAAAATCAGCTAAGCCGCAAAAATACTAAAATAGAAGAATAATCATTCTTCTATTTTAGTATTTTCTGAATCTATGCAGTGTTCCCAATTGTTATTAGTATGGACACTCTCAAGCTATACTTACTAATATATCAATATCTTTAGCTGGAACAGATCCGCCATATTTTAAATAGTATCCATCAAGGCAATCTGACGCTCAGCACTCTAAAATAATCTGAGTTCACACATCTTATGAATGAATTAAAAGACGGTTCAAAATGAGCCGTCTTTTTTCTATTATTTGTCAAATATAAATATTGGTTCTTCTTAGTTAGTTGCTTTAAATTTAACTAGGGAGATAATCTGGGTTTTATCTGGTGATACAACTAAACTGTAACCCCTTAACTTATTTATCTTCTTTTTCCATTCTGCGTTTTTCTTCGTGCTTATCCAAGCTTTTCGAAAAGAATTGCTCGGTTAAATCCGTTAGCCAATCCGCAAAACGCTCGCCTGCAAATTGAATCGCAATAAGAATTCCAGTCACTACAATAAAAACCAAAATTAAGTAATTATCTAAATTAGCCATTTTAATTATTTTCTCCTTGTTTTCTTGCTTCCACTAGAATATCTTTAAAATCGTCATCTCGCCAAAGTGTGAAGAAAGTAATTCCGCCAACTACAACAGAGACCATCACGCCCGTAAGGCTACCTTCACGCTTTTTTGAAACCAGTTTGTTTATCTCTTTGCCCACGGATTTAAATAGCCCGGCTGATAGATAAGAATCAGGTTTAAATACGGAACCTGCTGTATAGCTCTGCCCGTAATAAAGCACCGAACCATTGTCTCTGAATCCATAAAATAGAAACCCAATGATGGCTATTGTTATAATTGCCAATCGAATTTTAATGCTATTTTTCATTTACTCCACCTTTTATATTACTCGTAATCAATACCTTTTCTTGTTATCGCAACGACCTTTTCTTTACTAAGAAAAGCAATCACTGATTTACCGTCTTTTAATTTGTAGATGTAGTAGTCTGTAATGATACCATTTATCCCCACAGTCCAATCTGATTTCTGAGACAGGATTGATTCACCACTGGATAAGTCCATTTTTAGTAATTTTTCATATAGCTGGGTAACATCGCTAAGAGAAGAAGACTTCTCGTGTGGCGCTCCAAGCGCCTTAACTAAGTCTTTTTCGGTTAGTTCATTCTGAATACTTGGAAAATTCGATAAAGCTAAATCGTTCCTCTTATTTGCACAAGCGACAAGCAAAAGAACCACCACTAAAAATGTAATCACCATTCCTAATTTTTTCATCATTATTCTACCTTTTTAAATTCAAACTTTAACGAATTTTCTCCAATCATAAAGCCATTCTGCTTACCAGAGTCATCATTTAATGGCTTATTTTCGAAATATAAAGTCTTTTGGTCATCGGACAGGGTTGCAATTCCAGAAATATTTTTTCCTTCAATTATAATTTTGTCGCCTTTTTGATGCCATTTAGCAGAGAAAGTTTCGCCGTTATCCATTGTTAAAGTTCCATCTTTTTTTATCTCCATAGTAGCATTCCAATGAATATATTTAGAGATAATTGAAGCAAGGTCGGCTTGTCCAGTTGCTTTACCTGCGATTTTCGCTCCATCTTCTCTAACACTTCCTTGGTCGAAGATATCGGTTCTCCATTTACCTGTGAAGTTCTTAGGGGAACTACAACCTAAAAGCATAAAACATGACAGTACAATTATAAATGAGAAAAATAATGTTCTTTTCATCGACACTCTTCCTAATAAATTACCAATATCTATCAAAGGCACTAAGAATATAGCTTAAGTCTTTGGATTGTTCTTTAATCTTCCCACCAACGATTAGTTGATATTCAATTCCGCCAAGAAAAGCACCTGAGCTTTCAACAACCTCGACCAATTCACCACGAACAACTTTTTGATTTAAACGAGTATTCATTTTAAACCTCTTTCTATTTGAATATTTTATGGTACAATACCACAATCTCGTGCTAATTCTTCTAATGTAAGTCCAGAATACCGTCGTAGGTTCGAAAGCTCCTTCTCGATTTCCAGTCTTCCACCTGAAGAATCAACTCTCCACTGCAAAATTGACTCCATAGCTCGAATACTTGCTTCAATTGTCTCTAAAGTTTCTTGAAGCGATTCTCTTTCTTGAGTCAGACTGATGTATTGTTCACGGTCTGCCGAAGCCATTCGTCCACCCAGTTCGTTAATATCAGCCATTACTTCTAAGCGAATTCTTTTTGATTTCTCAAGAATTTTCATTGCTAATTCTTGTTTTTTAGTGTATTTATCAATGGCAGATTTTCTATTAAACCAGAAAATTCCACCAGCAATTGCAATTACCAATATGAAAAAAGCCATATTTTCTCCTTAATAAAACCTCTAAGTATTTGTAGCACATTAAAAATCGTATTTATTTTAATACGAAATACCTCCTTTTTTATTTTTACTCAAAAATCCCTGCTACAATAGGGGTGAGTTGGTTTTAGTGAACGGTCGTTTGTTAAAACAATCAAAGTTATCAATAAAAATATTTAAAATGCTGATTTAATAAGGTTTTAGTTACCTTGTTGAATTGGTATTTTTATTTTTTCATTGTTTTAGTTGACGACCGTTTGCTAAAACTGTTGATAGGTTTAATTTACTATTTTTCTAAGGATTTGTCAATCAATTATAGGTGATTTTTTCTATTTATTTGGATACTATTGCGCTTTAGTACATTATATATGGTTGCGGTGGAAATATTCAGCTGATTCGCAATCTTGCGCACAGACAATTCTTTTCGTAGGTATTGCTCGATTATTTGTTTTTCGGTATCTTTAGACACCCCTTTATTACCAAGTTTCACACCCTTTTCTTTAGCTTTACGGAGTCCGTCTTTAGTGCGTTCAGAAATCGCCTGAAGCTCCCATTCTGCCACATAGCCCAACATCAAACAAAAGAACTTTCCAGTTAAGGAATCTGTTTCAATATTTTCATGAATAGATTGTAGACGAATGTTATTCTTGGTTAAATCTTCAATAATAGCAGAGAGGTGAAACATCTTTCTGGTAAGCCTATCTAATTTATACACAACAAAATTTGTTTTAATCCCTTGTTTGGCATAATTTTTGGCTAATTTTAACGCCTTATCAAGCTTTGGTCTCTCCTGATTTCCACCTGAATCTTTTTCGATATAGAGCTTGTCGCAAAAGCTGAGTGCTTCTTTTTGAACAGATAGCCCCAACTCTTGTCGATTATCTGTTGAACTAACGCGAGCATAGCCGATAGTTACGGTTTTGATATTTTCTAATTTGTTCTTGTGATGATTTGTCAAAATTTCTCCTTTCCTTACTATTGTAGCAGGGTATTTAAATTATAGAAAATTCAGACAATAATTAAAAAAGAGAAATATTTTTAAAGAAAATCGCGTTTTATTTGCTAGTATCAACACTTTTTGATACTAGAATATAATTTAATTTTTATTTATTTTTTACCCATACCTATAGTAAACTGCAATTATAGCGATAAAGTTAGACTCTCAATCTTACAAATCTTGTTTATAGCTTCTTTGGGTAAACGTCTATTGATTACTTTATGAAAATCCGTTTTGGAAGGTAGCTTGACAATCAGTAGTCTAAACAATCTGAATTCACATATCTTATAGAAACATAAAAAACGGCAATTTGTCGTTTTATTTTATATTTTTTGATAAAATAGCTGAAATTATATCACTATCATTTAATGCTTCTGTTTTCACTAATCCCGTTTCGACTCTACTAAATAATGAATTGATAATTATTAAGCGTTCTTCTTTATCGATGTCTGTTCCTGCATAAGTAAGAGACTGATAAAACCTCGTTAATGCTGCCTTTTGTCGATATTCTGTAGCTAAGTGATGGTTTGACATTACGACTTTTATCAATACTCTAACTATATAAACAAAGAAAGAGATAACAGAAATCAATATAAATGATTCGGATATAAAAGGAATATCTTTGCTGATTTTTGAAGAATAATTATGTATCGCAAGAACTAAGAATACTAAAGAACATATTAAAGCTGACACTGCAAAAATTAGGAAAATTGTCCAATTTATAGCCCGTTGCTTATGTTCTTCAGCTCTTTCATTCCAAAGCTGTTCTGGAGCCTCTAAAGATAGCTTGTTTTTATAGGTTTCTTCTAAATCATTAAGCTTACTTTGCTTTTCGTTTTGCCACTCGTTAAGAGATTCCTTAAATTCGGAAAACTCAGAAACTTTTTGTTCAAATTGTTGCTGAATTTTATTGTGCTTATCTTCTACAAAAGATGTAATTTCCCTATATTGTTCATCAGATTCATCTGAAATTTCTTTTAACTTAGTAGTTATAGGAGTTACTATATTTGTTTCGAAATCGGAGACATTTTCTTTGATATTCGAAAAGTTTTTTCTAAGTAAATATAACGCTGGATAAAATTCATATTCTGAAGAATTTGAGAAATATCTACCAATATAACTGGGATTTTTAGAAAGATGTATATAATTTCTTGTCGCTTCTGTAAGATTATTTGATGCTTGTTCTATATAGAACGCAATAAAACTCTTTATCTTTCGAATTTCTAAGTCTTTATCAATAGGAGAATCGATCGATAATATATAGACCAGCTTTTCTTGTTCTATAGTCTCACGGCTACTTGATAAAGTATAATATATATGGTTATTTATATCATCAATATTCAATTCTTTAAGCTCAGAAAGATATATTCTTACAGAGTTTATCTTATTATTTAGATTTTTCCAATTTGAATAAAAATTAGTAGGCGCTTTATCTGAAATTGAATACCAATAGTCAAAATTAGTCTTCACAACTTTTTCGATTTCATCAAACGTAAAAATTTCTTTACGCTCTTCAAAATTGATCAGATTACTATCACTTATTGAAAACCTAAATAAAATTTTATTGTTTAAAAAATTTGATATTTGCTTTTTCGTAAAACTCATCTTTCATCCTAACTAAATTAAAAGTGAAATATAATCTTTTTACAGCTAATGAGTTGTGCTGGATTATTGGGATTTTTAACTTTTACATCAATAATTGATAAATTGGCTGTATTATTTGCTAAAGATATTAATTCATCTTTATTGTTAAAATTGTCAAAATGTTGTGTTGATACTAGAGCAAATAGGTTAAAATTAGCATCTTTCACTGGTGTATAAATATATTCAAATACAGTAAAAGGATTGTCAAGTAGCCACATGCCACGAATACGAAGGCTTGTTATTCCTAATGGGTCAATCTTATTTACTCGTCCAAGCTCTTGAGTTGGCGAAAAATTAACATTTGGAATACTTGATATACCTTCTTTTATTTTTTCAAAAATATCCTGATAAACCATTTTATCAGCACAATAGACAGAGGCATCTATTAATGCTAGTTCTTTAAGTTGTTTATTTTTTACAAAACCAATTGAATAGATAAAGTCTTTTTCACTCCACTCTTCCGCTTCGCGAGCAGACTGTTTTAGTCGAGGGTCATTAACGTACAACTTAGATTTAGGACTTGAGCTATTGAGCTGAAGTTGAGAATTACGACTTTCAATTTTCTTTGTTTCGATAGCTGCTCCATATTTTAGCATGGCATCAGGTGGATTGGTATCATTACCTAAATATGAAAAAACTTGTTCAACTTTTTGAAGCCTTTTAATTTCGTCGTTTTCTGAAATAGTGTTAGCAAAACTATCAACCACATATTTCTCAAGGGCATCTCCCATAGAATTAGCTCTATTAGCTCTAATATAATCCTCTTGGAGATTAACATTATGGTTTTTTACAATATTTATAACTGCCGTTAGAATATTAGCTCTCATATTATGCCTCTTTAAGAATCTCTTTATATATAAAATCTGATATAGGTTGGGTAATAGCTTTCGCAAGCAATACGGGAACCGCATTACCAATTTGTTTATAGATTTTATCAATTCGTCCATTTTCTTTAATATTCATATTTTTACCATCAGAGAACTCGAACCAATCTGGGAAAGTTTGTATCCTAGCAATCTCTTTTATCGACAATCTCCTATTGACATCTCCGTTAAAAATCCACTTATTTTTTTCAACTTTCGTCATAGGTTCGCCGTCTGGGTGTTGAGGTGCTTGGCGACCAGAAGCTTGAATTGTAAACGATTGATCAGACCATGATTTTTTACGATTCCGACTCATATAGATAGTAGAATATTCTCCCTTGAAATATGGTCCGGGATTATTCCGCAAATCACCAATGGCTTGTTCCAATGTAACAAATGGAAGCTTTTCTTCGAATAATTCAATCTCACTAGATTTTCCATGAGTAGCTGTAGGTAATTTGTAATGGAACCCGTATTTCTTTTCAATTTTCTCTTTATGCACGCCAATTAGAAAAACTCGTTCTCTCGACTGTGGAACTCCATATTCTTTAGCATTTACCAAGTGGGGGGTAACCGTATATCCCGCAGCTGCAAAATCAGCTATAATTTGTCTCAAAACCTCTCCATGACCCAAAGTCATCATGCCTTTTACATTTTCAGCTACAAAAAATTCAGGTTGAGTCTGAATAAGGGCTCTAATAAAATGAATATATAAAAAGTTTCTCGGATCATCAACCAACCGAGGACCAGCCTCTGAAAATCCTGGACAAGGAAAACCGCCAATCATAATCTGGCACTCTGGAAAATACGCGACCTTTCGGATATCCTTTTCATGCTGAATGATAGTTTTAGGGAAATTTAGCTTATAAGTCATATTGGCTTCTTTAAACATATCATTTGTATAGATCGTATGGAAGATACTTTTAGATCGATTTTTATCAAATGTTTCCTTCCCAGAATAAAAATATTCTAAAGCCTCTTTATCGCCAATAACACTACTTAACCCAGCCAACTCAAGTCCTAAATCAAGACCGCCAGCTCCACTAAACAGAGAAACGACATTAAATTTATCTTTTTTTATCTTAATTTTGTTTAATAACTCGATATCTTTTTCGTCTTCAGGAACAGAAAGCTCTTCTTCTGAAATTTTTTGAAGGAGTATTTCTTTAACATCATCACTTGATAAATTACGCATTTCAGGCTTAAATTTTCCTCGAGAACGTTTTACTTGCTTATTATTTTTTTTCATTAATCCTATCCTATCAAAATTAATGATTCTATTATATCATAAAGAGCAACTCAGTTGAATAGTGAAATCTCTCCGAACCTTTTACGCTATTAACCTCAATTACATTTCTGTAATTTTTAATAGAAGTATTGATTGTATTTATCGCTATGATAATTTCTTTAATAAAACACAATTATACTTGAAATTTATTTTGAAAATTTTCTAAAAAGACTAGACTTTTACTTTAAAATGCTATTAATGCCTAACTAGCTATTATTTTTAAGACAACAAAAAAACAATACTAGTCAACATGGTAAGTTAGTTAGTATCGTTCGTGCACTTTAAGAACTGATTTCTTCGGTTTATTGTTAGGACTATTTATTTTTGGAAGTTCTTTTTTCTTTAATTCAGAAAGAGGATCAGTAAAAGCTTGACCTGGGAGTCACTAACTCATGAATCGCAATAAGTTTAAAATATTATAATCTAAACCTGTCAGCATGGAATATACCACAGATATGTTTGTGAACATAAAAAAGCTCAAAAGTAGCAGTTATTTCTGCAATTTTCACTATGGAGTCTATTATAATATAATCAATACTATTAGTTTTCTTCTTTTTCGTACTTTAAATCAGTACTAGTTTCATGATAAAATCTCCATTAGCTGAATCTTCTTACATTAACTATCTTAGGAAATTTAATCTAATAAGATTACTCATTATATATTTAATAGTACAATTTCCCACCGACAGCATTTAGATTCCAGGGATTCCTATGAAAGTTAGTATTTTTAAAATTAAACCTATCTTTAACTAGTAAATAATCCCTAATGACATTATCATCATAAATTTCCGTTGTATCAAAGCTGCAAAATGAACATTCGTACTCTATTATGGATAATGTTTTTAATAACAATTGATATAATTCTAAATCATACGACTTTAAAAGATAAGAATAGTTCAATATCTCTAATAAAGGTTCTTTACCAGAAGAATATTCTATCGAAGCAAATTGTAGATTTACAATATAGTTAGCATAAATGATGTACTCTATATTATACTTATTTTTCCTGTCCTTAATCAAAGAATAAATCATATTTCCAAAACTGATAACAATTGTTTTTCTAATTTCAATACTTAGATACTCTTGCGGTAATTGTTCTGCTTTACGGACAATATAATGAAGAAAATGAACGACATGAGCAAATTGCAAAGAATTGGGATTATGATTCAAGATTTTTGATGGAAGAACTTTCCGTTTATCTAAACCTATGATTTCTATATACCGTTCATTCAAATTATGAATAACTTTTTTTGCTATAAGATTTATAAACTGATTGCATGCTCGCCTGTTACGCTCTTCAATAATTTCACTTAATATTTGATGAAAAGTTATCAACGGATCCTTATAATGTAAGCTATTTCCTCCACGATTAAATCTTATAGTGAAATTATCTTCAACAATCACTAGGTTGTATTTAGTAGTCTCTCTAACAGTGAAAGACTGAATGCATTTATCTAGATAATATTTTGGTTGAAAATTTTGAAAAATGTTCACTGCATAATATAATATCGATAAATAACTACCAATGGCGGTTAGTATGGAAGTTATACCAAAGTATATAATTTCATTATCGTTTCTAGAATTTATGAAGAATACAATCAGTAATAATGCATGAAAAATCAAAAAGAAGATAAATACTATTATGTCTGGAATAGAGTATAATATCTCCATGATTTGATCATAGGGTTTTCTGCCAGATAATTGTACCGTAATGAAATGGATTCCCAATACAATTGCCATGGCAGATAACGTTTGAGATAATACTAAATTGATAAATTCAACTATCTTATAAGAACTAAGTAATTTATTTAAAAAAAATACAGGTGTAGATTCAATAAATAGTGAAAAAACTGAGCATAGTAGTAAAATTGTAATTAAAGTTAGTAGTGTGTACTTTGTTTTAGTCAAGCTTTAAATCACCTTTTAACGTGTATTTCGCAATTCTTTCAACTTCTTCAAGAACTCGATTTCTACTTTCGTATTTTTTCCACCAACTATCTTTATATATCTCTCGTTCATCTGGCAAAGGCAAGAAAAAATAGTTAATAGATTCTGGGAAAAAATTCTTAGCAGTCATTAATGATCTCCGGGTATGGAAAGTTTTGCAAACTATCAATATATTTTTAACATTCTCAAACCCTATTTCTTTTTGAATAAGTGCGTGTAAATTCTGAAAATTTTCTTTAGTATTCCTAGACTGTTCTTCCGTAATGATGTTGTCAGAAGGTATACCTAGCGATACACCTCGTTTTTTAAAAGATACTGATTCTGGGATTTCTTTATTGACAGTTCCCCCAGATATGAAGATTTTTCCAATATTCATATCTGAATAGATCTTATAAACTTCGTCCATTGTTTCCAACCAGTCATTTCCGAGAACTATAGTTAAGTCAATTTTAGAATCTTTGTCAAAATTCTTATCTATAAATAGTAAATTTGATATAGCTGAAATTGTATCCATCACTAGGCTCCTTTATTCTCTTTACGTTTATTATAAAAGATTTTATTAGTAATTTCAATTTTTTTCTAATTTAAATGCTACTGATTCCTTCAACACTAAACAAATCTATATTCACAGTTGATTCATTCAGATTTTTAATAAACTCCTCTCCCAACTCCCTAAAAAACTCATCATTAGTCTCAATCTCTAAAATCTCAATTAAAGCCTTGGCGGTATCTGTTAAGTGGAAGGCGCTATATTCGAATGTTATTCTTTCGTCAGATTTAGTGGTGAAAGTTAAGACGAGATTATCATTTTGGAAGCCAGATAGCTCGCCTTTTTCTACAACTATTTCATGTCTACCACCACCAGAAATTAAACCATATTCAATCAGGCGTGAAACTTCATTTCCTTTAACGCCATATTTAGTAAACAAATCCAAAAAATCAGCGTGTGAAATTAAGTAGTGGTCAAAAACAGTTTCGCCCGAAAACTCATCAAAAGAATTGTCATAAAAAGTAAATGGTGCTATTTTTCTGAACAGTTGGAGTTCTTCTTCTGAAAAACGGTTTAAGTTTTGAATAATCCGCTTCGAATAACCGTTAGCTCGTGCCACAAGCTCTTCTAATGGTTTTAAGACAACTTCTGTTTCCTGGCTAAAGTCTGGCTCAATATACTGTTGCTGTTTGTTGTGCTGGCAAGCTAAAGCATAAAATAAACATTCAGCCAGAAAAAGATAAGGTCGGTCTTGGTGATTTAGCTTGTAAGACTTCTTTAAGCCTAATAAAACAGACTTTGGCAGATTTTGTGACTCTTCTATTAGTTCAAAAAAATCCTCTAAAACATCAGCCAATAAGAACTTATTTTCTTTGTAGTTGGTGTCGCTTAATTGCTTCTCAGTTTGAAAGATGTAACTGGAAAAGCCTTTTTCTGTTATCTCATCTTGGACGATCCCGTAAAGGGTTCGTCCTTTATTTTGTCCTGTAAATAATTTATTGAAACTTGTATCCGCTAGATAAGCCAAAGAGTCTTCGTGTAAGACGAGTGATAAGCCCACGCTAACTTTCTTTCTATCAGACCAAGTCGTTTTATTGGCGTGTTTTAAAACAATAGAAAATAGACTAGGAATATTAAACATCAAGCACCTCCGAAAATGGCAAGATTTTAGCACAATTATTGGCAACAAATCACACTTGGACTCTTCTATAATAAAACCATAAGTTAGCTAACTTAAAACAATTATACCAAAATCAAAGGAGAAATCTCATGAA
Organism: uncultured Saccharimonas sp. (SeqCode); assembly: GCA_963526625.1. Lineage (GTDB taxonomy): Bacteria > Patescibacteriota > Saccharimonadia > Saccharimonadales > Saccharimonadaceae > Nanogingivalis. Next base: position 37,209 of record CAURNF010000005.1, read on the forward strand.
TCACATTCAAAAATCAACCTCAAATGTAGAACTTCCTCAACTTGTTAGCCCCTATCAGTTAGAAGTCGCTAAAACACTAAGTGAAGCGATGGCAGATAATCAAGTTTTGGAGCTTCTCGCCAGCGATATTTTATATAAAGTGGGCAATCTGGCGCTTACACAGTCTGAAATACTCAAAAATACGCCAGAAGCTAAAGCATATACAGATTATATTCTCAAAGCGTTCACATATTACGCTACTGAAAAGATGAAATGAGGTAGCTTTATGATGGATTACTTTATAGCTTTTATGATTATCGTTGTTGCCGTATTTCTTTGGGATTGGTTCGAAAAACCAAAACAAGAAGACAAAAAGCACTGTAGTGAAGGAGAAATTGCCCTGGCGGAATTTCTGGAAAAACGGCAAGAAATCAATCAACTTTTCTTGGCCTCTAAAGCAGAAATGCAAAAAATTTCAAGAAAATAAAAGGATTGTTTAGACTAGACAAATGGTCAAAATATGTTCAAATATACTACTGTTTCATTGCTTAAAATTCATTCCAATCGCTCTAAAAACTGAAGGTAGCGAAATTTAACTTTTCACCAATTTTCTTGTATAAATAGAGGCAGAAAGGAGACCAGCCATGAAAAAACTAATAGCATATATTCTTGTATTTGTTGCTTGTGCTTGGCTTATCAACTGGGCGGTGAAACTAATTCTGGAAGTTTGGTGGTTCTTGGTTTTGGCGGCTGTGGTTGTTTTCATCGGCTGGCTTGCCTTTCGGCTTATTAAATCTAAAGAATGGAGGTAGAGATGAAAAGAAAATTCGAAGCACTATCTTGGAGTGAATTCAACTGGATGCGCCCGTTTGAGATAGATGATGTGAAATCGATGTTGGGTCAACTGGTGGGGTTAAGTCGGCGCAAAGCGGTTGTTTTTGAAATTCGATTATCTAAGAATCGCGTGCGCTATCTGCTAGGAACAGAAGAACAGGACAAGCGACATATCAGCCAACTAATTCAATCGCACCGCAAAATTCAGTTTTCAAGAGCTACAAAGCGTGAAAAACTTTCGGTTGCGCGGTTAGTAAACATCAAAGAGTCTCACTATGCTTTAAAAACGGACTCTGTAGAAAACATGATACGTTCAAGCCTTGCAATTTCAAAAATACTTCAGCCAGACGAAACAGTAGTTATTCAGTTGGTCATTGGTGCAGGCTCACCGCCTCGCCCTCAAGCAAAAGATTTGCCGAATTTATCCGCTAAATGGTATCAAGTGATTACAAATAATGTTCCTGAGCTTTCCGAAAACTCCAAAAAGCTGATGAAACAAAAATTAAACCAATCTACTTTTAAGTGTGAAATTCGCCTTGGTGTCCAATCTCGCAGTATCTTGCGAACAAAGGAATTTCTTGGCAGCCTACTTAGTAGTTTTCGTATGATGGAATCAAATGCAACCATTGAATTAAAACCATTAGCTATCCAAAAACTTAATCAAGCGCAACCCTCCTGGTCTTTCCCGTATAGTTTATCCGTCTCAGACTTAGCTTGTTTCATGCTTTTACCTATTGGGGAAGAAAATATTGCAGGTGTGCCAAATGTTCACCCTAAATTAGTAGCGCCACCTTTGGGCTACAATGTCAATCGGAAGATTCAGCGAAGTCTGGCACAAACGGTTGAAAGTCAACCAAGACCAATTCAAATTTCAGCTCAAGCTGGCAAAAAGCACACCGTTTTTCTCGGCTCAACAGGTTGCGGGAAAACTACTGCCATGAGTCACTTGATTTTATCAGATATAAACTCTAAAAGTCATAGCGTCGTTGTGGTGGATGCCAAAGGTCAACTCACTCATGAACTATTAGAGCGCATATCAGCTGAACACGATGAAGATATAGTAGTCATCTCACCAACCGCCAAACGAGTTGTTGGTGTCAATCCTTTTGAGCTCACCAAATATGGTATTGAACCCGAAGTTATCGCAGACTATCTACTGGAGCTATTTAAAGGGTTATATCCTGAACACTTTGGGATTTACTCACTGGATATTCTATCGCACAGTTTTTTAACTCTGGCGCGCATTCCAAACACTTCTTTAGTAATGCTGCCAAGCTTACTCACTAATCAGTCCTTTCGAAATAAACTATTAAGAGAGTTAAAAGACCCAATCGGGCTGGAAAGTTTCTGGAACTGGTTTGAACTGCTTAGTGAAGCCCAACGTCACCAGATGTTAAACCCCATTTTGAATAAATTCCGCCAGTTTTTGCTTCGCCCACAACTTCGAGCAATGTTGGGACAGAATAATCCAAATTTCAGTCTTGCAGAAATCTTCAAAAGCCGAAAAATCGTATTGATTCCGCTAAATAAATCGGTAATTGGTTCAGAATCTGCGAAACTCATCGGTAGCCTAATCACTTCCATGCTCTGGATGTTAATTTTACGCCAGTCTTCGGTTGAGCCAAGCAAACGCCAATCTGTCTTTATCTATATTGATGAAACACCGAGTTTCTTAGGAATCCCTAATGCTAACTTAGACGAAGCACTTTCGCAATCTCGCCAATTTAATGTTGGCTGGAATATTGGCTTCCAACACCTCGCCCAGATGTCACCTCAGCTAAAAGCCGGAATTGAATCTAATGTTGCGAATAAAATCGTTTTTGGCTTGAATCTTGATGAAGCCCGCGAAATGGCAAAATATACTCTGGAGATTGATAAAGAAGATTTTTACAGCTTACCGCCATTTTGGGCATATATCAGAACAGAAGTTTCACCTAATGCTTATCGATGGATTATCGGCAAAGCCTACCCACCTAAACCAAAAATTAGAGATAGTCGCACGTCTTTTTTGAATAGCTTAACCAAATATGGGCAAAATATAACAGATATTGAAGCTGAATTTGAAAGTTATACTTTTGAAAAACCGGCTTCAAAAGACAACAATTCGCCGCAACAGCTAACAGATTTAGGGCGCAAGAAGCGTTCCAATCGGTCTTCGAATCGTGTTGATGAAGAAAATTCGTCCACCCCTGACAAATAAAGGTTTTTAGGATTTTTATTCACACGACTTACTCCGTAACTAAGCACATTTTGCGGAGAGCGCACCCTTTAAATTTTAATGGAGAACAAAACAGATGAAATGGAATCAATTAACAAATGAAGATACACAAATTCTATACTTTTTAAGTCAAGCTAGATATGCCACCACTAACCAACTAGCCAGACTCTTTTTTGCGGATAGTGCTCGATTTGAAACCGCCATTCGTCGGGCTAATTTTACCGCGCAAAGTCTTAAACAAGCTGGCCTAATCTCACACTTAAAACGTAGAATTGGTGGTGTGCGTCGGGGTTCGTCTTCCTATATCTGGCAAATTACTTTTCAAGGACTAAAGCTCCTTAAAAGTCAAGATGACAGTATCACCTTACGTTATAAAAATAAATACGAGCCAACTCAGCACCACGTTGAACACACTTTAGCGATTACGGAAGTTTTTGTTGAGACACTGGAGGCTGTTCGAGATTCAGAAAAACTATCGCTTGAAACTTTTTCCTTTGAGCCGAACTCTTGGCGCAGCTACCAAAAACTTTCTGGTATAGGTAGAACCCTAAAGCCCGATGCTTATTTGGAGCTGGTTAATCACGACTACGAAGACCATTATTTTCTGGAAATAGACCGAAGCACGGAAAGTCTTGCGCGTGTTGTAAATACTTGCAAGAAATATATTGAATATTATCGGTCAGGTATTGAACAACGACAAAAGGAAGTTTTCCCCTATGTTTTGTGGGTTGTGCCAGATGATAAGCGAAAGCTGGCGATTTCGAAAGCGATTCAAAAAGAACTATATAACTTTTGGGAACTGTTCACTGTCATAACGCTTGAAGAATACCCAGATTATATCAAGGGAGGAATTTTGAATGAACCAGAAGAATCAAGATAGAGACTCAAAACAGGCTTCACGCACCGCCGATGAAATTTGTCGAATTGGTCGAACGACTTACTTAATCCGTCACCGTTTTACTGGAAATCGCAATCTTGAAAATGTCCTAGAAAGGTTGATTTTAAGCGACAAATCACTACTTTAACAGTAGCAAAAATGGTATAATGGAAGTATAAGGTGTGTGAACTCCAAAAGGAGAATAACACATGAACAGAACTTTGACAATTTCAGATTATAGACAAGTAGACACTTCGAAACTTTCAGATATTACAGTGGTTTATTGTCGCCTAAGTCAAGACGATGGTCTGGACGGAGATAGTAACTCAATTACCAATCAGAAGAAAATCCTGCTTGATGTAGTTACAAGAGAAAATCTCCCTAATCCTATTTTGTTTGTAGATGATGGCTTTAGTGGCACAAATTTTGACCGTCCGGCTATTTCGGAAGCACTTAGACTGGTGGAAAATCGACAAGTTTCAAACTTTATAGTTAAGGATTTGAGCCGTCTAGGGCGGTCTTATATTAAAGTTGGTCAACTAACAGAAATTACTTTCCCTAGCTTTGACGTCCGCTTTATCGCCTTAAATGATGGCGTAGATTCAAATAAGCCTAATGAAACTAATTCTATTTTCTTGCCAATCAAGAGTTTAATGGATGAAATGTATGCGGCAGACACCAGCAAGAAGATTCGGGCGGTGGTGCAAGCTAAAGCGAGAGCTGGCGAGCGTGTCACAGTAAATCCACCTTACGGCTACCTAAAAGATTCAAACAATCCTAAAAATTGGATTATTGACCCAGTTGCTAGTGAAGTTGTGAAGCGGATTTTTCAGGAAGCGAAAAGCGGAAAAAGTCTCTCAGAGATTTCAAAAGGATTAGAAAGTGACAAAATTTTTAAACCAGACCGCCACCGAATAGAAATCGGTTTGAAGTCGATTTCTTCCAGCCCAAATGTGGAAACTTTGCCTTATTTTTGGACGCGAGAAACCCTAAGCGCTATCTTAGGGCGTGAAGAGTATCTCGGGCATACTGTCAATCTTCGAACTCGGACAAAATCTTATAAAGACAAGCGTAAGGTGGATAATTCAAAGGAGGATTGGTTAGTTTTCAAAAATACTCATGAAGCTATAATTGACCAAGAAACGTTCGATATTGTTCAGAAGATGAGGAGCCATAAGCGGTCTAACCAGCGGTATAAAAATCGAGTTGGTCACGAGAATTTGTTTGCAGGATTAGTTTTTTGTGGAACTTGTGGGCGAAAGCATTATTTTTGCCCACAAGAGAAAAACGGACTTAACCACGACCACTACAAGTGTTCTGGCTACCGTAAGCCGATTGATGGTTGCGAAAATCCTCACTACATTCAAAAATCTGCCCTGATTGAGATTGTGAGTGACAAGCTCCGCCAAACCATTCAGGAAGCCCACTTCGACCAAGAAGCATTTTTGAAGAAGCTAGAACAGCAAAGCCAAGCTCAATTCAACAAAGACAACAAACGCCAGCAACTGCAACTCCAAAAGGATGAATACCGCTCTAAAGAGATTGACAGCATCATTCAGAAGCTTTACGAAGACAATCTACTTGGCAAAATTTCAGATGAACGCTTTGTGAAGCTAAGTCAGAGCTATGAAGAAGAACAGCATCAGCTCCAAACTTCCATTTCTGACTTAACCGAAAAACTAGCCAAACAACAAGAAGATAGCTTGAATATCTCCAAGTTTATGGCGAGAATTTCCAAATATACAGAGCTACCAGAATTAACCGTTGAAATAGTGAATGAACTGATTGACAAGATTGTGATTCATAAACCAACTGGTACGAAACGCAATCGTATTATTCAGATTGACATTTACTACAATTTCATCGGAAAACTGAACAACGAAAAAAGCGAGTCAGACGAACTGACTCGCTAATATTAACCCAAATAACCAAACTGCTGGGTGTCAGGTCAGCCCACCATCGCTTTTTTTCGCAAACCGTGCCAAGAACGATATTCCAACTGCCCGGCCTACGCCAATCACTATCAAGTCTACTATATGTAACAATTTGAGTTGTGGTAGAATTAAAGGAGCCGAAGTAGTCGATATGACCATTAGGAAAATCATTTAAGTATTGGCTTTTGTTCTAATACAGTTTAAGTTTTGTCCAAGCATCGTTATTTTCATTAAAGGAAACCTTGCCACCATTATTATTCTTAAATTGAATAATTGCAGCTAAAAGATTACGGGCATTATTTTTTCCTTGCCGTGTCTCGTTGAAATCGCCCGAGAGTAGGGACTGCAAGAAACGCCATCAAAAAAAATAACCCAGCCACCGCAAGAACTAAAATAATTTTAATAATTGTAAAACTATGGTTAAGCTTATATTTTTTCATAGTTTTAATTATATCACCCCCCGAAAAAAATCAAGTTTATTGACTAAAGTATATTTTTTTGTTAGTATGTTTACATAGATATTTGTTATAGTAATTAAAACTTAAAAATTTTAATTAAAAGCCGATTTTTATTATAATTTTCATGTATTTAGGAAATAAAATGATTCTTGGGATTGACGAAGTTGGTCGCGGGGCGTGGGCTGGGCCTTTGGTTGTGGGCGCTTGTGTTTTGAATGGTGCTAAAATTGAAGGTCTAACAGATTCGAAAGCTCTTTCTAAAAAGCAGCGCGAGAATTTAGCAAAAGAAATTGATAAAAGTTCTGCAATTATTGGCTTGGGTTGGGTTTCGAACGATGAGATTGATGAAATTGGTTTAAGTGCTGCATTAAAACTTGCAACAAGGCGATCTATTAAGGAAGTGCAGCTAAAATGTAAAAAACAAAATATCAAATTTAATGAAATTATCATTGATGGCACTATAAATTTTTTGGTTGGTACACCGCTTGAAAAATATGCTTCCACTCTTAAAAAGGCTGATTTACTAATTTCAAGCGTTTCTGCAGCTGCAATTTGTGCGAAAGTTGTGAGGGATAATTTTATGACGGAGCTTTCGAAAAAACCTGAGTTTGCGCCATTTGGTTTTGAGAGACACGCGGGCTATGGGACATCAAAACATAGAGTGGCTTTATCTGAATTTGGAGTGAGCAAAGTTCATCGCAAAAGTTTTAAACCTATCGCGGAATTTTTAGAAAATTCTAAGAATAATAACGTGAATACTTTTAAGGTGAATAAAGCTGAAAAAATTACTACAAAAGAGCTTGGCGATAAAGCTGAGGATTTTGTAGCGGAATTTCTAAAACAAGAGAAACACGAGATTTTGGCACGAAATTGGCGAACAAAATTTTGCGAAATTGATATTGTTTCGAAATATGGTGAAAATTACTATTTTACAGAGGTTAAATTTCGAAAAAATGATGATTTTGGAGGTGGAAGAGCTGCAATTTCAAAGAAGAAGATTAGCCAAATGCGATTTGCAGCGGAATTTTTTGCCCATAAGAATAAGTTAAAAAATAATGAAATGCGGCTTGCTGCGGCAATAGTTGAAGGTGAGAATTTTGAAAAATTTGAGTGGTTCGAAATTGCTGATTAACAATTTTGCAAAATATTTTGCATTGCTGTTTTTTCGGCGGTAGTCACCCAAATTGAGTATTTTTTCTTAATTGAAATTTGGCGAGAAATATATTCGCAGCGAAAATTTTTATTTGAAGGAAGCCAAGAGGCGGCATCAGAATCACCTTTTTGCTGATTAGCTGGGCCGTCTGAAGCTAAAAGATTTAGTGGATCATTCGCAAATTCAATTCGTTTTTCTTTCGAAAATTGTTGGGCGCCTTTTTGCCAAGCATCAGAAAGCGCAACGATGTGGTCGATTTGAACGGCGGAAGCATTTTGCTTGCGTGAGAAATTAATCTCTTTACCAGTGTAAGGGTCTTTTAGGGTTCCGCTTAAAATTTTGCAGTCTGAATTTTCTACAACATTTATTAAATCACGTTTTAAAATACGGTTTCGTGTATCGCAACCACTAGAATCTTTTGCCCAGCCTTTACCAAATTGCTCGCGAGAATAACCGGTTTTTGGTGAACGGCCTTTAACTTCAAGTGAGTTTAAATCAGTTAAAGAAGTTTGAGAATCTGATTTTTTGTTTGAGTCTAGTTTTGAAGTTTGCCAAAAATCTTGATTTGCTAAAATTGATGCAATTGCGATTATGGCTATAAAAAATAAACCAAAAATTCTCCTTCTTCGAAAAATGCTTTGCTTTTTTCTCATAAAAATATTATAATGGTTATGATATGATTTTTCAACAGAAAACTTTTTGGAAGGTAGCTCGAACTTTAGTCGTTATTGCTATTCTTGGTAGCGCAGCATTTTTTGTGCTATCTAACCAACGCGGGATTCGTGATTATTTTGCGGCACAAAATTATAAGCCAGATTCTGAAATTTTAAAAATAGAAAATAAAATTAAACCAACCACTAATGCTAAGACAATTTTTTACGCCTCCAATCCAAAGGTTGAAGATTCAGGTGAATTTAACAAAAATTGCAAAAATCGTGAAGAAGATTCAGCGATTTTGGGGTGTTATAAGTTGGGAGAAATTCATCTTTATGATGTGAAAAACTCGAAACTTGATGGCATAAAAGAAGTAACGGCGGCTCACGAGCTTTTGCATGCAATTTGGGAGCGAATGAGCTTGAGTGAACGAGATAATATTGGTAAACTACTTAATGCTGAGTATGAGAGGGTTAAAGATGCGGATTTCGAAAAGCTGATGCAGTCTTATGATCGGACTGAGCCTGGTGAGCGAATCAATGAACTTCATTCCTTAATTGGCACGGAGCAGCTTGAAATTTCGAAAGAACTCGAAGAGCATTATGCTAAGTTTTTAAAAAATCGTAAGGAAATCGCTCAGATCTATCAAAGTTATAATAAAAACTTTAAAGATTTAAAGAACCGAGCGGAAGCTTTGACTGCAGAGCTTGAAAAAATGAAGCCAGAGATCGAACAATCTACGAAAAAATACTCTGAAGATTCTAAAGAGTTGGAGGAAGATATTGCTGAGTTTAATAATAATGCTAAAACTGGAAAGTATGAAACTCAGGCAGAATTTAACGATGACCGTGCAAAATTATTGCAAAGAATTCGAAATCTTGAAAATTCAAGGTTGAAAATTAATGATTTAGTGAATAGTTACAATTCGAAAATTAATGAATTTAATGAAGTTTCAGTCCAGCAAAATGAACTCTATAAAAGTATAAATTCAAATTTGAATTCACCAAGTTTATAGTTTTCAAAAAAGATTTATTGTGATAAAATATTAGTTGTGGCGAAGTTAAAAACAAAATTTGTATGTCAAAATTGTGGAGCTTCTTATCCGAAATGGTCAGGGAAGTGCGAAAACTGTGGCCATTGGAATACCTTGGTCGAGCAAGTTGAAGAAGCTTTAGGAAAAAATGCAATCAGTAAAAGTGCAAAAACTGGTCGTATTTTGAACGTGCAAGATTTGAATGAAGTTATTTCTGAAAAAAAACAAGAAAGGATTTCGAGCGGTATAAGAGATCTTGATATTGTTTTAGGTGGTGGAATTTTGCCAGCAGGAGTGCTTTTGATTGCGGGGCAGCCTGGAATCGGAAAATCTACGCTTTTAATGCAGATTTCAGCTTTTATTGCTGGTTCAAAAAATGTTTTGTATGTTTCAGGCGAAGAATCGGCAGAGCAAGTAGCATTACGCGCAAAAAGGCTTGGTGCTTCTGAAGCTAAAAATCTTAAATTTGCTACCTCAACTTCTGCTAATGATATTTCAGCAACAATTCGTGAGGGCAGTTTTGATCTAGTGATTATTGATTCGATTCAGACTTTGGCGATGGAAGAAATCTCGAGCGCACCAGGAACGGTTTCGCAAATTACGAATTCTTCTAATTTAATAATTCAAGCAGCAAAAAGTTCTGGAACGGCTGTTATTCTGGTTGGTCATATTACAAAAGAAGGTTCAATCGCTGGGCCAAAAACACTTGAACATCTAGTTGATGTAGTTTTAAATTTTGAGGGTGACCGATATGGTGGATTTAAGGTTGTGCGAGCAGTAAAAAATCGTTATGGTTCAACTAGCGAGGCGGCGATTTTCGAAATGGTTGATAATGGTTTGAAAATTGTCGAAAATCCTTCGGCGGCACTTTTAGCTGAGCGCCAAAATACGGATGGTTCGATAATTATGGCAACTCTAGAGGGGACTCGCCCAATTCTGGTTGAGATTCAGTCTTTAGTAACAACTTCAAATTTTGGGTATCCAAAGCGGGCGGCGAGCGGATTTGATATAAATCGCCTCAATTTATTGATCGCAGTTCTTCAGAGACGAACTAAACTTGATCTAAGTGATAAAGATATTCATATAAATGTGGTTGGTGGATTAAAACTTGACGACCGAGCAGCCGACTTGGCTGTTGCCATGGCGATTGCTTCGGCGGCTGCAAAGCGAAAACTCTCTGATGGTGTAGTAGTTTTTGGTGAAGTTGGCTTGGGCGGTGAAATTCGAACAGTGATTCAAGCTGAAAGAAGAATCTCTGAAGCAAAGAAACTTGGATTTAACAATGTTCTTGCTCCAAAAAATTCTTCGAAAGATAGCATCGTAACATCTGTTCGTGATTTACGAGAAGCTTTAATTAAATATTTACAATAAAGGAAAGTATGGAAACATTTTTACTATTTTTAATTTTATTTATTGTTTGTGGAATTTGGTTTGATTCGAAAAATGACAAACCGTTGATTTCGAAAACAAAAAAACAAGTATTGGTTGACACATCAATTTTAATTGATGGCCGATTTTTAGCAGTAGCGAGAACTGGATTTATTAATTTTGACATTCTGATTCCGCGGAGTGTAGTTGGTGAGCTTCAAATTTTGGCGGATGGCGGCGATGACGAAAAACGAGTTCGTGCAAGATATGGCTTGGATATTATTTCGGCTCTTCAAAATGAAGAAAAAATAACTGTAAGCATTTTGGCGGATGGAAATTCTGCAGCAGAGGGGGTGGATAATCGTTTGATTTCGCTAGCCAAAAAAATGAATGCTGATATCTTAACGGCAGATTACAACTTGAATAAAGTTGCAAAAGTTGAGGGAATTGAAGTTTTAAATATTAATGAGCTAGTGCAGTCGGTTCGTGCAGACTATTTACCGGGCGAAAAAATTATGCTTGAAATTACCCAAAAAGGTAATGAGAAAAAACAAGGAATTGGTCATTTACCGGATGGTACGATGGTTGTAGTTGAAAATGGCGAAGGATTTATTGGCACGATTAGTGAAGTTGAATTTATTCGTTCACTTCAAACTGCCGCAGGAAAGATGATGTTTGCGCGACCTGCTAGTGTTAAGGTTTCGAAAGTTGAGACTCAAAAAAGTAAAGGGCGAGCGCCAGTTTTTAAAAATGTAACAGGCGGAAAAAAATCGAAAGAATCTTCTAGGAAATCAAAAAATGTTAAGCAGAATTCGAAAGCTAAAACTAAAGCTCAAACTCGCCATCGAACTCAAAAAACGGTAGAAGATAGTTTAGTTAAGCTTGCTAATCGTGATTAGCAGTTGAACTTTTAAAGTTTTTTTGCTAAAATTAAAGAATAAAAGAAAGGAAAATATGGCAGATTTTAATAAAATTTTAACTCCTGGTGATTATAAAAATGGAATTATTAATGTTGTGGTAGAAATTCCAACTGGCTCAACTCACAAAATTGAATGGAATCGTGATTTAGCTGTAATGCAACTTGACCGCGTGGAGCCAAAAGCTTTTGCGAAGCCAACTAATTATGGTTTTATTCCGCAAACTTTGGATGAAGATGGTGATGAGCTTGATGTTTTACTTATTACAAATGACCCACTTACAACTGGAATTTTCCTAGAAGCACGAATCTTAGGTGTAATGAAATTCGTTGATGATGGAGAAGTTGACGACAAAATTATTGCCGTTCCTGCTGATGACCGTGATACTGGAAATGCTTATAAAACTTTGGCTGATTTACCAGAGCAACTTATTAAACAGATTGAATTTCACTTTAATCACTACAAAGATTTGAAAAAAGCTGGAACTACGAAAGTTGAAAAATTTGGCGACATAGAAGAAGCAAAAGAAGTTATTACAGAATCGATTGTTCGCTGGAACGAAAAATAGTTATAAATAAATTGGAAACTGAGTGAAAAAACTCAGTTTTTATTTAGTGAAATTCTGCTAGAAAATGGAAAAGCTTTATTTTTATCAAAAAAAGTGTATAATTAATATATGGAAAAGGCTGAACTCTTGAGAATTGCAAAACCGTTTTATTCGGCGGAAGATATAAAAAGACTAGAAAAAGCGATTGAATTTGCTACCGAAAAACATAAAGGCCAAATGCGAAAATCTGGTGAAGAATATATAACGCACCCATTAAAAGTGGCTAGCTTTTTAGTTGAATGGGGAATGGATATCGACACAGTTGTTGCTGGTGTTTTGCATGATGTTGTGGAAGATACTGAAACTCCCCTTGATGAAATTGCTGAAAATTTTGATGACGATATTGCGTTTTTGGTTGACGGTGTAACTAAAGTTGGCAAAGCACGTGCTGGAATGGGGAATCTTGAAACCTATCTACCTCAAACTAAAGATAATCTTTCGAAATTGTTGATTGCTGTTGGGCAAGATGTGCGAGTAGTGATTATTAAATTGGCCGATAGACTGCATAATGTTCAAACTTTGCAATATATGTCGCCTGAAAAACAGAAAAAAATCGCTCGTGAAACTTTGGATGTTTTCGCAAGGATCGCTGATCGTTTGGGAATGGGACGAGTTCGAATGCAGATGGAAGAGCAAGCTTTTTTGTATTTAAACCCGAAAGAATATAAACGGCTTGAAAATGAAATTCGAAAGCGTCTTGGTAAAAGTACACGAAAACTAGGGAAAGTTCGAGAAGAAGTTGAGCAGGAATTGAAAAAGGCTGGTTTAGATTTTGAAATTTCTGGCCGCGTAAAAAGTGTTTATTCGCTTCATAAAAAATTAAAAAAGACAAAAGGTGATATTGACCGAGTTTATGATTTGATGGCTTTGCGGATTATTGTAAATTCGAAAGATGATTGTTATCGTGTTTTGGGGGTTTTGCATTCAATTTATAAACCAATGATTGAGCGAATTAAAGATTATATTTCAATGCCAAAGCCAAATGGCTATCAATCACTTCACACAACAGTAATTACTCCTTCGAAACTGATTGCGGAGTTTCAAATTCGAACTCGCGATATGCATGAATTTGCCGAGCGTGGTTTGGCGGCGAGTTTTCATTATCACGAGCAGAAATCGAGTAAAGATTACATTTCTGGAGCTACTTCGAAAAAGCGGAGTGAAGTTAAAGGCAATGGCGGGCTTTCGAATGAATTACAATGGATTGTTCAACTACAAGATGTAGCACAACGCTTAAGAGATGGTGAGGAAATTGACCCAGAGCAGCTTCAGATTGATATTTTTGGTGATAGAATTTTTGTTTATTCACCAAAGGGTGATATTTATAATCTACCAGAAGGCGCATTGCCGCTTGATTTTGCCTATATGGTACATAGCGATATCGGTAAACATGCTTATGCTTTTCGGGTTAATGAGAAAATTCACGCTTTCGATAAGCCGCTTGAAAAAGGTGATGTTGTTGAGGTTTTGACGCGAAAAAATTCTGAGCCAAAAATTGATTGGCTGGAATTAGTAAAAACTTCGCACGCAAGGATTAAGCTCCGTTCACAACTTCGCCAAAGAGGAGATTTAGAGCCGGTTTTAAATTCAGTTGCTGTGCAAGCAAGAAAACAATCTGAAAAACTTCGAAAATAAAAAATCGCCCCATCAAGAGGCGATTTTATTATTGGTTATCTAAAAATCAAATTTAATCGCTCTATCTCTAGAATCTTTAAGATATTCTTTTGCTAAATCGCAGTCTTTCTCATTTTTTGTTTCAAGGCATTTAATTTTGGCTGAAAGTAATAGTTCAGTGGCAACTTCTCGCTGATTATTGATGTGAATCCAATTTAAGGCGGCGAAAGCCAGAATAACTGACAATATAGACAGCATTGTGGATATAATTGATAATATTATTGGTAGTTTTTTCATGTAGTGTCTCCGTTATTTTTATATAAAAAGACAAGGAGGAGTCCTTGCCTTAAGAATTAATTAGTCCATGAAATCCATGGAATACCAGGGTACCCATATGCCTGAAGAAGTAGTCCATTGGCGTCATTTTTCCAGCCAGTAATACAGGTGCGTCCCCATTTTTGTGGAGTTCCTCCGACACCTATATGAGCCTTAAATCTACGACCATGAGTATTATAACTCCAACCCGTTTTTTGTAGTCCACGATTGTTTAGGTACGCCCATCCTGAGCCTCCTCCTTCAACTTCAATCCATAAACCAACAATTGGTTCTGAAGCTACATGAGACTCAACTACACCGCTGGCAGCATAGACTTCGGTGGAAGATAAGGTTAAGGCTACGACTGACCCTAAAGCAATTAAGCTACAAGCTACGGTTTTCTTAAGATCCATTTTTGAATCCTCCTTGAAATGTACTATTTGTTGATTTTTTATATCAACACAACAATACTAGCATAAGCTTAATCAAAAGTCAACGATTTTAAATCTGGATTTTTGAAAGCGTTTATGCTAAAATAGTTGTAGGAAATTTAATAAAAAAGGAGACGAAATGTCTAAAAAAATTGCAATTAATGGATTTGGGCGAATTGGTCGCAATGCTTTTAAATTAGCTTTCGAAAGAGATGATATTGAAGTTGTTGCTATCAACGATTTAACAGATACAAAAACCCTAGCTCATCTCTTAAAACATGACTCAACTTATGGAACTTATCATCATGACGTTTCTTATGATGATAATTCGATTTTTGTTGCCGGAAAACAAATTCGTGTTTTAGCGGAAAAAGACCCAGCACTTTTGCCTTGGGGAGAATTTGGTGTTGATGTTGTTATTGAAGCCACCGGATTATTTGTTCAACCAGAAAAAGCTCGAGCGCATATTAATGCCGGCGCTAAAAAAGTTGTAATTTCAGCTCCTGCAAAAGGTGAAGGTGCAAAGTTTATTGTGCTTGGTGTGAACGAACATGAGCTCACTCGTGAAGATGATATTATTTCGAATGCAAGCTGTACGACAAACTGTATTGCTCCTGTTATGGCAATTCTTGAACGAGAATTTGGAATTGAAAAATCTTTGATGACAACAGTTCATTCTTATACTGCAAGCCAGCGAATTCTAGATGCTCCTGCAAAAGATTTGCGAGAAGCTCGTTCTGCGGCCGAGAATATTGTTCCAACAACGACTGGTGCTGCTATTGCAACCGCAAAAGTTATTCCTTCTTTAGTTGGTAAATTTGATGGTCTTTCTGTGCGTGTTCCGACTGCGGTAGTTTCGTTAAGCGATATTACTGCTGTTTTGAAAAGAAATACCACGAAAGAAGAAATTAATGAAGTATTTAAGCGTGCTGCGGCTGATCCGTTTTATCAAGGTATTTTAACTGTGACTGAAGAACCGCTCGTATCTACAGATTTTAAAGGAAATTCTCACAGCTCTATTGTTGACCTTGAACTAACTAATGTTGTTGGTGAAAATTTGGTTAAAATTGTTGCTTGGTATGATAACGAATGGGGATATTCTAACAGATTAGTAGAAATTGTTACAGATGTTGCAGCTAATATTTAAGGAGTAAAATGAAGATTTTTCTTGGCGCAGACCACAGGGGTTTTTACTTAAAAGAGAAAGTTTTTAAATACTTAAAAGAGGGCGGATACGATGTCGAAGATATCGGCGGTTTTGAGTATGACCCAAATGATGATTTTCCTGAATTCGCTCGTGTGGCGGTTTCGAAAATACGAGCCAATGAAAAATATGATCCAAGAGCAATTTTGATTTGTGGTGGTGCTCAAGGAATGGGAATGGCAGCAAATCGTTTTAAAGGTATTCGTGCATCTGTTGTTTGGGAGCCAGAAGAAGCTAAATGGACTCGCAATGATAATGATAGCAATATAATTTGTTTACCGGCCCGTGTTTTCGATAAAGATGAAGCTGAAGCTAAGTGGAAAGAGACAGTTGATGTTTGGCTAAAAACTCCATTTGCGGCTGCTCCAAGATTTGTAAGAAGAAATAAACAGATTGATGAGGTATAGATGTCAATAATAGCACCAGCAATTTTAGCAACTAATCCAGATGAATATAAAGCTCAAGTTGAGGCAATTTTTCCTTTTGCGGAAAGAGTTCATATTGACGTAACAGATGGTAATTTTGCGCCCAATTTAACATTGCCCGAAACACAAATTTGGTGGCCCCAAGAATGGAAGGTTGATATTCATATGATGGTTGCTCGCCCAAGCGAGCATATTGATACAATTATTCAGCTTAATCCAAATATGGTTATTTTTCATGCTGAAGTAGAGGAAGATTTGGTGCCAATTTTCGAAAGGCTTAAAAATGAAACAATGATTAAACCTGGTTTAGCTTTACTTCGTTCAACTGTTCCAGAAACTGTCGCGCCCGCAATTCAGGCAGCTGAGCATATTTTGATTTTTAGCGGAAATTTAGGTGAAATGGGCGGTCATGCAAGTATGATGCAACTCGAGAAGATTCGCTTAATTAAAAAGATTAACAGTAATGTTGAGATTGGCTGGGATGGCGGAGCTAATCTTTCAAATATTTTTAATTTGGCGCAATCTGGTGTTGATGTTGTAAATGTTGGTTCGGCAATTATGAATTCACAAAATCCCGAACAAAGCTATAAGCAGATGGAAGCTGAGCTTAACCGAAAAGGGGCAATTTAAAAGTGAATTTGCCAAAAATTCTTTCAATTGGAGCAGCTACCCAGGATGTTTTTTTGAGCAATTCACCTGAATTTCGTTTGATTTCAATGGCGGAAAACCAAGATGTAGTTGAATTCCAGCTCGGTTCAAAAATTGATATTCAAAATATTGAGATTTCGAGTGGCGGTGGCGCCACTAATGCTGCAACAACTTTTGCGAGGCAAGGTTTGATTTCAAGTTTTATGGGTGTGGTTGGAAAAGACTCTTCGGGCGAACAAATTTTAAAAATGCTTGATGAAGAATCTATTGATACTTCGCGTGTTGAATTTTCAAAAAGATTTAACACAGATTATTCAACTATTATTTTAGCACCAAATGGTGAACGAACGATTTTAACTTATCGTGGCGCCTCGGAACATATCTACGCTGAAAATTTTGAATTAAAATATGGTGAATTTGATTGGATTTATGTTTCGAACTTAGCTGGTAGATTTGATGCGCTCCTGAAAATTTTTAAAGAAGCTATAGAAAAGGGTGCAAAAATAGCGTGGAATCCTGGCAAAAAAGAACTCCAAGAGCCTGAAAAAGTTCGAACTCTACTTCAAGATGTTGAAATTTTAATTGTAAATAAAGAGGAAGCAAGTTTAATTTTTGAGGGAATTTCTGCTGAAGAACTGGTTCGAAATGCTTGTAGTTTTGTAGAAGTTGCAATTTTAACAGATGGAGCGAATGGTGTTTGGGCGGCTTCTGATGGCAAAATCATTCGTGCTGGAATGTATGAAGATGTACCATCGCTAGATAGGACTGGTGCTGGTGATGCGTTTGGTTCAGGTTTTGTGAGCCAGTGGGCTCAGGGTGCTGATATTAAAGAAAGTATTTTATTCGCTAGTGCAAATTCAACGTCAGTAATTCAATATATGGGCGCAAAAAAAGGAATTTTATATAAAAATACCAAGCTTCATTCAATGCCAATGCAGGAGATTCGGCTATGAGAAGTTATAAACTCTCGGAATTACTCGGATTGAGTGGTGCTTATGCAAGAAAATTTGATTTTGGTGTTTCGAAAATAGAAGCTAAAAAACCAGAATTAAAGAGTGTTTCGGCTCAAATTATGGCGGAGTTGTATCGAAAATCACATAATATTGAGAAAAGGCTGGGGTTTTCTGGTGATAGTGTTTTGATGATCGAAGCTTTTTCGGCTTTAGCTAATCATCTGAATGATGAAGTATTCTGGGCTGAATTTGGCAATGCAATATTTTTTGCGGAAGATGGTTTGGTTTCAGTAAACAAAAAAGATGTTGAAAAAAATAAAAGAATAATGAACTTGGCTGAGCATTCAAAAACTTTTTTTGAAAAAGAATTAAAACAGCAAATTCTTGAAAAATATCAGCAGGAATTTTCGAATTATTCAATCAAGCAAATAGAAGAAAAATTATTTTAAAAGGAGAAAAATGAGATATCAAATTTGTGTTTCGGGAGCGGCAACGGGTGATAGTGTTTTAGCTTCGCGAGATTTAGCTTTTAGGCTCGGGCAAGAGATTGTTCGGCAGGGAAAAATTCTAACAACTGGCGCAACGGTTGGCCTACCGCACCATGCAGCTTTGGGTGCAGTTAGTGTTAAGGGGCGAACGGGCTTGAGCATTGGTTTTTCGCCGGCTTCAAGTTTTCGGCAGCATGTAAATACTTATAAATTACCGTTTAGGGCTTTTGATTATATTAATTTTACGGGAATGAGTTATGTTGGGCGTGATACGCATTTGGTGCTTTCGAGTGATGCGGTGATTACGGTTGGTGGTCGAATGGGTTCACTTCATGAACTTGCAACTGCTTTAGAATCTCGCAAGGTTTGTGGTGTTTTGCTTGGAAGCACTGCTTTGGCGGATTATGTTCCAACGCTCTTGCAAAATATTGAAGCTCCGGGCACGAAAGATATTATTTATGATAATAACCCAGAACGGCTCGTTCGAAAAGTGATTGCAAGGCTGGATGAAAAAAATGCAGATTTCATTGCACCACGAGATGACGAACACCTTTCAGAAAAGCGCGCTGGAAACGGATAAAGCTAACCGCTCAATTTGGGCGGTTTTTTGATTTTTTCAGGTAAAGTGATTGACTTGCATAAATGAAAACAATATAATTGAGATAGAAATATATAATAATGAAAGTGATTGTGAATCAGTAAAATAAATTTAAATTTAATAAGTAGGCCGGCTCTATTTGAGATGGCTAGATATATTAGAACTGTTAAGGATGGTAGAGCTAATGAACCAAGGATCAATAGTCCACTATATCTTTTTATTAGTTTTATAATTTATTTAATTGATAGGTTTCTTATTCCTGTCGGGTTATTTAGCAGCAATAGCTCTGTTATAGTAATTAGCCTTTTTATTTTTATCTGTCTTGCTGGTTTATCTTTATATCTTGATTTTCTTAGGATGAACGATATAGGCGTTGAGAAAGATTTAAGAAACATATTATTAATAATAAATGGCTTTGTTATATTATTCTCCTCTCTAATGTTTGCTTTTTATGATCCAAAGGCGACATATAACCCTGGAAATTCTGTTATACTTGGTTTTATATTTATCTTTATTGTATATGGAATGTTTATGGGGGTATTTCTTAATTTTACTTCAACAGACAGTTCTTATGTAAAAAGAATTTGTAAGGGTTTTTATGACGATTCGCAAATTGCCGAAGCATATAAATATGTGATGAATGAAAGGGATAATATTTTAAATTTTAAAGACTCTAAAGATGAGAGCGATTCTTATAGTAGTGAACTTCGAAAAGTTAAAAAACTTTATGATGAGGGAATTTTAACTGAAGATGAATTTAAAAAAGCTAAAAAGAAAATTTTAGATATATAAAGTAGTTTAGCCGCTCAAAAATGGGTGGTTTTGCTTTTTAACAAAATATGTTATAAAATATAAATAATGAAATATCGCGAGTTTAAGTTAAAATCAAAATACCAGCCTACCGGAGATCAGCCACAAGCGATTTCGCAACTAGTTGAAGGCTTAAAAAATGGCCAGCGTGAACAAACTTTACTGGGTGTGACTGGTTCGGGTAAAACTTTTACAATGGCGAATATTATTCAAGCGGTTCAAAAGCCAACTTTAATTTTAGCACACAATAAAACTCTTGCTGCACAGCTTTACAGTGAATTTAAAAAGTTTTTTCCTGAAAATGAAGTTCATTATTTTGTGAGCTATTTTGATTATTATCAGCCAGAAGCCTACATTGCCAGCACAGATACATATATCGAGAAAGATTCGCGAATTAATGAAGAAATCGAAAAACTCCGCCATGCAGCAACCGAGGCACTTTTAACTCGAAGTGACACAATTATTGTTTCGAGTGTGAGCTGTATTTATGGCATTGGCTCACCGGCGAGTTATATGCAAATGGCGCTTCATATTAAACCTGGAATGCGATATAATCGTGAGAAGTTTTTGCGACACCTGAAAGATATTCAATATGAGCGAAATGATGTGGATTTTGCACGTGGAACTTTTCGAGTTCGTGGTGATACGGTTGATATTTTTACGGCTGGTTCAGACTTGGCGGTGCGAGTGGAATTTTTTGGCGATGAAATTGACCGCTTGATTATATTGAATCCACTTACGGGCGAAATTCTAGAAAAGCCACAGTTTTTTGATATTTTTCCAAATTCACATTATGCTACGCCAAAGGAAATTATTGATCGAGCGATTCCACAAATTGAGAAGGAATTTTATGCACGCCACGAATATTTCGAAAAAAATAAGAAGTTTTTGGAAGCTCAACGCCTAACACAGCGCACTAAATATGATCTTGAAATGCTTCGTGAAACCGGTTTTGTTAAAGGCATTGAAAATTACACGCGCTATTTAACTGAGCGTTCGGCTGGTGAACAACCGGCAACTTTACTAGATTATTTTCCTGATGATTTTTTGCTTTTAGTTGATGAATCGCATATGACTTTACCGCAAGTTCGTGGAATGTTTAATGGTGACCGTGCTCGCAAAACAGTTTTGGTGGATAATGGCTTTCGTTTGCCCTCAGCACTAGATAATCGGCCTCTAACTTTCGAAGAATTTTATAAACATATCAATCAGGCAATTTACGTTTCAGCAACTCCTGGTGATTTTGAACTCGAACATTCGCCGAAACCAGCTCAACAGGTGATTCGACCAACAGGTTTGCTTGATCCTAAAATTGAAGTTCGAAAAATTGAAGGTCAAGTTGATGATTTGATGGAAGAAATTCGAAAGCGAATTTCGAAAAATCAGCGCGTTTTGGTGACAACTTTAACCAAGCGGATGGCGGAAGATCTGAGTGGATTTTTAGAAGAAAATGGTGTAAAAACGGCATATATTCATAGCGAAATTGATACGTTGGAGCGTGGTGATATTTTGCGTGATTTGCGCAGTGGCGTTTATGATGTTTTGGTAGGAATTAACCTTTTACGTGAAGGTTTGGATTTGCCAGAAGTTTCACTGGTAGCAATTATGGATGCCGATAAAGAAGGCTTTTTGCGCTCAGAAAGTGCGTTGATTCAAACAATTGGGCGAGCAGCTCGGCATGAAGAAGGAAAAGTGATTATGTATGCCGATAAAATAACTCGTTCAATGAAGATTGCGATTGATGAAACGAATCGGCGGCGAGAGATTCAACAAAAATATAATTTCGAAAACGGAATTACGCCAAAAAGCGTGGCTAGTGAGATCGGTGAAGGTCTGCGCGCGATTATTCCGCAAAAAGATAAAAAGCCAAAATTGGATTTGCGAAAAATTCCACGCGAAGAATGGGGGCATTTAGTGCGAGATTTAACAAATCAAATGAATCTTGCCAGTGCGAATTTGCTTTTTGAGGAAGCGGCAGATTTACGCGACCAGATTGCAGAGATTCGAAAGAAGATGGCGAAATAGGAGATTTATGAAATTTATTAATCAAAAAGACAAGAAAGTTTTTAAAATAATTGCGGTTTTTTGCTCATCTTATGGAATTTAATTCTTTAGGCTGGAGTAATTTTTCTTCACCAAAGAATTAATAACGATATTAAGAATTCGGGCGAAATTAATGCCGCTCAAATGAATTTAATAAACGAGCTAAATCAACGAATCGAAAAACTTGAGAAAAAATAAACTTAAATACTTCCAGTTTTTTGGGAGTTTTTACTTTAAAAATCTTTCGAAAAGTGATATACTTAAGTGTATGGAAAGAATATCAAAAGATGAAGTTAAACACTTGGCGGAACTTTCGAGCATTTCGCTAAGTGAAGAAGAAATTTCGAATCTTCAAACTGATTTGGGGAATATTGTTGAATATATCGAGCAACTTAGCGAATTGAATACAGATGGCGTTGAACCAACTTATTCGGTTTCGAAAAATCAAAATGTTTGGCGAGAAGATGAAATTGATGATTATGGTGTAAAACGAGATGAGCTTTTAAAGTTGGCGGGTGAAAATGTTGAAGATAATCAGGTAAAAGTCCCAAAGGTTTTGTAGGAGAATTATGACGAATATTTTTGAAATTAGAGAACAAGTTCTATCTGGAAAGAAAACTGCAGTTGAGTTTGTTAAAGAAGCTATTTCGAAGGCAAAAAATGCTGAAAAATTCAATGCTTTTACGAGCTTGACCGAAGAGCGAGCTTTAGCGCGAGCGCAAGAAATTGATGATAAGATTTCAAAAGGTAAAGAAGTTGGTGAACTTGCAGGTATTCCTTTTGTGGCGAAGGATAATTTTTTGGTATTTGGTTCACCTTCAACAGCTTCAAGTAAAATGTTGAAAGATTTCGAAACACCGATTCAAGCGACTGCGGTTGAAAAACTTGAAAAAGCTGGTGCAATCTGTATTGGAAAATCAAACTTGGATTCTTTTGCTCATGGCGGTTCAACCGAGAACTCAGCTTTCGGTGTAACTAAAAACTCAGTTGATGAAACGCGGGTTGCTGGTGGTTCATCTGGTGGCTCGGCGGTAATTACTGCGCTTGATATCGTGCCTTTTGCGCTTGGAACTGATACCGGCGGTTCAATTCGCCAGCCGGCCAGTTTTAACGGTGTCTATGGTGTAAAACCAACTTATGGCACAGTTTCACGATTTGGTGTGGTGGCGATGGCTTCTTCAACTGATACGATCGGTGTTTTCGCAAAAACTGCTAAAGAAAGTGATCTTGTGATGCGTATTATGGCTGGTCTTGACGCGCGTGACGCAATGACTTTGCCCGATTTTTGGCAAGAAGAGCAAGTTCCAAAAAAGGCAAAAATTGGAGTAGTTAAAGAATTTCTTAGTGAAGGTGTTGATCTAGAAGTTCAAAAAATAACTGAAGATTATATTGAGAAAATGCGAAAAGCTGGGCATGAGATTGTGGAAGTTTCTCTACCGATGAGTAAATATTCGCTCGCTATCTATTACATTATTGTTCCGGCTGAGGTCTCCTCAAACTTAGCGCGATATGATGGAATTCGCTATGGTTTACGTTCAGAATCTGCTCAAAAATTGGGCGAGGTTTTTGGCAAGTCTCGCGATGAAGGTTTTGAGGCTGAAAATAAACGCCGAATTATGATTGGTTCATATGTTCTATCAAGTGGATTTTATGATGCGTATTATTTGAAGGCGCAAAAAGCTCGCACGCTTTTGATTAATGAATTTAACAAACTTTTCGAAGAAGTTGATTTTTTGGTTGGCCCTGTTGCACCAACTCCTGCGTTTAAAATTGGTGAAAATGCGCATGATCCAGTAAAAATGTATCTTGCGGATATTTTGAGTGTGCCTGCATCGCTTGCGGGGCTACCCGCGGTTTCAGTTCCAGCCGGAAAAACAAAAGAGGGGTTACCTGTTGGTGTTCAAATTATTGGAAAAATGGAGTCGGATGCAAAAATTTTAGCTTTGGCTGATAATTTGGAGGAAAACTGATGGATTTGGTAATTCTTTCAGTTTCTATTCTGATTTGTGCTGCACTTTTGTTTTTCTTTATTGGAATTACAAAAACGGAGAAAATTCAACTTGATAAATTAAAATTTCAAGGCGATTGGTTGAAGATTGAGAATTCAATTAAAAAAGATGAGCCAGCGACTTGGCATTTAGCGTTAATTAATGCTGATAAGCTTGTTGATACAGCGATGCGAGAATTGCGAATTTCTGGACAGACGATGGGTGAGCGATTAAAGAATTCAAAAGATAAATTTTCAAGTCCGAATTCGATTTGGCACGCACATAAACTTCGAAATGTGATCGCACACGAAAATAATGCACAGATTAATTTTGACCAGACTCGCCGTGCAATGAATAGTTTTAAACAGGCTTTGAAGGATTTAGGAGCAATTTAATGGAAGATATTTTAAAAAAATATGAAATGACGATTGGGATTGAATGTCATGTTCAATTGAAAACGAAAACTAAGCTTTTTAGCGGTAGTGATAATGATGCACGCGAAAAATCACCGAATGAGGCAACTTCTCCAATTGATTTTGGTTTGCCTGGAATGTTGCCGGTTCTAAATAAAGAGGCGGTTCGTTTGGCTGTACGTGCGGGAAAAGCATTAAATGCAAAAATCGCTAATGTTAGCCGATTTGACCGAAAGCATTATTTTTACCCAGACCTACCAAAAGGTTATCAGACTTCGCAGCTTTATCAGCCAATTATTGGTGAGGGCGAGATTATTGCTCCACTTTCGAATGGCAAAAATGTGAAAGTTCGAATTGAACATGCTCATTTAGAGGAAGATGCTGGAAAATTAACACATTTTGGCGATCATTCTTTAGTTGATTTGAATCGTGCTGGAACACCTTTGATTGAAATTGTTTCAATGCCAGATATTCATTCGGCTGAAGAAGCGCGAGCTTACGCTGAAGAATTGCATAAGCGAATGGTTTTTGCAGATGTGACAAATGGTGATTTATATCAAGGAAATATGCGTTTTGATGTAAATATTTCGGCACGAAAATTTGGTGAAGAAAAGCTTGGAACACGAACTGAAATTAAAAACTTAAATAGTTTTCGAAGCGTGGAGCGTGCAGCTCAATATGAATTCGAACGCCAAGTTAAATTACTCGAAAAGGGTGAAAAAATTAAGCAGGAAACGCGTGGCTGGCTTGATGATGAGCAAAAAACCTTCTCTCAACGTAGCAAAGAAGAAGCTCAAGATTATCGCTATATGCCAGACCCAGATATTCCTCCAATTATTTTGAGCGATGAAGAAATTTCAAAAATGCAAGCACGATTCCCAATTATGCCAGACTATTTCCGGGAGAAATTTAGTGTTTTTGGACTTGATAGTTCTGTGGTTGAATATGCCTTGAGTGATTATCGAATTGCTGAACTGCTCCTTGCAACTTGGGGTGATGGTCCTTGGGAGAAATCTCAAAGCGAACTTTATAATTCTGCAGAAATTGAGGGATACACTCTTGAAGAACATAAGGAAAATATGAAGCGAATCTTCAACTGGTTTGCTTCAACACCAAGCGAAGAACTCGACATGGATAAAATTTATAAAGGTTACGTTGGTCCTCACCGATTGGCTCTTTTAGCTCATCTAGTTCATGATAAGAAAGTAAGCTCTAACGGTGGTCATCAAATTTTCTTAGCAATGCTTAATGATGAAAATCTAGGGCTTATGCCAGAAAAAATCGCTGAGAATATGAATCTTCTCCAAGTTTCTGATGAAGGTGAGATTGTAAAAATTGTTGATGAAGTAATGAGTGATACGGCTTCACGAAAAGCGATTGAGGATATTCGAAGCGGCAACGATAAGGCGATTGGCTTTTTGGTTGGTCAGATTATGAAAAAGTCGCAAGGTAAGGCGAATCCAGCTTTGGCGCAAAAATTGATTCGTGAAAGGTTATAAGTGAAAGAAAAATTTGAATTTCAAGCTAATTTTAATGGCGATAAAAATATTGCTGGTAGCTTGATTTTTTCAGCTAACGGGATAGAGTTCTATGAAGATTTTGCTCTATCTCGCCCACTTGAGATCTGTTTAAAACCGAATGAAATTCAAGAGATTAATTTTATTGATACTGCTGACGAAGTTTATCAGCCCGGAATTTTTCGAATTCTATTTTTAGGAATGTTAGCTTTTGGCCGCCCAAAAAATTGGCAGAAAAAATCTTGTCGAATCGAGGTTGAAATGCTCGATGGAAATCTTTATTATTTTACTATAAGTGGATATTCTCCATTAGATATTCGAACTCAAGTAAACAAGATTGTGTCAGGATATTTTTAGATTTTTTCAAAAAACTATTGACATAAGAATTATTTTATGGTAAAATACAAAATAGATTTGAATAAAATCAAAAAATAAATAAAATAAAAAATTAAA
>CAURNF010000006.1:0-61671 GCA_963526625.1 uncultured Saccharimonas sp. (SeqCode)
GGAGAAGAATGAGCTCGGCTGCAGAAATATTAGTTGTTTTTCTTTCTATAGCTCTTGCAGTTTTCATCACGCTTGGAATTGTTACTTTTATTCTAGCAATTCGTGTAACTCGCCAAATTGGTGATGTTGCAGAAAAAATGCAAAATATAACAGCAAGTATTGATGGAATCGCACAAAATGTCGCTCAGGTGACTTCACCGATAATTATCGGAAAAACAATTTTTGACATTTTTAATAAATTTAAAACTAAAAAGGAGAAAAAATAATGAGTAAAAAATTTGGACTAGGATTAGCTGTTGGTGCTTTAATTGGCGCAGTTGCTGGAATTTTAACCGCTCCTAAAAGTGGCGAAGAAACTCGAAAAGATTTAAAATTAAAAGCTAAAAAAGTTGCTGATGTAGCCACGCAAAAAACCGGTGAAGTTGCTGAAAACGCAGGAGAATTTGTTGAAGAAACTAAAGAAAAAGTTACTGAATTTGCCGAAGGAGCTAAAAGTAAAACTGGTGAAGTTGTGGAAAATGCAAAAAAAGAAGCTGGTAAAATCCAAAAACGTGCCCTAAATACTTTCGAAGGTGCTAAAAAAGGTTTTGAAAAGAAAGTTTAATTATAGAAAATCGCTCAATCAAATTTGAGCGATTTTTATTTTACTAGTTAATGAGTATAAAATTATTTTTGCCTTTTTTGAGTAGGCCTTTTTCAGTTATTCGAATATCCTCTTGGAGTTTATTGCCGTTAAATGAAATTGAATTTGCTGAAATTAACCTTTTGGAATCACCTTTGCTTTTAGCAAAATTCGTTTCGATCAATATTTCGCTAACAGTTTTATCTTTTGAAGCCACAGGAATTTCATATTTTAATACTTCGATTTCAGCTTTAGTTAGATTTTCGAAAGCTTTTCCGCCGAAGAGGACTTCTGTCGCAGAAATTACATTTTTTGCAACTTCTTCGCCATGAACAATTTCTACAACATTTTTTGCTAATGCTTTTTGAGCAATTCGCAAGTGCTGATTCTCTTGATGATTTTTTTCGATTGTTTCAATCTCTTCTTTCGAAAGTGTTGTTAGAATTTTTAAATATTCAAAAACGCTTTGATCATCTGAGTTAAGGAGGAATTGATACATTTTGAATGGTGATGTTTTTGAAGCATCAAGCCATAAAGCCCCACCTTCTGACTTGCCGAATTTTCGGCCAGTTGAACGATTAATAAGGAGTGGTGCTGTCATTGCAAAAACTTCAGCGCCTTCTTTCTTTCGAATTAAATTTACACCAGAAAGTAAATTTCCCCACTGATCGCTTCCTCCGATTTGAAGTGAAACGCCGTTATTTTTGTATAAATACCAAAAATCATAACCTTGGAGAAGAGTGTATGTAAATTCTGCAAAACTTAATCCGCTACCATTATTTATTCTACTTTTGAAAAAATCTCGGCTTGTTAACTCCGCCATATTGAAGTTTTTACCAATATCACGTAAAAATGGTATTAACTCTATTTTCGAAAGCCAATCCGCATTATTTACGACTTCAAAATCTTGCCCAGCAAAAAGTTTCGAAACCTGAGATTTGAGAGCCTCGGTATTTTTAGTTACTATTTCAGGCGAGAGGAGTTGGCGCTCTTCAGTGTCGCGCATATCACCAATCATTCCAGTGCCACCACCAATTAGAAGAACTACTTTGTGACCATGATCAAGAAATCGCCTAACCATCATATAAACACTTAAATGGCCAATATGAAGGCTATCAGCGGAAGGGTCGGCACCAAGATAGATAGTTCGCTTTTCACCATCTAAAACTTTTGAATCTTGAAAAGTGGTTTGATTCCAGAAACCACGCCATTTTAGCTCTTCTGATAACTTCATTTACTCTCCCGTTATTATATTTTATTATTAACTATATTAACACAAAAAAAGCTTTTTTTCCAGTATTATAAAAATCAAAAAATCTTGAAAACCATAAGCAATTGCGGTATAATTGAGTGTAATATGGATAGAAGAAGAATACTCAATAAAGATGGGAAATCTGTTGAAAAACGAACTGCTTCGAAAAAAATGAGTTCACTAAAAAAACAGAATAACCTAAGTTTATATACAAATTTGGCTCATCGAAGGAAAGAAAAGAAAGATTCGAAAGCTCGTGAGCGAGCAGAGTATCTTGCAAGTCTACCAAAAGACCCAGTGAAGAGATTTTTTTATCGTCTTCATCCAAAACGAGTTTTAAAGTATTGGTTTAGTAAGCGCGGTTTATTCATGGCTTTAAAAATTTCCGCAATGTTTATTGTTATTGCTGTGGTCGGAATCGCGGCGGCTTTTGCCTACGTTTCGAAAGATTTAAATCAAATCAAACCAGAAGAATTAGCTAAGAGAGTTCAGACTACAGTTTCGAAATACTATGATAGAAATGGTGAGCTTTTGTGGGAGGATAAGGGTTCTGGCGACTATAAGTTGGTTGTTGATAATTCTGAAATCTCAGACTATGTTAAAAAAGCAACTGTTGCTATTGAGGATCGAGATTTTTATAAGCATAAGGGTGTTGATTTAACTGCGATTATTCGTGCTTTTGTAAATAACTTTAGAGGTGGAGCAACTCAGGGTGGCTCAACTTTGACGCAACAGCTTATTAAACAGGTTTATTTCTCTAATGAATCCAGTGATCGTGGACTTAGCGGAATTCCACGAAAAATTAAAGAGATGATTCTTGCGGTTCAAGTTGAACAAATGTATAATAAAGATCAAATTCTTTCACTATATTTGAATGAATCTCCATATGGTGGCCGCCGAAACGGAGTTGAATCTGGTGCACGAACTTATTTTGGTAAAAGTTCGAAAGATTTAACTTTGGCTGAGGCTGCATTATTAGCTTCTATCCCTAATAATCCAGCAGTTTATAATCCATATAATGTAAGCTATAATAAGAGCTTGATTGAGCGTCAGCATAAAGTTTTGAATGATATGGTTTCTTGTGGATTTATTACTGAAAAAGAAGCAGAAGAAGCTAAAGAATTCGATATTCTTGCAACAATTAAGCCAGAAAAAGATCAATATACAAATATTAAGGCACCACATTTTGTTCAAGAGGTTAAAAAGAGACTTGAAGAAAAGCTTGGTGTTAAGGTTGTTGGTGCTGGTGGCCTGACTGTTAAGACTACGGTTGATTTAAAGGCTCAGTCTATCGCTGAAAATGCCGTTAATGCTGGTGCTAAAACTTTGTATGTTAGTGGCGCTGATAATATTTCTATGACGTCTGTTGATGTTGCAACTGGGCAAGTTATTGCTCAAGTTGGATCGGTTGACTATAATAAAGCTGGATATGGTCAAACTAATGCTTCAACTTCATCTCTTGACCCAGGTTCAAGTATTAAACCTATTGTCGATTATGCGGCTTTGTTTAACAAGAAGGATACCGTTTATACACCAGGAACAATTTTGAAGGACGAAAATATCGATTCGCAATATTGTAATGGAACATATGGGGCTTGTCAACTAAGGAATGCTTCGAAACAATTTTACGGTAGTGTACCAATTAGATTCAGCCTTGGAAACTCTTTAAATATTGCAGCAGTTAAGGCGTTGAGTATTGTTGGCGTTGATGAAGGTTTAAGCGTTGCGCAGCAGCTTGGCGATAAATCTTATTGTAAAAATAACAATGCGGGTCTTTCTGCTGCAATTGGTGGTGGATGTTCGGTTCACCAGGATGAGCACACAAATGCTTTTGCATCTATTGCGCGAGGTGGTGTTTACAAAGAATTAACATATTTTACTGAAGTTAAAAATTCATCAAATCAAAAGATTTTTGAGTGGAAAGACGAATCAAAACAGGTGATTGATTCGCAGGCCGCATATGAATTGACTGATATTCTTGCTGATCCAAGTGCTCGAACAACTACATTTGGTGGTCAAAGTCGAAGTTATGGATTTACGGTTCCTGGGGTTTGGACAGCTTCGAAAACTGGAACAACAGACAACGGAAAAGGTGCTGCCAAGGACTCTTGGATGATGAGTTATTCTCCTGTAGTTGCAACAGGTGTTTGGAGTGGAAATCATGATGGTCGGGCTTTACGTTCTCCTGATAACAGCCCTGTGCGTAGAGTGATTAATGAATATATGCGCGATGTTCACTATCAAGTTTATGCTTCTAACGGTAAATGGAAATCTGGTGATAAAATTGAAAGACCATCTGGAATTCGAAATTGTACAATAAATGGTAAGAATGATATTTGCCCATCTTGGTGGGACAAAAATAAAACAGGTTCAGTTTCAAGAGAAATTGAGTTCGATAGTGTTTCGAAAAAGAAAGCAACTAAATGTACACCAGAATCTACTCGAGTTAAACTAACTGTTTTCGAAACAACTGACCCAGTCTCCAAAAAGAAAACAATAACTGCGCCAGAAGGTTATAATGTGAATGAAGAAGATAATATTCATAACTGTTCAGACTTGCAACCATCTATCTCGAGTGTTTCATACTCAAGGCATGCAAATTCAAATACTTACAGAATAAATATAAATATTGTAAAGGGGAATTTCGATATAACTTCAGTCGTGGTTAAGGTTGATGGCGCAACAATTAGTACTGCTCTTCCAACCGGAAACACACTCTCAACAGATTATACGTTTAATAAAGCTGGTCAAAATATTACGGTTGAAGTTACCGATTCTGGTGGATATAAAGTTTCCAAAAGTTATACAGGGCCTTCCTCAATAAGTACGGAAAATACAGCAGGCTCTTCAAGCTAAAAATAAAACTACTCCTGATGGGGTAGTTTTTATTATCGCCGATTTTGCATTGCATTTATAATAGATTGGATAAAGTCACCAATTCCGCCCGGAATGTTAACAAAAAAGTTAAGAATCCAAATTAGCAAGAAGATTAGAACTGTTGCGCCAATAGCACTACCGAATCCAAAAGCTATTCCGCGAAAGAAATTAACTTTATAAATAGCCCAGCGACTTGGATAAATATCGTTAAAAACTTCTTCAAGTAAACCAATTTGAGCTCCGCGCGCATTGTCATCGGCTAGTTTTTTTGTAGATTTTTTTAGAATTTTATTCATCGGAATTATTTTAACATAAATATTCTAAAAACGCAAGCACTTTGATTTTATTGAGAGATAGTGATAAAATAGATATAAAAGGAGCTGGACTAAATGAGCAAAGAATTAATAAAAGCCAAATCTAATTTATCAAAGTTAGCTTTCGAAAATTTACAGAAGTGGCTTTTAGATGAAAAATATCATGAATTTAAAGCACAAATTTTGAATTTAATAAAAAATGAAGATTGGGATGAGCTCGAGGATGCATTTTTTAAAATTTTGGAATTTGGTACTGCTGGGCGACGCGGTAAAGTTGGTGCTGGCTCTAATCGTATTAATTTAGTCACAATCTCAGAAAGTGCACAGGCTCTCGCAAATTATTTAAAATCACTTAATATTAATTCACCAAGTGTTGCAATTGCTTGGGATGTTCGAAATTCCTCTTGTGAACTTTCGAAAAAATGTGCTGAAATTTTAGCCGCAAATAATATCGAAGTTTTTTATTTCGATACTCCGCGCTCGACTCCAGAATTATCTTTCACAGTTCGAAATCTTAAAACTTCGTCAGGAATTGTGATTTCAGCCAGTCATAATCCGCCAGAAGATAATGGAATTAAGATCTATTGGAATGATGGCGCACAAATTTCAGCTCCACACGATAAAAAATTAATGAAAATTGCTAAAAATATCGAAGAATTTAAAACTGGTGATTTTGATGAATTTGTAAAAAACGGTAAAATTAAAATTTTGGGTGAAGAAAACGACTATTTTTATATCAAGGCTAATGCAAAATTATCTTTATCGAAAAATAGAAATGCAAAAATTGTTTTTTCACCCATTCATGGAACTGGAACGACGAATTTATTAAAAACTCTTCATTTTGCGGGTTTCGAAAATATCATTCTTGTTGATGAGCAGATGAATTTTGATGGTAATTTTTCAACACTTCAAGATAGAAAACCAAATCCGGAAAATCTTTCTGCAAATAGAATGACGATTTCAAAATTAAGAAAAGAACAAGCAGATATTGCTCTAACGACCGACCCAGATGCTGACCGAATTTGCGTAATGAGTCTTGAAAAAAATGGAGAGGTTCGAAGTTTCTCGGGTAATCAAACTGCAATTTTGGTGGCTGATTATATTCTTTCAAAGAAGCAAAAGGATCGAAATAAATATGCTGAACTTTATTTTGGGAATCGTGACTTTATTTGCAAAAGTTTTGTAACTACTGATATGTTAAATATTTTAGCTAAAAAATATGGCGTAAAAATTTATGATGATTTGCTGGTTGGATTTAAATTTATTGGTAAAAAAATATTACAAAAAGAAACGCTTGGAGAGAAATTTATTGCTGGATTCGAAGAAAGCCTTGGCGGGCTTATTGGTTCGCAGACTAGAGATAAAGATGCTGCAACAATTGGATTGATGATAGCTGAGCTTGCATCGGAATTGAAACTTAAAAATCAAACTTTGGGCGAGAAGCTTGATAAAATTTATGCTGAAAATGGATATTTTGTTGAAAAGACTGAATCTCTTGAATTTAGCGGCGCTGAAGGATTTACAAAAATGCAAGAAATTATGCAAAAAATGCGAATTGGGAATGAAAATTTTGGTGCATTAAAAATGCGAGATTTCGAAAATTTAACTGATTTAGATTTTTCAACAAATAAAAAAAATAGTTTTAAAATGTTGGAAAATGGAAATGCGGTAAGTTTTATTTTTGATTCAGAAGATAGAAGAATTACAATTCGACCAAGTGGAACTGAGCCAAAAATGAAAATTTATGCTCAATGGCGTTTCGAAAATAAACAAGATTGTGCAAAGATTGAGAATATTTTAAGTGATTTTAAGGAGAAGATTTTAAATGAGTGTTAATCAATTAGCGGAAAAATTTAAGCCCGAACATTATGAGTTAAAGCTTGATTTGGCGCAAGTAAAAAATCGTGAATTTAATGGAATTGTTGATATTTTTGGTGAGATTAATGATGAAAAAGAAATTGCGTTTCATTCGAAAGATTTAGAAATTAAAAAGATCACTTTTGCAAACGATATAAAATTGAACTTTTCGAAAGTTGAAAATGATGAAATTTTAGTGAATATTGAAGAACTTAACTTTAAAAAAGGTGATAAAGTCCAACTTAAAATTGAGTTTTCTGGTAAAATAACAGATGCAATGCACGGATTATATCCTTGCTACTATAAAGAAAGTGGCGAGAAAAAAGAGCTTTTTGCAACTCAATTTGAAAGCCATCATGCTCGTGAGGTTTTTCCGTGTGTTGATGAACCTAAAGCGAAGGCAACTTTTTCGTTAGAGATTAAAGCTTTGAGCGATCTTGAAGTTTTGTCGAATACTGAAATTGTTGAAAAAAATGAAAATGGCAATACTCAACAGGTTAGATTTGCTAAAACACCAAAAATGTCAACATATTTATTAGCCTTTGTATTGGGCGATTTTCAACGAGTTTCGAAAAAGACTAAAAGTGGTGTTGAAGTTTCAGTTTTGGCAACAAAAGCTCAAAAGTCTGAATTAATGGAATTCCCACTTAGTTTTGCGGTGCGGGTTTTAGAATTTTATGAAGATTTTTTTGGTCAAAAGTTTCCACTTTCAAAATGCGATCACATTGCTTTGCCAGATTTTTCTAGTGGTGCGATGGAAAACTGGGGCTTAATTACCTATCGTGAAACTGCATTGCTCGCTGGTAAAAATTCCTCAATATCTTCAAAAAAATATGTTGCGTTAGTGATTGCGCACGAAACTTCACACCAATGGTTTGGGAATCTTGTAACAATGAAATGGTGGGATGAGCTTTGGCTAAATGAATCCTTCGCAACGATGATGGAATATTTAGCAACTGACGCTTTAGAGCCAAAATGGAAAATTTGGGAAGAATTTGCAGTTAATGAAGCAGTTTTAAGTTTGCGCCGCGATGCAATTGATGGAGTTCAATCTGTTTATGTTCCTGTTCACCATCCAGATGAAATTAGCACTATTTTTGATGGTGCAATTGTTTATGCAAAGGGTGCTCGCTTAATGAACATGCTTCGAAAATATGTTGGGAACGATGCGTTTCGAAAAGGTTTACAACTGTATTTTGATAAGTTTAAATATCAAAATACAATTGGCGAGAATTTATGGGATTGTTTGAGTGAATCTTCTGGCAAAAATGTCGCAGATTTTATGAATCCTTGGCTTTTTAAAAGTGGCTATCCGAGTGTTTTGGCCGAAGAAGATGGTGAAGAATTAAAATTATCGCAAAAGCAATTTTTTATTGGTGAAGGTAAAGATAGTGGGCGAATTTGGCCAATTCTACTTGGCTCAAATCAAAATAATTTGCCTGAGATTATGGATTCGAAAGATTTAACTTGCAAGAAAAGTCCAGATTTTGTTCAGCTGAATCGAGGGAATGTTGCTCATTTTATTACAAATTATAGCCAAAATCTTTTCGAAAATTTGCTTGAAAAGGTTAGAAATGGTGATTTAGACACGATTTCTCGCCTTCAAATTCTTCAGGAACGTTCTTTGCTTTCACGCGGTGGTGAAATTCCAAGTGTTGAGCTGCTGCGAACTTTACAGAGTTATGATAAAGAAACTTCTTTAACGGTTTGGGATATGATTAGTCTTTTAATTGGTGAATTGAAAATTTTCATTGATGAAGATTCTGCGAGTTCGAAAAACATGAAAAAATTTGTTGGCAATTTAGCTCAAAATGAATTTGAAAAACTTGGATTCGTTAAAAAAACTGGCGAAGACGAAGAAGACACCCAAAAACGTAGCTCAATTTTGGCGCACATGATTTATGCTGAAAATGAAAAAGCGATCTCAGGCGCTCTAGATATTTTTAAAAATTCGCAGAATATGGAAGATATTGATTCGGAAATTCGAAGTTTAATTTTAACTGCAAAGATTCGCTTTGAAGAATCTCCAGAATTATTGCAAAAAATGCTCGAAAGTTATAAGAACACTTCAAATGTTGATTATCGAGATGATATTATGGTGGCTTTAACTTCAACTAAAAATATTCGAACTGGTGAATTACTCCTTGAAAAAATGCTTGAAAATGATATAATTCGAACTCAGGATATCTTAAGCTGGTATGTTCATTTACTTCGAAATTTGAAAACTCGAGAGCTAGCATGGAAGTGGTTGCGTGAAAATTGGAAATTAATTGAGGAAAAATTTGATGGCGATAAAAGTTATAATGATTTTCCGCGATATTCAGGCGCGATTTTGCGAACTGAGAAACAGCTCCAAGAATTTAAAGAGTTTTTTGATCCTCTAAAAAGCGACCCAAGCTTAACTAGAGCGATTGAGATGGGTGAGAGAGAAATCGCCGGGCGAGTTGCTCTGATTAAGCGAGACAAAACTGCTATTGATAAATTTTTACAAAATCTTTAAACTTAAAACCGACCATATTTAACGGTCGGTTTTACTTTAATTTGACAGAAAGAATCTTTCGAAATTTACCATATTTTGCGGTGTAATTTCATCTGGGTTCTTATCTTCTAGATCTCTCAATTTTGCAAGAATTTCAGCTTTATCAATTTTAGAGCCGATTAGAACAAGTTCAGTTTTTGGTGTTTCATCCTTCCATTCTTCAGTGTAAATATCAATAGTTTTGCCAACCAACTGAACTATATATTTCTGCTCGTATCCTTTCATTCCAAAGTAGCAAATTCCTTTCATTCGAAAAAGATTTTTAGGTAAATTATCAAGAAAACTTAGGAATTTTTGAGGATTTAGTGGTTTTACCGTTTCGAAAGCCAAAGATTGAAATTGGTTGTGGATGTGATCTTTGTGATCATGCTCGTGTTCTTCATTTTTATCTTTATTCTTTTGATCGGATTTTTGCCAAGAAAAAATTAAATCAGGATTAATTTTTGAGTTTTGACTTTCAATAATTGGTAAATTTGGGTTTAATTCTCTAATAAATTTACGAATTTCTTGAATTTTATTTTTTGAAATTAAGTCGGTTTTATTTAAAACGATAATATCACTCGCTTTAAGGCATTTTTTAAAATGTGTCGGAAAATCTTTCTTAGAAGTTTCGAAATTTTGAGCGTCGATTAAATAAATATTTCCACCGAAATAAGAATATTGATTTCCGGAATATTGCAGAGTTTTAAGTAAATCGTAAGGTTCAGCAATTCCACTGGCTTCAATTATGATTGCATCAAGTAGTGAATCTTTATTCGCTAATTTTGAAAGTGGTTCGCTTAATCCGTTATCACCAATCATACAGCAAATACAGCCATTGCTAAGTTCAATTTTTTGTTCATTGATTCCGTTGGAGATTAATTTACTATCGATGTTTATTATACCAAAATCATTCACAATTGCACCAATTTTTAGATTTGGGCTTGATTTTAAAAGGTGGTTTAAAAGTGTAGTTTTGCCTGAGCCTAAAAAGCCAGAAATCATTATAACTGGAATTTTTCGATTTTTTTGTTTTTTTGCTTTAATTTCTGTTTTTGAAAAATCATCAAAAATATCTTTCGAAAAGTTTGAAATGTCAAAATCCTCATTATTCATAAAACCAGTTTAACAGATTTTTAGAAAGCCTGCAAGATTTGCATTTTTAGAGAATATATGGTATAATTTGAAAGTTGCATTTTGCAAAGAAAATTGAGAAAGAGGTGAAGTCTATGAAGATTTCGAAAATTGTGGTGATGAAAGACTTAGACACCGGTGATAAAAAGGAAGTTAAATTAGACACGAAGGAAATTCGTGAATTTAATTTTCCAAAAAAGGACTATATTATCAATAAGGTATTTATTGATAATCTGTGGCTAAAAATTGCGCTTATTATATGGTTTTTGATTTTGACTGTTTTATCAATATTCGAAAAAATCAGTCAGAATTATGATCTTTTATCGGTATTAATATTTGCAAGCTTAACAACCATAACGCTTGCTGCTAATTTTGATATTATAAAGTTATACTTTTTAGGTGATATTCTTTTTGGTAACAGTATTAAAAAAAGATCAATAATTAAATGGTCTTGGAAATATACTGAAAAAGTTGAGATTCCCTATACAGAATTAGAGGAGAAAACCTATAACTTTTCAGAAAAAGCTTTCGAAGAGATAAATAAATTCGCAATCAGATTCTATTTATCTCATTTAATTGCCGTCTTAGCTTTATCGTTTTTAATAGTACTTTTAATAATTGAAAACCAGCCAGATGAAAGAGCAGTGTCTATTTTTGTCGTAGGGATATGGATGTTTACGGAGTTTTATCTCTGGATAATCCGCTGTTTTATTAGAGCAAAAGCGGAAGCGAACTATAGTATAGATCTAATAGATGATGATAGCACGAAGGAGAGTGCTGTATTGGAAGTTAAATTTTCGTTAAATGGTAATTATATCATTGAAGAATAAGTTGAGCTTTCGAAATATGTTAAAGTTCCCTCCTTGCTATAAGATTAATAAAAAACTTAGCCCTGCTAAACATGCAGGGTTTTCTTTTTTTCGAAAATCTGGTATAATATTTATATTCTATATATTTTTGGAGGTAATAAAAATGTTATATGAAGTTCTTTACGAAACGGGAAGCGAAAACTATTCCAAGGGTGATATTCACCTTCTTCCATTAGTATCAAACACTCGGAGAGCGTTAAAAGCAATCAGTGATTGTGATATTGAAGAGCTGCAGAATGTTTTATATATCGCAGAAAAATTTCATAGCGATAAGAAGTACGATAAAGGCTATGAAAATGTACAAGTAAAATTACAGAGAGTTTTAGATTTTATAAAAAAATTTAATAAACACTTCAATGGAAGTGTTAATAAAAACTCTCTGAAGATTCTGGAATATAAAGAATCTGCCATTGTTGAAAATATCATCAGCTTAATCACGCAAGATGATCAGCTTGGATTTGAAGAGACCGTGGTAATTCTCCAATCATTAAAGCCTATTGTTGATAGGCTAGTTATTAGAAGTGAAGAGCCAATGGCCAATATTTATTCCACAGGATTGGATATCTGTGAAAGATATAATACCTATGGTATGAATTTTGCGATTATTATCAGTAGCAATTGCAAATGGTCTATCGAGTATTTTATAAGAGGATGTAATCCTCGTCTTGACAACATAGTTAAAAATGGTATTTCTTCGATTTTAGGTTCGAAGAAAGAAATAAAAAAACTTGACGGTAAATTAAAAAAAGATTTAAAACTAGCCTATAAAACTCTTGTTGAAAAAAAATATAGGTTTAGTCTAGTCGAGAGATACCGTGCTTTGTTTTTATAATCTAGAGTCCCTTCGGGCTCTTTTTTATTTGACTTTAAACTTGAAATTTGATAAAATAAGAATACTAAAATATTACTTGTTCGAAAAATCCGACCTAAAAATAACTTTTCGAACGCTTTAATTTAAGGAGAAAAATGACTGATAATTTTAATGAGAAGCAGGCTCGAAAGCGTGCTAACTTGCAGAAAAAAGCTCAAGATTTGCAAAAAAATCGAGATAAATATGTTGGGAATGCTAAAAAAGAAAGTAGCGAGAAGAACGCAAAAATCGCTCAAAAAGCTAAGAATATTTCAAAGCAAACTCGAGTTCAAAAATCTGATGCTAAAAAGGTGAATTTACCAACAACAACGCGTCGTGGTGCGGTTGTGCGAGCTCAACGAATGATTTCGAATGATATCAATATGCGCGCAACTCAGCACATTGTTAATATTCCTGTTAATAAATCGCTTTTTAATGGTTTTAATGGCGAGCAGCTAACAGCTTCGAAATTGAAAAAACTTCGCCCAGAAAAGGATAGTGTGCGAGTAATTCCGCTCGGTGGCTTGGGTGAATTTGGAATTGGTAAAAATATGTTCGCAATTGAATATATGGATGAAATTTTAGTGATTGATATGGGCTCGATTTTTCCGAACGAAGACTACCCTGGTGTAAATTTCATGACGCCGGATATCACTTATCTAAAAGATAATATGCATAAAGTTAAGGCCGTTGCATTTACGCACGCTCACCTTGATCATATTGGCGCTGTTCGCCAGCTTTTACCTGAATTTGGAAATAATATTCCAATTTATGCAACTGATTTCACGATTGGAATGATTAAACGCCAGATGGAAGAGGCGGTTGTTGAAGTTTCACCAAATTATCAAATTGTTGATCCATTTAAGCATGAGCAAATTAGAATTTCGAAATATATGACACTTGAATTTGTGCATGTTTTACACTCGATTCCTGGCTGTGTAGCAATGGTTATTCGTACGCCAAATGGGAATATTGTTCATATGGGTGACTGGCGTTTCGAAAACGATCCTGTTGACACTCAATTCGATCTCCCACGACTTGCTGAAATTGCACAAACCGAAGGTGTTGATTTGTTGATGAATGAAAGTACGAATATTGATACACCAGGAACGCACCCACACAGTGAATATTCAATTGGTGAAAGTGTTGGTGAAGTGATGACAGCGTATCCGCATGCACGATTGATTTTTTCTTGTTTTTCAAGCCAGATTTATCGCCTACAATTAATTTTAGATGAAGCAGTAAAACATGACCGTAAGGTTGCGTTTGCTGGATTCTCAATGATTAATGCGATTGAAATTGCTTTAAGGTCGCGAAAAATTAAAGTTCCAAAAGATGTTATTGTAAAAATGGAAGATATCGTGAAGCTTGATGATTCGAAAGTTACGATCGTCTGCACTGGCTCACAGGGTGAATTAAATGCTGTTCTAAACCGAATGGCAACTGGCGCTCACCGATTTGTTAAAATTAAAGCAACAGATGTTGTGGTATTTTCTTCAAGTCCAATTCCGGGAAATGAGCCTCGTGTGGCTTCGACCGTTGATGGGCTCTTGCGGGAAGGTGCCGGCGTAATTCAGCACGGTCGCGGTCATTATCACGGCATTGGCCCACTACATCTTTCAGGGCATGCTTACTACGATGACCACGTTCGATTGGTAGAAACTATTCGCCCAAGAAATTACCTCCCAGTTCATGGTGAATTTTATATGCTTCAACACAATGCTGAAATGGCGCAGAAAGTTCTTGGATTAAAACGAGAAGAGATTATTGTTGCTGACAGTGGTGACATCATCGAGCTTACAAAAGAAAAGAAAATTAAAAAAGGTGGTCGTGTTCATGTTGGTTCAATTCTTTATGATAATACTGGAAATACGGTTCATGATGCGGTCGTGAAAGATCGCCTGCATATTTCAACTGAAGGTATTTTCATTATCGTGCTAACAATTAGCAAGAAAACTGGCCGACTTCTTAAAACGCCAGATGTAATTTCGCGTGGATTTGTTTATCTAAAAGATAGTGAAGAGTTGATTGGTAAAATTCGTCATTATTTGCGAATTAAAATCGACCGTGAAGTTGAACGAAAAGTTGAAATTGCCGACATGAAACAAGAAATCAAAGATGACATTTCTCACCTATTGTTTGATTCGACTGGTCATACGCCAATTGTTATTCCTGTTATAAATAAAGTTTAATCTGTTTCGAAAATCGCTCAAAACGGGCGATTTTTTATTATTAACAAAAATTGAAAAAAACTCCAAAAGATGCTAGAATTTAGTAATGAATTTAAATTCTTCGTTAGGTTTGGTAAAGGGTGTTGGTGAAAAAACGCTCGAGAAACTCGAAAGTGTTAATTTGCGAACTGTTGGTGATATTTTGGAGTTTTTCCCACGAAAATATGAGGATTTTGCAAGTTTAACTAGTTTGAGTGAGATTAAGCCGGGGAAGGTTCTTTTTAGGGCTTATGCCGAAAAAGTTTCGATGCGTCGAGTTCGGCGTGGAATGACGATAACCGAGGCGATTTTAACTGATGGAAAAGAGAAAATTAAAGCAATTTGGTTTAACCAGCCGTATCGCGTAAAACAGCTTCAAGATGAAGAAGAATTTTTCTTTTCGGGAAAATATGAATTTAATTATAATCGTTATCAAATTACGAATCCAAGTTTAATGAAGCGCGAAGAATTGCCAAAAAATCAAAATTTTTCAGGTAAAGATGGCGAAATTGTACCGATTTACCCGCAAAAAAAAGGTTTAAAAACTGAAACAATTCGAAAGATTTTGGCAGAATTAAAGCCGATGATAAAGATTTTACCTGAAACTTTGCCTGAAATTATTGTTCGAAAAGAGAAACTGATTTCACGTGCACAAGCAATTGAATGGGTGCATTTTCCTGGTTCGGCAGAAGAATTTAATTTGGCACTTGAACGGCTGGCTTTTGATGAAATTTTTGAATTAATTTTGGCTGCAAAATTAAATAAAATTGAAAATGAACAACTTCGTGGATACAATATCGAGCCAAAAATTCAAGATGTGAAGCAATTTGT
Organism: uncultured Saccharimonas sp. (SeqCode); assembly: GCA_963526625.1. Classification (GTDB taxonomy): domain Bacteria; phylum Patescibacteriota; class Saccharimonadia; order Saccharimonadales; family Saccharimonadaceae; genus Nanogingivalis. The sequence continues at coordinate 15,335 of CAURNF010000006.1, forward strand.
TGAAAAGCTACCTTTTAATTTGACGCAATCGCAAAGGCTTGCTTCTTGGGAGATTATGCAAAATATGAGCCAGGATTTTCCGATGAATCGACTTTTACAGGGAGATGTTGGTTCCGGAAAGACAACTGTGGCGGCAATTGCGGCATTGAATGCAGTAAAAAATGGTTATCAAGTGGCGGTTTTTGCGCCAACTGAAATTCTTGCACAGCAATTGGCTAAGAATTTTTCAAAAACTTTGGCTTGGTGTGGCATTTCGATTGGCTTTCTTTCAGGAAAGGTAAAAGGAAAGGCTCGCAAAACACTTTTCGAAAATCTAAAAAATGGCAATCTTAATATTTTGGTCGGTACGAGTGCGATTATTCAAGAAAAAGTGGAATTTTCGAATCTTGGTTTAGTGATTATTGATGAACAGCACCGTTTTGGTGTTGCTCAAAGACAAAAAATTCTTGAAAAATCTCACCAAAAAATGCCGCATTTACTTGCGATGACCGCTACACCAATTCCAAGGTCGTTGCAATTAACACTTTTTGGTGATTTGAGCATTTCAATATTGAAAGAAAAGCCTAAAGGTAGAAAGCCTGTTCAAACTGAAATCATCTCACCAGCTTCTCGTGCACCGATGAATTCAAGGATTGAGGCTGAAATTTCGAATGGACGGCAAGTTTTTGTAATTGTTCCAGCAATTCAAGGAGGAAAAAACGAGGAAATTAAAAGTGTTGAGGCGGAATTTAAACGATTAAAGCGTGATTTTAAGGAATTTAGAATTTTACAGCTTCATGGTAAAATGAAGCCGGAAGAAAAAGAGCAAATAATGGCAGATTTTTTGGCGAAAAAAGCTAATATTCTGCTTTCAACTACCGTTATTGAAGTTGGAATTGATGTTCCAAATGCAAGTGTAATTGTGATCGAAAATGCTGACCGTTTTGGTCTGGCGCAACTTCATCAGCTTCGTGGGCGAGTTGGCCGTGGCGGTGATGATGCTTTTTGCTATCTTGTAATGAGTTCAAACGCGAAACCACCACAGAGGCTCCAAGAGATTTCGAAAACTGATGATGGATTTATTTTGGCAGAAAAGGATTTAGAGCTCCGTGGTGCTGGTGAAATTTATGGCAAGTCTCAATCTGGTGAGATTAATTTAGAGTTTGCAAGCATTGGTGACACAAAAATGATTTCGCGAGCACAATCTGCGGTGGATTTTTTGTTCGAAAATCAAAAAGATTGGCGAGAATATTTGAGAGAAAAGCCAAAATCACTTGAAAAATACCAAAGATTAACTTTGTTAAATTAGAAGCTTGACGAAAAAAATAAATTGTGCTAAAATTGAAAAGTAGTCGGCCAGCAGGTCGGCGTTTTTCATAAGAAATTATTTCGAAAGGATAAAATGGAAGATTTAAATATTAAACAAATGATGTTGGCAGCAAAAACAATTGCAGCTGAAAAAAATTTACCAGAAGAAAAAGTTTTAGAAGTTATTGAGATGGCAATTGCGGCTGCTTGGCGACGTGAGAACGGAAATCGTGACCAAAATGTTCGCGCAGAACTAAACACTCAAACTGGTGATGCTGAAGTTTTTGTTCAATATGAAGTTGTTGACGGCGAAGAAGCTTATAATATCAATAACGAGATTTCTCTTGAAGATGCAAAAAAACTTGATGCGAATGCTGAAATTGGTGAAATTGTTGAAGAGAAATTCCCGGTTGAAACTTTTGGTCGTGTGGCCGCTCAAACTGCCAAGCAAGTTGTTTTGCAGCGACTTCGCGAAGCTGAACGTGAGATTATTCTTGAAGAATTCGAAGATAAAGTTGGTACTATCGTAAGTGGTTCGGTTTCGAAAATTGACCAACGATTTGTGAGAATCGATTTAGGAAAAGCGAATGGAGTTATGCCGCTCCGCGAACAAATTAATGGTGAATATTTTAGTGTTGGTCAGCGGATTAAAGTTCTTATTAAAGAAATTGAACGAGATGGTCGTGCGCCAGAATTGATTCTTTCGCGTGCTGATGCGAAATTTGTTGAAATTCTTTTCGAACAAGAAGTTCCAGAACTAGAAACTGGAATGGTTGAAATTGTGGCGATTGCGCGCGAGGCTGGTCGCCGAACTAAGATGGCGGTTCGTTCAATTATGAATGGTGTTGATCCAGTTGGAACTTTCGTTGGTAGTCGCGGTGTGCGAGTTCAATCTGTTATGAATGAAATTGGTGAGCGCGAAAAAATTGATATTGTAACTTGGAGTGAAAATCCAAGCGAATTTATCCGTGAGGCGTTAAGCCCTGCAGAAGTTGTTGAAGTTCAAATTAAAGAAACTGGTGAAAATGAACGGAAACGAGCAACTGTGCTTGTGAGTGAAGATCAACAAAGTGTTGCGATTGGCCGCGCTGGGCAGAATGTTCGCCTTGCAAGTCGACTAACTGGTTTCGAACTCGATATTGAACTTGCTAAATCTACTGAGAAAAAACCACGCGGAAATGTTGAAGACGGTTTGTTTAGCGCCTTAAATGAAGCAACTGAAAGCGAAGTTGTTAAAAACCTCGACGGAGATGAAAGTGACCGCGAGAAATTCGACGGAGAAGAGCAATAAACATTTTAAGAGCTAGCAGGGTTGACTGCTAGCTTTTCTTATGCTATAATTACCATATTGGCTTTGGGCGACCAAAGTACTTAAAAAAAGGAGGCATTTAGATATGCAGAAGAAACGTGAAGACCTGATAGTTATTATCCCTGCCGCAGGAAACGGTACACGCGGATATCCGGCAACTACAGGATTTGCTAAAGAGTTACTACCGTTGCCATTTGATGGCTATTTGCAAAATTCAATTGTGGTTTTGGTAGAAAAACTGGTTCAGGCCGGAATTAATCCTAAAAATATTGCAATTGTTATTAGCCCTGAAAAAACATCAATAGAAAGTATTTTCGAAAGTAAAAAATCAATTATCGAAGGGCTTAAGAGTAAGAATAAACATGATTTTGCCGAAAAAGTTGAACGAGTTGAATTTTTAGCGCCAGCGAAATTCATCCAGCAAAATTGTGAATTCTATGGTAATCAAGCGCCGATTTCAACCCCAGAAACGTTGGAGTTTATCGGGGAAAATGACTTTGGTTACTTTTTCCCTGATGATATTTTCGCTACAATGGGCAAAAATGAATTCGAACAGATCTTTGAATCCTACGAAAAATACGGTGGAAGCATTCTACCGGTTAAACAAGTGCAAGATTGTGTCGAATATTCAAAATACGCAATTGTCGTAGGCGAAATTATTCATCATCCAAAAAATAAAGAAGACAACTTGGTATTGTCAGTCAATAAGATTGACGAGAAACCGGGATTCGAAAAAGCCAAAAGCGAACTTGCAAGTGTCCGTGGAGCGATTTTCGAAAATAAACTCATTGAATATATGAGTGGTTATGCAAAAAAATTTGACGGAAACGGTGAGTTGATGTATCAGATTCCTGTACAGAAGGCAATGAATGATGGAATGAAATTCTATGCAGTTCGAATTAACGGATTCTATTGTGACACAGGAAACTGCTACGATTATGCTCTAGCGGTTCCAGCAATGATGATGACCAAAGACCGTGAAAAATATGTTAAAGACTTGAAAAAAGTTATTGAGTATTTTGAAAGCCTCTAGAAAAAATAAACGCTCATTAATGAGCGTTTTTTAAATTCCTTCGTGTTGAAGTAGCCAACTTTTACGATTTTGCCCGCCGTTGTAGCCACCAAAATCCATGTCTTTTGTAAGAACTCGATGGCACGGAATAATTATAGAGAGCTTATTTGCGTTTAAAGCGTTGCCAACCGCACGGACAGCATTGGGATTTTCAATTTTTTCGGCAATTTCAGAATATGTTGAGGTGGAGCCAGAGCGAATATTTTGAAGCTCTTCCCAAACCTGTTTTTGAAAATCCGTTCCAATCATTTCGATTGGTGTTTTAAAACTTGCAAAAGGGTGTTTAAAATAATCTTCAAGTTCAATGCGTATCTGTTTAATCGGTAGATTTTCGCCTTCTTCAATATTTTCAACTTCAAAAAATTCTTTAATTTGAGCTAAATCTTTTTCGAAATTTTCATTATCTTGAAACTCCAAAAAAACCAAAGCATCATCGTGAGCGATTGCCGTCATTTCGCCAAGTGGCGTTTGAATTTTAGAAAGTTTTAGTTCACGCATTTTAATATGACAATTATATATAAAAAAGCCTAAAAAGTCAAATAAAATAAGAAATTATTAGCACTCATATTGTAAGAGTGCTAAAAGTATGATAAAATAGAGTTATGATACCTGAAGATTTTCAAGAAATTATTTCGCGAATGAGCGAAAATTCGCATAAAAGTTTGGAGCGAGCAGAATTTTTCTCTCGTAAATTTAAAACTGGCTACATTGGAATTGAGCATATTTTGTTAGGAATTTTAGCAAATCGCGAATCTTCGGCGGCAACTTTAGCATATGAATATGGCTTAAAGTTTGAAGATTTATATGATTTTTTTGTTGAAAATCCGCCAATTTCGAAAAGTATGCCAGATTTTGCAGATCCAAATGTGCGAGCTTTAACTGACCGTGCAGTTTTTGCATTAAAAATGGCGAGTTTAATTTCTGGTGATGATAATGAAATTGGCACAAAAAACCTGCTTTTCTCAATTTTAAAGCAAAAAGATTTAAAATTACAGGTTGTGCTTCGGCAAGCTGGGGCTGATATTGAGGGGTTAGTGAATGCTTTTGATATTCTATTTTCGAACGAAAATTCAGCCGATGGAATTGATGAAATTGAGCAAAAAAGCTTTCGAAAGAATTCAGAGAAGCAACAATCAAGCCGTGAAATTGCAATTTTGAAGAAATTTGGCGAAGATTTGACAGAAAAAGCTAAAAATGACGAACTCGATCCAGTAATTGGGCGTGAAACTGAAGTCCAGAGATTAATCACGGTTTTGCTTCGTCGCACGAAATCGAATCCAGTTTTGATTGGTGAAGCTGGAGTTGGAAAAACCGCTGTAGTTGAGCTTCTTGCTCAAAAAATTTCTAAAGAACAAGTCCCATCACAACTAATTGGAAAGCGAATTTTTGAAATTGATTTAGCTGGAATGTTGGCTGGTACGAAATTTCGTGGTCAATTTGAAGAGCGGCTAAAAAATGTAATTAAAGCGCTTGAAAAACATCAAGAAATCATTGCATTTATTGATGAAATTCATCTCTTAGCAGGAACTGGCTCAGCGGAGGGCGCAATGGATGCGGCAAATATTTTAAAGCCAGCGCTCGCTCGTGGAAAAATTAAACTAATCGGTGCCACAACTTTTGACGAATTTAAAAAATCGATTGAGAAAGATTCTGCATTGAATCGACGTTTTCAATCTGTTCAGGTTGAAGAACCAAGCTTGAACGAAACAATTGATATCTTAAAAGGTTTGCGAGAAAAATATGAAAAATATCATAATATTGAAGTCTCTGATGAAGTTTTGGGTGAAATCGTTGATATGAGCGCGAGGTATATTTTTGACCGCCAAATGCCAGATAAAGCTATTGATATTTTAGATGAAGCTGGTGCGCTAGCTGCGAGCGAGAAGGTGTCGAAACCGAATAAAATTTTAGAATTCTCACGTGAGATTGAAAAATTAAATGAAAAGCAAATTCGAGCGGCAGAAAACGAAGACTTTGAAGGCGCGGCTCTCTATAAAACGCGAATTTCACAACTTAGAAAAAAACTTAGTGAAGAGGAGCAAAAAGCAAAAAGTTCGAAAAAAATTAATTTAACGAGCGATTATGTGGCGCGAGCGATTTCTTTAAAAACGAATATTCCGGTTCAAAAAATTTCAAAAAATCAGGCGAAGATTCTACAAAATCTTGAAAAACATCTTTCGAAAAAGGTGATTGGTCAAAGTGAGGCAATTGAGAAAATTTCGAAAGCAATCCGCCGTAATAAATCTGGGATTTCAGATGAAAATCGTCCAATTGGTTCGTTTATTTTTCTTGGTCCGACTGGAGTTGGAAAAACTGAACTTTCACGCCAGCTTGCAAACGAGGTTTTTGGCGGTTCGAAATCTTTAATTAAAATTGATATGAGCGAATTTGGCGAAAAGCATAAAACTTCGCAACTTCTGGGTGCGCCAGCTGGTTACGTTGGCTATGGTGAGGGTGGAACTTTAACAGAGAAAATTCGCCGCCAGCCATATTCCGTAGTGCTTTTTGATGAAATTGAAAAAGCTCACCCCGATACTTTTAACTTGCTTTTACAACTTTTAGAAGATGGTGAATTAACGGATTCTGAAGGGCGAAAAGTTTCGTTTAAAAACACTGTTGTAATTTTAACAAGTAATCTTGGCGCAAGCGAAATGATGAATGAAAAATCGCTCGGGTTTGAGGCGGAAAGTTCTTCAAAAAAGAATCATTCAAAAAATGAAAAATTTGCTCGAAGGGCTCTTGAAAAAGTTCTAAAACCTGAACTTTTAAATCGATTCGATGGAATTATTACATTTCAATCACTTTCGAAAACTGAAATTGGCAAGATTTTTGATATTCTTTTAGCTGATTTGAATAATCGATTGCTTCGAAAAGGTTTGAATTTGAAAGTTCGAAAATCAGCGAAAGATTTTATTATTGAAAAGGGTTATGACGCTAAAAATGGAGCAAGGCCACTTAGGCGCGCAATTGAGGATTTGCTTGAGCACAAATTAGCCGAGGAAATTCTGGAGAAAAATCCACCAAAAGGAATGCAATTTGTGGCGAGTGTGAAAAATGGTGAAATTATAATTAAAGTTTCGAAAGATTAAGGAGAGAAAATGCGAAAAACAGAGAATTATTTAGTTCCAACGGTTGTCGAAGAGACTAATAGGGGCGAGCGAGCGTTTGATATTTATTCGCGGCTTTTAAAAGAACGAGTTATTTTTTTGGGTGAAGATGTGAATTCGCACACGGCGAATGTTGTGGTGGCTCAACTTCTTCATTTGGCTTTCGAAAATCCAGATGAAGATATCAAACTCTACATTAATAGTCCTGGTGGAAGTGTTTATGATGGCTTGGCGATTTATGACACGATTAAATTTATCAAACCAGATGTGCAAACGATTGGGATTGGTTTGCAAGCTTCAATGGGGGCGTTTTTGCTGGCGGCTGGAACAAAAGGTAAGCGTGCGGTTTTACCGAATTCTCGAGTGATGATTCATCAGCCATCAAGTGGTACGCGCGGAAAAGTTACAGACCAAGAAATTGACCTAAAAGAAAGCTTATTGCTTAAAGAAAAACTTGCACAAATCTTGGCCGAAAATAGTGGTCAGGATTTGGAAAAACTCAAAAACGATATGGAGCGAGACTATTGGATGAGTGCTGAGGAGGCTGTAAAATACGGCTTAGCTGATAAAATAATCCAGCAAGAAAAATAGCCTCACAAATGAGACTATTAGTAATTATATCCGTCTATTGGAGTGATCTTTTCGCCAATGGCGGATTTTTTTAATGCTTTAAGTCGCTTAAATTCACTTTGAGAGACTGGAATTGGCCAAATCTCTCCTGAATTCCTTCCGCCTTCTGGAATTCGAACGGCCAAAACATAAAAATTATCGTTTGGCAATAATAAATTATCACCAGAAGCGAAATTTGTTTTAGCACGAGTAAAACCGATTGTATCGACAAAAAGGAATTGAGAATCTCTTCCACGTGCTACCCAAGAGGAAACTCTAATTTCTCGACCATCTTCATTTACAATATTAATTGAAGGGTTGATTCGGAATTTTGAGGATATTGAGAAGTAAGCTCTATTTATTTTATCACCGTCCTCGTCTATAAAAGTTATTCCTTTTGCCTCGATCGGCTTGGCGAAATAATCATCTCTAATGGTTTGAAAATTTTCCCATTTATCTTTCGAAAACTCTTTCCCTTTTTGGAAATAGTCTTTAAATCCGACTTGAGTGATGTTGCCTTTGCTCTCTTGTGCAAAAACCTCTGTCTTTGACGCAAAAATAAAAAGTGAAGCGATAAAAATCGCAGTAGCAATGAAGATTTTCTTCATTTTAAACTCCTTCTAACGCACTCAATAAAACATTAAAATAGTTTTGAAAGGTGCGTAAATAATTTTAATAGCCACATAATAGCATAAAAACAATAAAAAATCAAGGGGTTGATCTTTTCTATGAAAGGGTGTAAAATATACAAGCCTTGGGCAAAAAGTACTTTTTGGAGGTAATAAATTATGAGTGCAAAAGAAACAATCGAAAAAGTTTTTCATATTCATCATGATGAACGAGCCATTAGTGAGGAGGATAATAGAGCTATTCTAGCTGCTAGGGAGGCTAATTTGAGTATAAAATCATATGTATTGATAATGCACTAATAATTTTAACCGTCTTTTAGGGCGGTTTTTTATTGATTTTTTTAAAAAAATATGTTAAAATGAACGATAAGAAGTAGTGTGCTTGCGGAGAAATTTACTTCGAAATTGATGGCAAAATTTCGAAAGTCGCAGGCGGAGAATCTTCGGGCCGATTCTAATAACACTTTAAATGCGAGGAGAAAAATGGCAAAAAAGCACTTTAATGCTGCAGGACGAGCGTTCTTTTCGAAAGAAGACGCTATTCTTGAAACCCCAGATTTAATCGCTCACCAAAAAGAATCCTGGAAAGATTTTGTTGATAATGGTTTGAGCGAAATTTTCGAAGAAATTAATCCAATTGACGACTATACTGGTCAAAAATTAGCTCTACGATTTAAGAGCTATGAATTTCAAGCTCCAAAAACAACAAAGGAATTTGCGAAAGAAAATAATTTAACTTTTGAAGCTCCACTACATGTTCAAGTTGAGCTTACAAATAAAGTTACTGGCGAAGTTAAAGAACAAGAAATTTACCTTGGTGACTACCCTTGGATGACAAACCAGGGAACTTTCATTATTAACGGAACTGAACGTGTTATTGTTTCGCAGTTGATTCGTTCTGAAGGTGTTTATTTTAATGCTGAAACCGGAAGTGATGGAAAAAAATATTATGGCGCAAAATTAATTCCAGTTCGTGGCGCTTGGTTAGAGTTTGAAACCGATCCTAAAACTGGTGTGATTTACGTGAAAATTGACCGTCGCCGAAAACTTCCAGTAACAACTTTCTTGCGTGCACTTGGTCGAATGACTAACGCTGAAATGCGAGAGATTTTTGCTGATGTTGACAACGGAGATGTTAAATTTATTCAATCAACCCTTGAAAAAGATCAATCAGCTGGCCCAAATGAAGCTTTGATTGAGGTTTACCGCCGTCTTCGCCCAGGAGATTTGGCGACTATTGAAAATGCCCGAAATATGATTGAACGAATGTTCTTCGACTTTAAGAGGTTTGATTATGGTCGCGTTGGTCGATATAAAATTAACAAACGCTTGAATCTTGAAACACCAAACACAACTGAAAATCGTTCTTTCCAAATGGAAGATCTTTTCGAAATTATTAAAGAAGTTATTCGCTTGAATAATTCGCAGGGTGAAGTTGATGATATCGATAGTCTTGATAATCGACGAGTTAAATTGGTTGGTGAGCTTGTTGCGCGGCAATTCCGTGTTGGTATGCTTCGAATGCAACGAAATGCAATGGACCGAATGTCGATGACTGATATTGAAACTGTAACTCCTGGCCAATTAGTGAATGCTCGCCCAGTTGTTGCTGCAGTGCGTGAATTTTTTGCTGGATCACAGCTTGCTCAGGTTATGGATGAAACTAACCCACTTTCAGAACTTTCTCACAAGCGCCGTTTGAGTTCAATGGGCCCTGGAGGTGTGACTCGTGACCGTGCTGGTCTTGAAGTTCGTGACAGCCACCCAACTCATTATGGCCGAATTTGTCTTGTTGAAACTCCAGAAGGTGGAAACGTTGGACTTGTAACAAACCTCGCAACTTTTGCTCGAATTAATGAATATGGCTTTATTGAAGCTCCATATCTTCGGGTTAAAGACGGAAAAGTTACTGATGAAGTTGTTTATCTTGACGCTGATCATGAGATGCGTGAAATTATTGCTGATGCTGGTTCGAAATTGAACGAAGATGGAAGCTTTGTTGAATCTCAGGTTTCTGCTCGAAAGAATTTAATTCCTTCGCAGGTGAGTTCAAGTGAAGTAACATTTATGGACGCCGTTCACAGGCAGGTTCTTGGTGCGGCAGCATCGCTTATTCCTTTTGCCGAACGTGACCGAATCGACCGTGCTTTAACTGGTTCAGCCATGCAGAAGCAGGCCGTTCCACTTCTTTGGAATGAAGCCCCAACTGTTGGAACTGGTGTTGAAGCTGATATTGCACGAAACTTGAGCCAAATTATTGTTGCTGAAGATGATGGTGAAGTTATTCGTGCTGATTCTGTTGCTGTTGAGGTTAAATATGTGTCTGGCACAGCAAAATACGAACTAAAACATTTCGAAAAAACTGCCGACGACCGATGCTATAATCAAAAAGTTGTGGTTTCTCGTGGTCAAAAAGTTAAAAAAGGTGATATTTTAGCAGAAGGTGCAAGTATCAAGGATGGAGAAATTGCTCTTGGCCGTGACCTCCGTGTGGCATTTATGTCTTGGGGCGGATTCAACATGGACGACGCTGTGATTATTTCCGACCGTCTTGTTAAGACTGATATGCTAACGAATATCAATATTAAAGATTATATGGTTGAAGTTCGTGAAACTAAGCTTGGGCCAGAAGTTGTTACTCGTGATATTCCAAACGCTAGCGAATACAGTTTGCGACATTTGGATGAAGATGGAATCGTTCAAATTGGTTCAGAGGTGAAACCTGGCGATGTGCTTGTTGGAAAAATTACTCCAAAAGGTGAACAAGAACTTTCGAGCGAAGAACGACTTTTGCGTGCAATCTTTGGTGAAAAAGCGAAAGATGTTCGTGATACTTCTCAAAGAATGAAAAATACTGGTTCTGGAAAAGTTATTGGCGTGAAAATCTTTTCGAAAGAAAATGGTCATGAAATGCGTGCTGGCGTGCTTAAACAAATTCAGATTTTTGTAGCTGAAGCTCGCAAAATTATGGTTGGAGACAAAATGGCTGGACGACACGGAAATAAAGGTGTTGTTGCAAAAATTTTGCCAGAAGCTGATATGCCATTTATGGAAGACGGAACTCCGATTGATGTAATTCTTTCGCCGCTTGGTGTGCCTTCACGTATGAACCTTGGTCAGCTTTTCGAAGTTCACCTTGGAATGGCTGCGAAAACTCAAGGCTACCGAGTTGCAACTCCTTCATATGACGGTGTTGATGCTAAAACTTTGAGTGATGAACTTGAAGCCGCAGGCGTTCCTCGAGATGGAAAAGTTCAATTATTTGATGGTCAAACTGGTGAACCATTTGAACAACGAACAACTGTTGGATTTATGCATATGATTAAGCTTCACCACTTGGTTGCCGATAAAATCCACGCTCGTTCAACTGGCCCTTACACAATGGTTACTCAACAGCCTTTGGGTGGTAAAGCTCAAAATGGTGGTCAGCGATTTGGAGAAATGGAAGTTTGGGCTTTGGAAGCCTACGGTGCCGCTAATATGCTTCAAGAAATGCTTACAATTAAGTCTGACGACGTTGTTGGTCGTTCAAAAGCTTACGAAAGTATCATTAAAAATAGTGAAATTGTTGGTCCAAAATTGCCAGAATCATTTAATGTGCTTGTGAAAGAATTGCAAGGTCTTGGATTGCGCGTTGATTTGCTTGATCAACATGCCTCAAGCATTGATGCTGATGAGCTTCTTGCGGAACGAAATAAAGATGCGGAGAGTTCGACAATCGAAGAAGATGAAAATTTCGAAACTGTTCGAGATGAGTCTGACGGTGAATTTGAAGACAATATGAATATTCAAGATATTGATGAAATTGAAGAAATTAAGGAGGAAGCGTAAATGGCGAAAGTGGTGAATTCAAACCAGATTGCTGATTTCGACGCAGTTCGCCTCGCGGTTGCTAGCCCAGAAGATATTTTGAGCTGGTCTTACGGCGAAGTAACTAAGCCAGAAACTATCAACTATCGAACTCAAAAACCTGAGCGTGATGGTTTGTTTTGTGAAAAAATCTTTGGGCCAACTAAAGATATCAACCCTTATGATAATAAACTAAAGGGTGTTCGTTCTCGTGAAGCTGCTGTTGATAAAAACGGTGAGTTAGTAACAAAATCGATCGTTCGCCGTGAACGAATGGGACATATTTCTTTGGCAGCTCCAATCGCACATATTTGGTTTATGCGCGGAGCTCCAAGTGCAATGAGCCTTCTTCTTGGAATGACAGTTAAAAATATCGAACGTGTTGTTTATTTTGCAAGTTATGTAATTCTTAATGTTGATGAAGAAAAACGCGATCAAATGATTGCCGACCTTGAAGCTGAAGACAAAGCTGCTCGAATGGCAATTAAAATTCGTTATGAAAAGGCTGCTGAAGAAGCTGGCGCTGACATTAAAGCATTGGCTGAAGCACAAACTAAAGAAATCGAAGAGCTTAACGCAAATTATGTTTCGAAAAAGAATCAACTTGACAGTTTTGTGAAAGGCTCGCTAATGAGCGAAACTGATTTTCGAAATCTTCCTGAAGAGTATGAAGATATTATTGAAGTTGGAATGGGTGGTGAAGCAATTAAAACTTTGCTTGACGAAATTGATATTGATGAGCTTATCGAAAGTTTGAAAGAAGAATCTGAAAAAGCAAGAGGTCAGCGAGAGAAGAAGATTCTTAAACGACTAAAAACAATTGAAGGAATGAAAGCTGCTGGAATTAAGCCAGGAAGTTTATGCTTGACAGTTCTTCCTGTGATTCCTCCAGATTTACGACCTATGGTTCAATTAACTGGTGGTCGATTTGCAACATCGGATTTAAATGATTTGTATCGTCGAGTAATTAACCGAAACAATCGTTTGAAGAAATTGATCGAACTTAATGCCCCGATGGTAATTAAGCGTAATGAAATGCGGATGCTTCAAGAAGCGGTTGATTCGCTAATTGACAATAACGCATCACGAAGCGGTCGCTCAGTTAATACGGCCGGTGGTCGCCGAAAGCTTAAATCTTTGAGCGATATGCTAAAAGGTAAGCAGGGTCGATTCCGCCAGAACTTGCTCGGAAAACGTGTTGACTACTCTGGTCGTTCAGTGATTGTGGTTGGCCCAACTTTGAAAGCTCACCAATGTGGTTTGCCAACACAAATGGCGCTTGAACTCTTTAAACCATTCGTAATTTCTTGGTTGATTGAAAAAGAATATGCACATAATATTCGTTCGGCAACTCGGTTGATTGATGCTCGTGAAGCAGAAGTCTGGGATGCTTTGGACGCTGTAGTTGAAGGAAAATACATTCTTTTAAACCGTGCTCCATCTTTGCACCGACTTTCGATTCAGGCCTTCCAGCCAAAACTTGTTGAAGGTAAAGCTATTCAGCTTCACCCACTTGTAGCGAATGGATTTAATGCCGACTACGACGGTGACCAGATGGCAGTTCACCTACCACTTTCTGATGCTGCTCAGGCAGAAGCTCGTGATTTAATGAGTATTTCTCACAACTTGCTGAAACCAGCAGATGGTCAACCTGTGCTCTCTGTTGATCAGGATGTTGTTTACGGAAACTACTACATCACTTATGACAAGCATTCTGAAATGAACAAAAAACCGCGTCCTTTCGCTAATGTTTTTGAAGCTGAAATGGCTTATGACAAAGGTGAGATTGCACTCCAAACACCAATTCGTGTGTTCGTAAAAGGTGAGATTCGAAATACGACTCTCGGCCGTGTGCTATTTAACGAATTACTACCAGAAGATTATCCATTCGATAATAACCCACAAACTAAGAAGCAAATTAATAAAATTTTGGCCGATATGTTTGCGCATTATGGTGCTGAAATGACTGTAAAAATTGCTGACAAAATTAAAGGTTTATCATTCCGATTTGTTACAAAATCTGGTTTGTCGATTGGTAAAGAGGATTACACGGTTTACGAAAGTGAAAAAATTCCTCAAATCATTGCTAGTGGCGACGCTAAAACAACTTTAATTCAGGAACAATATGATCAAGGTCTTTTGACCGACCAAGAACGCTATAACTTAATTATTGATAACTGGCACAAGGTTATTGATGAAGTTTCTGATGAAATTTCTGAGCGTGTAGCTCATGAGGGCGCAGATTCGCCTGTTGGATTGATGGCTGTTTCTGGATCGCGTGGTAATGCAACCAACATTCGCCTTGCTTCCGGTTTGACTGGAATTATGGTGGACGCAACTAACCGTGAAATTGAGCTTCCAATTCGCTCAAATTACACTCACGGAATGAGCTCGCTTGAAGCTTTCGTAGCAACTCGTGGTGCGCGTCAAGGTTTGATTTCAACTGCGCTTAAAACTGCTGATTCTGGTTATCTAACTCGCCGTCTTGTTGATGTGGCTCAAGATGTATTTTCTGTTGAGGATAGAGCTGACGAAGTTGACCCAGGATTTGCGATTTATCGCTCAGAAAGTGAAGAGACAATGATTTCATTCGGTGATAGACTTTATGGTCGATTTACGGCTGAAGCTGTTCCTGGATATATTGAGGCTGATCAGCTAATCACTCGAGAAATTGCCGATACAATTGAAAAAGATGAAAACATTACAGAAGTTAAAATTCAAAGTGTTCTTTCAACTCCAGACCTTGCAGGAATTCCTCAAAAGTCTTACGGAATTGATATGGCAACTGGGCTTCTTGTTGATCCAGCCGAACCGGTTGGTGTGATTGCTGCTCAATCTGTTGGTGAGCCTGGAACACAGCTAACTTTGAATACATTCCACAGTTCAGGTGTTGCTGGTTCTGGTGCAATTTCGCAAGGTTTGCCACGTGTTGAAGAACTTCTTGAAGCTCGTTCACCAAAGGGACAGGCTTATATGACTGAAGTTTCTGGTGTGGTTGATATCTGGGAAGATGGTAATATGAATATCGTTCAAATTACACCACAACAAACTGAAGATGGCGAAAATGTAAACCCAGTTCGCTACGAAATTCCAAATGTTGCAGCTCTCGCTGTTTCGAAAAACGATGTTGTGCAGGCTGGTGACCGTTTAACTGCTGGTTCGCTCAATCTTCGTGACTTAATGGAATTTAAGGGTGTTGAAGAAACTCAACGCTACATCATGAACGAAATCTTGCGAATTTATGCTGCTCAAGGTCAAGATATTGCTTCGAAGCACCTTGAAATCATCGTTCGCCAAATGTTTAGCCGAGTTCAAATTGAAGATGCCGGAGACTCATCGTTTATCATTGGTGATGTCGTTTCGAAAGCTGCCGTTGTTGAAGAAAATAAACTTCTTGAAGCTGAAGGCAAAAAACCTGCTGAATTCAAACAACAACTTCTTGGAATCACAAAAGTTTCAATTTTCAGTGACAGTTTCTTGTCTGCTGCATCATTCCAAAATACAACAAGTGTTTTGATTAACGCAGCAACTTCTGGCCGAATTGATAAGCTTCGTGGATTAAAAGAAAATGTGATTATCGGACGCAAAATTCCTGTTGGAACTGGCGCTCGGGTTAACACAAAAGCTGAACCTGTTGAAGATAAAGAAGAATTCGAAAACGAAACTAACGATTATGTAGTAGAAGAATAAAAAACTTAAAACACTGGCTTCGTTGCCGGTGTTTTAATTTGCGTTAAAGAACAAAAAATGATACAATATTAGTATAAACAAAATAGGAGAATATATGAGTTCTAATGAAGCTAAAAAAGTTGGCGTAAAAGCTTTTCGAAATCGTGGAATTATTTTTGCAATTTTAGCGATTGTTTTAATTATTGCTGGCTCAATTTGGATTGCAAAACCTTTTAATGATTTTCTAAAAAGACAAACTTGGAAACAAACTGAAGGGCAAATTTATGGTTTTGAAAAGAAAATTATAAATGAAAAAACTGGTGAATATAAATATTCTGCGGTTATAGATTTTTCAGTAAAAGAAAACGAAACAATTGAATTTCATTCAGAGCTAAAGAACGAAGAACCAGTTAGAGGCGAAAAAGTGAAAGTTTTTTATGATGAAAAAGACCCAAATTCTGCCGTTGAGGGTGATTTTGAAATTACTAAAATGGTTGCTCCGAGCGGATTATTAATTATTGGAATTATTAGTGCGGTTTTAGCAATGATTTCTTTCGAAAGAATGAAAAAAGCTAAAAAGATGCAAAATCAAGCAAACACCTCAGCCTTTGTACAGAATTTTATTCCGCAAAATAATCAGGAAAGTAAGTAATGCGAACGATTTTTACGGATGGAAGTGCTTCACCAAATCCTGGCCCTGGCGGTTTTGCCGTGATTGAAAACGGAAAACCAATTGCTTTGGGGGCTGAAAATCCAAGCACGAATATTCGAATGGAAGGATTAGCTTTGAAAAAAGCTTTCGAAATTTTAGAGGGTGAAGAAGCTGAAATTTTAACAGATAGTGAGTTTTGGGTTAATGTTTTAGTGAAATGGGCGCCAGTTTGGGAGAAAAATGGCTGGAAGAAAAAAAATGGTGAAATCAAGAATCTTGATATTGTAAAGCCGCTTTTTGAGCTTTATAAAAATTCGAAAGTTAAGCTAAAATGGCTAAAAGGGCACGCTGGCCATGAGTTTAACGAAATGGCTGATGAATGGGCGAATCGGGCAAGAAACGGCGAAACGATTTAATCCTTGACTTTTATCGTAGACTGTGATAAAATAAAAGTTCCGCTCAAAAGTGGAAAATAAAAATTTGGAGGATTTCATTTTTTATGAAAAAAGCCTTTGCAAACGCAAAAGAGCCGTTACTTGTCTCTTTGTACTTTATCACAGTTTACGGTGTATCGTTATATTTAACAATTTTGACACACTGGAATTTTGGAATATTTATGTTTGGATTTTTTGGGCTTTCGCTCTTTTTGCTTCCAAAAGTTTTTAAACCAAAAAATACTGTTCCTGTTCGAGTTAATGCTTATTCAAAAAGATAGCTATTAACTGATAAAGTCAGAAAAATCTGGCTTTTTCTTTTGATTATTTTTACTTTACAGATTTTAAAAAATATGATAAAATTGTTAGCGAAGCGCTGTTTTTGTGCTGGTTTCGAAAAAACAACAAAACTAGCGTGAAACAGCAATAAAATAATAAATTTAAGAGGAATCAAATGAATAAAAATACTCCATTGGAAAATTTCCGAAATGTTGGTATTATTGCGCACATTGACGCCGGTAAAACTACAACAACTGAAGGTATTCTTTACCGAACTGGTTTAACACACAAAATCGGTGTTGTTCGTGGTGAAGGTGATGGTGCAACAACTGACTGGATGGCTCAAGAGAAAGAGCGAGGTATTACAATTACTTCTGCTGCTGTTACTTGTTTCTGGAAAGACCACAAAATTAATATTATCGATACACCAGGGCACATCGACTTCACTGCTGAAGTGGAACGTTCACTCCGCGTGCTTGACGGTGCTGTGACTGTTTTTGACGGTAAAATGGGTGTGGAAGCTCAGTCTGAAACTGTTTGGCGACAGGCTGACAAATACGGTGTACCACGCGTTTGTTTTATTAATAAAATTAACCAAACTGGTGGTGACTTCTATAAATCAATTAAATCAATTCATGACCGTTTAAGCAAGCAGGCTTTCCCGATTCACTTGCCAATTGGTTTCGAACAAGAAATCAACGGTGTTGTTGACTTGATTGATATGAAAGCTTACACTTATGATAACTACGCTGACCATGAGCTAAAAGTTGGTGAAATTCCAGCAGATATGCTTGAAAAAGCTAAAAACGCACGCTCATTACTTGTTGAAAATGCGGTTGAAGCTGACGATGAATTGATGATGCGATTCTTCGAAGAAGGTGAGGAATCAATTACAATTCCTGAACTTAAAGCTGCTCTTCGAAAACGAGTTCTTGCTGGTGACTTCTTCTTGGTAACTGGTGGTGATGGCCGTGGTGTGATCGTGGAGAAGGTTCTTGATCTTATCAATGACTATCTTCCAAGCCCACTTGATATTGCTTCAATTAAAGGAACTGATGCGAAAACTGGTGAAGCTATTGAACGCAAACCATCTGTAGATGAACCAACTGCTGCGCTTGCGTTTAAGATTGCGACTGACCCATTTGTTGGAAAACTCGTATTCGTGCGTGTTTATAGTGGTAAAATTACTGCTGGATCATACGTTCTTAATACAATGACTGGTAAAAAAGAACGAATCGGACGAATCGTTCGAATGCATGCTGATAAGCGTGAAGAAATTTCAGAAGTTGCCGCTGGTGATATTGCCGCTGTTGTTGGTTTGAAAGAAGTTACAACTGGCGCAACTCTTTGTGATTTAAATCATGGTGTGATTCTTGAAGGTATTGAGTTCGCTGAACCTCCAGTTTCTATTGCGGTTGAGCCAAAAACTAAAGCCGACCAAGAAAAAATGGGTATTGCTCTTCAACGACTTGCTGAAGAAGACCCAACTTTCCGAGTTCATACTGATGAAGAAACTGGTCAAACGATTATGTCGGGAATGGGTGAACTTCACCTTGATATCTTGATTGACCGAATGAAACGTGAATTTAACGTTGAAGCTAATGTTGGTGAACCACAAGTTGCCTTCCGTGAAACTATTCGTGGAACTGCTGAAGCTCAAGGTAAGCACGCAAAACAATCTGGTGGTCGTGGTCAATATGGTGATGTTTGGATTCGCTTTGAACCAAATGAACCAGGAAAAGGTTTTGAATTCTTTGATGAAATTAAGGGTGGTGTTGTGCCACAAGAATACCGCAAACCAGTTGAACAAGGTGTGCTTGAAACGCTTGAAGGCGGTGTGATTGCTGGCTACCCAGTAGTTGATGTTAAAGCTACACTTTATGATGGTTCTTACCACGATGTCGACTCAAGCGAATTGGCCTTTAAATTAGCTGGTGCGCTTTCAACTCGTGAAGGTATTAAGAAAGCAAATCCTGTTCTTCTTGAACCTGTGATGAAAGTTGAAGTTACAACTCCTGAAGAATTCATGGGTGATGTGATTGGAGACTTGAACTCACGCCGTGGTCGAATCGACTCAATGGATGATTTGATGGGCGGAACAAAACTTATTCGAGGTTTCGTTCCTCTTGCAAATATGTTTGGCTACACTTCAGACCTACGCTCGATGAGTAAAGGTCGTGCAGCTTCAACAATGGAACTTGCACAATATGAAGAAGTTCCACCTAACGTTGCACAAGAAATTATCGAAAAGCGAAACGCTAAATAATAATTTCGAAAACTTAAAAAACTACCTCTTTCGGGAGGTGGTTTTTGTTTTGATAAATAACTATTGTTTGATATAATAGTATTAAAATAGAATGAGGGAAGCAATCTAATAATAAATAAAAAAGTATCTGTAATAATTATGTATAGATATTAAATTAAATATAAATAGGGAGTTTAGTGCTATATGAGTAAACAACAAACAAAGTCAGTATTTCTTTATAAGATTTTTAATAGAGATGATGAGGGGTATGATATAGATACGCCTTTTGAGGAAACTTTAAGGGATATTTCTAATAATCTCTCTGGAGAAGAAAAAGCTTATAATCATAAAGATGATAACCCTGAAGCTTGTGTCAGACTTTTAGAGTTTGATAAAGCTCCTAATACAAAAGATATGTATCAAGGTTCTATGGGTGTTTACGGATCGCCAGATTTTAAGGTTGGTAAAATCGAAAATGATAGAATAGAAAAATATACACTACCTAATGAGAAAAGACCAACGGAACTTGTACATTTTGTCTACTCTCCTAAAGATAAAATATTAGTTTTAACATCAAATACTAGAGCGATTCAAGCTGGTGGGTTTATGAGATATGTAAATCATTTAGTTCGTGAAGTTTTTAAGGATATTAAGTTGATGTATAAATGTGAAATAATATGCCATAAAGATGCCATTAATATTATTAAGAACGCTAAAAGTATAAAATCTGCTGAAATAGTTATTCCTGCAGATGTTATAAAACAGAATTATATTAAACGGTTGTTGGATATACCAAGTATGAGGAGTAATATGGATGGATTAG
Organism: uncultured Saccharimonas sp. (SeqCode); assembly: GCA_963526625.1. Taxonomy (GTDB): domain Bacteria; phylum Patescibacteriota; class Saccharimonadia; order Saccharimonadales; family Saccharimonadaceae; genus Nanogingivalis. The sequence goes on from CAURNF010000006.1 coordinate 35,299, forward strand.
GAGGTGTTGTTCTGACATTTAAGTCGCAAAGAGGTAAAGATTTAATGAAGGGTTCAGATATAGATAAACTATTAGAAGACATGCCTATTGAAAATTTTCAGAAATATAAAGTTGAGTTTGAAGATGGCTTAGAGAAAACTACTGTTAATCTGTTGCAGGCTAAATTTAATAGTAGGGTTACAATAAATAACTATGATAATCAAGATGCTTATAATAGCAACATATATAATCAGCTAATTGATATATATAGGAACTCTAAGGGTAAAATTAATGAGTAGAATTAAAAGTATAGCAAAGGTTTTAATTTGTTTTATATTTTATGGAATATTCTATTGGCTAACATTGTTATATAGTGAAGATTTTTTAAATAGACGTGACCCTGGTGATGATTTTTTGATTGTTACTGGGCTATCTTCTTTAATTTTTATAATAATAAAAAAATACGGCGATCCCCATGTTATTGAACATAGGCGTAAAGAATTAGACAAGTTTATTAAAAGTTTAAAAAATATTATACAGTGTATAGTCATTCCTGTTTTTTTAATGATAATTGTATGGATATTAAATGTATTTTTTAATAGTATCTGGTTTAAAAGAGCATTATGGGCGTTTGTCATGATGAGTTATGTAATTTATATTTTTTATCTTTCATATTTTATGTATATATATTTTCATAAGCCTTGGCGCAGGGGCGAAAAAAAGGAATAATTTTATATAATATTCCGCTTGCGCTTAACCCATTTAAAGTGCTATAATTAAAGCAGGAAATCAAGCACTTTTAAGAGAATAACTTGGTGATTTTGGCAAGGTGAAAGGAGGAATCTTTAATCCCCTATAGCAAACCAACAAAAGTGCTACATCACTTTTTAAAATTTGCTAAGCACATTTAAGAATCATCTATAGCATTTTTAATTAACTGCTATAGCAAAACAAATCAAGAGCCTTTTAAGGAGGAAGAATGAGTCTTAAATATAAAGTTGTTCAACTTATAAACCCTGCAAAACGAGAAGAGCCAAAAAAGTTTTATGCTCAGCTGGCTGAATCTGGCCGTGTTGATTTGGATGAAATCGCTAATAGTATTTCAGAAACCTCAACCACGGTGAGCCATATTGATGTGCATGCGGTGTTGCTAGCACTAACAGATGAGCTTTTAAAACGATTAGAGCGAGGCGAAAGTGTTCATCTTGGAAAACTTGGTTATTTTCATACAACTATTCAATCTAAAGGTCAAGCTAAAGAATCTGATGTAACAGCAAGCTCGATTGAGGGTGTGAAAGTTCGTTTTGTGGCGGGTGAGGCCTTAAAAGATAAACTAAAATCAGCACACTTTGAAAAGGTTGAAAAAGTCAAAACTACTAATACAAAACCAACTGAAAACAAGCCGGCGGGAGCTTAAAAGTAGTTAAAGTAAAAAGTTTAAAACCAGCTTTGAATGGAAAAAAGAGCTATCGGGCTGGTTTTAAAATTGGTTTTTTTATGTTAAAATATAGGATATATGAAAAGCCTTGTAGAGATTTTAAAAGAAGAATATCAAAACTATTGCCAAGATAAAAACATTGACTGGTTGCAAAGTGTAGAATTTGCTGAAATTCGCAAGAAGCGTGGCGCAGAATGCTATTTTGTGGCGTTAAAAAATGATGAAAATATCGAAGTTGCTGGGTTGATTTCTAACAAAAATAAGCGTTTTGATTTGGTGATGGTTGAACAAAATGGCGTTTCGCAAGCAGATTTTGTGGATTTTTTGGTGAAGAGTGAAGAATTTGCACGCAAGCATGGAGCGATTTCTTATCGGATTTTGCCAAAAGTGGTGCGTGTGCTTCGTAATGATAAGCTTGAAATTATTGAAAGCAATAATCTTGATTGGCTAAATAAGCCGCTACTAAAAGCTGGTTTTAAATATCATTCTGGCTTTAAGCACGAATTTGATATGGATGTAAATATGCACGTTTATTTGAAAGATCTAACAGAGCTAAGCGAAGATGATGTGGCTTCAACTTATAACCAAACTACGCGCCGAAATTTGCGGGCGGCAATAAAAAAAGGCGTGAATGTTCGCGAAGTTGAAGAGAGTGAATTTGCTGATTTTGTAGCAATATTAAAAAGTTCAAACCAAAAAAATGGTGTTGGTACGCGAGATGAAGAATACTATCATGATTTAAAAACTTGTTTTAGTGAGCAAGCGCATTTTATGGGTGTAGAATTTGAGGGAAAACTAATTTCTGCTGGCGTATTTATCTTTTCGAAAAATGAAGTTGTTTATTTTGAAGGTGGTTCTTTGCAGGAATATCGCAAAATTCCAGCTTCAACATTTTTGCAAGATTATATGATTAAAGAGGCGATTCGTGCAGGGGCTTCGAAATATAATTTTTATGGCATTACGGCAGAACCAAAGGCAAGTTTGTTGCGTTTTAAAGCTGGTTTTCGTGGTGTGGCGGTTGAATATGCTGGCGAATATCGCAAACGTTATTTGGTGCGAGCAATTAAAGCAAAAATCTTTCGAAAATAGTTATAAGAAGACTAATACTAAAACTAGTAAGCTAAAATGGGAGAAATAAGAGATTAAGCGGTTGCTTAGTTCTCGAATTTTTAGTGAACATGACTGGAATAGCACTTAAAATTAAAAAATCGCTCAGAAAGGGCGATTTTTTGTTGACCAAAATTATTTTTTATGTTAGAATATATTTTGTCTTTAGCTGGAGCTTTAGATGAATCTTTTTATAAGGAGGTTGGCGCCTATGTCAACAACAGAAATTTTAAATCAAGATCACGGTATATGTTTAGTGCAGATTGCTGTTTATGAAGAAATTGATCTTGCGTCAGTAATTGAGCAGTGTATTAGCGCTATAGATGAATTAACTAATTGGCGAGGTGTTTGTAAAAAACAAAAACGCGCTAAAGCTTTGCGTAAATTGCAGGTTTCAAAAGAGTTCTCAAAAGAGAGAACTCGCCCAGGAATTAAGAAAGCTTTGAATTGTTTTGAGAGCTGTTCAATAGAAGATGAGATTGAGCTTTATGAGAAAAAGCTCACCGATATTATAAAATATCGGCATGATCTGATTAACAGATCTAAGAAGATCTCAGATTATCTTTCTGATCTAGCCTATGACCAGTATGGCGAGATTTATAAATTGCTAAATTACTTTGAAAGAGTTGATGAATTAATCAATCTTGCCGATCGTAAAGTTATTCCAGGTTTACGATCAATAATCCGTGTTTTAAAGGATATAGATAAAAAAGACGCTAAAAGAGTTAGCAAAATTAAGAGCTCTAACTACAAAGATAAGAAATATGGTCGTCGCATCCAGAAACGCTCTGACCAACCTTATAAACGCAATCGTGATATTGCAAGAGTAAATAAAAGCGCAGGAAGATATGCTTTTATGTAAAATTTTAACCGCTCAAAATGAGCGGTTTTTTCTTTACGCCTATAGTTTTTTATGTTAAAATAGTAAAAGTTAAAGAAGGAGGTTTGAGTTTTGGACGATTTTAAATATTTGCCAGAAAATGCTCATTATTTTGATTCGGCGTGTCAGTCTTTGCGCCCGCAACCAGTTTTAGATGCTTTAAATGATTACTATTTGAATTTTAATTCTTGCGGTGAGCGTGTAAAATATGCTTGGGGTAGAAAAGTTGATGAAAAGGTTGAAGAAACTCGCGAGGCGGTTTTAGATTTATTAAAGCTAAAAGAAAAAGATTATTTTGTGAGTTTTACACTTAACACAACCTATGGTTTAAATTTGTTACTTTCGCAACTTGAATTGCCAGTTTCGAAAGTGATAACTAGTGAGATTGAACATAATTCGGTTTTTCTTTCAACAATTGAATTTGCTAAAAAACACCAAATTGAACGAACCGTGCTTGAGCGTGAAGAAGATGGATCGATTTCACTCGAAAATGATTTTTCGAAAGCCTTGGTTGTGGTTAATGCGGCTTCAAATATTGATGGAAGGCGACTTGAAAACATTAAAGATTTAGTAAAGAAAATTAAAAAGCAAGGTGGATTTGTAATTATTGATGCCGCGCAAGCTTTAGGCTCAAGCTACGAATTACTCCAAAAGATTCCAGCTGATGCAATTGTTTCAAGCGCGCACAAGATGTATTCAGCGAGCCTTGGAATTATGATTGTGCGAAAAGATTTTGCAAAATTCGTAAAGACTTCTTTTATTGGCGGTGGAATGGTTTCGAGCGTTTCGAAAGAATCCTATGAGGTGCTAGATGGTGAACATATTCATGCTTTGCTTGAGCCAGGTTTGCAGGCTTGGGGTGAAATTATCACTTTAAAAACAGCGATTGATTGGCTGAAAAAGCAAAAGGAAACTTCACGAGTTGATGAGTTTTCGAAAGATATTTTTGAGTTTTTAAAAAGCCAAAATGGTGTTAATATTTTAAATAAAAAGCCGGCTCCTGTAATCAGTTTTTATCATGACGAGCTTGACGCACACTTGATTGCGCAATCTTTGAGTGATGAAGGAATTATGGTGCGAAGCGGTTATTTTTGCGCGCATTATTATTTGAAAGAAGTTCGAAAATTACCACACTTGGTGCGAATTTCGATTGGTTTGCATAATACTGAGGCCGATGCTGTAAAATTGAAAGAAGTTTTGGAAAGGATTTTTGGCTGATGATTTGTATTGCTGCATTTATAATTTTACTAATTATTTGGTTATTTACACCTGCTTTGAAGATTTTTGGCCTTAAAAAACAGGCGAAATCAATCAATCAAATGTTTAAAAAATCAATGCATTGTTTCTCACGAAGAGTGACTTTGCGTGCTTGTGATTCGAATTTTAAAGATGAAATTAAAAATTCAATTCTTCGAAAAGTAATTGTGAAGCACAAAAAATGGGTAAAACCAGTTTCTTGGGCGATTGAGGCGGTAGCCGGTTTGATTGTTCTAATTACAGTTTGGTCGGTTCTAACAGTAATTAAATCAGCTTTAGCGCTATTTGTTTTTGGAACTTGCGATATTCAACGGCCAGCTTCTTGCGCGCTAAATTCAACCGAGGCTTGCTCAATTGATGTCGGAAATACTGAAAATCCAATAGTTTCATGGTTTACGGATTGGGGACAAATCTTTAATGCGATGCCTGCAAAATTTCGAAATTGGAATGCTCAAGATTATGTTGTGAAAAATTCAACTTATCGTGGTGAATTTTCTAATGAAGTTTCGAAAGATTCAAGCGTGGCAATTGATATTTTTGACCCTGGTTGTATTGTCTGTCGGCGCTCATTTATAAATCAGAAAAATAGTGGATTCTTTAAAAAACATAGAACCTATCTTTTACCATATCTAATTGATGGAAAGTTTAAAAATTCTGAGTTGATTTCGAAATATCTTGAAGCTGTTCGAGGAGTCCAACCTGAAAATAGTAAGAAGATTTCGCCCGAATGGATGATTGTTGAGAAGATTTTTACTGAAAAGGATGAAAAAGGAGTTTTGTTTCAAGAGAAGTTTAATGGTGAAAATCAAACTTCAACAACGGCGGAGGAAACTGAAAATATTTTGCGAAATTGGCTGAAAGATGCGGGTTATTCAGACGCGCAAGTTGAGGAAATTTCGAAAAAAGCTAAAAGTGATGAAATCCAGAAGCGTATTAAAGAGAATATTCGAGTTATAAATGAAGAAATTAAGACGAAAAGTATTCCAACTTTGATTTATGAGAATCAGCGACATGAAGGACTTTATAAAGCTTCAAAATAATTTTCACAAAAACTCTTTACAAAATATTATAAATTAGGTATAATTATAGGTAGCGTCGCGTCGTGTGTTTTGCTAAAACAGTGACTCGTGCGACGCGCATAATATTATTAATAAAAGGAGAAATTCTAAAAATGGCAGAATTTGACCGCTCAAAGCCACACGTAAACGTTGGTACTATGGGACACGTTGACCACGGTAAAACAACTCTTACTGCGGCTATCACAGCAGTTCTTGCAAAACGACTTCCATCAGAAGTTAACAAACCAATTGCGTACGACCAGATCGACAACGCACCAGAAGAAAAAGCTCGTGGTATTACGATTGCTTCTTCTCACCAAGAATATGAATCAAACAACCGACACTATGCTCACGTTGACATGCCTGGACACGCAGACTATGTTAAAAACATGATTACTGGTGCCGCTCAAGTTGATGGTGCTGTTCTTGTTATTGCAGCTACAGATGGTCCTATGCCACAAACTCGTGAACACGTTCTTTTGGCAAAACAAGTTGGTGTGCCTAAGATTGTTGTTTTCTTGAACAAAATGGATATGGCCGACGAAGAACTTGTTGAGTTGATTGAAATGGATGTTCGTGAACTCCTTTCAGCAAACGGATTTGATGGCGACAACGCTCCAATCATTAAAGGTTCAGCTCTTAAAGCTCTTGAAGGCGATGAAAAATACGAAGACGCTATTATGGAATTGGTTGATGCTATGGATACATACATCGAAGAACCAGTTCGCGATATGGACAAACCATTCTTGATGCCTATCGAAGACGTTTTCTCAATCAAAGGTCGTGGTACAGTTGCTACAGGACGAATCGAACAAGGTGTTGTTAAACTTAACGACGAAGTTGAAATTGTTGGTTTGAAAGATTCACAAAAAACTGTTGTTACAGGTATTGAAGCTTTCAAAAAATCTCTTGATCAAGGTCAAGCAGGTGACAACGCTGGTCTTCTTCTTCGAGGTATTGACCGAGATCAAATTGAGCGTGGACAAGTTATTGCTGCTCCTGGCACAATTACTCCACATACAGAATTTGAAGCTGAAGTTTACATCTTGAAGAAAGATGAAGGTGGACGACATACTCCATTCTCAAAGGGTTACAAACCACAATTCTACTTCCGAACAACTGATGTTACTGGTGAAGTTGAACTTCCAGCTGATAAAGAAATGGTTATGCCTGGTGACAATGTAACTTTCAAAGTTAAGTTGCAAGCACCTATTGCCATGGAACAAGGTTTGAACTTTGCCATCCGTGAAGGTGGACGAACTGTTGGTGCTGGTGTTGTTACAAACATCATCAAATAATAGTTTATGATTTAAAGAACACTTCCAAGAGGGGTGTTCTTTATTTTGTCTAAAATAATCAATTTATTATTATTTTAATTTAACCGAAAGCATGATATAATGTTAGAGTTATGGATATTTTGGAATTATTTAAAATCGTCATAGTTAGTATAATTGAAGGTGTTACCGAATGGCTGCCTATTTCAAGCACTGGCCACATGTTACTATTTGACGAATTCGCCAAGCTTAATTTTTCGAGCGAGTTTAAATCTGTATTTATGGTTGTTATTCAGCTTGGAGCTATAATGGCAGTTATTTTTACTTATTGGTCTAATTTAAATCCTTTTGATAAACACAAAAATCGTCGTGAAAAAAAGGACACATTTGAATTATGGAAAAAAATATTAATTGGCGCAATTCCTGCGGGAGTTATGGGGATACTATTTAATAATTTTATAGAAAAATATTTCGAAAATATGTGGGTTATTTCGGCAATATTGATGGTCTACGGTATCTTATTTATTGTTATAGAACAATTTCGAAAAAATAAAAATATAAAGCCAAAAATTGAAAGTTTTGGAGAGATGACTTATTTAGATGCACTTAAAATTGGTGGATACCAAATTTTAGCACTTATTCCTGGAACTTCTCGAAGTGGATCGACGATAATTGGTGGGCTGTTGACGGGAGTTTCAAGAAAAATTGCAGTAGAATTTTCATTTTTCATGGGTATTCCTATTATGTTAGGTTCGAGTGCGCTTAAGATCGTTAAACATGGCTTTAAATATTCTAATACTGAGATTTTCTACCTATCAGTTGCTTTAATCTTAACGTTTATTGTTTCAATGTTTGTTATAAAGTCTCTAGTGAACTATCTTAAAGACAATGATTTTCGAATTTTTGGTTGGTATAGAATTTTATTAGCGACATTAATAGTTGGGTATTTTTTAATTAAATAGGAATTGAATCTTTAAATAAGATTGAAAGTATGGTAAAATAGTTATTATGAATTGGAAAATAATAGTTAAATCGATGAAAAATAAAGATATGCAAAAGCGTGTCTTTGGAGTGGTTGGTCTTTTAATAATTTTTAGATTTTTGGCGCACGTACCAATCCCTCTTGCTAATGCGGGAAACTTGAAAGAGGTTGTTGAATCTGCTATTAAGAGTACTGATTTAGGAGGATTTATTAATCTGCTAACTGGTGGTGCTTTGACGAGCTTTTCAATTATGCTTGTTGGTTTAAGCCCGTTCATTACTGCTTCGATTATTACTCAGTTAATGACAAAAGCTATTCCATCACTTGAAGAACTGAATAATGATGGCGAATCTGGTCGACGAAAGATTAATCAGTGGACGCGAATTTTAACTATTCCTTTGGCAATTATTCAATCTATTGCTTATATTTTTATATTACAGACAACCGTTCTTCAATCTAACTCCGCAGGCTTCAAAGGTATGAGTTTATCTAACTGGATTGTCGCTGTTACTGCAATGGTTGCTGGTTCAGTTCTTTTGATGTGGATTGGTGAAATTATCACAGAAAAAGGTGTTGGAAATGGAATTTCCTTAGTTATTTTTGCTAGTATTATTTCGCAGCTACCAACAACATTAGCAACCCTAATTTCTTCAATTACAGATACTAAAGATGGTGCTTTTGATGTTTTTGGCTGGTTCACGTTACCTGTTAATCGTATTGCGTTTATGGTTACATTGATACTCCTAGTAATAAGTTTAATTCTTCTTTATATTTTGGTTAAGATTAATGAAGCGCAAAGAGTTATTACTATCAATTATGCGAAACGAGTTCATGGAAATTCATCTTATGGCGGAATAAAAAGCATATTGCCAGTAAAACTTATTGTTGCCGGTGTTATCCCAGTTATTTTTGCTGTTTCATTTTTGAGTCTTCCTGCCTTTATTGGCCAGGTGATGAAGAATGCTAAAGTTAATGTTTCATTGGCTGAAAACTTAATTAAATGGTTTTCTACCCCAAACCAAGGAACTTTTACGGGATCTTCTCCTGAATCGTTTATTTATCCAGCCGTATATTTTGTTTTAATTGTAGTATTTACATATTTTTATACTTCAATTGTATTTAACTCAAATGAAATTGCTGATAATCTTCAAAAACAAGGTGGATTTATCGAGGGCATACGCCCCGGAATTTCGACAGCAAAATATTTAAATAAAGTAGTTAATCGCTTAAATTTGTTTGGCGCGGTAGCTCTTGGTTTGATTGCATTGTTGCCATTTGTTGCTGATTATCTCTTATATAATCTGGCCTCAATTCAAAATAGTAATCTTTCAATTGGTGGAACTGGAATCTTGATTATTGTAACTGTTGCTCTCGAAACCATTAGACAGATAAATTCACGAGCGTTGATGGTTACTTACGACGATTACAAATAAAGAGATCTTTAAATGAAGATTAAAAATTCTCAAAAAAAAGCTAAAAAAATATTGTCTATAGTTCTTATAATTTGTTGGGTTTGTTTAATAGGTTATACTGGAATTTATATATATAATAATTTTCTACAACCTAAAAAAAATCAACAGCAAATTCCGGGTGGCTCAGCATTAACTCATCAAGTTGATGAAACTGAGGTTACCGAAGAGAAAAAGAACTCTTATCAAGTTCCTAATCCACTTTTTCCAAGATTTTTATCAATCCCTAACTTAAAAATCTCAAATGCTCGTGTTGTTCAATTGGGATTAATAAAGAATACCAATCAACTTGATTCACCAATTTCAATTCATGATGCTGGTTGGTATGTAAAAAGTGCCTTACCGGGAAGCTCTAAAGGCGCACTACTTATAGATGGCCATAATGGAGGTCCGACTAAAGGGGGTATTTTCGAAAATCTTGGTAACCTTTCAAAAGGCTCAGATATAATAGTTGAAAGGGGTGATGGACAAAAAATAACTTATGAAGTTAAAGATATCCGTGAAATGACTGTTGATGAAATTAATGATGAAAATAATAAATTTGGAATGAGTACGATGCTTGACTCATTTGAGCCTTCAAAAGAAGGATTGAATATTATAACATGTGTTGGTGATTGGGATTATTCGAAGAATACATTCAATAAACGAGTGATGCTAAGAGCTGTTCGAAAGTCTTAATTTGACGTAATAATAAAAATGTGCTATCATTCACTGGTAGTACATTTTTAGATTGGGGTGGAGAATATGCCAAAACACAAGATTGTATTTTTTGATATCGATGGAACAATTAGAAATAAATCTTTGACGGAATCTCTTTTTGAAATTCTTGTTCAAGATTATCCTTATCGTGGAGTTAATGAAGAAAAATATCTTCAACTTCAAGATGAAATTTCTAAACTTCGAAAAGCCTATAAATCCTCTGGTGATGAAGCAGATGATTTGTTTGGTGAGTATTGCCAAAAAGTTGTCGAATTTTCGATGTTTGCTCTTGAAAAATACTCTCTTGAGGAGGTTCGAGAAATTGGTCGCAGGGTTGCGACTGAATATCGAGACCATCAGGACTATGTATTTTCGAAAGAGCTTATAAAGTTTTTGCGACAAGAAGGTTTTGAATTGGTTGCAATTTCTGGCTCACCAAAATTTTTTAGTTGATGCTTTCGTGAAAGAATATGGCTTTTCTAAAGGAATTGGTCAGGATTATGTAAAGGATGAAAAAACTGGAATATTCAAAGAGACTTCGATTAAAACTTTCCAAGATAAGCATATCTTTATAAAAGAACTTTTGCAAGATCGTAGTTCTGGAGATTTTAATCGTGACGATTTTTATGTTGTTGCAGTTGGTGATACTGAGTGCGATTTTTCAATGATGGAATATGCAGATAAAGCTTTTATCATTAATCCTTCAATAAGATTCTTTTCGAAAATTGTTGAGCTTTTTAAAATTGGAGAGTTGAAGCAATATTCTAATTTCGGTAAATATGCAATCGTTACCGAGAGAAAGAGACGGACTATAATTCAGTATATCAGAACATTACCTATGAATTCTGGTGAATTTCATGTAGATACTTGGTCTCCTTTAATATTGAAAGATAGTGATATTATAGAGACTCTTAAGTGCAGTATATAGTTTAGATTTATACACAAGCGTCCAGAGTGCGGGCGCTTTTAATTTTAATAAAATTAAACAAAACTATTGACTTTTATAATGTAATGATGTAGAATAGTATAGATTTATGGCTCAAAAGGAAGTAATAAAATTGGAAGGACGAATCGTGGAGGCTTTGCCAAACACGCAGTTTAAAGTTGAACTTCAAAATGGGCATACAATCATCGCTCATATCAGTGGAAAGATGCGCAAGCATTATATTCGATTGGTGCCGGGCGACAAGGTTGAAGTAGAGTTGACCCCTTATGACCTTACTAAGGGAAGAATCAGCTTCCGCCTAAGAGATTAGCAAGTTCGAAATAGAAAAAGCCAGCTTTTAAAATGGCTTATTATTTCTATGGGGATTTGCAGATAATATAAACCTAAAGGATAAGGAGTTTTTATACACTTATGAAAGTTCGTGCAAGTGTTAAAAAAATCAGTCCAGATGACATTCTAGTTCGTCGAAAAGGGCGACTACGTGTCATCAATAAGAAAAAACCTAAGAATAAGCAAAGGCAGGGTTAAGTATGGCTCGAATCGCAGGGGTAACAATCCCAGCAGAAAAGCAAGTTTGGATTGCTCTTACCTATATTTATGGTATTGGCGAAACAACTTCGCGAACCATCCTTGCGGCGGCTAATATTGAGCCGACCACTCGGGTGAAAAATCTCACCGAGGCTGAAGAACAGAAGCTACGTGAAATTATTGATAATAATTATACCGTAGAAGGTGATCTGCAACGCCTCGTGGCAAATAATATTAAACGTCTAAAAGACATTAACAACTATAAAGGTATGCGACACAAATCAGGGTTGCCTGTAAACGGTCAGCGCACACGAACGAACGCACGAACTCGAAAGGGTCGCGCAATCGCCGTTGGTGGAGCACAGCCAAAAGCAGCAAGTAAGACTTGATTTAGGAAAGGGATAGAAAAATGGCAGAAAAAGTTAGTCGTAAAAAACAGCGCCGATCTGTTCCGTCAGGTCAAATGCATATTCAAGCAACCTTTAACAACACAATCATTACTTTTACGGATAAAAAAGGTAATGCTTTAGCGGCAGCAAGTGCTGGTGCTTGTGGCTTCCGAGGAAGTAAAAAAGGTACAGCTTATGCAGCGCAGGTTGCAACTGAAAAAGCAGCCGAAAATGCACAAGCTCTTTATGGGCTAAAATCAGTTGATGTTTTCGTTAAAGGTGTTGGACTTGGTCGCGATTCAGCGATCCGTTCACTTTCGAATGTAAACATTAATGTTGAAAGTATTAAAGATGTGACTGGCGTCCCACATGGTGGCGTTCGTCCTAAGAAAGCAAGGAGGGCTTAATTATGGCGAGAGATAGATCTCCGATTGTTAAACAATCACGCCGAGAAGGCTATGCCCTTCATCGAAAAGCTGCTAAAATTATGGCGCGTAAAAGCGGAATTCCTGGTCAACATTCAGGTTCTCGACAAGGAAAGCCAAGTTTGTATGCAGTTCAATTGCGCGAAAAACAGAAAGTTCGACGACTTTACGGACTTCTTGAAAAGCAATTCGCACGATTAATGAAAGAAGCGTCACGCCGTGAAGGTTTGGCTGGTGAAAACTTACTACAGCTTTTGGAACTTCGTTTAGATAATGCTATTTATCGAGCAGGTTTCGCAACTTCACGACGACAAGCTCGCCAGTTGGTGAGTCACGGACATTTCTTGTTGAACGGTCGACGAGTTGATATTCCTTCAATTCGACTAAAAGCTGGCGACGAGATTATTGTTCGACCAAAGAGCCAAAAATCTGGCTATTTCACAAATCTTGAAGATGTTGTTGCTGATGCAGCCCCAGCTCCACTTAGCTGGCTAAAAGCTGACAGTAAGAAAATGATGGTTTCTATTTCAGGTCTTCCTAAACGAGAAGAAGCAGAAGCTGGAATTAATGAACAGCTAATCGTTGAATATTACTCACGATAAAAGGTAAGGAGCTAAAAGTTTATATGTCAAAATTAATTCACAATCCAGCACTTGCTGAAATTCAAGACTTAAGCGAAAATGTTGCAACTTTTGTTGTAAAACCGCTTGAGCCTGGATATGGTAATACGCTTGGAAATAGCTTGCGCCGAGTGCTCCTTTCGAGTATTAATGGTGCAGCAATAGTTTCTTTTAAGATTGACGGAGTTAGCCATGAATTTACATCAATTGAAGGTGTAAAAGAAGACGTGGTTGACATAATGTTGAATCTTAAGAATGTAAAATTTAAGGCTCACACTGATTCGCCTGTTGAACTTCGATTGGAAAAAACTGGTGCCGGCGTAATTACTGCTGGTGATATTCAAGCAAATGCTGATATGGAAGTAGTAAATCCAGATCAAGTTATCGCGACTATTGACGATAAAAAGACTAAATTTGCAATGGATATTGTGGTTGAATCTGGTCATGGTTATAAAACTATTGAAGAATCGAGTGAGGACCGAATTCATAGTGATATGATTGCAGTTGATGCAATTTTTACGCCAGTTTTGCGAGTTCGATATAAAGTTGATAATACTCGTGTTGGTCAGGTTTCGAACCTTGATAGATTAGATCTAACTATCGAGACTGATGGATCACTTTCTCCACGGGAAGCTTTCGAACAAGCATCGGCAATTTTAGCAAATCAATATACGGCACTTGCTGGTTCTACAACGATTGAAGCTGCTCCAGCTTTAGGTGAAGAATTTGAAGATGAAGCAAGTGAACTTCACACATCAATTGAAGATTTAAACTTGACAGCTCGAACAACAAATGCGCTTGTTAATAATGACATTCGTACTGTTCACGACTTAGTAAACCTTACCGAACAAGATTTGCGTGAACTTAAAGGCTTTGGAAGCAAAGCTTTGGATGAAGTAAAAGATAAAATAGCGGAGTTAAATTTATAATATGCACCGACATGGATATAAAGGGCGAAAATTTGGTCGTGAACGCGACCAACGCCGTGCGCTCCTCAAAGGCTTAGCGACTTCGTTAGTCATTCATGGCAAAATTGAAACAACTTTGCCAAAAGCCAAAGAGACTTTGCGCTACACAGAAAAGCTTATCACTAAAGCTAAAAAAGGTGATTTACATAACCGTCGTCAAGTTATGGCCAAACTTGGTAATATTGACGCAGCGAATAAATTAGTAGACATTATTGCTCCACAACTTTCGAAGCGAAATAGTGGTCATTTGCGAATTGAACGAACTCGAATTCGTCGCGGTGATGCTGCTCAAATGGCTACAATTGAGTTTGTTGATGAGATTAAACATGAAAGTGAGGATAAGTAAATGGCTGTTAATGCGAAAACTTATTCACAAAAGCCAACTGAAGTTGAGCGAAAGTGGCTATTGATTGATGCCGCAGAATCAGCTACACTTGGTCGACTTAGTGCAAAAATTGCAACTTTACTAACAGGCAAGAATAAACCAACGTACACCCCACACACAGATGGTGGAGATTATGTGATCGTTATTAATGCTGAAAAAGTTAAAGTTACTGGTAATAAAGAAGAAGCTAAGATGTATTACCGACACAGTGGTTTCCCTGGCGGTTTGAGCGAAGCTTCACTAAAAGAATTGCGCGAAAAGAACGCTGCAATGATTATTGAAAAAGCAGTTTATGGAATGCTTCCGAAAAATAAACTTCAAGCAGATCGAATGAAACGTTTGAAAGTTTATGTTGGTGCTGAACATAATCACGCTGCTCAAAAACCAGAGAAAGTTGAGGTTAAATAATTATGGCTGAAGCTAAATATTTCTACGGTCTTGGCCGACGCAAGGCTGCAACAGCTAGCGCTCGACTATATGCTGGAAAAGGTAATTTAACTATTAATGGTAAAACTGCAATCGAATACCTTGATGGTAATAAATCTATGCTTGCTGAGATTACAGATCCACTTGCCTTAGTTGGTAAACAAGCTGATTTTGATATTACTGTAAAGGTTAACGGTGGCGGTTTAGCTGGTCAAGTTGACGCAATTAAGCTTGCTATTTCGAAAGCTCTAACTATTGCTCATGCTGACTTGCGACCAGTTCTCAAAAAGGCTGAATTCCTAAAACGCGACCCTCGCGAAAAGGAACGCAAAAAATACGGTTTGCGATCTGCTCGAAAACGAGAACAGTTCTCGAAACGTTAAAACTTCAAAAACAATCGTTCGAATTATTCGAGCGGTTGTTTTTTGAATGAAATGGAGTATTATCAAGATATGAAATATATGCTGAAGATCTAAATGAAGTTACGGAACAACTTCGTAAACAAGGTGTGGACGCAGTTTTATTGAAAAACAATGGTGAAGATGAACTGGTGGTTTTGAACCCTGAAAAAGTAGATAGAAATATCTTAATCGAAAGATATAAACTGGCGAACCAACAAAAATAGGCCCTTACCGCCAAACTGGAAGACCTTAAAGCTCGCCACCAAAACCTAACTGGTGATGAAGACTTGATATTTAATATTTTTAAAGATGAACTTCAAAAGAATGCTCTGGGCTATTTTAATCTGAAAACCAAACTATGAACTATGGGAGATGGATTTTCTTTCGACGACATATTTGAATTCGATTGTTTTTGCGTCGCTAAATTCCGCTGCGGATCTTGCGCGAGATTTTGGTAAGCCTCAAGACGCTTATCGTTGGTGAGCCGCTGCTGATAAAATTAAGAAAGCTTGCGCATCAAGAATTATTTAACACAGATTTAAATTATTTCTATCGTGGAATTTGGCCTTCTGGCGAAAAAGATCATAAGATTGATGCATTGAGTTTTTATGGTGCATTTATGTTTGGACTTTTTGATTTTAGTTTATCTGAAATTGAGAGATCTTTTGAATCTCTAAAGAAGTATTTTGAAGCGGAACAAAATATTGGCATTTCTCGTTTTGAAAATGATGTATATTATCGTTTCTCTGATGATTATAATTCTAATATTTGGATAGTTTCAACACTTTGGCAGGGGAGGATACTATTTCGCAAAAGGCGATAAACGACAGGCTGAGCGGATATTCGATTGGGTTGTGATAAGGAACTCTTCTACTGGAATTTTGCCAGAGCAAATCAATCCTCGTAATCTTAAATGGCTTTCTGTAGCTCCTCTAAATTTGGAGTCAGACTAAATTTATATCGGCGCTACTTGACTTAATTTCTCCGGAAGAATAAACCCTGACTTATAATTAGATTGACCTATTTAGATAAATATGGTATAATCAATCCATGAATAACTTTCGAAAAACATTTTCAAAATACCTAGAGACTACAAATGAGCGCATAAAACTGCAGAGGTTTTATATTATTCTCGCTGTAACGAGCTTTTGTGTAGCGAGTGTAGTTAGTCTTGTTAATCAGAGATTAGGACATCTAATTATATTTTTGTCAATTTTAGCATCTGGTCTTTTTCTGGTTAATTCAATTATTTGGGTGATTGGTGTAGCTTTGCTCGAGACCTTTTCGTTGTCTAAAAAACCTTCTACTAAAAAACAAAAATAGTTTCAATTTTTGCATTTTGTATGATATAATTGGACTGTCGCCGCGATAGCTCAGTTGGTAGAGCGCATCCATGGTAAGGATGAGGTCTCGGGTTCAAGCCCCGATCGTGGCTCCAAATTTACTATCGATCTAAAAGCCGCATCTTGTGCAAAGTGTGGCTGTTTAAATTAAAAAATCCCCGAGGCGTCTCGAGGATTATTAAAATGTGCTAGTCTTCAAGGGGAAGATTAATCTTGAATCTTCCCTCTACCGCTAGGTGTCGAAATACCTGCATAACGTCCCAATTGTCTGCAGCATATTTCAGCTCCTTAGCGGTTATTTCTTCTTTTTCAGAGAAGTATTTATTTACTAGGTCCTCTATATCTGAGAACCAGTTATTTACTTCTCGGTAGTCATCAGTATAGATGACCAAATTATCTGGAATTTCTTCCAGAATTGTATCATCCGTTAATCCGTCAATTAAGTCCCATACGGATCGACGGATATTTCGACCTATCTTATTTGCTAGATCCTTACGGATCTTAGCAATAAGATTTGTGCCGTCAAGCATATATAATGCTTTAGGCACCAGTAGCTCAAATTCTTCGTATTCACCCTGGTGGGCAGATTTGAGGAATTCTATAAGCTCTTCGCCTTGGTTCATTTTGTTTGCAAGGCGAATAGCTTTTTTGGCATACGCCTCCTTAGAAGTGTATGCTAGAAGATGCGCTTCGTTATCGTAAAAGCGAACAAGCACATCCTCGGCAATCCGCTGCCAGCCGGCAGTTAATTTGCCGGTTTCAAGCGGATTGCCATCAAGCGTCTCCCCACGGTATTTAGTACCATCAATGTTGATGGTTTTAACAAATTCACCGTCGGGGAGTTGCTCGACCCCGAGCAACTCGAAGATGCGAGGCTGCCGATAAAATATTTGATATTTTACCAGCTCGCTCCGGAAGAAACTCCATGGGCTGGGAGTTTCTTTATTTTGAGACAGATTATAAAAATCTATCTCAAAATTTTCTTCTTCCAAAAAATCTCTGTCCCAGTCGTCTTTATCGACATGGGTAAAGGTTTTTTGGAAGGTTTTTTTGATCTTCCGGCGACCTTCAAACTCTGGAAGGCCCTCTCCTAAAAGTACTGCTTTTAGGATTTGAGTAAAGTTGGTATAAAAGTCACAATAAATGATCGTTCTGCCAATTTTAATAACGGTAGGATGCTCTTTAAGAGTTTCTTGTTTATCTTCCTCATGCGACACATAAGGTATCGCCACTAGGACATCTTCTTCTACATATTCGTCGATGATTTTACCGACGGATGTGAAGAACTGATAGTCATGATTATGACGAGTATCTACCCGCCATGAACCAACTGGTATTAGTGATCCTAGTTGGTCGAAGAACCCTTCCCCAGAATTTCCAGAACGGCTTATAAAAGTCGTTCTGCCTCCACACATTGTGTGGAGTTTATCGTGGTCGTACTCCACATCCAAAATTTTTGGAGTTTGTCGATCTTCTAGAGAGAGAAATAGGTCAGTTGAACCGTGGCCCCAATAAAATTTTTTTTTTCATGATTTTTCCTTTCTTTCGTCAAAGCTATTTAATTTAAGGGATTTTCCCACTTTGACACCCATTATCTGGGTAAACTCACTCATGAGTATATCTAAATCCACTATTTTACCAAACTTAGAAATGCTCATAAGTATCAAAAATCATGATAATGCCAAATTTTTAAATAGCTCTGAGACTTTTGTCTCATTGCTATAATTATAGCATAATATTTCGATAATGTCAATACTTACTAAATTAACCATTATGTGCTGAAACAGTGCTGCATTATTTTATAGTTGAGGGTTATTAATTTTTTGTTGAATAATTATTGTTGGTAAAATAACTTGATTTTATCTTTTTACTGTGATAAAATAGTTAAGAATTGTAAATATTAATTTAAGAGAGATTATGGCTAAAAAGAATACGAAACGAAAGATTATTGGTCTTGTAAGTGAAATTACTGGCGACCGAATTTACTACACTCGCAAAAATACTCAGAATACACCTGAAAAATTATCTTTGCGAAAATATAATCCAAAAACTCGAAAACATGAAATCTTCACAGAAACTAAGAAGTCTCTTGGTCGAAATGAAGTTAAGCCACGAAAAGGTTAATAAATTGCACCGTTTGGTGCTTTTTATTTTAGTAGCTATAATTTATACTAAATCTATCGTTTGTATCTTTTGCTATACAAAAAATGTAGGGAATTGTTAAAAATCTTCTTTAATTAAAGCTTTTGTTTAAATGGGGTATTTTTTCTATTGTAATTTAGATAAATTTATGTTAAAATGCATTATGGTAATATAAATTGCTTGAGAATTCGTTCGTAGTTATCTTAAAGTTACGAAAGAAGTTACAAGCCTAATATAAGGAGTAAAAAATGGCAGAACAAGGCCTAACAATTCGTATTCGCCTAAAGGCATACGACCACAAAGTTATCGACCAAAGTGCAAAGCAAATTGTTGACACAGCAATTCGAACTGGTGCAACAGTTGCAGGACCAGTACCTCTACCAACACGACGAAGCACTTTTACAGTAGTAAAAAGCCCACATGTTTACAAAATGGGTGGTGAAGCTTACGAAATGCGTGTTCATAAGCGCCTCATTGATATTAGTAACGCTACACCAAAAACAATTGATTCTTTGCAAAATCTTAGCCTTCCAGCTGGAGTTGATGCAGAAATTAAAATGTAATTTTCAAAATCGCCTTCGGGCGGTTTTATTTTTGTCAAAAATATGATATAATCATAAGCAATATGAGCAAAAATAACAAACAAAGAACTTATGCATGGAATCGCACAAAATTAAGCCGTCGTGGTTTCGAAAAAAATCCCGAAAGTGATTCTGTTTTTTTGGTGAAACTTATTTTGTGCGCCCTATTTGCTTTAGTCTGGTTAAAAACTAAAACAAATATAAGTATTCCAATTGGGGTTTTTAGTTCTTTTTTATTAATTTATTTTTTCGAAAACCGTCAAGAAAATCGGCGAGTATTTTATGCAATTTCTCTAATTTGTGGGATTATAAGTTTCTTTTTGCCAATTGGTTTTTTGATTTGACTTTTTTGAAATAAAGTTATATAATGTATAAATCACAATATTGGAGGTGCGTACATTATGAAAATAATTGTAATTTTAATTGCAACACTGATCATGCTTATAAGAACGGTCGGTAAAGAAAGAATAAATCGAAAAATGATGATTTTTCTTTCTTCGGTTATTGTTTTAAGCTCAATTTTAATGATAGTTGGTCAGCTAACACATCAAGAAATTATTTTATTCTCTTTTCTTGAGATTTCTTCCTATGAAGATAATTTTATTTTTATAGCTTCAAAATTTGCTTTCGAAATTATTTTGAGTATAATAATTCTAGCTAAAGTAGAAGGAGAGGCAAAATTCAAACAAGATTGTCTCATTTTTTTGTCAGCTATG
Organism: uncultured Saccharimonas sp. (SeqCode); assembly: GCA_963526625.1. GTDB lineage: Bacteria > Patescibacteriota > Saccharimonadia > Saccharimonadales > Saccharimonadaceae > Nanogingivalis. The sequence goes on from CAURNF010000006.1 coordinate 55,312, forward strand.
ATTGTAACTCAAACACTTATAGATTACCCAATGGTTATCTCACGATTAGTGGAATATAATTTATTTTGGGAAGTACTTTTCACTTTTCTGTATCTCTTTATAGCGAGTTTAGCCTGCAGAGAACAGAAACATATAACAGAAAAATAAACCGTTTCGAAAGAAGCGGTTTTTTGTTGTAAATATTACACGCTAAATATAGCGTTTTTTATTGATTTTTATAAACAAAAGCACTATAATTAAATAGTCGAGCAGAAGAACTTTAAAATTTTAAAATACTTACAATTCTATAGAAAAATGGGGTGAAAAAATGGAACAATTAGCACTATTTAGTAGGGAACAACTAGAATCTTTGGAGCTCGAAGGAGTAAAGATTTCTTTCGAGGGTGTTGAAGTGATGAAGCGCGATGGTCGCAAGGTTTTACTTGATGTAGAACGTATTTTTAGCGCGATCGAAAAAGCTTTTCGATCAACATTCTCTGAAGGCGAAGACCCATCTAAGCCAATTATGGAATCGCTGAAAATTGGTAGTTTCGTACTTGATGAGTTAAAAGAAAGTGTGAAGAACGGTAAAAAAGTTTTTACCGTGGAGGAGATCCAGGATTTAGTTGAACAAAAGCTTTATTATAATGACATTGCTGTTTATCATAGATTTCACAATTATCGAGAAGAACGAGCACATGAAAGGCTTAATGCTCAATCAATTGATGGAACTATAGTTCGACTTATTTCGAAAGATGAGTCAATTGTTAACGAAAATGCTAATAAAGATGGCAACACCTTTAATACTTGGCGCGATTTGACGGCGGGCGTTACGGGTAAGGCAATTGGGCTACGGATGCTCCCTGAGCATGTAGCCAATGCTCACCAAAAAGGGAATATCCACTATCATGACCTGGATTATCACCCTCACACACCGATGACTAACTGTTGTTTAATTGATTTTAAAAGAATGCTTGAGAATGGCTTTCGAATGGGCAATGCTGATATTGAGAGCCCGAAATCAATTCAGACGGCAGCCGCTCAAATTGCACAAATCATCGCAAATGTTGCATCAAACCAATATGGTGGCTGTTCGGCTGACCGTATTGACGAGCTTCTCGCGCCTTATGCAAAAAAGAATTTCGAAAAACATCTTAAAGATGCCGAAAGATGGATCGAAGATAGCAGTAAATGGGAAGAGTATGCTTGGGAAAGTACACATAAAGATATTTATGATGCAGTGCAATCGCTTGAATACGAAGTTAATACGCTTTTTACCTCAAACGGTCAAACGCCGTTTGTGACTTTCGGTTTCGGGCTTGGTCAAACTGAGCTCGAACGTGAAATTCAAAAAGCCATCTTAACCATTCGTATTAAAGGTTTGGGTGCGTCGCAACGTACTGCGATTTTTCCAAAGCTGGTATTTACGCTTAAGCGTGGTGTGAATCTTTATAGTGAAGATCCAAACTATGATATTAAGCTGCTTGCTCTAGAGTGTGCAACCAAACGGATGTACCCAGATGTACTTTCTTATGACAAAATTATTGAACTTACGGGTTCATTTAAAGTACCAATGGGTTGTCGTTCTTTCCTTCAAGGTTGGAAAGATGAGAATGGTGAAGAAGTAAATTCTGGCCGAATGAATTTGGGTGTAGTTACTCTAAACTTGCCGCGAATTGCAATTGAATCCGACGGTAATTTCGAAAAATTCTGGCGGATTTTTGATGAACGTGCTCAAATCGTAAAAGACGCGCTGGTTTATCGTGTTGAACGGACTAAGGAAGCAACACCAGCGAATGCGCCAATTTTGTATCAATATGGTGCTTTCGGTAAAAGGCTTAGTCCTGAAGATTCGGTTGACGAGGTTTTTAAAAATCGTCGTGCAACTGTTTCTTTTGGTTATATCGGGCTCTATGAAGTTGGGAAAGCCTTTTATGGCTCTAAATGGGAAAATAATCCAGAGGCTAAAGAATTTACAATTTCTATCATTCGAAAAATGAAAGAACTTTGCGAGAAATGGAGTGATGAGTTTGGCTATCATTTTAGTGTTTATTCCACACCGAGCGAAAGCTTGACAGATCGCTTCTGTCGCTTGGATACAGAGAAGTTCGGCTCTATTCCTGATATCACGGATAAGGGTTATTACACGAATTCTTTCCATTATGATGTTCGAAAAAATCCAACGCCTTTCGAAAAACTGGATTTTGAAAAAGATTACGTGAAAGCTGGCGCGACCGGTGGATTTATTCATTATTGTGAATATCCAGTTCTTCAGCAAAATCCTAAAGCGCTTGAAACTGTTTGGGATTATGCTTATGGCCGGGTTGGTTATTTGGGAACAAATACACCAATTGATAGATGTTACGAATGCGGTTTTGAAGGTGATTTCGAACCAACTGAAAGAGGCTTCAAATGTCCAAACTGCGGTAATAGCGACCCAAAAACTTGTGATGTTGTAAAAAGAACCTGTGGCTACCTAGGTAACCCACAGGCCCGTCCAATGGTTAAAGGTCGCCATAAGGAAATATCTGCGCGTGTCAAACATATGAACGGCTCGACTTTAATTCAACAAATTTAAAAAAGTAAGTATTTTATTTTAGCGTCAGCAAAAAGCTGGCGTTTTTTAAAATAAAAAGCCTCAATTTTGAGGCCTTTTGAACTAAAAGTTAGATTGATGTGAGTTGATTCTTTCGGTATCTTTCAATAATTTGGCTTTTAATCAAAATATGATTTTCAAGCCCTTTTCGAACGAGAATAATTTTAGGTTATTGATATTCATTTATCCCATCTGTTATTGTATGGCTTATCCCATTTAAATATAGAACTATATAATCATTTTTTTTTGCCCTCAATTGCTGATTTTAGAGTACTTTTTTCTTAATCAGTGTCTGTAAGTTGTTAAACCTATCATCAAGTTCCGAAAAGCGACTATTGAATTTTTGTCAAACCGGATATTATACTAGAATAATTACTTAGTCCCTTTTCGAGTAAGCCTTTTATAGCTTCTATTGCTAAAAATATAACATTTTCCTACACGACTGAAACAAAAGTCTCAATAAGTTTTTCAGGATCTTTAAAGCTATCAATTTCTTCTTTGAGAGATTTAATGGTTTTATCCTTATTTTCAATTCTCGAATTAAGTTCTTAAATTTCCGTTTTTGCTTCTGTAAGAAGTTTATCAAATTTCTTGCTTTCTTCGTAATCTGCTTTTAAAGAATTGTATTTTGATTGTGGTTCTGAGAAACCTTTATTATTGAGCTTTCTTTCGAGTTCCTTTTTTCGAGCTTTTAGGGATTTGTTATCAAGATCAAGCTTGTCATTAGGTGGCTTAATATTACTTGAACTACTTGAACCACTAGTTTTTGATTTTTTATTATTCTTACGAGTTTTGTTAATTTTTGCATTAAATCTTGCTATTGCTATTTCTATTCTTGATAAAGAATTCCTAGGTATTGAGGTCTGGTTCTCGAGTGCTTTCCTCATTGCCTCAAGATCTTTTGGCAGAAATAGTTTTTTAAAATCTGGATATTTTTCCAATGATTCTAAAATAGACTCAAATTTTTTCAATTCGTCTTGAAATTCGCTCTTTTTAACCATTTAAGAGCCTCCTTTAATAAAAAATTTCGAAAAATAACCCAAAAATAGTTCACCTAACTTTTTGAAAGAGCTATTATTCGATTGTGGTAAATTCTACCATATTTTAATATCTAAGTCAAGAAGGAGCTGCGAGCTAAGGCTTGAAGGAATGGTTTGAAAGTGTTAAAATTAAAATATATAAAATAAATTTTCAAAAGGAGAAAAATGGTTAAATTAGTTTTTGCAAGACACGGCGAAAGTGAGTGGAATAAAGCAAACCTTTTTACTGGTTGGGCTGATGTTGATTTGAGCGAAAAAGGTGTTCAGCAGGCAATTGATGCTGGAAAATTAATTAAAAAAGCAGGGATTGAGTTTGATGTAGCTTTTACATCAGTTCTAAAGCGTGCGATTAAAACAACGAATTTGGCTTTGGAATTTTCTGATCAACTTTGGGTTCCAGTTCAAAAATCTTGGCGTTTGAACGAGCGGCATTATGGTGGCTTAACTGGTAAAAATAAGACTGAGGCGGCTGAAAAATTTGGTGAAGAGCAAGTTCATATTTGGCGTCGTTCTTATGATACACTCCCACCGGAAATGCCACGAGATGATGAATATTCTGCGCATAATGATCGCCGTTATGCTTTACTTGATGATTCTGTTGTGCCAGATGCTGAAAACTTGAAAGTTACTCTAGAGCGTGCTTTACCGTTTTGGGAAGATCAAATTGCGCCAGCTCTAAAAAGTGGCAAGAATGTATTCGTTGGTGCTCATGGAAACTCAATTCGCGCGCTTGTAAAACACATCAAAGGCTTGAGCGATGATGAAATCATGGGAGTCGAAATTCCAAACTTTCCGCCACTCGTTTTTGAGTTTGATGAGAATCTTAATATTCTGAATGAATATTCACTTGGTGAATAACTTTTGAAAAAGTAAAATAGAGCGTTAAGTCGCTCTATTTATTTTGGTAGATGATCATTGAATCGCCATACGATAGAAATTTATATTCACCATTTTGAATTGCGTGATTGTAGGCATTTTTAAGATTTTCCCAGCCGGCAAAAGCACTTGCAAGCATTAAAACTGTTGATTTTGGCGCGTGGAAATTCGTAATTAAACCTTGAACTGTTTTAAACTCATATCCTGGAAAAATAAAAATATCTGCTTCACCCGATAAATCACCATTTTGAGATTTCGAAATCCTACTTAAATCTTCACGATTACCAGAATTTCCGTTTAGGTTTTTTTCGAAAATTGCATTATGGGCATATTCGAGTGTTCTAGCGACTGTTGTGCCGAGTGCGAATACTCTACCGCCATTTTGTGCGGTTTTTTGAATTTTCGCAACAGTTTTTACTGGAATTTCAAAGTATTCCTGATGCATTCGGTGTTCTTCAATCTTTTCAACCCGAATTGGCATAAAAGTTCCAAGCCCAACATGAAGTGTTAAGTATGCAATTTCTACGCCTTTTTCTCTTAATGAGTTCAAAATTTCATCAGTCATATTTAGGCTGGCGGTTGGTGCTGCAACCGATCCTTTTTCTTCCGCAAAAACAGTTTGATAGCGCTCGATATCAAGTGGTGTAGCGTTTCTTCTCATATATGGCGGAAGAGGAACTGTACCAAAGTTTTCGCAAAGATCACGAAGATCAATTTTTGAGCTCACAATCGCGAGTCCATCGCCAAGAATTTCTTCAACTTTAATTTCTGCTTTTTCGAAATTATTTTGGGCGAGATCTTTTAATGAAGAATCTTTTACAAAAAGCTTGTCACCAGATTTGATTTTTCCACGATACATAACTTTATGTTTGTGCCAATCGCTATCAAAACTGTGTCGCTCTAAAACCACTAATTCGCGCTCAGCTCCACTCTCTTTTGTGGCGAAAAGCCGTGCTTTAATAACTTTCGTATCATTCAAGATGAGCAAATCGCCACTCTCAAAGAAATCCACAATATTTTTATAAAAGCTATCGGTAATTTTACCACTTTTTCGATCTAAAGCTAGTAATCTCGAACTGCCACGAACTTTTGGCGGATGTGCTGCGATTTTATTTTCAGGTAATTTATAAGTGTAATCTTTTAGTTCCATTTTTATATTTTATCACTTTTCGAAATAGCTTTCAATAAAAGAGATAGATTGTGATTTTTATAAAATTATTAAAAACTATTGACAAATATAAAGAAATATGATAGACTATTGCTTAGTTGATAGATAGCTTAAAACTAAATAGTAAGGCTTCTATCAAGAACATTAAAAGTTGAAGAATGAGTTTTGGTTACTCATATTTTTCCTTTTTGTGGTCTTGATGGAAGCCTTTTTGTTGCATAATGTCTAAAAGGCAAAAATAAAAATTCCTAAGGAGGAAAAAAAATATGAAGAAAACTAATAAATGGACCAAACTTGGTATTTCGTTACTCTCTGTCGCTATTCTCGGTGTTACTGTTCCAGCTTTAACTGATACACCTATTTTTGGTGCTACTATTGTAAAAGCAGAAGAGATGGGAACACTACAGCCATTGAAATACCGTATTAGGTATCATATTGGAGGGGGGCAAGAAATTGCACCGCCTAAAACTGGGGTTATAAACCCTGGTGAAAGCATCAATATTTATAAAGATATTGATGGATATGAAATAGTCACCCATCCTGATTGGATGCCGGGCTATCTCATGACGCATGAGATAGCTAACACGTATTTCTATGGTGCATCAGACGGGTACGTTGAGATGTACCTAAAATACAAGAAGAAAGAAACTCCAACGCCAACTCCAAACCCAGGTGAAGACCAAGGCAAGGACAAAGATAAG